>NZ_CP053085.1:3884319-4531705 GCF_013004105.1 Gemmatimonas groenlandica
TGGACGCGAGCGCGATGACGCCGAGCTCGCGTCGCAGTCCGGTCGGGCGCGTGGGTGCCGTCGCTGCGGGCACCGTCACCGTGGAGTGGTCAGTTCGCGACCGCTGCGGAAGGCGCGCACACCGCGTTCGGTGTCGTTGAGCAGCAGCAAGGCGTCCCGTCGTCCGTATTGTCGCATGAGATCGTGCATCAGAGGGGCGTCATCATCCCACGGGTAGCCGAACACGACGTCGAAGTCGTCGAGGGCGAGGCCGAGCTGGAGGTACCCCGATGGCCCGTCGCCGATAGTGTCGGATGCGTCGTCGCCGCCAAGTCGCTTGTAGCCGGTGGGAAGAAAGCTACCGGTCACGAACTTGGCCTGTGAGTCGAAGCGCCCGGCCAGGGCACGCGCCGTTGTCACCAGCGAGGCATCGAGCTCGATGCCGTAGGCATCGAAGCCCATCATGTCGGCCATGATGGTGATGACGCCGGAAGCCGATCCCCATTCGAGAAAGCGCGCGCCGGGGGCGCGGTGCGCCCACAAGGCCGTCCGCACCGCGTCGTAGTCGGCAGCGACGAAGGAATGGAAGTCGCGGTCGCGCACGTTGCGCTCGAATCGCTCCCAGATGCTCCATCCATCGGCGCAAATCGCGTCGAGCCGCGCCTTGAGCGCGGCATCCTCATCAGCGTGCAGTGTGGCGACCCGCTAGTCGAGGCGCGCGCGCGTCTCGCCGCGGACGGCGTGGGTCCGCACGGTTTTCATGATCCGGGCCATATCGGCCTCGTAGCGGTCGCGCTCTTCGGGGGACCACAGGTCGACATTCGCGGCCGCGCGAATGGAGGCGAGCATCTCATCCACCAACTCGCGTAACCGAGGATTGTGGCGGCGCTCCGGTCCATCCCGATGGGAACTCGTCTGGGCGTTGCTCATTGCGGTAATGTGGCCACGGTTGCCACGCATCGTCAGAGGGGCCACGGGGGCAATCGCTTAATCTCCCGCCGGAAGTCGAACACGGGGGCGTAGGTGGGACTTCTCACCGGAAGCGGTGCTACGACAGGACTAGCGAGCTCGGCTATTCCTACGGGCGGCATCGTAGCGCCGCTCCCCCCGCCGCCCACACGTTCGCCACAGTGGTCAGCTTCCCCGTCCGTTCACACGTTCGCCCCAGTGTTCAGTCGTGGAGTACCCGCACGGCGGGCGTCTCCAGATCGTCATACTGCCCGCTCTTGGCACTCCACACGAATGCCACGACCGCGCCGCCCACGAGGATCAAGGCCAGCGGTAAGACCAGATAGATGACGCTCATGACACCGACTCCGTAGTGGTGGATCGTGCAAAGGTGGTGCTGTACCAGGAGCCCAGCACGACGGTGATCGAACTCGTCGGCATGAGGATCGCGGCGATGAGCGGGGTCAGGAGGCCGAACACGGCGAGACTGGCTCCGATGAGATTGTAGCCGATCGAGAGGGCAATATTGCGGCGAATCACCCGCAACGTGCGGCGCGAGCCTTCGGTGAGTTCGACCAGCGCGCCGAGTCCGGGACGCGTGAGATAGACGTCGGCGGTGGCGAGACACGCTTCGGCGCCACCGTGCACTCCGATGCCGACATGCGCGGCGGCGATCGCCGCCGCGTCGTTCACACCATCACCCACCATGACAACGGTGCGGCCTGACGTGGCCTTGAGTCGTTCGACAAAAGCCAGTTTGCCCTCGGGCGAGACTGCGCCGATGGAGTCTTGCGCTTCAAAGGCAAGCGCCCGACCCACCGACGCAACCACGTCCTGGGCATCACCACTCAGCATCACGGTCCGCCATCCGCGTCCACGCAACTGCTGCAGCGAGTCGAGTGCGTCATCGCGCACACGATCGCCAAGACCAGCTATAGCAACGAGCACGCCATCAATTCCGATATGGACCGGCGTAAGTGTGCGATCGAGGTCATTCATCACACGTTCCATCGATTCATCGATCGAAATCGTCGATTCGCGCACGAAACGCGGCGATCCGATACGCACAATGTGGCCATCGACGGTGCCTTCGAGGCCGCCGCCGGCGAAGTGTCGTGACGCGGACACCGTGGCCATGGGAAACCCGGACCACGCGCGACGGAACCCATCGGCCAGCGGATGCGAGGATCCGTCTTCCAGTGCGAGCACCAGCGGCTTCACCCAATCTGGACCATGCCACGCAGCGAGCGCTGTGCGTCCCTCGGTGATGGTGCCCGTCTTGTCGAGTACAATGATGCCGGGTGTGGCGAGCAGTTCGAGCGCGTCACCGCCCTTGATCAGCATACCGCGACGCGCGGCCCGCCCGACCGCTACGGTGATCGCCAGCGGCGTGGCGAGAGCAAGCGCGCACGGGCACGTCACAATCAAGAGCGCGATCGCATCATCGAGCGCATGCGCCGCCGACAGCTGTGACTTGATCACAAAGGTCGTTGCAGCGGCCAGCAACACGACCGCGGTGAAGATCCCCGCCATGCGATTCGCCGTCTGCACGATCGGCGCACGACGCTTGGCACTGTCTTCGACTTGCCGCATGAGCTTCGCGATCCGGCTCGTCTCGCCGGCCTGTTCGACCTGCACGCGCAGCGGGGATTCCACGTTCAACGTGCCGGCGAAGACCATCTGTCCAACGCTGACCGACGTCGAACGCGATTCACCGGTCAGCAGCGCGGCGTTTACACTCGAATGCCCGCGTATCACCACACCGTCGGCGGGGAACGACTCGCCCGCGCGCACATCCAGCAGCATTCCCGGCAGCAGCGCTTCGCTCGGAATGTCGCGCACGAGGTCGTTGTCGACGATGCGTGCCGTGCTGGGTGCAATCGCATGCAACTCTTCGGCGGCATCGACGGCCATGCGTTGACCGCGCTGCTGCAGGAAGCGCCCGACGAGTAGCGCAAAGATCAGCAGCGCCAGTCCGTCGAAGTAGATCGGACCGGAGTCAGTGACAGTATTCATCGCCCCGCGCACGAACCCGGCCGCGAGCGCGATTGCGATCGGCAGGTCCATATGCAGCGCGCGCGTGCGCCACGATGCCCACGCACCGGTAAAAAACACGCGACCCGGCCAGATGAATGCCGGCACGGTGATCGCAAAACTCACCCACCGGAAGAAGCGCGTGAAACTGGCATCCATCGTGTTGAGTTCGCCGGCATAGAGCGCCAGCGCTGCAAGCATTACGTTGATCGCGATGGCGCCCGCGATACCGATGCGTACCAGCATCGCGCGATCCTCGCGCTTGCGCATGTCGGCGCGCGCCACGCCGCGAAACGGATGCGGCGGATAGCCAAGGGTATCCAGCGACTGCGCGATGCGGGACAGCGGAACCGTGGCGATATCCCACTCGACGACCGCCAAGGAGCGACGGACATCGAGCTCAGCCCGCAGGACGCCCGGCACCAGCAGCGGCACGCGTTCCACCAGCCACACACAGGATGCGCAGTGCACGCCCTCGAGATAGAGCTCGGTGCGCGACAACCCGTTGGGCAGCGCCGTGACGTACAGGTTGGCAAATGCGGGATGATCGAATTCGTCGTAGCTGCGCCCCGACGCCCGCACCGGCGCTTCACGACGTTCGGCGAACCCGTAATACGAATCGAGCCCGTGCGCGTGCAGAATGCCGAAGGCCGTATGGCAGCCGCTGCAGCAAAACTGCTGCTCAGCGTCGACTTCCAGCAGCCCTTCGGGTACCGGCAGACCGCAGTGCGCGCAGAGCACGTCGGCGGCCGCCGACGGCATGAAAGTGGTGTGCATTACATGACACCCGCGTGTTGCATCGAGAAGCGTCCCGTGATGGAAAGCAGTCCCATCGCCAGCACCAGTACCGCGCTGAGCAGCGGCAGCCGTTGGCGTAGCGGACCAAACAGCCGCTGCGCACCGAGTCCGACCGCGAGCAACGCCGGTACGGTTCCGAGCCAGAACACCGCCATCGTGAGCACGCCGGTACGGATACTTCCCGAGCCGCCAGCGGTCGCCACGAAGACATACAGCCAGCCACACGGGAGCATCGTGGTCAGCAGGCCGGTGAGCCAGGCGCGCGTGGCCATCGGCTGCTCACGCACGGCGTGCAGGACGCCACCCATGGCGCGCTGCCACGACTCGGGCACACGTAGCGCACCGAGCCGCACGCCACGCTGGGCCGCGATGGTGCTGATCGCCCAACCCACCATCAGCGCCCCGGCTACGACCGCGGCGGCATGCTGCACTCCAGCCAGTGCCCCCAAGGACGACACACCGGCCCCGATCGCGCCGGCGATCGCGCCGAGCGTGAGATAAGACGTGAGTCGCCCCACGTTGTACATCGCGTGCGCGCGCAGTGCCGCCGCATCGGTGCCGCTGCCAGAGCCCGTATAGAAGCACACGAATCCGCCACACATGCCGGCGCAGTGTACGCTCCCCACGAGGCTGGCTACCAGAATGCCCGATGCCGTACCGATCACGACTAGCGCCCGGTACCGGCAGCGCGCACAGTGGCTCGTACGGCGGTGATGCGCGTGCTCGAGGTGAAGTGCGACGTGTCGCGTTTCGCACTCACGCGCACTTCCCATTCGCCGGGCGTGTTGATCGGCACGGTGGCCGTGTACACGCCAGCTCCTTCATCGGTCAGCGTGGCAGTGGTCACGTCGTTGGCGCGCGCGTTGAACAGCACGGTCGCTTCGACTGCCGCGCCGAGCAGTGGCAACGCCTTCTCGTCACGCAGCACCACGCGTAGGCGCGTCGGCTTTCCCGGCACGAAGGAGTCGACGAAGGTTTGCACGCCCCAGCCGAGATCGAGATTGCGGTGCGTCTGTGCCATGGTGGAGTCGTAGAACACCGCCTTCTTGTAGTAGTCCGGCTCGACCGAGAAGGAGGGGTCGTTATTCGCAATCCGCATCATCACCAGATTCGCGGCAACCGTTGCCCCGAGGATGGCCGTAATGCCGATGGGCCAGCTCATGCCCGCTTTCATCGGAATTTGCCCGTTGGAGCGTTGCCGACCGGGCCGAGCAGCCGGTACTGCACCGACTCCTGATAGCGACGGCCGTCGGTAACGCTGATGGTGATCATGCGCTCGCCATTCGTGAAGGCCCGCCGGGGCAGTAGCACGAACAGGCTGGTGCTCCGCGTGGTACCAGCATCGACCTTCAGCGGATTCTCGGGAGCCACCACGGTGATCTCATCGGGGCGGATACCCGCCTCGGCGATCCCGTCGAGGGTGACCGTGTACGGCATCGCCTCGCTGCGACGATTGGTAATCTTGATCCGGATCTGATTGGAGACACGTCCGTCTGCTTCTTCCGTGAACGGGCCGTCGAGCCCACCGCGCAGTACAGTGAGATCGGCCGATTCCTTCAGAAAGAGCGCCGTGATGAGGCCACCGATCAAGATGGCGAGCACCACCGGATAGAGAATCGTACGCATGCGCAGCAGATGCCGCGGCTTGCCGGCGATCGCGTCCTGTGACGAATAGCGAATCAACCCGGTGGGCTTTCCCACTTTCGTCATGATGTCGTCGCAGGCGTCGATGCACTGGGTGCAGTGCACGCACTCCATCTGGAGACCTTGGCGAATGTCGATGCCGGTGGGGCACGTCTGCACGCAGGCCCCGCAGTCGATGCAGTCGCCCGCCTGTGGATCGCGTGTCTTGCCCGCATGTTCGCGCGGCTCGCCGCGCACGTCGTCGTACGCTACGATCACCGACTGCCGATCGATCAAGGCCGCCTGCCAGCGACCGTACGGACAGACGATGAGGCAGGTCTGTTCGCGGAAGTAAGTGAAGTTGAACCAGACCAAGCCGGTGAACAGCACGACAAAGAAGAAGGCCGTGGGATGCTCCGACGGCGGGTTGGACATCCAGTCATACAGCTGATCGGTACCCACGAAGAACGCCAGCAGCGTGTGTGACACGAAGAGCGCCATCGCGAAGAACGTGAGGTACTTCGCGATGCGCCGCGGTGTGAACCACGAGCCCTTCTTGTCGAGATTCCGCGAACCGGTGTAGCCGCCGTCGAACCAGCGGCCGATCGGGCGGAACAGGAACTCGAGATAGACGGTTTGCGGACAGGCCCAGCCGCACCACGCGCGCCCGAAGAGCGCGGTGATGAGGAAGATGCCGATCACGCCGCTGCCCATCACCAGCATGAACAGCGGCGTATCGGTGGGCAGGAACGTGTAGCCCATCAGCGTGAATTGGCGGTGTGGCAGATCCATGAGAAACACGGGCTTGCCGAACAGGCGCAGGTGCGGGGCCGCGAAGAACACGGCCATCAACGAATAGGCCACGATCTGTCGTTTCTTCCACCACGCGCCGTGTGAGGGCTTGGGGCGGATCCAGCGGCGTGTGCCGTCTTCGTTGAGCGTGGGGAGTACCCGCCCCGAAGGGGGCCGACCTACGCCCGATGGTGCAGCTGAGCTCACGGGGTAACCGGTGGTCCTTGCGGGGCTTTCGGGTTCGCAGGATTCGATCCCTGCAACGATGCCACATAGGCCACGACCTGTTCGACTTGCTCAGGCTTGAGCATCGTGCCCCAGGCTGGCATGCCCTTCTCGAGAACGCCATTCGTGACCGTCTTGTAGATGTCGGTGATCCGTCCGCCGTGAATCCACGCGTTATCGGTGAGATTCGGGCCGATCAGACCGCCGGCGTCCATGCGATGACAGGAAGCGCAGTACTTCTTGAACTCCTCCTCACCTTCATGCAGCGCGTCCTTGTCCTTCACCATCGCCAGCAGCTTGTCGCCGGAGATTTCACCGGTGGGTGCGGGATGCGCCGCCGCAAACTTCTTCACGTCGTCTTCGTAGTCCGCAATGCGTCCCTTGCCGTTGCCGACCGGGCCGATGTTGAACACGTAGATCACCGAGAAGATGATCGTGCCAGCGAACGTCAGGAGCCACCAGCGCGGCATCGGATTGTCGTATTCCTGAATGCCGTCATACGAGTGCTCGATGAGCCGGTCGTTGGTGGATTTGAAATCCTTGTTGTCCTTCGGGTCCTGGCTGGACATCGGTCAGCGCTCCTGAGAGCGAGGGCTGATCACGTGATCATCCTCGAGTGGCAGCAGCGATGCCTCATGCAGCTCGCGGCTCCGTGACGGTAGAAACGTGCGGATCGTGATGGCGACAAACACTCCAAGGAAGAGCACCAGCGCGACCTCGGCGTAGTTCGAGAGATCGGCGTAGCTCATGATGTCGGAAAGCTTCACCGTGCCCCCTTCGACGCAGTCTTCTGCACTTTGATGTCACGACCCAGTCGCTGCATGTAGGCGACGATCGCCACGATCTGCTTGTCCTCGAGCCCGCGCGGACCGCCCTGCTCGACGATCGCAGCGGCGATCGTCTTTGCCTGTTCGCGAGCCATCGCCGGTGCCTTGTTCACGGCATCACCGTAGGGCACGCCGACCATCGCCATCGCATCGACGCGCGACTGGATCTGCTCGAAGTCGATCGTCTTGGTCAGGAAGTGCGAGTAGGCCGGCATGATCGACTTGGCGGTCACCGCGCGCGGATTCTCGAAGTGGCGCACATGCCAGAGGTCGGGATACTTGCCGCCCTCACGAGCCAGATCTGGTCCGATACGACGCGAGCCCCAGAGGAACGGATGCTCGTACACCGACTCACCCGGCTTCGAGTACTCACCGAAGCGTTCCGTCTCGTAGCGGAACGGACGCACCATCTGCGAGTGGCAGTTAAAGCAGCCTTCCGCGATATACATGTCGCGACCGGCCAGCTCGAGAGGTGTGTACGGCTTCACCGAGGCGATCGTGGGCACGTTCGACTTGATCAGGAACGTGGGGAGAATCTCGAACAACGAGGCCACGACCACGGCGAGGATCGTGAGCGCCGTGAACAGCATGGGCGCGCGTTCCCACGCGCGGTGCCACTGCACCTGATTGAAGCGCGCCCAGAGACCGTTGGCCGGCACGGCCGGGTTGTCGTCGACGTACTTCGGCGACAGCGGCGCCGCTTCGATGATGGGCACCTCGTAGTGCGCCGGACGGCGCATCCACGTCATGATGATGTTCCAGCCGAAGATGAACATGCCGACGATGAAGAACGAGCCGCCGACCACACGCATCCAGTACATCGGGAGCAGTTTGACCACCGTTTCCACGAAGTCGGGATACGCCAGGCGTCCCGTCTCGTCGAAGGCGCGCCACATGAGGCCCTGCGTCACGCCGGCGCTGTAGATCGCGACGACGTACAGCACGATGCCCACGGAGCCGATCCAGAAGTGCAGCTCCATCGCTTTCTTGCTGTAGATCTCCGTCTGGAAGAGCCGCGGCAGCAGCCAGTACACCATGCCGAACGTCATGAAGCCGTTCCAGCCGAGGGCGCCCGTGTGCACGTGGGCGATGATCCAGTCGGTGTAGTGGGCGAGCGCGTTGACACTCTTGATCGAGAGCATCGGGCCTTCGAACGTGGACATGCCGTACGCCGTGATGCCGACCACGAAGAACTTGAGGACCGGATCCGACGCGACCTTGTGCCAGGCACCGCGCAGCGTGAGCAGGCCGTTGATCATGCCGCCCCACGAGGGCGCCCAGAGCATGACCGAGAAGAGCATGCCGACGGTGCTCGCCCACTCGGGGAGCGCCGTATAGTGCAGGTGGTGAGGACCGGCCCAGATGTACATGAACACGAGCGACCAGAAGTGCAGGATGGACAGCTTGTAGCTGAACACCGGCCCTTCGGCGGCCTTGGGCATGAAGTAGTACATCAGGCCGAGGAACGGCGTGGTCAGGAAGAAGGCCACGGCGTTGTGCCCGTACCACCACTGCATGAACGCGTCCTGCACACCGGCGTAGATGCTGTAGCTCTTGAACAGCCCGGCCGGCATGGACAGGTTGTTGAAGATGTGCAGAATGGCGACGGTCACGATCGACGCGATGTAGAACCACAGCGCGACGTAAATGTGCCGCTCACGCCGCTTGATCAGCGTGCCGAAGAAGTTCACCGCGAACGCGACCCAGACCACCGCAATCGCGATGTCGATGGGCCACTCGAGTTCGGCGTATTCCTTGGCTTGCGTGAAGCCGAGCGGCAGGGTGAGTGCCGCGCTCACGATGATGGCCTGCCAACCCCAGAAATGGAATTTGCTGAGCCCATCGGAGAACATGCGCGCCTTCAGGAGCCGCTGCGTTGAGTAATAGCAGCCGGTGAAGAAGGCATTGCCGGCGAACGCGAAGATCACCGCGTTGGTGTGCAACGGACGCAACCGTCCGAAGGACAGCCACTCGACGTTGAAATTGAATATGGGATTGGCGAGCTGCAGCGCGATGAGGAGACCGACCAGCATGCCCACGACGCCCCAGATGAGCGTGGCGAACAGGAACTTGCGTACGATGGCGTCGTCGTACGAGAAGCGGTCGAGCGTCGCGGCCGACGCGCGCGGCACGACCGACGCGGCCGCGCTTGGTGCGGGGGTCATCGAATGCCTCTGGCAATACGTGGAAGGGGCGTCATGAGTGGTGAGTGTAGGCCGCCACACTTCGTCCGCCCGTCAGGAAGCCCACCGAATCACGTCGGGGAATCCCCGATTCTTGACTGCCAGATACGAGAAGCGGGCGTGACCATCTGGTCACGCCCGCTCACACCCATCGCAAGATTCCCGTCCTTAGGCCGCGTTGCGCACCGATCGGCGCCTCTGCGCCCCATCGACCACGAAGCGCTCGCTCTGCGCCCGCTGCGCCCGCGCCTGCGCACTCAGCTCCTGCGCCGCACTCGCTGACTCCTCGGCGTTCGCGGCCGCGTTCTGCACCGTCCCATTGAGCGCCGTCACCGCATCGCGAATCTGGTTGATCCCTTCCTGTTGCGAACTCGTCGCCTGCCCGATCGACTCCATGATCGCGTTGACGCTGTTGATGCGCGTGGAGACTTCGCGCAGTTGCGTGCCCACCTGATTCGAAATCGACACGCCGCCTTCCACCCGCTGCACCGCCTGGTCGATCAGCTCGGCTGTGGTCCGCGCGGCGTCGGCACAGCGCAAGGCGAGCGCCCGCACTTCGTCGGCGACGACCGCAAAGCCTCGACCGGCGTCGCCGGCCCGGGCCGCCTCCACCGACGCGTTGAGCGCCAGCAGGTTGGTCTGGAAGGCGATCTCGTCGATGGTTTTCACGATCTTCGCGGTTTCGCGGGCCGCTGTGCGCGTCTCGTCCATCGCCGTCATCAGGCGTTGCACCTCGCTCACACCGTTGCCCGCCGCAGCGCTCGCATCCTGCGTGGCCGAACGGGCCTCTCCCACGTTGGCCGCGTTCGATTGGCTCAGCGAGGCCAGCTCCATGAGGCTCGCGCCCACTTCCTCGAGCGACGCCGCCTGTTCCGACGTGAGCTGCGCCAGGTTGTCGGCGCCGATGGCGATCTCACCGGAGGCCCCGTCGATCTGTTCGGACGACGAGCGCAGTTCGCCGATCGCGTCGCGCAGCTGCTGCAACGCGCCATCCATGGCCGCGGCCGTCACATCGTACGTCTTGCTGAAACCCGTCCCGATCACGCTGGTCAGGTCGCCGTCGCGCATGGAGACGATGGCCGGCGTGAGCGTGTCGAGGAAACGCTGGGTGTTGACCTGGTCACACTCGCTCCTCGCGCGGAGCTGTTCCACGGTGCGCGAGGCATCCACCATGCGGGTGGCCATCGACTGGAAGGCGCCGTGCAACTGCGACTGTTCACCGAAGCGCATCGCTCGGCGTTCCTGCACCGCCAGACCCAGCTCGGCAGCCCCGTGGTCCAGCGAACGGACCGCCGCGATCACCGTGCGCACCGCGGCCGCCACGCCATCACCGACCGGCTCGCGGTCGACGCGTCCCTCACCCAACGCCTCGAGCGACTCGAACACATCCTGCGTTGTCGAGGCCTCACGAGACAGTTGCAGCGACATCCAGACCAGAATCGCACTCTCGAACACCACGAAGAGGGCATGCACGACCACGATGGCATGGCCACCGACGGTGTGATTCATCATGTAGACCCCCACGCCCATGCTCTGCATGACATGGAAGCCGACATGATGCACGGCAATCGTGACGGCCGCCGCCACGATCACCCGCCAATCACGGTACACCAGCAGGAAGGCGAGCGAGGCGAACACGTGGAAGTGCGCCTCGATCATGCCGTGGGCCTGATGAATGAAGATGCCCGAATAGGCCATGAAAGCCGTGCCGATCACCATGCGCGTCCAGAGCGCGCCGGCGTCCCATCGCGAGAGCCAGAAGGCGCCGAGCGAAATGGGCAGGGCGAAGGCGAACGCCGTCGTCCAGGCGCCGTGAAGCGTCGCAAGCGCGAGGGCGATCGGAAAATGAGCCAAGAGGACCAGACCGAGCATGCGGTCGGCGGACACTCGGCTTCGACCAAGCACCGTGTTCGTTTTGGAGTGGGACATTCGAATCTCTGATGGAGCCAACGGCCACGATCGGGGGTATCGGCGAAACGGTGACATCGTCGCCAGTCGGTTTCATTGCTTGGATACCACGGGGCCGCGATGGCTTTGGCCATCACGACCGTACCCTCCCCAGTATCGGCCTGGCACCGTGGTTCTTCAGGATCTGGAATCCGCATTCTTCAGTCAGGATTCCCTCATCTCGAAATTCGCTATACTTCTCTTATGAGCCAGCATCCGGACGCCCCCCTGCCGCCCAGCCGCCGCGACTTTCTCGCCACCGCCGCTCAGCTCGGTCTCGCCTCGTTGGCGGCCGTCGTTGGCGCGCGCGAACTGGTCGCCCAGCCCACCCCGAAGCGGCCGACGGCGGCCGCGCTGCCGCCCATGACGGTCTACAAAGACCCGAATTGCGGCTGCTGCACCGAATGGGTGAGCCACGTGAAAAAGGCCGGATTCGTGGTCACCGTGCGCGACACAGCCGACATGTCGAGCGTGAAGGCGTCGTTCGGTGTGCCGGCGGCCCTGGAATCCTGCCATACGGCCCGGGTCGGTGCCTACGCGATCGAAGGGCACGTGCCGGCCGACCTGATCCAGAAGCTGCTCCGCGAGCAGCCGGTGGCGCGCGGACTGGCGGTGCCCGGCATGCCGATGGGCTCTCCCGGGATGGAGCAGGGATCGCAGAAGGATGCCTACGACGTGGTGCTGTTCGACAAGGCCGGCAAGACCCGGGTGTTCGCGTCGCGTTGATGGCCACCGACACGGAAACGGCCGCGGTAGAAAGCTCGGCCTGGCCCCTGCGCGTCGAGCACGCGCACGACGATGACGTGCCTGAGATCGTGGCGCTCAACAACATGTTCGCCCCCGACGGACTCACGCTGCATCGCAGTGAAGCCTTCGTGGTGAGCCACCTCGCCGACTATCAGGTGGTGCGCGGCGCCGACGGGAAGCTGTTGGGCCAGGTGGCGCTCGACGAGTACTCCCCCTCGCTGGTCGAACTGGTGTCGCTCGCAGTGGCGCCCGACGCCCAGGGACATGGCCTCGGCCAGCGACTGATCACGGCTGCCGAAAAGCTCGCTATGGAGCGCGGCTACCCGGAGCTGTTTGCCATTTCTCTGGCCGAACCGCTCTTTCTGCGCATGGGATTTCACGAATCCACGATTCTGCGCTATCCCGAGAAAATCGCCCGTTATCGCGCGATCTCCCGCTCAGAGCTCTCGATTGGCCGGAAGTTCTGTTTCGCGAAAAAGCTGACGCCGTTTCCAACGGCGGGCTGACGGCGCAGACGTAGTCGTCGAGCGGTCACAATGACCGCTCGGGCGCCGGCACTCTGTACTTTGCGGCTCGGACCTGCCGCCATCGGCGTGAGAATGCGGATCTCAAACGTCGCCTGCCGCAGGGCGGCGACCCGTGGCAGATGCGCCAATAGCGTTTCGTCGCCCACCCAGCAGAGGGTCTCGCCCTGGCCGTCGGCGGCGTAGGTCGACAGCGCCATAGGGACCACCGGCACCCCGCTGACCACCGCCGCTTCCAGCAACGACGAGCGGAACGGCAGCACCTGCCGACCGGTCGAGGTGGTGCCCTCGGGGAAGAGCACGACCCGACGGCCGTTCTGCAGCGCCTCGCTGAGCCGCGTGACGGCGCGTCGCAGATCGCGTTTCCGGCGGCGATCAATCCAGATCACCCCGAGTGCCTCGCCCAGCGCCCCGACCAACGGCCACTCGCGTACGTCGCTCTTTGCGACGAAGGTGCAGTCGTAGTGCGCCACCATGGCCACGATGTCGATCCACGAGAGATGGTTCGCCACCAGCAGCGCCGGTCCGGGCGGCAACTGCCCGACCGTGTGCACGTCGATACGCAGCAGTCGCAGCACGCCACGACAGAGCCATCGTACGCCGAAGCGGACGAAGCGGCAGGCGACGTCGCGCATCAGCCGAACAGCGACGCGTAGCTCCGCGCATCCATGTCGCGCACGTCGAGCAACACGAGAAAGTCGGTGGTTCCGAAGGCTTGGTCGAGCGCGGGTGCGCCACACACCTTGGCGCCCAGCGACAGATATCCTTCGAACAGCGGCGGGAGGGTGGCGCTGAGCGACGCGGCGTCGATCAGCGGTCGAGCGCGGCCGTCATCGGGAAGTGCTCTCGCGGCAGGACGCGGACGCACCAGAATCCGGTCGTGGAACGCGCCGCGCGCATGCAGTGCCCGCCAGGCCTCGACGGCCGGCTCCACGTCGACACCGGGGAGCGAGCAGCAACCGAACAGGTAGCGCTTGTCGTTCCACTGCAGATAGCGCGCGATCCCCTTCCATAGCAGACGAAGGACACGCCCCGATCGATGGGCGGGGTCTACGCAGGCGCGCCCGATTTCGACGGCGCCCATGAGCAGGCTTCCCGGTACGGCACCAAGTTCGAAGAGCGTGGCGCTGTAGAACCCATGACGCGTGGCGGCCATGATCGCGGTTTGCAGACGGTAGGTGCCGACCACGGCACCGGAGCTGCGATCGCAGATCATGAGGTGGTGAAACCAGGGATCCCGTTCATCGGCCTCACGCGCATTCGTCGCCGCCGCCGTTGTTGCCGTCGTCGTGGCGTCGTCGTGCGTTCCTTCACCGAGCTCTTCGCAAAACACCCGGTATCGCAGCGACTGCACCGCATGCAGATCCTGGCGGGACCACGCGAAGCGCAGCACGTACTTGCCGGTTTCGACGATACCAGGCGGAATGCCGTCCACGTGGTGCGGGAAGACGTCGGCCTCGAGCGGTGCGACCGTGTGCGATCTGTCGCCAGCCGGCGTCAGGTAGGGGGTGTTCGACGCGTCGAATGCGCGAGCGAGCATGTGGCCTCCAGTGGTCGGTGACGTCCGTGGCTATGTGCTCGGACGGTTCAACCTGAGGCGTGGTAGTACCGAACCGGCGCGTAATTGACCACGGATCGGTCACTGGCCGGCAACGGTCCGCACCGGCTGCACTGGCCCCGACGCGGCACTGGGGTGAGCTTTCCCCACCATGTCCCCACAGTTTGTCGACCCCTCGCTGCCCAAGCGGATTGATCGCTGGCGCAGCCCCGCGCTCGGTCTGGAAATGCCGATCGTGTCGTACGGATGGCGCGGTCAGCCCATCCTGCTCTTCCCGACGGCCGCGGCTGATTTTCTGGAGAACGAGCGCTTCTGGTTGATCAAGGCGATCGAGCCGCTGCTGATGCAGGGACGCATTCGCGTGTTCTCGATCGACAGCATCAACAAGCTCGCGTGGATGGACCGCAGCTTGCCGGTGCCGGAAGCAGGCCGACGTCAGGCCCTCTATTCGCGCTACATCGAAGACGAGGTGGTGCCGTATATCCGCCACGTCTGCGGCGATGGACAAGCGCGGGCCATTACCACCGGTGCGAGCTTCGGCTGCTTCCACGCCGCCAACGCACTGTTCCGTCGCCCCGACCTCTTCGGCGGCTTGATCGGCATGAGCGGCTTTTACGACTTGTCGCCGAGCTACTTCAAGGGCTACACCGACGACAACTGCTACTTCAACAATCCGATGTGGTACGTCGCGAACATGGAGGGCGGCGCCCTCGATACGCTGCGACATCACACCCGGATCGCGATCGTGGCCGGGCAGGGGGCGTACGAAAAGCCCGACGCGACCCGCGTGTTCCACGACCTGCTCGATCGCAAGCAGATCGGACATACCTTCGATCTGTGGGGGCATGACGTGAACCACGACTGGCCGTGGTGGCGCAAGATGCTGCCGCACTATCTGGAGCGAATCGGATGCTGACGAACAACAGTCGTGCGTTTTGGGTAGCGGGTTTGGGGTTGACCATGGGCATGCCCATGGCGGCTACCGCACAGGTGGCCGCGAAGAAGCCGGCCGCGGCCACGGCCGTTTCCATGAAGGACGCCTCGCTCGAGGCGCGTGTCGCCCATGTGCGACGACTGCTGCGCAACACGCCGTTGGTGGACGGGCACAACGATCTGCCGTGGGCGATGCGTGAAGCGGCGAAGGATCCGCTCGATGTCGTGGCGTATGATCTGCGTCGCAAGACGGCTGGCATGACCGACATCGCGCGCCTGCGCAAAGGCATGGTGGGCGGACAGTTCTGGTCGGTGTACATCCCCGGCGAAGTGCGCGACTCAGGCTACGCGCGCATTCAGCTCGAGCAGATCGACATCGCCAAGCGCACCATTGCGCGCTATCCCGATGTGTTCGTCCCGGCGTTCACTGCCGCCGATGTGCGCAAGGCGTACGCGCAGGGGAAGATCGGCTCCCTGCTGGGCATGGAAGGCGGCCACGCGATCGAGAATTCGCTGGGGGCCCTGCGCTCGTACTACGAACTCGGCGCGCGATACATGACGCTCACGCACAACGTGACGCTCGATTGGGCCGATGCCGCCAACGATGTGCCGCGCAACAAGGGACTCACGGCGTTCGGCAAGGAAGTCGTTCGCGAAATGAACCGGCTCGGCATGCTGGTCGATCTGGCGCATACGTCACCGGCGGTGATGAGTCAGGCGCTGTCGGTGACGGAGGCGCCGGTGATCTGGTCGCATGCCGCCGCCCGCGGTGTCACCGACGTACCGCGCAACGTGCCCGACTCCATTCTCGCCCGCCTGCCGAAGAATGGCGGCGTGGTGATGATGACGTTCGTGCCGGGCTTCGTGTCGCAAACGGTGGCGAACTACGGGGCGCAGGTGACGGCCGTGCGCGACTCGATCGCCAAACGCTATCCCCAAGACAACGACGCGCAGTTCAAGGCGGTGGCGGCGTGGCGCGAAACGCACCCCACCCCGATCGCGACGATCAATGACGTGGCCGACCATCTCGATCACATCAAGCAGATCGCCGGAGCGGCGCACGTAGGCATCGGCGGTGATTTCGACGGCATCACGGAAACCGTTCAGGGGCTCGAAGATGTCTCAACGTATCCGACGCTGTTCGCCGAACTGCTGAAGCGCGGCTGGACCGACACGGAACTGAAGGGACTCGCCGGCGAGAACGTGCTGCGTGCCCTGAAGGGTGCCGAATCGGTGTCGGCCTTACTGCGCAAAGCGCGTCCAGCCTCCACGAAGACCATCCAACAACTCGACGGACGCCGCTGATGAGCCTCGATCGCCGCACTTTCCTGAAGCACTCTGCGCTGCTCGGTGGCGCGGTGGGTCTGGGTCTTCCCACGGCCGCTCACGCGTTTACCGCCGACGGTCTGCGCCCGTTGGTGTATCGCCCGGAAGCGGGCACGGCGCAGCCCAAGCCGTTGCGTATTCTCATCTTGGGCGGCACCGGCTTCATCGGACCGAATCAGGTGGAGTACGCGCTGGCGCGGAAGCACAACGTCACGCTGTTCAACCGCGGCAAGACGAACGCGACGCTGTTTCCGAAGGTCCCGCGCATCATCGGCGATCGCAATGTGTCCGGCGGGCACGATGGACTGAAGAAGGGAACGTGGGACGTCGTGATCGACAATCCCACGCGTAATCCGATGTGGGTGCGTGGCGCCGGTGAAGCGCTCAAGGGACGCGTGGGCCAGTACATCTTCGTGTCCACGATCTCGGTCTTCAGCGACAACTCGATCGTGGGCATGGACGAGAGCGGTCCGCTGCACAAGCCGGGCGATCCGTCGGTCTGGGCCAGCAACGACGGTGCGAATTACGGACCCAACAAGGTGCAGTGCGAGCTCGATGCGAAGGCGCAGTTCGGCGAGGACAAGGTCACCGTCGTGCGTCCTGGATTGATTGTCGGACCCGGCGACTTGAGCGATCGCTTCTCCTACTGGCCGGTGCGCATCGACAAGGGCGGTGAGATTCTCGCGCCCGGCACGCCCAACGACGCGGTGCAGTACATCGACGCCGAAGATCTGGGGCAGTGGATGGTGCGCGTCGCGGAGAATCACGCCATCGGCACCTTCAACGCCACGGGCCCGAAGTCGCCGACGAACATCGCGGAGATGCTGTACGGCATCAAAGCCGTGACCAGTAGCGACGCACGCTTCACCTGGGTGGCCGCCGATTTCCTCGCGGAGAACCAGGTGCGGGCGTGGAGTGACATGCCGGTGTGGATGCCGCCCACGGGGCGCACGGCCGGCTTCATGTCGGTGAATTGCAGCAAGGCGTTCGCCGCCGGGCTCACTCTGCGGCCACTGGCCGATACGGCGAAGCACACGCTCGACTGGTACAAGACGCGTCCGGCCGCCGAGCAGGAGAAGGCGCGGGCGGGGCTGGCGCCGGAGAAGGAGAAGACCGTGTTGGCGGCGTGGCACGCCAAGGTGGGGAAGTGAGCACTGCGCGTGTCGTCGCACCGTTGCGCGTGCTGGTATTGGGCGGCACGGGTTACATCGGCCCGCATCTGGTGGAGCACGCCTTGGCGCGTGGTCACACGGTTACGCTGTTCAATCGCGGCAAGACCAAGCCGGGGTTGTTTCCGAAGGTCGAGAAGCTGATCGGCGACCGCAGCGATCCGAACGGACACGAGGCGCTGAAAGGGCGCACGTGGGATGTGGTGTACGATTTGCCGACCACGAATCCGCAGTGGATCGTGAACGCGGCGGCGGTCCTGAAGGGCAAGGTGGCGCAGTACGTGTTTGTGAGCAGTACGGCAGCGTACAAAGATTTCACGCGCTCGTTTCCCGACGAGACGCACCCCACGCAGGAGCCGGCGCCGATCAGTGGCCCCGATGCGGCCGCTGCGCCGTATGGCAACAAGAAGGTGCGCTGCGAGCAGCTGGTGCAGGACGCATTCGGTGCCGGCGCCACGGTGGTGCGGCCGGGGCTGATCGTGGGTCCCGGCGATCTCACCGATCGGTTCACCTACTGGCCGGTGCGCATCGAGAAGGGCGGCGAGATTCTGGCGCCGGGTACAATTGACGATCCGGCGCAGTGGATCGACGTGCGCGATCTCACCGAGTGGATGGTGCGTTTGGGCGAGAGCCGTACGGGCGGTGTGTTCAATGCCGTCGGTCCACGCACGGTGTGTGGCATCGGCGAACTGCTGTACGGCATCAAGGCGTGCTTCAACAACGACGCGCGCTTCACGTGGGTGCCGACGTCGTTCCTCACCGCGCAGAAGGTACGCTCGTGGGTGGAGATGCCGGTGTGGTCGTTCACTGGCGCCAGTACGGTGGCGTTCAGCACGAGTGTGATCGAGAAAGCGCTGGCGTCGGGGCTCACCTTCCGTCCGCTGGCCACCACGGTGCGTGATGCGCTCACCTGGTATCACGCACGTCCGGCGGCGGAGCAGGAGAAGTTGCGGGCTGGTATCGCGCCTGAGCGCGAGCGTGAAGTCTTGGCCGCGTGGCACGCCCAGCAATCCGGAGCCAAGTGATCCGTCGCGTCATGGCGAAGCTGGTGACGGTGGAAGAAGGCGAGTGGCGGGCCACGCTACTCGCATTTTCTTTCTTCTTTTTCTTGTTGGCGAGCTACTTCATTCTACGTAGCATTCGCGACGCGATCGGCGTAGCCGCCGGTACGGCCAAGCTCCCGTGGCTCTTCACGGGCACGCTGATTGCGACGCTGCTGGCCAATCCGCTGTACGCCACGATCGTGTCGCGCCTTCCGGTGCGACGCTTCATCCCGATCGTGTACCGGGTGTTTGCCGGCTTGCTCGTGGTGTTCGCCTTCGCGGTATACAGTACCGGTCCCGCCGAAGAGAAGTATCTCGGTCCTGCCTTCTGGATCTTCATCAGCGTCTTCAGCCTCTTCGTGCCCTCGGTGTTCTGGGGCTTCATGGCGGACACGTTCTACAGCGATCAGGGCAAGCGCCTCTACGGCTTCATCGGTGTCGGTGGCACGTTGGGTGGGATGTTCGGCTCGAAGTTCACCTCGCTGATGGCGACGCAGGTGGGAACGCCGATGCTGATGTTGATGTCGGTGCTGCTGCTCGAGTGCGGCGTGCAGATGCTCCGCAAATTTCCGCCCAGCTTCCGTGCGGAAACGCGCGATCGCGAAGAGGCAAAGCGCTCGGTGGGTGGTGGCTCCCTGGCGGGGATCACGCATGTGCTGCGCTCTCCGTACCTGCTTGGCATCTGTCTCTTCATGCTGTTGTTCACGATCGGCACGACGGTGCTGTATTTCCAGCAAGCCGAGATCGTAGGCGCGAAGTTCGCGGATCGTGAGTCGCGCACGGCGTTCCTGGCGAATCTCGACTTCTATGTGCAGCTGCTGACGGTGCTGGCGCAGCTGTTCATCTCGGGTCGCGTGATCAAGTGGATCGGCGTCGGGATGACACTCGCGATCCTGCCGCTGGTGAGCGTGATCGGCTTCGGCGCGCTCGGCGTCTGGCCGTCGCTCTCGCTGTTTGTGGCCTTCACGGTGATTCGTCGCGCCGGCAACTATGCGTTCGCGAACCCTGGCCGTGAGGTGTTGTTCTCGGTGATCCCCGCCGAGGACAAGTACAAGGCCAAGAACTTCATCGACACCTTCGCGTACCGCAGCGGCGACCAGATCGGCGCGTGGAGCTACGCCGGCATGTCGGCCGCCGGTCTCGCGGTAAGTTCCATCGCACTGATCGCGGCGCCGATGAGCGCGGTGTGGCTGGTCGTGGCAATCTGGCTGGGGCGGCGACACACGGTCATGTCGAAAGCGGAGTCGTTGTAGCGGCTTCACGAACTGCTCTACCGCGAATTATCGCCGATGCCCGCGGATTGAACTGCCAAAATATTCTGCATGAGTGCTCGCCGCGGTGGTTGTCGCGCTGGCGAGAGCAATCTGTGATTTGTCCGCGTTGATCAGCGGTAAAGTTGTTGGTTTTTGCCGTTTCCACGAACAGCTATACCGCGAATTGTCGCCGATGCCCGCGGATTGAACTGCCAAAATATTTTGCATGAGTGGTCGTCGCGCTGGTGAGAGCAATTCGTGAGTCACCCGCGTTGATCAGCGGTAAGTCTGTTCCTTTTTGTCTTCCTGAACAGCTCTACCACGGATTGTCGCCGATGCCCGCGGATTGAACTGCAGAAGCACGCGACTACTGCGGCACCATTTTCACGAAGCCATCGTACTTCCAGGTGCCGCCTACGCGGAGCCAGCGTTCGCAGAAGGTGTAACGGTTCGTCTGCGGCAGCTGCCCATCGAGGGCGGGGGCGGCGGTGAAGTGGGTGGTGTACGAGAGATTGATCTCGTGCGGGAGTTCACCGCGCTCGATGCGCGTGATCGCTACCCACACACCGGTAGGGGTGGCGCATCCCACGCCGCCCACCGCTGGGCAGGGGTCGATGTCGAGGGCGCGGGTCTCGGGCCAGTCGGCGATCGGGGCGAACGCGATCGTGGCTAGTGTTTGACCATTGTACTGCCGCACCGCCTCGCTCGTGGCCGCCCGTCCGAATCGTTTCGCGCTGTACTCCGCGATCGGGACGCCGGCCGGCCGGTCCTGAGAGATGATGCGGTAGATTGCCTTCGACACGAGCGACTCGGCGTCCGGTAGCGACCACGCCCCGGCCAGTGCCTGCTGCGGCCGCGCGGCGCTGAGCCGTGGCTGGGCCGACATCGGTTGCCACGGGGCGACCAAGCCGAGTACGACTAAAGCCGCGACCGCGATGAAGCGGTCACGAGGAGCGCGAGACGGAACGGGCGTGAGCAAGCTGGTCGGCATGGCTGGTGGTGAATGCTACACTATTCTCGTCAGCGCGTCGCTTGGCTCGCGGAGTTTCGTCCCAGCCAGTGTTCCGTGCGGTGATGCGGGACACGTCACCGTCACACCACTCGCATGAGGCGTGGCGCTGTTCGTGTACATGCTGCAGGTGCCGGCCAATCGCATCGGCTATACCGAGCTCTCACTGGGTCAGCTCAAGATCATTCAGGAGGCGATCGCGCTGACGGTCTTTGTCCCGTTCGCGGTGCTGTACATGAAGGAACCGCTCAAGCTGGACTATCTGTGGGCGGCGCTGTGTATTGTGGGGGCGTTGTACTTCATGTTCCGAGGCAGCACAGCTGAGCTTTTGCCTCAGCCACTTGACAGCGTTAAGTGAACCTCTCACCTTTCGGGTCATGAACACCTCCGCCATCCGCACCGCTTCGCTGGCCCGCCGGGAACGGCAAAAGGCCGAGACGCGCCAGGCTATCCTGGACGCGGCGCGGGAGCTGTTCGTGACCGATGGCGTGGAGGCCACCACGATGCGGGCGATCGCGGCCAAAATCGGCTACACGCCAACCGCGATCTACCACCACTTTCGGGACAAGGACGCCCTGATCGTGGAGCTATGCATGGCCGACTTCACCGCGCTCGGTCAGGCCATGTACAAGATCGGCCGCATCGAGGATCCGGTGGAGCGGCTACGGCGGATGGGCTTGGCGTACACCGACTTTGCGCTCGATAATCAGAGCCAGTATCGGTTCATGTTCATGACATCATTAAAACATCCCATGGTGGATGCGGCCGGAAATATCGTGAAGTCGCCCGACGAGGACGCCTACGGGTTTCTCCTCCAGACGGTCACCGAAGGGATCGAGAAAGGCGTCTATCGCCCCGAGCTGAGCGATGCCCCCGAGCTGGCCCAGATGTTCTGGGGTGGCATCCACGGCATCATTTCTCTCTGGTTTACCCACTGCAACGAACCCCACATCGTGTTCCGCGACCCCCGCGAAACGGTCCGCACCATGTGTGACGCGATGATCCGCGGAAGCCTCCGAAACTCTGCCTGACGGAATTCCATCCGGTTCTTAGCTCCACCCGACGCCTCGGCGTCTTCTTTTGGCCCATCGACTTAACACTGTTCTATTAACGATCTATGTTCTACACACTACCGATGTTCAGAATGCGTCACTGGCTGCTTCTACGCCTCACTGCCGCGCTTACGGTCGGTGGCGCCGCTTCGGCCAAAGCGCAGAGTCCGCCCACCGCCCGCCAACTGCTCGACCGCTATGTGGCCGAGGCGCTCGCCGCCAACCTCGCCCTCGCGCAGCAGTCGGCCGCGCTCACCCGCGCCAACGCCGGCGTGCGCGAGGCCAACGGGCGATTCCTCCCCTCCGTCGGCCTGAACGCGCGCTACTCCGAATTCAGCGGCGTCATCAACATCGGCGACTTCATCAATCCGGCGTACCGCGCGCTCAACCAGCTCGTCGGCGAGTCACGCTTTCCGACCAACGTGAACGCTTCGCTCCCGCTGCGGCAAGAAACCAAGTTCGAGCTCACGCAGCCGCTCTTCAACGACGCCCTGTTCGGTGCGCGTGCCGCCGCGCGGGCCCAACGCGACCTGGCCGGCGCCACCCGCAAGGGCGCCATGCGACAGCTCGCCGCCGACATTCAGCAGGCTTGGCTCGGCTACGCCAGCACCGTGCGCGCCGTCGAGACACTCGAGTCTACGCTGCCGGTGCTCGACGAGAACGTACGGGTGAGCGAGCGCCTAATCGGTGCCGGACAAGCCACTCCCGACGTGCTGCTCCGTGCGCGGGCTGAGCGAAGCGAGCTGCTCCAGCAAATCGAGGAAGCGCGACGGCAGAGCAACGCCGCCCGGCGAGGCTTCAATGTGCTTCGCAATCGTGACGATGACGCGGCCATCTCGCTCGTGGACGACAGCACACTGCTTGCCGTCGACACGCTGTCGCGAAGCGCGCTGCTGGCCCATGCCCTCACGCATCGCGAAGAACTCGCGCAGGCCGGCACTGGTATCTCGTTGGCCCGCGCGCAGCAGCGCATTGCTACGGCGGCCTACCTGCCAAGCCTGGCACTGGCCGCCAGCTACGGCGTGCAGGGTGATCGCTATCGCTTCAATACTCGCAGCGACGTGAGCCTCGCCTCGGTGGTGCTGTCGTGGAACGCCTTCAACGGTGGACAGGACGCCGCCCGCCGCGAACAAGCCAGCGCGACGCGAACGGAAGCGGAATACCGCCAGCGTGAAGTCGAGCGCGCCATTGGCCTGCAGGTGTTGAACGCGTACGACGCCGTGCAGTCGGCGCGCAGCACGCTTGTTACCGCCGATGACCGCGTAGCCAGTGCCGAGCGCGCTTTCGCGTTGGTGCAGCGCCGCTTCGCCGAGGGACTCGCCACGCCAGTGGAGTTCCTGAGCGCACGCACAGCGTTCACGTCGGCGGCGATCAACCAGGTGATCACGCGCTTCACCTTCGCCACCCGTGTGGTGGAACTCGAACGCGCTGCTGCCTTGCGCGCGCTCCCCAACTGAATCGCTGCGCCGAGCCGAGGACCACGCATGCCTAACCCCTCCACCCCCACGATCATGACAAAAGCCATCAACAACCCGCGCACCACGCACATGCTTCGCCCCACCATGCTACTGTCGGCGGCCATGGTGCCACTGTTGGCGGCCTGCGATAGCGCTCCGGCAGCAGAGCAGGACGCCGCCGCTCGTGCACCGGCGGTGTCGGTGAGCGTCGCCACCGTCACGAGCGCTACACCCGCCAACGCGGTAAGCGCCACGGGCACCTTCGGCTCGCGCGATGAAATTCCGCTGGCGTTCAAGATCGGCGGAGTGGTATCGCGCGTCCTGATCGATGAGGGAGCGACGGTGCAACGCGGCCAGTTGCTGGCGTCGCTCGACCTGCGTGAGATCAATGCGGCCGTGGACAAAGCGCAGGTGGGTTTCGACAAGGCCCAGCGTGATCAGGCCCGGGTGCAGCGGCTGGCGGCTGACAGTGTGGCAACGCTCGCGCAGCTGCAAGACGCCACGTCGGCGCTCGAGGCCGCGCGGTCGGATCTGGTCTCGGCCAAGGTGAATCGCGAGTACGCCACCATCGTGGCGCCGGAAGGAGGCATCGTACTGCGGAGCCTCGTCACGGCCGGCTCGAACGTGTCGGCGGGCACCCCAATCCTCCAGCTCGGCGGCTCGCGTCGCGGTCGCGTGCTGCGCGTGGGGCTACCCGATCGCGATGCGCTGCGTGTGCAACTGGGAGACGCCGCCACGGTGCACTTCGATGCCTTGCCATCGCGCACCTTCACCGGCCGCGTGCAGCTGGTGGGTCGCTCGGCTGACCCACGCACGGGCACCTATGCCGTCGAGATCACGGTGAACGGTGCCGACGCGCTGCCCAGTGGACTCGTGGGCGCGGTTTCGATCGCCGCTCGAGCGTCTACAGACGCTGCCACGCGAGGCGCCTCGATATCGGTGGACGCGTTGCTCGAAGCGGATCGCGATGCGGCCACCGTGTACACCGTAGCGGCTGCGCGTGAGGCGCCAGGCGAGTTGATTGCGCAGCCGCAGCGCGTGCGCGTGATGGGCGTACGCGGCGACCGCGCCACGATCGAAGGGCTCGCGCCCGACACCCGTATCGTGACGCGCGGCGCGCCGTATGTCACGCCCGGAGCGCGCGTGCGCATCGTCACGGCTGATACGCTCAACGCGGCCTTAAAGGCCACAGCGTCACCGGCCACGCCGGTGAAGCGCACGGCGGTGCTGCCATGAACTTCCTGGGCAAGCTGGCCGAGTTCTCGGTGAAGCGGTGGCAGTTCACGGTGCTGCTGTTCCTCATGTTCGGCGCACTTGGCGTGACGAGCTGGATGGCGATTCCACGCGCCGAGGATCCCGATTTCCCGGTGCCGATCTTCACCACGGTGGCCGTGTATCCGGGCGCCTCACCGGAAGACATGGAGCAGTTGGTCACCGAGCCAATCGAGAAGAAGCTCAAGTCACTCACCGAGGTGAAGAAGCTGGAGTCGACCAGCAGCGACGGGCTGTCGGTAATCAAGATCGAGTTCGAGGCGGAGTCGGACGCCGAGCGCAAGTACGACCAAGTCATCCGTGAGGTGAACGCGCTGCGCGCCGAACTGCCATCGGCATTGCAGCGGCTCGAGGTGCTGCGCAATGAGAACTCTGACCTTACGGTGTTTCAGGTGGCGCTGGTGGCGCCGCAGGCACCGTATGCGCAGGTGGACGACATGGCCAAGCGTTTCGAAGACGCGCTCGAGCGCGTGCCTGGTGTGAAGAAGGCCGAGCGATGGGCGGCGCCCCCGCGCGAAATGCAGGTCACGCTCGATTTGGGGCGCATGGCGCGACTGGGCCTCACGCCGGCGCAGGTACTGAACGCCCTCGGCAGCGACAACGCCCAGATCCCCGGCGGATCGGTGGATGTCGGCACGCGTCGCTACAACATTGCCACGACCGGTCGCTACAAGAACGCCGAGGATGTGCAACGCACGGTGATCGCGGGCGCCAACGGCGCCATCGTGCGCGTGCAGGATGTCGCCACGGTGCAGTGGGGCGATGGCGACGCGGTGCACATGGGTCGATGGAATGGTCAGCGCGCGATGTGGGTGACGGTGGCGGTGCAGAAGGGCAAGAACGTGTCGGCGGTCAAGACCGACGTGTGGGAAGCGCTCGATGCCCTCGAGAAGGGCTTGCCGACGGGCATCACACTGGCGCGCGGCTTCGATCAGTCGCAGAACGTGGATACGCGCCTTGCACGGCTGGGTGAAGACTTTGCCATTGCCCTCCTGCTGGTGCTGATCACGCTGTTGCCGTTGGGCACGCGGGCGTCGGTGATCGTGATGATCTCGATTCCGTTGTCACTGGCCATGGCGGTGATGTTGCTGTACGCCACGGGCTACAGCATCAATCAGCTCTCCATCGTGGGCTTCGTGATTGCGCTAGGGTTGTTGGTGGACGACTCGATCGTGGTGGTCGAGAACATCTCGCGATTTCTGCGCAACGGATACACGCGCACCGAGGCGGCGATTGAAGGTACCAAGCAAATCGGCGTGGCCGTGTTGGGTGCGACGGGCACACTGATCTTCGCCTTCCTGCCGCTGTTGTTCCTGCCCGGTTTGGCGGGAAAGTACATCCGGTCGCTGCCGATCGCGGTGGTGTTCGCCGTGGTGTCGTCGCTGTTCGTCTCGCTCACGATCATTCCGTGGCTAGCCAGCCGACTCATGCCGCGCACCGAGCACGCCGAGGGCAATCGGGTGCTGCAGTGGCTCGATCGCGGCATTCATCGCACCTACGCGCCGCTGCTGCATCGTGCGCTGGCGGCGCCGCGCACGACGCTCGTGCTCGCCCTGCTGCTGGTGGTGGGATCGGTGGCGATGGTACCGGCGGTGGGCTTCTCGCTGTTCCCGAAGGCGGGCACGCCACAGTATCACGTGGACATCGAAACGCCTGAAGGCACGTCGCTCGCGGAAACCGATCGCGCGGCGCGCTATGCCGAAGCGGTGATCCGGCAGCATCCTGCTACGCGAGGGGTGTTCGCGAACGTAGGCAAGGACAATCCGGCGGTGTACTACAATGTGTTCCAGCGGGCCGAGGCGCCGAATCGTGGGCAGCTGATCGTGCTGTTGAAGGAGTATGACAATGGGCGCACGCCACTGGCGCTCGACTCGTTGCGGCAGCGGTTGGCGTTGTATCCGGGCGCGCGCATTGAACTGAAGGAGTTCGAGAACGGACCGCCCATCGACGCGCCGATCGCGATGCGCATTGAGGGCACCAGCCTCGATACGTTGCAGCGGATCGCCGCGCAGTACGATGCCGTGTTCAAGCGCACTGAGGGCACGCAGTACGTGAACAACCCCGTACGGCTGCGGCGCTCGGATCTCACGCTGGTGGTCGACAAGCAGAAGGCGGGCTTGCTGGGCATTCCGAGCGTGGAAGTGGAGCGCACGCTCCGGTTAGGGATCGCGGGGCTGGAGGCAGGGGAGATCCGGGGCGCCAACGGCGACGAGTATCCGCTCATGGTGCGTATCGCGCACAACGGCCGTCCGGCGCCCGAGGCACTCGATCGCATTCAGGTCGCGAGCGTGACGGGGGCGATGATACCGCTCTCGCAGATCGCGACCATGCGCTTCAGCGCGTCGCCGACCACGATCGATCATGTGAATCGCCAGCGCTCGGTCACGATCACGAGCTACGTGCGCTCTGGGTACAACACCGACGCCGTCACCAAGCAGGTGATGGCCGCGCTCGATTCCATCGCGCTGCCGGTGGGATACGTGATGCATCCGGCCGGTGAGATCGAGAGTCGCGAGGAAAGCTTCGGCGGCATCGGCGGCGCGATCATCGTGGCGGTGTTCGCCATTCTCGCTATTCTGGTGCTCGAGTTCCGCGACTTCCGCACCACGCTGGTGGTGGCATCGGTGATTCCCCTGGGCTTGGTGGGCGGTATCGTGGCGCTGCTGTTGAGCGGCTATACACTGTCGTTCACGGCGATGATCGGCTTCGTGGCGCTGGTGGGCATCGAGATCAAGACCAGCATTCTGCTGGTGGACTTTACCGACCAACTTCGGCGACAAGGGGTGAGTCTCGATGATGCCATTCAGCAGGCTGGCGAGATCCGCTTCTTGCCGATCGTGCTCACCACGATGACGGCGATCGGCGGGCTCCTGCCGCTCGCGTTTCAGGGATCGGGTCTCTATTCGCCGCTGGCGTGGGTGATCATCGGCGGACTGGTGTCGAGCACGCTTATTGCGCGATTGGTAACGCCGGTGTTGTACAAGCTGCTGGCACCGGCGCTGGAGGAGCGTGAGGAGGCGGAGCTGGTGCGTGGTTCAGTGCATCTGGTGCCGTCTCCCGTCTAGAGAGACGCTGCCAGCGACGGTCGTTCACTGACCACGAGACCTCGCCACCGGTCGGGTTCGCCTGCCGCGACATCGCGGTCGCGGCAAGCGCGGACGTCTTGCCCATCCCATATTCAGACGGTGGCCCTCCGCCACCATCGCTTTTCCCAACCGATCAGGATGTTTGCCGCCGATGGCCGCAGAGAGACTCGAGGTATCGGCGTCAGTCCCGATCGTGGATCGCCACCAGGCAGTGCTGAACGCCATGGACGAGGGGTTCTGTATCGTCGAGCTGCTGTACGACGATACGGGGCGCGCGGTCGATCATCGGATCCTCGAAGCGAATGCGGCTTTCGAACGACACACCGGTGTGCGCAATCCCGTGGGCAAGTGCGCGAGTGAACTGGTTCCTGGTGGCGAGCAGTGGTTCAATGATCTGTATGGACGTGTCGCGGCGACGGGTGTGCAGGAGCGAACGGAGACCGGATCGGAGGCAATGGGTCGCTGGTTTCAAATCAGCGTGACGCGCGTCGGGCTCGCGGCGAATCACACGGTCGCAGTTGTCTTCATGGATATCAGCGAGCGGAAGCAGGCCGATTTTGCGCTGCAGCGTCGCAGCGCGCAGTTCGAGACCTTGTTGAATGAGGCCCCGCTCGGCGTATTCCTCATCGACGCCGATTTTCGGGTGCGCGCCATGAACCCCGCAGCGCAGTCGACGTTCGAGGGGATTGCGAGTGTCATCGGTCGCGATTTCGACGAGGTCATGCACATTGTCTGGCCGCCCGAACGTGCGGACGGCTTCGTGAAGATCTTTCGGCACACACTGGAAACCGGCGAGCCGTTCGCGACACCCCACGAAACGGAAATGCGCGCCGACCGCAGGGTGACCGAATACTACGCGTGGCAGATCAACCGCATCTCGCTGCCCGAGGGCGGCTTCGGCGTGGTGTGCTATTTCAGCGACACCTCGGCGAGCGTGTTCGCGCAACGGCGCCTCGCCGATTCCGAGGCGCAGTATCGACAGCTCTTCCAGTCCGCGCCGATCGCCATGTTCGCCTGCGACGCGTCGGGCGTATTGCTGTCGTACAATGCACTGGCGGTCGAGGTCTGGGGTCGGCAACCGGAGCACGGTCAGGACAGGTATGACGGCGCCATCCGGCTTTGGCGGCCGGATGGAACCGCGTTGCTCGACGCGAACAATCCGATGGTCGCGGTCCTCAGCGGCGACGCGCCGGTGCGCAACCTGCATGTGCTTATCGAGCGGCCCGATGGCTCGCGGCTCCCGGTGTCGCTCAGTATCGCGGCGCAGTCGAACGCGAACGGTGAGACAACGGGTGCGATCGGTTCGTTCATCGACATCAGCGATCGCATTCGAGCCGACGAAGCGCGCGCGGAGTCGCAGCGCCAACTCGAATTCGTGATGGACTCGATGCCGCAGAAGATCTTCACGGCATCACCGGAGGGAGAGATCGGGTATCTCAACCCGCAATGGATGGAGTACACGGGATTGCCGGCCGCCGATATACGAGACTGGAGCGGCTCCGCACTGATTCACCCCGACGACTTGTCGATGACGATAAGCATCTGGCAACGGGATCTCCCGAATGGCACGCCCATTCACATCGAGCATCGCTTCCGGTGCGCTGACGGAACCTATCGTTGGCATATCAGCCGGGCGATCCCGATGCGTGACACCAGCGGGGAGCTGATCATGTGGGTCGGCTCCAGCACAGATATGCATGCGCTGCGCGAAGCCGCGATCGACTCGCAGCGTGCCGGCGGTGTATTAGCCGAAGCGGACCGCCATAAGAACGAGTTTCTGGCGACCCTTGCCCACGAGCTGCGCAATCCACTCGCGCCGATTCGCAACGCGCTCGATATACTGACGCAGGGTGAGCCCACTCCTGGTGTCGTACAGTTCGCATCGGGCATCATCGAACGGCAAACGACACAGATGATCCGTCTGGTTGATGAGCTACTCGACGTGAGTCGCATCAGCCGTGGCACCATCGCCTTGAAGCGTGCCACCGTGGATCTGACCATGGTGATTGAACAGGCGATCGAAACGGCGCGTCCAGCCATCGAACGCGCGGGGCATGAGATACAGGTCTCGTTTGCCGTGGAGCCGTTGTACATCGATGCCGATGCGACTCGGCTCATTCAGGTTTTCGGGAATCTGCTCGATAACGCGGGCAAGTTTACGCCGTCTGGTGGACGCATCGTGATCACGACGCAGCGACAGGGCGATGAGGCGGTGATTCAGGTGCACGACAACGGCGTTGGCATCCCGACGTCGATGCTCGGCGCCGTCTTCGAACTGTTTCGTCAGGTGGACCACACCCTCGAGCGCGCCCGCGGCGGACTCGGGATCGGCCTCAACTTGGTACAACGACTCGTTGAGCTGCATGGCGGGTCGGTCGATGCCATGAGCGAGGGACCGGGAACGGGGAGCACGTTCACCGTGCGGCTGCCGATCATGGTCGACGCGTTCACACCGACGCCCATCCGAGAGGTTGCATCCGAACAGCTGGATCGCGCCGCGGGCCGGCGGGTGCTGGTGGTGGATGACAATCATGACTCCGCCAATTCGTTGGCCCTCGCGTTGCAGCTTCGCGGGAACGAATCGCGAGTGGCGTTCGACGGCATGGAGGCGATCGAGGTGGCTGAACTGTTCCGCCCTGAGTTGATCGTCCTGGACCTTGAAATGCCGAAGCTCAACGGCTATGACGCAGCACGACGTATTCGTGCGGAGCCGTGGGGACGTTCCATCGCGCTGGTCGCCCTGACCGGGTTGGGGCAAGATGACGACCGACGACGATCGCGCGATGCCGGCTTCGTGGCGCATTTGGTCAAGCCCGTCGACCACGCGGAGCTGGCGCTGCTGCTGGCGCGGCTGCCGCAGGTCGACGCCACCGCATCGGCGTAGCGCACGCGGAGCAGATCGGTGTTGTTACGGCGCGATCCGCGGTCTCCGTGATCTGGCTGTTTGCGATCTCTGCGTGACACAATCGGTGGCGTACCGGCACGATCGCAACAGCTGGAACACGGATCACACCGATTGCACAGAAGCAACACAGATAGGCAAACGGCGCGGGCCGCGCATACCGCGGGTCGCGCGAGCTGCCGCTGGTCGCCGTACGGGCACTTGGGAGACTGAAAATCGAAGGTTGCTGCGGTTGACTCGCGTCGTAGCCGAATCGTGAAGCGTCCAGCGTCGCCCTCGCTGCTTCCGGCGGTCGTGACCTTGATCCGTATCGGGCGGTCACGCGGCATGCCGCCAAGGAGATAGCGGCCGGTCGCGTCGGCTCGCCGCGCGACTGCCAGTACGCCAGCGACGCCGGTGCCGGCCCGCTCGTAGCGTAACGTCGATGCTACTGCGGTCTACTCCGGCGATACCACGTGCCAGTGAGCGCCTTGATCCCAAGCACCACGATCGACACCCCAAGGCCAATCCACGGACCACTGAGCGGCAGCAGAAGAATCGGCAGGAATGTCCAGTACTGGAACGGATACACGTCCAGGCTCTCGTCGCCGAGCGCAGCGAGAACGCGGTGAACCGGATAGCTCTCACCGCGATTGTCGCTGGAGATCGATCGTATCGACCGCGTGCCATCACTTTGAATCGAAACCAAGTCGACGTCCATTCGGCGTCCCGGCGGACGCAAACGGCCAATCAACAGGAATGATCGCTTCGTTGTCTGCTCAGCAAATCGCTGGACGGTGATCCATCGGTGGTATCGGCCGAGATTCTCCATTCCGGCCCGGACCTCGGCCGTTCGCGCTGCAAGCACGACGGTGTCGTTCACGAGCACCGACGCCTCAGCGGACTGGCTGACCTGCGAGCGGTCCTTCGAGTGGGGCAGTGCATCGACCATGCGAACGGACTGTCCAGCGAACTCAACTGGCAACGACAGCATCGGCTCGGACTCGAACGCGACACGCCCCTTTGCATTGAAGGAGGCCTCGCGCAATTGCTGCGTCACCGACACGGCGGATACGCCAAGCAGCACCAGCATCGCCCACGTACTCGTCGAGAATTGTCGCATAAGTTCGCTCCCGTTGTTCAATACAAGCATGTGCGAATCCGTCACTACAGCCTCGACCTTTGTCGTACACCCGGAGCAGATCCGTGCCGTGCCCGCGAAAATCCGCGTTGAGGTTGTTCCGGCTGTTAGCGATCGGTCCATGACACAACCGGTGGCGAATCGGTACGATCGCAACAGCTGGAACACGGATCACACCGATCACACAGAATCAACACAGATAAGCAAACGGCGCGAGGGCATCCATCGCACCTCGACCGGTGGTCGCCGGTGTTGTTCAACAAAAAATGATGGGCCGTCGTGCCAGCGACGACCTTTGTCACACACGCGGAGCAGATCCGTGCTGTTCCCGCGAAAATCCGCGGTAAGGCTGCTTCCGGTCTGTCCGTGACACGACCGGTGGTGAATCGGACAGATCGCAACGGCCGGAACACGGATCACATCGATTACACAGAATCAACACAGATAAGCAAACGGCGCGAGTGCCTCTTTCGCACCTCGAGCGGAGCTCGCCCGCGTTGTTCAATCAAAAAATGCCGGGCCGTCGTGCCAGCGACCTTTGTCGCACTCGCGAAGCAGATCCGCGCTGCGCCCGCGAAAATCCGCGGTAAGGCTGTTCCGGCTGTGAGCGATCCAGCCACCACGCGACCGCCTAGCAGCGCGCAGCGGCCCGCAACGCCACCCGTCCCGGCCAATCAGACCCCGTCGCGACAACATTGCGGGTCGCCACGGCGTAGCCCATAGTTGGTCCCGCCCGCGTTCCGACGGGCCGTGTCGGTCCACCTATGCTCATCTCGCTCATGCGAAATATTTGCGTCCTTGCCCTCGGTGCCGGTTTGACCGGTCTGATGGCCAGTCCGCTCGTAGCCCAGACGGCGCTGCCGCCAAAGGCTTCAATCGACGATGCCGTCGTCAACGCCCTGCGTTGGCGCAACATCGGCCCCGCCAACATGATGGGGCGCATCGTTGATATCGAAGGCATCGCCTCGCCCTCGAAAACGTTCTACGTGTCCACCGCCGGCGGCGGCTTGTGGAAGACCACCAACAACGGCACCACGTTCAAGGCTGTGATGGACACGGCCCGCGTGTCGTCGGGTGGTGATCTCGCCATCGCCCCATCAGACACCAACGTGATCTACTGGGGCACCGGCGAAGCGAACTCGCGCAATTCCATCTCCCCGGGCGGCGGCATCTACAAGTCGGCTGACGGCGGCAAGTCGTGGACGTTCCTGGGCCTGGCCGACACGCGGTCCATCGGTCGCATTCAGGTACACCCCACCGATCCCAACACCGTGTGGGTGGCCGCCCTCGGCCATCCGTGGGGACCGAACAAGGAACGTGGACTCTACAAAACCACCGACGGCGGCAAGAACTGGCGCCTCGTCAAGTTCATCGATGACAAGACCGGCTTCGTGGACGTGCAGCTCGACCCGCGCAATCCGAACACCGTGTGGGCCTCGAGTTACGAGCGCGTGCGCGGACCGTATTTCCTGAAGTCGGGCGGCACCGGATCGGCGCTCTGGAAGAGCACCGACGGCGGTGAGACGTTCACCGAAGTGAAGGGCGGCGGATTCCCCGCCACCACCAAGGGACGCATCGAGATCGCGATCGCGCGCTCGAATCCCGACGTGATGTACAGCATGGTCGAAGCCGACACGGCGCCCAATCTCAAGAAGGACGCCAAGGTCGCGCCGCAGAAGCGGCCCAGTGGCCTGTATCGCTCGGAAGACGGCGGCAAGACGTGGGCCTACATGAGCCCCGAGAACACGCGTCCTTTCTACTACTCGCAGGTGCGCGTCGACCCGAAGGATCCGAATCGCGTGTACTGGTCGTCCACGCCGGTGAAGTACTCGAGCGACGGCGGCAAGACGGCGGGCAGCACCACGGAAGGCATTCACGTGGATCATCACGCCATGTGGATCGACCCCAATGATCCGCAGCGCATCATCACCGGCAACGACGGTGGTATCGGCGTGTCGAACGATCGCGGTGGCAACTGGTTCTTCCCCAACTCCATCGCCATCGGCCAGTTCTACAACATCTCGGCCGACATGGGCGTGCCCTACCGCGTATGCGGCGGCTTGCAGGACAACGGATCGTGGTGCGGTCCGAGTCGGCGCAAGCAGGGTCCGGTCACCAACGCTATGTGGCACAACGTGGGCGGCGGCGACGGGTTCGTGACGCAGCAGGATCAGACGAACACCGACATCATCTACTCCACGTCGCAGGGCGGCAACATGGGTCGCCTGAACTTCGCGACCGGCGAGCGCACGGGATTGCGCAAGCCCACGTGGCGCGACGGGGGCTACCTGCAGTGGAACGACTCCATCTACGCCGTGTGGCCCGATACCACGAAGCCGGCCACTGCCTCGCAGAAGAAGCAGATGGCAGGCTATCGCACCCGTCAGCGGGCCGACTCGGTGGCGTATGCGCTTCGTTGGAACTGGAACACGCCGTACATCATCTCGAAGCACAATCCGGCCACGCTGTACTTCGGCGCCAACCGCGTGCTCAAGAGCGTGAAGTATGGAGACGAGATGTTCCCGATCTCCGGCGAACTGTCGTACGCCGACTCGGCCAAGCTGTTCGTGGCGCTCAAGACCACCGGCGGCATCACGCCCGACGTGACGGGTGCGGAAACGTTCGGTACCGTGGTGTCGCTGAACGAATCGTCGGTGCGCCCGGGGCTGCTGTACGCCGGTACCGATGACGGACGCGTGTGGCTCACGCGCAATGATGGCGCGCAGTGGGAAGAAGTGACGAAGAATTTCACGGGCGTGCCGGCGGGTAGCTACGTGTCGCGCATCGAGCCGTCACACTTCGACAGCGCGACCTTCTACGTCACGTTCGACAATCATCGCAACGACGACTACACGCCGTACGTGTTCATGACCACGAACTTCGGCCGCACGTTCACGTCGATCGTGAACAACCTGCCCAAGGGTCAAACGGACTTCGTGCACGTGATCCGTGAAGACACGAAGAATCAGAACCTCCTCTTCGTGGGCACCGACGTGGGTGCATACGTGTCGATCGATCGCGGGCAGTCGTGGCAGCGCTTCATGAGCGGTCTGGGCACCACGCCGGTGCATGATCTGCTCATTCACCCGCGCGACGGCGAGCTCATTGCGGGCACGCACGGTCGTTCGATCTGGATTGCCGACATCACGCCGCTGCAGCAGCTGACGCCGGCCGTGATCGCGGCCAAGGCCACGCTGTTTGCACCGCGCACGGCGTTCCAGTGGGGCGAGCAGACGATCAACGGCGGCAACGTTGGACAGGGTGTGTTTCAGGGCCCGAGCCCGACGTACGGCGCCTCCATTTGGTACCGGCTGTCGGAGAATGCTGGTGGCCAGGTGCGTATGATCGTGCAGGACGCCAGCGGCGACACGATTCGCTCACTCACGGGTCCCGGCCAGCCTGGCTTGCACAACGTGGTCTGGGACATGCGCGCGCAGCGCCCGGCGCCGGCGCGGATCGCACTCACGCCGGCGCAGGTGCGTGACAGCGTGAACACGCAGCGCCGTGTATTGCGCGCGCTCGATTCTCTTGAGAAGGCGGGTGCCGTACCGGCCCCGATGCTGGCCATGATCCGCACCACGGTGCAGACCGGTCAGCAGCCACCGCAGATGGCCGCGATGTTGGGTGGCGCATTCGGTGGCGGTGGTGGAGGGGGTGGTGGCGGTGGTGGTGGACGTGGCGGCGCCGGCGGTTTTTTCAGGATCGTCCCGGCGAAACGCGGGCGCTGCCGAGTTTTGCCGCGGCGGCAGGTGGCCGTGGTGCGGCCGGTGGGGAAGGCGCGGCGGAAGCGCCGGCGGGTCCGGCCGGATTGCAGGCGGTGTTCGGCCCTCTCCGCGATGCGCTGGGTGATGACTTCGCCGCCATCGGGATCTTCCCGGGCGGCGGTGGTGGTGGTCGCGGCGGCCGTGGCGGTCAGAACACGCTCGCGGGCACCGGCGACTACAAGATCACCATCATCGTGGGTGGCACGTCGTACTCCAAGCTGCTGCGCATCGAACGCGTGAGCGGCGGCGAAGGCGGCGGCGGGTTCTTCGGGCTCGACGACGACGAACGTCGCGAGCCGTAATCAGGCTGCGACGTGCACCAGGGGCCGCGACGCAATCGCGGTCACTGGTGTCGGCGCCGGTCGGGCAATGAGATAGCCCTGCACGTACTTCGCGCCGTGTTGCTGCACCCATTCCAACTCGCCCTCGGTCTCAATGCCTTCTGCCAGGGCGTCAATGCCGAGGGCGTTGGCGACGTCGAGCAAATTGGCGGCGATGCGCGCCTTGTACGGGTCCCGATCCACGTCGCGCACGAGCTCCATGTCGAGCTTGATGACGTCGGGGCGAAGCAGGTGAATCAAATTCAGTGACGAATAGCCGGCGCCGACATCGTCCAAGGCGATGCGAAAGCCGGCGCCGCGATAGTAGTCGAGAATGTTGCGCAGGTGCTTCGGATCGTGTGTCCGCTCCGTCTCCACGATCTCGAACACGACGTTGCCGCGCTCGATTCCCGCCTCGTCGATCGCGGCCACGGTGCTGCGGAGACACGCTTTCGGATCGTAGATAGCCGTTGGCGCAAAGTTGACGAACAGTGCGTGCGCGAGCTGGTGGACGTGCGCGTTCGCAATCGCCGATCGGCGCGCGGCGAGATCGAGTTGAAAGAGCAGTCCGGCGCCGCGAGCCGTGTCAAACAGGGTGCCGGGCGAGATGAAGCTCCCATCGGGATTGACGCCGCGAAGCAGCGCTTCGTATCCGTAAATCCGGTCGGGACGATCGGCGTGTACGATGGGCTGGAAGTGCGAGGTCAGGCGACGTTCGCGCATTACGGCCATCAGCCAGCCGCTGCGTGCGCGGATGATGGCGCGCGAGAGTGGCTCCACCCGCGCGATGTCATTCGCCGTCGGTGCCTCGCCCGGCAGGCAGAACAGCGCGCGCGTATCGTCCTGCTCCACGGCCGACAGTGCGTCGCTTAAGGCTTCGGCCACCGCCTCGCTCTGTGATGGGCAGATGTGAAACGCCGTGCCGTCGCCAACCGACGGGCGTCCCTCGATGGCGAGCCCGCGGAGCGCGGCGCGCACCTTTCCCGCAACGTGATCGGCCGGGAACCAGCAATGCAGATCGCCCGCCGACAGTTCGGACATCGGCAGCACCTCGCATCGCGCACAAGGGCGCGCCCTACTCGACAAGGCGGTCGCCTCGCTCATAAACACATCCGGACGAAAAATCGCTGAGCTGGCTTGGGTACGACGTCGTACGCAAAGCCGAATTGTGCCGTAGGGCACACAAAAGACAGACGACGTTTTCCAGAATCCGTCACACGTTGCGCCGTCTACTCGTTCGACTCCTCGTCGTCGTCGGAGATGGCCGCCAGTTTGGCGCCGAGCTCCGGGAATCCTCGCGCGATAGCCAGCATAGCCGGCGTTGATCTGTCGTCGGACAGCGCGTGGGCGTCGGCGCCACGTGCGGTGAGCAGGTCGCATAGCGGTTCGTAGCCGCGCGCGGCCGCCAGATGTAGCGGAGTGTTGCCGTGCGAATCGCGCGCCGTTACGTCGGCACCGGCGAAGACCAGTCGGCGCACCAGCACAGGCAGCGTGTTACCAGCCAGCGCGGCGTGCAGCGGCGAATTGCGCAGGGCGTTGGTGGAGTGCGCATCGAGCGGCGCGCCGTGATCGATCAGCAAGGTGACGGCATCGTCGCGCCCGAAGAACGCCGCCAGATGCAGCGGCGTCCAGCCATCGCTGCTGCGGCGCACCCGCGAGTCGTCGTCATTCTCGAGGCAGGTGCGCAAGGCGACCACGTTGCCAAGGGCGGCGGCTTCGCAGGCGTCGATCGGCCGACCCGGGTGTAGCAGATCGGCCAGCTCGGGCGCACCCATGTAGCAAGCATGCAGAACCAGCGACTCGCCACCCATGGCACGTGCCATCGCCAGCGACGGATCCTCAGCGAGGAGCGCGGCAATCGTATCACGATCCTTCGCGCGAATGGCGGTGAGCAAGACATCGGGGGCAGTGCGAACCATAGGTAGTCTCGTCGTCGAGATTGGCGCGTTACTCAGGGTGTGCGGGCCGCATCTTTCAGCCGGGCAACCGATTCCCGAGCCTCGCGGAGCTGCGGTTGCAACGGCGCTTCGGCGTCGGGCCAGAGCGACAAGAACTTTTCGAAGGCCGCCACGGCCTTTTGGCGTTCACCGAGCTGTTCGTACAAGCGCCCACGAATTACGTGGCTGCGCACGTACCACGGCCAGCCGACTTCTACGAAGTTGCCCGACACCATGCGCTGCACGTCGATTGTTTCGAGTAGCTCGGCGGCGCGCCGCTTGTCGCCCATCTCCGCCAACAACATCGCGCGTCCGATCGACCGCATGCCATTCATGCCGAGTGGCGATCGCCGGATGGAATCGGCCGACGGCATCGTGCGAATCGCACGCAGCGCGCGCGTGGTGTCACCAGCTTCGAGTGCGATCAATCCGTCGAGCTCGGGCAAGCCGCCGGGTGAGGTCACCGTGGCCATGGCCGACTTGGCGAATTGTGTGTCATGCGTGCTGAGATACGCCGCGTAGGCAAGACTTGGATCCCGGCGCATGACTGGCGCCTTCTCCATGCGCTGCGCCATCGTGAGTAGCGCCTGCTGGTCGGTGCCCGATAGAGGAACGCCCATCGCACTGCGAATCGACAACGCGTAGCTCTCGAGCACGAGCCGTGTTTCGGCCGACGTCGTTCCAGGCAACGATGGCAGCGCCTTGACGGCTACTGTTTTCACGTCGTCCAGCAATGACGGGGAACCGGTGAGCCCCCCCACCGTGAGCGCACCGAAGATCACGCCGATGCGCTCACCCAACCCGAACTGCAGCAGGGAGTCGGCCGTGAAGCGTTTGAGCGTCAGCTTGGCTTCGGGACCCGCACCTCGCTTGAACGCGCGGGCGTTGATGTCGGCAATAGTCCACAGGAAGGAGCTGTGCGCGACCGACGGACGGGCCATCGCCTCGTTCAACACGCGAACCGAACTATCGGGATATCCCGCCCGTACGAAATTGTCAGCCAGCACACGCCGTGCGGCACGTGCATCAGGATCGACGCTGATCCACGCGTAGGCGGCCTCACGCGCGCGCAGACTGGCGGCGGCGCGCAGGGCTCGCACCTGCTCGACCGTACCGATACGACGTTCGTATGACTCGGGGCCGCCCGCCTTAATCGAGTCGCCGACCAGAACCAGGAACGAGCCGGCCGACGACGACTGATTGTACATCTCGACGAGATGCGAGTACGCGAGATGAAACGTGGAGTCGAGCGCGATCGTGCGCCGGAATCCCTGCAGCGACTCATTGAGATAGCGCGCGGTGCTGTCGGGTGAGCGGCCGTACGAGGTGCCCCACACGAGATGGTAGTCGGCGTCGGCGAGCGCGTACCACGCCTCCGCATCGAGGGAATCGCTCGCCACCAGGCGCGCGAGCCGCGCACGCGAGGCGAGGAAACTTGAACGTACGGTGGCGGTGTCACCCGTTTCCTGCGCCATGAAGCCGCGCGTGAGCTCGGCGTTGCCCTTCACGAGTTCTTGTTGGCGCAGCGGCAGCCGTGAGGCGAAGCGCACCGATGCCTCGGCGGAGACGCGACGCATGGTGTCGGCACTCGCTTCCCAACCCAGCGCCAACGACTGGCGATAGTGGGCCAGCGCGAAGGTGGAGTCGGCGGCGATGGCGCGACGGAAGGCACTGTCGGCGGCACGAAGGCGCCACCCATTCAGATGTCGTAGTCCCTCGAGATACACACGATACGCCTGCACCGACGTCGTCGTTTGCTTCGCGAGATCGAACGTGAGGCGAGGCGCGCCCACGAGATTGAGCAGCTCACCAGCGACCGTCTCGAATACGGTTCGGGGATCACTGCCCTTCACGGCAGCGACGCGCGCCTTGTCGGTGCTGTTGCCCGATTTCACATCGTACAGGCTGGCTGTCACGATCAGCGAATCACCGATCGCGGTGAGCTGCCCCATGACCACGCGGCCGGCGCCGGCATGTCTGGCAATGTCCCGCGCCTGGTCGAGTCCGACGCGGCGAGCGTCCTCCAGCTTCGCATCCCGCAACAGGTCGAGCGTGCGCTCGTACTCCACCACGTGCAGATCTTCCCACTGCGCCAGCGACAGCGTGAGCATGTTGAGACTGCCTTCACGCAGCCAATCGAGCGACCGATCGGGTCCCTGCACCTCGAACGGGGCCACCAGCCATTCTTTGTCGTTCGTGGAGCGACCGCCGCTCATCACCACGAACACGGAGGCGGCAATCGCTAACGCGGCGCCGCCAAGTGCCATCGCCTTGTTTCGCGACGACATGCCCTTCTTCGCTCGCGCGGTGCCACCTGAGGCGCGACCGATCTGGCTGGTGGGCGTGTTGCCGTCGAAGACCTCGCCGCTTAACGCCGCGGCAAAGGCCGCCCCGCGCTGGTGTCGTGCGTCCGGGTCCTTCTGCAGCAACTGATCGACGGCGTTCGCCACATCGTCGGGCACGCTGGGGAGCGTGGCCAGCGAGGGCACCTGTTCGGTGAGATGCTTCACCAGAATCGACGCGGCCGTCGTGGCCGTCACCGCTGGCTGGCCGCTGAAGATCTCGTAGCCGATAAGACCCAGCGAGTACAAATCACTGCGCCCGTCGAGGGTGCCATCGCCGCTGGCCTGCTCCGGGCTCATGTACCGTGGCGACCCAAGCGAGAAACCGGCGCCGGTGAGACGCAGGTCGGTGGCCGCGATGGCGCGAGCCACACCAAAGTCGGTCAGCATGGCGCGACCACTCTCGCCGTCGAGCAGCACATTCTCGGGCTTGACGTCGCGGTGCACCACGCCGGCCGTATGCGCGTAGTCGAGCGCCAGTCCGAGGTCGCGCAAAATGGCGACGGCATCGTTGGTGGGGAGCGTTTGCTCGCGCGTGAGCCGGTCTCTCAGGCTCTCGCCGGGCACGTACTCCATCACGAAGTACAGCAACCCGTCCGCTTCGCCGGCGGCGTACACCGCGACGATGTTCGGATGTCGCAACCGCGCCACGGTACGTGACTCCTGGACAAAGCGCTGCCGCACGTCAGCGCTGCCGGCGACGTCGGGAAGGACCACCTTGATCGCGACCGGCCGATCGAGCGTTTCGTCCTGCGCGAGATAGACACTGCCCATTCCGCCCTGACCCAGCAGGCGGTCGATGCGGTACTGCCCGGCCAAAGCACGGGTCAGACGGGACTGGAGGTCGGCCGAAGGGGTGTCGGTCATTACGAACAACTTGTCGTCCCGCGGGGCGTTTAGCCATCGTGGTCGCGATTGCGTCACAGCCCAACCAAGTGACTCCCGCTCGCGCGACCGCGCGTTAGCATCGAAGGATGCGAAATTCTACGTGCTGGCTGATGGTAACGTCGGCCTTGTCCTTGTTGGTCGCCTGCGCGCCGTCGGCGGCCAGGCCGCCCGCAGGGCTCGCGGTGTCCGCAGCTCCCCTCGTGATCGCCCACCGCGGGGCCAGCGGACACCGCCCGGAGCATACGCTCGAGGGGTACGCGCTGGCGGTGCAGATGGGCGCCGACTTCATCGAGCCCGACCTCGTGAGCACCAAGGACGGCGTGCTCGTGGCTCGGCATGAGAACGAGATCGGCGGCACCACTGACGTCGCCACGAAGTTCGCCTCGCGCCGCACGCGTAAAGTGATCGATGGCGATACGGTGAGCGGTTGGTTCACCGAAGATTTCACACTGGCCGAAATGCGCACGCTGCGCGCGAAGGAGCGGCTATCCTTCCGCTCCCACGCGTACGATGGACAGTTCGTCGTACCCACCTTCGACGACGTGCTCGCGTTGGCCGATTCGCTGGGACGGCGTCGTGGGCGACCGGTCGGGGTGTATCCGGAAACGAAGCATCCCACCTACTTCCGTGGTATCGGACTTCCGATCGAGGAACCGATGTTGCGTGTGTTGCGCGCTCGCGGCCTCGATCGCGCCGACGCGCCGGTGTTCATTCAGAGCTTTGAAAGTGGCAACCTGCGCCTGTTGGCGACGCAAACCCGGATCCACCTGATCCAACTCGTCTCCTCGGCGCCGCAAGTCACACCGACAGCGCTTCGAGACATCGCGACATACGCGTACGGTGTGGGCGCGAACACGCGGCAAATCGTGGGTGACGATTCCGCTGCGGTGCCGACGTCCCTCATTGCCGATGCGCACGCAGCGGGACTTCGTGTCCACGCCTGGACACTCCGACCTGAGTCAGTGTTTCTTGCCAAGCGCTACGGTGGCGATCCGCTGGCGGAGGTGCGCGAGTTGGTGCGACTCGGCGTGGATGGGTTGTTCGGCGACTATCCCGATCAAGTGGTGACGGGACTGCGAAAATAGCGAATGACGCGCCGTCACATTAAGTGAGGCGCGGTTCATGCACTGCTCTCTCTCTCGGTCATTCACTTCAAGAGAGGACATCGCATGCACCGTGTGCTGCAGCATACATATCGCGTTACATCTCGCTTCGCGCTCACCGCATCTGTCGCCGTCTCGCTCGTTGCGAGCGTCGCCGCAGCGCCCGGCGCTTTCGCGCAAGGCGTGCGCTTCACGCTGGCGCCGTCGGCGGAGTACACGTGGTGGGACAAGAGCCTCGGTATCGAGGACGCGCCGTTCTATGGCGGGCGGTTCGGTGCGGATTTCGGTTCGCTGCTTTCGCTGAGCGGCTACTATCATCGCGCCAACGGTCTTGGCGTTACGCGCGACAGTCTGCGGCCGAGCGGTATCATACAACTCGGACCACGTCGCACGACGACGGACATCAGCGACTTCGGCGGCAATCTCGCGATTCGATTGAGTACGGGGCGTATCGCGCCGTTTCTATCGGCCGGCGCCGGCGTTATGCGATTCGAAGCGGATAGCATTGAGCGACAGGATCAGATCAACTATCGCTACGGCGGTGGTATTCAATACGACGCCACGCCGAATATTCGCGCCATGGTGATGCTCGAAGATTCTCGCTTCCGTTTGGCCCCGGGCACGCTCTTCACCAGCACCACTGGTGGCAACTCGCTGGCCGAACGTCGGGCCACGCGCAGCAACTGGACCGCCAGCGCGGGCTTGGGCATCGCTATCGGCGGTGCGCTCGACGAGCAGACGGACGACGACGAACGGACTGAGCGGTGGTCGATCGGGTCCGTACCGCTCGAGGCCTTCGCCGGCCGACTCGACTTCGACGACAAGTCGTTGCCGCGTCAGGCGTTGGTCGGTGTACGTACGGGCATCGACGTGGGGCAGTTCGTAGGGCTTCGTGCATTCTATTGGCAGGGTCGTTCGGGCAACCTGCGCGACAAGCAACCGATGCAGAGCTACGGCGGCGAAGCGCAATTCAACTTCACGCGGTCGCGTGGCCCGTCACCGTTCATCGTGCTCGGCGCCGGTCGCCTCGACTTCGGCGAAGACTATCGCGATACACTGGGCCGTGCGCGCGACGCGGAAACCGCGCTGATCGCCGGTGCCGGCGTGGCGCTTCGTCTCACGGACAACTTCCGCCTCAATGTCGCGGTGCGTGACTACGTGCGTGGTCCGCAGGATCTGGATAGCTTGGCCACCACCGATCAGCTTACGAACAACCTGATGTACACGGTTGGAATCGGGTTCGATTTGGGACGGTCGCGGAAGTCGATGCCCAGTCGCGACGAGCGTGATGCGCGCGCCGAACGGGAGCGTAGGATGCGTGATCGCGAGGATCGCGACGAACGCATGATTACGCGTGACGCCGACCTGCTTCGTATGCGCCGCGAAATGGCTGTACGCGACACGATCGTCGATGGTCGGGATTCTTCGATGATGATGGAACGTCGGATCGTGCGGCGGAATGCGCAGCCGCCAGTGCAGCCGGCCCGTCCCACGATGATCACGCTCCCGGCACCGACCGTCGGCGAGCTCTACATCCGCTACGGCGACAGCACGCAGCGCACGATGCGTATCACACCGGCCGATGCGCAGCGTATGTCGGACAGCACGACGACGCGCAATTCGAACGACGCGATGATTCGCGAGCTGCGAGGACAGATCGAACGTCTCGAAGCGCGCCTGCGCACGCCCGATGCGGCCAGCAAGGAGACGGTGAAGGACGAAGAAGTCCGCGCGCTGCGTGCGCGTCTCGACGCGCTGGAGACGCAGCTGCGCGCCACAGCCGCACCGGCCGCGTCGACGCCGAATGTGGTCGTGGTTCCGTCGTCCACCACGACGACGACCGTGCCGATGAACTCCGCAATGTCATCGCCGATGATGTCGGATGACGCCCGCGCGATGCGCATCCAGCAGGTCTCGCCGTATGTGGCCGGCTTCGATCAGTTGGTGATCGGCGCCCAGCTCGACATGGGCCCGGTGTTCGGGATTCCCGCTGTGCGACTGGTTCCGGACTTTGCCATCGGGCTCGGCAATGACGCCTCGGTGTCGCTGGCGGTCGGTGCGCAGTACGACTTCGGCGCGCTCCGCCTGAGCACGCCCGGTACGTATCGCCCGTACCTCCGCGCCGGGCTTGGCTTCCTCGCGGCGAGTGGGGATCGCGATTCCGAATTCGGCGTGAACGCGGCGTACGGTGTCACGTACCAGCGGGCTACGCCGGTCGGTGCCGCGGTGGATCGTCGTCGCCCGCAGTATTTCGTGGAACACCAGGGCATCAGCTTCTTCAGCACGAACCGCTTCCTCGTAGGGATGCGCTTCCTCACGAAGTAAGCCGCAGCAGGCAATGCGGTGGGGCGTTGGACACTCGGGCGGCCAGTCTGCCGATTCGGGTGTCCAACGGTACATTCTGGGGCAATGACAGAGACTCCTGAGACCGGTCGGCTGGAGAAGGACCTCCCGCTGCGCGACGATATCCGCTTGCTGGGGCGTGTGCTGGGCGACACGCTGCGCGAGCAGGAAGGCGACGAGATCTTTCAGCTCGTCGAATCGGTGCGACAGACCGCCGTACGTTTCGCGCGCGAGGGCAGCCCAAGCGATCGGGCCGAGCTGCATCGACTCCTCGATGGATTACCACCCGAGGACATGCACCGCGTGGTGCGCGCGTTCGCCTACTTTTTGCAGCTGGCGAACATCGCCGAAGACACGCACCGGTCGCGGCGGCGTCGTGAGCACGAGATCATAGGGTCGCCGCCGCGCGAAGGGAGTCTGGCGTTTTCACTCGACGCGGTGATCCGCGAAGTGCCGGACGCCGCCGACCATGTGGCCGCCTTCTTCGCCACGGCGCTCGTGTCGCCGGTGCTGACGGCGCACCCCACGGAAGTGCAGCGGCAGAGCACGCAGCATGCGCTGCAGCAGATCGCCGATCTGCTGGACCGCCGCGACCGGCTCACGCTCACGCCCGACGAACGGCAGGAGGCCGACGAGACGCTCAAGCAGGTCGTGCTCACCCTCTGGCACACGCGCATGGTGCGCTCCGAGCGACTCCGCGTGATCGACGAAGTGAAGAACGGCATCAACTATTTCCGCAGCACATTCTTCACCGAACTGCCGCGTCTGCACGGTGATACCGAAGACTTGTTGCACGCGCGCTTTCCTGCGTACGAGTGGTCTCTGCCTCCGTTCTTGCGCGTGGGTAGCTGGATCGGCGGCGACCGCGATGGCAATCCGTTCGTCACCGCCGAGACGTTGCAGGAGACCGTGCGCCTGCAGGCGTCGGCGACGATCGAATTCTATCTCGACGAAGTGCATGCGCTCGGCTACGATCTGCCGCTGTCCGAGCGACTCGTGCCCGTTACGGCCGAGCTGTCCGCACTCGCGGCGCGTTCGCCCGATGCGTCGTCACAGCGGCTCGATGAGCCCTACCGCCGCGCGCTGATCGGGATCTATTCGCGGCTAGCCGCGACAGCGCATGCGCTGGGTCTGCCAGCGCCGATACGGCAGGCCATCGGCACCGACGCGCCGTACGCCACGGCGGCCGCGCTGCGCGATGACCTCGTGGTCATTCGGGATTCGCTGCAGCAGCACGGCGGCGCACGGCTCACCACCGGACGATTGCGTCGCCTGGTGCGCGCGGTCGAACTGTTCGGTTTTCACCTGGCACCGCTCGACCTGCGTCAAAATTCCGAAGTGCACGAGCGCGTGGCCGCGGAGCTGCTGTCGAGCGCTGGCGTGTGCACTGACTACGCGTTGCGAACCGAAGCCGAGCGCGTCGCGATCCTGTCGAAGGAACTGGCCGGCACGCGTCCGTTGTACTCGCCGCATCTGTCGTATTCCGAGGAAGTCGCTGGAGAACTGGCGATTGCCTTCGCGGCGCGTGAACTCCGCGAGCGATTCGGCGACGCGCTGCTTCCGCACTACATCATCTCGAAATGCGACGGCGTCTCGGACCTGCTGGAAGTGGCGCTGGTGCTCAAGGAGGCGGGACTCGCGCGTGGGGGTGCGTCACCGACCACGGAGATGCAGATCATTCCGCTGTTCGAGACCATCGACGACTTGCGGCGGGCTGGCAACACGATGGACGCGCTCTTCACGTTGCCCGTGTACCGCTCACTGGTCACGTCGCAGGGGAATGTGCAGGAAGTAATGCTCGGCTACTCCGACAGCAACAAGGATGGCGGCTTTCTGACCTCCGGATGGGAGTTGTATCAAGCCGAGTTGGCACTGATGCGCGTTTTCGCCGAGCACGGCGTGAAGCTGCGGCTCTTTCACGGACGGGGCGGGTCGGTAGGACGCGGCGGTGGTCCGAGCTACGAGGCGATCCTGGCACAGCCGGCAGGCGCCGTCAGTGGACACATCCGCATTACCGAGCAGGGCGAAGTGATCGCGTCGAAATACGCCACGCCTGATGTAGGCCGGCGGAATCTCGAGCTGTTGGTGGCGGCGACGCTCGAGGCTTCGCTTACTGATCATGAGCGGCGCGGCGAGCACGCCGACCATGTGGCACAGGACTTCCACCCAGTCATGGAACGTCTGTCGGCGGTCGCCTTCCGGGCGTATCGCGACCTGGTGTACGAAACACCGGGCTTCGTGCAGTATTTCCGTGAATCCACGCCGTTGGCCGAGATCGCGACGCTCAATATCGGGAGTCGGCCGGCATCGCGGCGTCCGAGTGAACGCATCGAGGACCTGCGCGCGATTCCATGGGTGTTCTCGTGGGCGCAGTGCCGTCTCATGCTGCCCGGCTGGTACGGATTCGGTTCGGCCATCGCGGCGTATCTCGCGGACACGCCGGACGGTCTCCCCATGCTGCAGCGTATGGCGCAGCACTGGCCGTTCTTCCGCACGCTGCTGTCGAACATCGACATGGTGCTTGCGAAGTCCGATCTCGCCGTGGCGTCGCGCTACGCGGAGCTGGTGCAGGATGTGGAGTTGCGGCAGCGCGTGTTCGCCATGCTCTCGGCCGAGTGGCATCGCACGCGCGATTCGCTGCAGCAGATCACGGGGCAGGCGGAGTTGCTGGCGGAGAATCCGCTGCTCAAGCGATCGATCGCCAATCGCTTTCCGTACATGGATCCCCTCAATCACCTGCAGATCGAGCTGTTGCGCCGGTATCGCGATGCGCAGGCCACGGGTGCCGACACCGACGACGAGCGGCGGCGGAGAGGCATTCACATCACGATCAACGGGATCGCGGCGGGCCTGCGGAACAGCGGCTAGCGGCGGAGCCTAGTTGCGTCGATCCATCGCGTCGCGCCACGCTTCCAGTGATTGGATACGCGCTTCGAGCGAAGGCGCAGCTGGCGCCTGCAATGGCATCGGCACCGGGCGCGTTGTCAGCGCCGGACGCGGCGTGGCTGCGCGCGTGGCATCCGTGGTGCGAAATCCGGCGCTGCTCTCGCCGTTTGCGCCGCGCACGCCGCGGCCGGCGAGGCGCAGTACGGCCCGTCCGCCGGCGCCAAGCCAGAACGTGCGAAACACGCTCTCGCCCACGCCGCGCCGCAACGGGGAATTCAGTAGGCCCACGATGGAGAGGCCGCGAGTGACATACGCCGAGTACAGCATGATCGCGCCGGGAAGCGACACGCCGAACATCCCGGGGCTGTACTCGGTGCGCTGGTATTTCAGTACGTACCAGCGTAGCACGAACGACGCGACGAACAATGATCCCAGAATCATCACCTGCTTCCGGCGGTGTCGTACGGCCCCGGCATCGGCGCGCAGTTGCGCACGCTCGGCTTCACGCTCGGCCAGCACGGCCGCGAAGCCTGCTTGAATCTCCGAAATGGAGAATCGGCGTCGCGCGAGTCGTCGCGCCTGTTGCATCAATACCGCCAACCGCCCCCAGATCACGGCGCAGAAGAGCACCATGGGCAAAATGCGATCGAAATTCGTGTCGTACGCCTGTTCGAGCACCAGCAGCAGCAGGAATCCGATGATGACGGCGCCCGCCAGCACCATGCCGGCCTGACTCGCTTCCTCGGCGAAGAGCCGAATGGGCAGTGGCACATCGGCGCTACGCAACGCTGAGGTGTCGAGGCGTTCGACCAGTTCATCGGCCGTCGCAAAGCGCGATTCCGGCGCCTTGTTCGTACACTGCGCGATGACATCGGCCAGCAGCGCCGGCACGTCCGCCCGCAGCTGCGCGATGGGCGGCACCGCCTCGGTGAGCTGCTTCACCAGCACCTTCGAGATCGAATCACCGGTTATGGCGGGGCGTCCCGCCAGCGCGAACCACGCCACCAGACCCAGCGAATACAGGTCGCTGCGTCCGTCGATGGTGTCGCCCGATGCCTGCTCAGGGCTCATGTACTCGGGTGTTCCCACGACTTCACCCACGCGCGTGAGTGACGGCGTGGCGACGGTGGCCGTGATCGAGCGGGAGATACCGAAGTCCATGACCAACGCGCGACCGGTGGCGCGCTCGATCATGATGTTGTCCGGCTTGATGTCACGATGCACGACGCCGCGACTGTGCGCGTAGGCCAGCGCGTAGCTCACATCCTGCAGCATGCGCACGGTGTCGCGCACCGACATCGGCCCCGACCGCTTCACGAGATCGGCGACGCTCTCGCCCTCCACGTAGCCCATGGCGAACGCGAGCAGACCGTCGCGGTCTTCGACACTGAACACCGGGACGATGTTCGGGTGGGAGAATGACGCAGCGGTGCGCGTCTCTCGCAGAAACCGTTCGCGCAGGTCGCTCTGCTGCGCAAACTCGGGTGGCAGCACCTTGATGGCCACCGGGCGATCGAGCTGACGATCGCGGGCGAGGTACACCGCGCCCATGCCGCCTTGTCCCAACAGGCGTTCGATGGAGAAGCGATCACCGATCGCTGCGTGCAGGTCGGTGATCGCTTCTCGCATCGTTTCTGCTACTCCATCGCGAATTCGCGGGCGAACGCCACGTTGAACGAGAACGTCTTCGCGCGGCTGCGCGTCTCCATCATGTTGGCCACGCGCTCGAGACGCTCGGTGATCGCCATGATCTTTTCCTGCGCCTTGCGACCCGCTTCGTTCAGCCCTTCGAGCTTGTCGATCGACCAGAACTTGATGAGGTCTTCGACGATCCGGATGTAGTCGCGCGGACCATAGATGCCGGCCCGACGGATCACGTCGGCCATCTCACGGAAGTGCGGCATGCTGATACCGGGCATGTCGATGCTCGGCATGATCAACGCGGCTGATTCCAGCGCGCGGTTGGGATCACGCGCCAGCACTCGCAGGAAGATCTCGCGGTAGAACACGTAGTGCCGCGCTTCTTCCTTGGCGACGTTCTGGAGCACTGTGCCGATGAGCGGCTCGTACTGGCCGGCCAGTTTACCGGTGTTGGCGTGACTGACCTGCGTGGCGCGCTCCTGCAGCGAGGTGTACACGAACACCCGGTACGGATCCTTGTCCCAGGTGGGCTCGAAGCCCGCCTTGAGATACTCGAACTGCATGCGCTCGAGTACCGGATTATCCAGGATCTTGCTGTCGTGCGCGTAGTCGTGCAACACAGCCCCGTGCCGGTCTTCCTCGGCCGTCCACAGGTTGGTCCACTTCGCCCAGAACGTGTCGCCGCCCAGATACGTGGCAAGCAGCCGGTGGAAGTGGGGGAGGCCTTCTTCGGTGAGCGTGTTGAGCGCCAGGGCGACGCGGGCAGGCATGCTGATGCCCTTCGCGCGCTCCCGGAGCTGTTTCACGAAGGCGTCTGGATCGGTGTCCGGCTCAGGCGCCAGCAGTTCCGACGGGAACCACAGAATGCGCTTGGCTTCATGCGCGACCGTCAGGTCTGCGACGTCCTGTTCAAGGTCCGCGAGGACCTCGACTTTGGCGATAGTTTCGTTGTCGGGAAAGTACATAATCTGAAAGATATCCACGGTTGCGAACGGCGGCCACGGTGGCGAACGGTGGATAGCGCAGGGGAACTCATACGGTCCGGAACGCGTGGGGGCGGGCGGGAGTACCGCTGCGATGGGTCCAGCGAGGTAGGCCAACTCGGCTGCGGGCATCGTAGCGGCACTCCCGGCTGCCTTCGCGCGTTCCTGACCAAACAGCTTCCCCGACTGAATCCAGCGTTACATTCCGCGGATGACGCCCCCTGCCAAAGGCAAGCCCAAGTACGACACCAAGCGCGCCTGGGCCGAGGCCCGCGCGCTGATCTGGGATCACCGCACGTCCGTGACCGTCGGACTCGTGCTGATGCTCATCAGCCGCGCCGCCGGGTTCGTGCTGCCGTACTCCACCAAGAAAGTGCTCGACGAGGTCTTGCCGAACCGCGATATCCGGATGCTCGGGTACATCGCCTTGGCCGGACTCGCCGCCACCATCGTGCAGTCGATCACCGGCTACGCCTTGTCGCAGGTTGTGAGCGTGGCGGCGCAGCAGGCTATCGCGCGGCTCCGTGAGGAGGTGCAGGGGCACCTCATCCGCCTGCCGGTGAAGTTCTTCGATAGCACGAAGAGCGGCGTGCTGGTCTCGCGCGTGATGAACGATCCCGAAGGCATCCGCAATCTCATCGGCACTGGGCTCATTCAGCTCACCGGTGGCATCGTGAGTGCGATCGCCGCACTAGGCGTGCTCTTCTATCTCAACTGGCGCCTGACGGCTGCGACCATCGTGTTTCTGGCGATGTTCGGCGTGGTGATGTCGATCGCCTTCAAGCGTCTACGCCCGATTTTCCGCGAACGCAGCGTGATCACGGCCGAAGTGACGGGACGCCTCACCGAAACGCTGGGCGGCATCCGACTGATCAAGGTGTACACGGCCGAAGAGCGCGAAAAGGAAGTGTTCGGCAAGGGCGTGCAGAAGCTGTTCGCGAACATCGCCAAGACGATCACGGGCACGTCGCTCACTGGTACGCTTGGTCTCGCGGTGGTCGGCGTGATCGGCCTGATCGCGATGTACGTGGGTGGACGCGACGTGATCAACGGCCAGATGACGGTGGGTAGTCTGATCACCTTCGTGTTCTTCATAGCGATGGTGACGATGCCGCTCATTCAGATTGCGAGCATCGGCACGCAGATCACCGAGGCGTTCGCGGGTCTCGATCGCATTCGCGAACTCCGCGACATGCCGACGGAAGACCAGGAAGACGCCACCAAGACCGCGGTGCCGTCGGTCGTGGGCCGCGTGGAGTTCGATCACGTGAATTTCGAGTACGAGGAAGGCACGCCCGTACTGAAGGATGTGTCGTTCACCGCACCGGCCGGCACGACTACGGCGCTGGTGGGCTCGAGCGGCAGCGGCAAGAGCACGATGATCTCGCTCATCATGGCCTTTGCGCAGCCGCAGCAGGGTCAGATCAAGGTCGACGGGACGCCGGTGTCCGAGCTCAAGCTGCGCGACTATCGTCGTCATCTGGGCGTGGTCATGCAGGACAATTTCCTGTTCGACGGCACGGTGATGGAGAACATCGCCTTCACCAAGCCCGGCGCCACGAAGGAAGAGGTCATGGCGGTGGCCAAGATCGCCAACGCGCACGAGTTCATTCACGGCTTCCCGCAGCAGTACGACACGATCGTCGGCGAACGCGGCGTGAAGCTGTCGGGTGGTCAGCGGCAGCGCGTGGCTATCGCCCGCGCCATTCTGGCCGATCCGCGTGTGCTCATTCTCGACGAAGCCACATCGTCGCTCGACTCCGAGAGTGAGCACCTCATTCAGGAAGGGCTCCGTCGCCTGCGCGCCGGCCGCACCACTTTCGTGATTGCGCACCGACTCAGCACGATCACGAGCGCCGATCAGATTCTTGTGCTCGAGCACGGTCAGATCATCGAACGCGGCACGCATCAGCAGCTGCTCGCCATCGGCGGACGCTACCGTGACCTGTACAACCGGCAGTATCAGCTGGAGCAGGACCAGTTCATTAATCCAGGCGAGGAAATTCTGGCCACTGGCTGAACCGGCGGATTTTGCCGGGGAAGCTGTTTGGGGGCGAACGTGTGGGGGCGGGGGAAGTACCGGTGCCGACGGTCAGCGTGGCCGGCCTACACCGCTTCCGGCATCGTAGCGGTACTTCCGCCTGCTTTCACACGTTCCTCACCAAACAGCTTCCGGTGGGAGATCAGGCGTTCGCACCCGTGGCCGGTTAGGTTATTGGGGTTCCTCCGCTCGACCACCCGCGCCCCGCCTACGTGACCTCAACGCCGTCGTTTTCTTCGCTGCAACTGCATCCGAGCCTCCAGAAGGGCCTCAAGGAGCTCGGTTTTGCCCGTCCCACCCCGATTCAGGCCGAAGCGATTCCGCCGGCTCTGGAGGGGCGTGACGTCCTCGCCTGCGCGATGACGGGCAGCGGCAAGACGTATGCGTTCCTGCTCCCGATTCTCCATCACATCATGGAGAAGCCGCGCGGGATCACGCGGGCGCTGGTGATCACGCCCACGCGTGAACTGGCGGCGCAGATCGTCGAAAGCCTGAACGACGTGACCGTGCACACGCCGCTCACTGGCGCCGCGGTGTTCGGTGGTGTGGGCATGGGACCGCAGGAACACGCGTTTCGCAGCGGTGCCGATGTGATCGTGGCCACACCGGGACGCTTGCTCGATCACTTCCGCATGCCGTACGCAAAGCTCGAGCATCTCGAGTACCTGGTACTCGACGAAGCCGATCGCATGCTCGACATGGGCTTCCTGCCCGAGATCAAGAAAGTGCTGCGTCATCTGCCGCAGAAGAAGCGCCAGACGCTGTTCTTCAGTGCCACGATGCCGGCGCCGATCGCCGCGCTCACGAAGGATCTGCTCACCAATCCGTTCACGCTCAACCTGCAGCGTCAGTCGGCTCCCGCCGTCGGCATTACGCAGGCCGTGTATCCCGTGGCGCAGGATCTCAAGAGCGGTCTGCTCGTCGCGCTGCTCAAGCGCGGTGACATGCCGCAGGCGCTGGTGTTCACGCGCACGAAGCACCGCGCGAACCGCCTGGCGGCGCAACTGGTGGCCGCCGGCATCAAGGCCGAGCGCATTCACGGCAACCGGTCGCAGGCGCAGCGTACGCAGGCGCTCGCCGGATTCAAGGACGGCGAGTATCAGGTGCTGGTCGCCACCGACATCGCCGCCCGTGGTATCGACGTGGAAGCCCTGGGTCACGTGGTGAACTTCGACGTGCCGTTGGCCGCCGAGGACTATATCCACCGCGTGGGTCGTACGGCGCGTGCCGAAGCGACGGGTGAAGCGTTCACGTTCGTGTCGCCCGATGAAGAAGGGGATCTCAAGCAGATTGAGCGCGCGATCAAGAAGACGTTGCCGCGCGTGACGGTACCCGATTTCGACTACAGCGCCAAGCCGCAGACCAAGCTCGAAGTGCCGTTGGCCGAGCGCATCGCGGAGATCCGAAAGAAGAAGGCGGAAGACCGCGCGCGTGCCGCTGCCAAGGTGGAGCGTCGCAGCGCCGCGCAGTCGGGCGGTGCCCGTCCGGCGGCACCGTCGGGTGGCCGTCCAGCGGCTCCCGCCCGGAAGACGAGTGAATCGCGCGGACCGTCTGCCGGTTCACGCGGTCCGTCGAGTGGTGGCGCTGGTGGTGCAGGCGGTGGTGCCGCGAAGAGTGGCGCGGCGGGCCGTGTCCGTCGTGGACCGCATCGCGGTCAAGGCGGCAGCGGTGGAAGCGGCAACAGTGGTGGCGGCAACAGTGGCGGCTCCTCGCGCGGCGGCGGAGACAGCCCGTACGCGTGAGCGACGCCGACGGGGATCCGGCACGGTATCCTGTTCCGGCGCAGCAGCATCGCGTGGAGCAGGTAATCGATCGCAGTCGGTTCATCTGCACCGTCGCGCGGGTTCAGTCGAGTGAGGAGGCGCAGGCGTTCATCAAGACGATGAACGCCGATTTCCCTGACGCCACGCACAATTGCTGGGCGTACGTGGTCGGAGCGCCGGGCAGTACCGATCGCGTGGGGATGAGCGACGACGGTGAGCCGCATGGCACGGCCGGCCGCCCCATGCTGACTGTGCTGTTGCACAGCGGTGTCGGCGAAGTCGCCGCCGTCGTCACGCGCTATTACGGCGGCACCAAATTGGGCACCGGCGGCCTGGTGAAAGCCTACGGTGGTGCGGTGCAGGAGGCCCTGATGGGCATGCCCCGGGGCGAACGCGTGGATAGCGTCGAACTGTCGGTGCGCGTAGGGTACGGCGCCATCGGGGCGCTCCAGCAGCTGTTCCCTGAGTTCGACGCCGAACTGCTCGAACAGCGCTTCGACGTCGACGCTGAATTTTGCCTACGGGTGCCACGCATTCGCCTGTCGGCGATGGAGCACGCAATTCAGAATGCGACGCGCGGCGCCGCCGTGTTCACGCGAACCGACTGAGCCGGCTCTACGACAGCCCCTCGATCGTGCCATCCGGGCGCACCTTCATGCGCTCGGCGGCCGGTGATTTCGACAAGCCCGGCATCGTCATGATGTCGCCGCATTTGGCTACCACGAAGCCCGCACCGGCCGATCCGCTTACTTCCTGCACGGTCATGCGGAAGTTGGTTGGCACACCAAGCTTCGACGCATCGTCCGAGAGCGAGTACTGCGTTTTGGCCATGCACACGGGCGTGTTGCCCATGCCGTGCTGCTCCAGCCATGCGATCGACTTCTCCGCTGCCGGCGAGTAGTCGACACCGTCGGCGCCGTACACCTTGGCGGCGATCGTTTCGATCTTCTCGCGGATCGGGCGTTCCGTGTCGTAGAGTGGCCGGAACTCGGCCGACTTTGAGTCCAGCAGCGCCAGCACTTCGTGGGCCAACGCTTCGCCGCCGGCTCCGCCATTCGCCCACACGTCGCAGAGTGCCACTCGCACGCCGTACTTCGCGGCGTAGTCGGCCACCATCGTCAACTCGGCATCGGTATCCGACAACCGGCGATTGATCGCGACCACCACCGGCACGCCGAACTGCCGCACGTTCGTGATGTGGTGCGCGAGATGCGGCAGCCCGCGCTCGAGCGCGCCAAGATCCTCCTGATCGAGCATGTTCTTGGGAAGGCCACCCTGCATCTTGAGTGAACGCACGGTCGCCACCAGCACCGCCGCTTCGGGATTGAGCCCGCCAGCGCGGCACTTGATGTCGAAGAACTTTTCAGCGCCCAGGTCAGAGCCGAAGCCCGCCTCGGTGACCACGATATCAGCGAGAGCCAGACCGGCGCGCGTAGCCACCAGGCTGTTGCAGCCGTGGGCGATGTTACCGAACGGACCGGCGTGCAGAATGGCCGGACCGCCTTCGAGTGTCTGCACGAGATTCGGGCGCAGCGCGTCTTTCAGCAGCAATGACATCGCGCCGGTCGCCTGCAAATCGCGCGCGCGAACGGGGGTGCGTTCCTTCCCGCTGGTGGTGCCCACGATGATGTTGCCGAGGCGCTGCTCGAGGTCTTCCGCATCGGAGGCCAGCGCCACGATGGCCATGACTTCACTGGCGGGGATGATCACCCACCGCTCCTCGCGCATCACCCCGTTTCCGGCACCCACGCCGATAATCGCCTGCCGCAGCGCGCGGTCATTCATGTCGATCGTGCGCGGCCACGTGATGCGTTTGACGTCGAGGCCCAGCGCATTGCCGTGGTACAGGTGGTTGTCGAGCATTGCCGAGAGCAGACTGTGCGCGCTGGCGATGGCGTGGAAGTCACCGGTGAAGTGCAGGTTGATGTCGTCCATGGGCAGCACCTGCGCGTAGCCGCCGCCCGCCGCGCCGCCCTTCACGCCGAACACCGGACCGAGGCTGGGTTCGCGCATGCAGAGCACGGCGTTGTGCCCGAGGCGACGGAAGGCCTGGCTCAGTCCAACACTCACGGTGCTCTTGCCTTCACCGGCCGGTGTGGGGCTGATGGCGGTCACCAGCACGAGACGACCCTTGGGCGGTTGCGAAGCCAGGGCGAGCGGTAGCTTGGCCTTGTAGCGTCCGTATTGGTCGATGTCGTCGGGGGCCAGGCCGAGGTCGGCCGCCACCGCAGTGATCGTGCGTAGGCGCGCCTGCTGCGCGATCTCGATATCCGACGGGACGAACTGCGGTGTGGCGGTCATACGGCTCGCTTCATGAAGTGGAGGCTGGTGCACCACGGGGGAACGGATGCTCCCGCATCGGCAGTTCCGGATGCATGTTGAGGGAATGCCCCATCCAGTCCATCCTGCCGACACACACACGCCCCGAACATACCGTAGAATGCTGCGGTTGGCGGGGCGCGCAGGCGTGGCGGCGGGAGTGCTGGCATGTGGAGCCGCCGAGGTGCCGGACAAGCCGGTAGCCGGAACCGCGGGAGCGCCTGCGTCGGCTGCGGCCGATCTGGAGCGGGCGCCGGCTGCCGCCGACTCGGAGCGGGTCACGCAGGCCGAGCAGGCCCTGTCCGCATGGCTCGACGCGTCGCGGGAAGGCGGGGCGACGTCTCGCGATCTCGCGCGGGCGGATTCCTTGGCTGCCTGTGGGGATGGCGGTGGTACATACTTCCCATCGATGCTGTTGGCCGATTACCAACTCCGGCCCTCGGCCATGCGCGGCGACACGGTCGTGGCGCGGGCCGTAGTGATCACGGTGGCCGAACAGGATATCGATCGGCGGGCCGACGGGTTCATCGCGCGGGAGCGGGTGCGGCGCGATGTGCTCGAGTGGGATCTGGTGCCGCTCGCGGCATCGCAGCAAGAGCCGGGCTGGGCGATCTGCAATGGACTGCGTTTCGGATATCGTGGCGCCGATTCACTGACGACGTGGCGCCCAGAGGGTAGTTCGTGGCAGTCGGCTCGCCGACTCGCCGACTCCGTGCGAGCGACGCGCCCGATGGCGTCCGCCGCAATCCGACAGAGGACTTCATGATCGTTTCTGTATTCGGCGCTTCCGGGCGGACGGGTCACGCGTTTATTGCCAGCGCGACCGACGCCGGGATGTCGTTGCGGTTGCACTATCGGGCCAAGCCCTCCGACCAGGTGCCGACGTCGTCCACCGTCGTGGTGGGATCACTCAATGATCCCACGGCCGTGCGTGAAGTGCTGCGCGGCGCGGACGCTGCCGTTGTTCTCTTCGGTCCGCACCACGACGCGCGTATTCCGTTCTGTGCGGCTGCGACCAAGAACATCATCGCCGCCATGCGCACGCAGGCGCAGGAGCGGGTGCTGGTGGTCACCGGTGCGATGACGGGAGGCATGCCGTCCAACGTGTCGCTGTTCATGCGATTCATGCGCAAGATCGTACAGCGGTCGGCGCACGACGGCATGGTAGAAGATCGCAACGAGCAGGAACGCCTGGTGCGGAACAGCAAGCTGGCCGGTTGGACGCTCATCAAGCCGCCGCGTCTCACGGACGATGCCGCCACCGACGTCGTGGAGATCGGGCCCGAGCTGTCGGTCGGTATGCGCAGCAGTATTTCCCGCGCATCGCTGGCCGGCGCGCTGGTGCGTGAAATTCAGGAGCCGCGATTCGCGCAACAGGCGGTGTACGCCGCCAATCGCTGATCACGCGTGGAGAAGTTTCTCAACCCGATGTTCCTGTTCGACACGATGTTCGTGTTCGGGTTCGGGATTCTGTGCTGTCTGTACGCGCTGTGGGATCTGCGTAAGGAGAATCGGCTCGCCGAGGCGCGAAAAGCGTCACTTCTCGCGATGCCCGTTGTCGTTCCACCACTTTCTTCCGACCATCTTATGTCCGAGCAACTTCCGCAGGGCGTCCGCAAGCAGAACTGGGATGACCTCCCCATCGAGGAGCTCACGCCGCTCATCGGTCGCCGCCTGATCTACAGCGAGAAGATGATGCTCGCGCACGTGTACCTGAAGAAGGGTGCCATCGTGCCGGCGCACGATCACATCAACGAACAGTTCACCTACGTGCTGTCGGGAACGCTGCGCTTCTGGCTCGGCGAACACGCCGATGCGCCGGGCGATACGTTCACCGATGTCGGTGCCGGCGATGTGTTGGTGATCCCGAGCAACGTACGGCATCGTGCCGAAGCGCTCGAGGATACGCTCGACGTCGACATCTTCAATCCGCCGCGGCAGGACTGGATCGACAAGACCGACGATTACCTCCGCGGGACACGCTGATGGATCTCGGTATCGCGGGAAAGGTCGCACTGGTGTGCGGCGCAAGTCGTGGCATCGCGTTCGCGACGGCGGAAGAGTTCGCGCGCGAAGGCTGCACGCTGGTGATCTGTTCGCGCGATGCCACCTCGGTGGGCAGTGCGAAGGCGAAGCTCGAAGCGCTCGGCGCGTCGGTCACGGCGATCGTGGCCGATCTGGCCACGGAGGCCGGCATTGCCGACGTGATCGCGCAGACGATGGCGGCGCATGGTCGCGTAGACATTCTGGTGGCGAACACCGGTGGTCCCCCAACCGGCGCGGCGATGTCGCACTCGTGGGAGGCGTGGACTGGCGCCAGTGAACTGCTGCTGCGCAGCGTCGTCGAACTCACGCGGGCGTTCGTGCCAGGCATGCGCGAGCGAAAGTGGGGACGGGTGGTGTCGATCACGTCACTGGCGGTGAAGCGTCCGCAGGGATCGCTGGTGCTCAGCAACAGTCTACGGGCCGCGGTCACCGGATATCTGCGCACGCTGGCTGATGAAGTGGCCGGCGATGGCGTGACGGTGAACTCCGTGCTTCCCGGATTCACCGCCACCGAGCGTCTCGATGCGTTGGCCAGCGCCACCTCCACGCGTACGGGGCAGAGCCGCGAGTCGGTGTTCGATGGGTGGACCGCGGAAACGCCGGTCGGCCGCCTCGGCCGCCCCGATGAGTTGGCCGCCGTGATAGCTTTCCTCTGTTCCACGCGTGCCGGGTTCATGACCGGGCAGGCCGTGTTGGTGGATGGCGGCGCAGTGCATTCGCTGCTGTAGCCTTCCCCCTTTCTCTTTACCGCAGCGTTCCGACATGAGCCAAATTGCCGAGACCCAGTGGATCTGGCGCGATGGTGCGTTCATCCCGTGGGCGGATGCCACGATCCATGTGCTGAGCCATTCCGTGCAGTTCGGCTCGAGCGCATTCGAAGGTGTCCGTGCGTACAGCACGCCGCGTGGTCCGGCGATCTTCCGGCTGCGCGAGCATCTCACGCGACTGTTGATGTCGTGCAAGATCTATCGCATGGACGTCCCGTACACGATCGACGAGCTCGTCGCCGCGTCGCGTGAACTGATCGTGCGGAACGGTGTGGAGTCATGCTATCTCCGTCCGATGGTCGTGCGCGGCTACGGCACGGCGGGCATGGTGCCCACGGGTGCGCCGATCGAGGTGTACCTCCCCTGCTGGCCGTGGGGCACGTACCTCGGCGCCGGTGCGCTCGAGAACGGCGTGGATGCCTGCATCTCGTCCTGGCATCGCGTGGAGCCGAACACGATTCCCGCGATGGCGAAGATTGCCGGCAACTATCTGAGCGGTCAGCTCATCAAGATGGAAGCGTTGGCCAACGGCTACGCCGAAGGCATCGCGCTGAGCCCGAGCGGCATGGTGAGTGAAGGCTCGGGGCAGAACGTGTTTCTGGTGTCGGGTGGCACGATCGTGACCACGCCGCTCGACGGCACGATCTTGGGCGGCATCACGCGCGACACGATCATGACGCTTGCGCGTGAAGCGGGTATTCCGGTGCGCGAATCACATATCCCGCGCGAGATGTTGTACATGGCCGACGAGGTGTTCTTCACTGGCACCGCGGCGGAGATCACTCCGGTGCGCAGCATCGACAAGATCACGATCGGTGCGGGCAAGCCGGGCGAGGTGAGCACGCTGATGCAGAAGCAGTATCTCGACATCGTGCATGGTCGCGTCGACGATACACACGGCTGGCTGACGTACTGCCGCGACTGATCGCGCGATGGTGATCAACGAGAGCGCACGTGACGTCGGTGTCGCGTGCGCTCTCGTGCGTTTCAGCTGGTGGGGCTTCGACGGCCCGCCACGAGATGCAACAGCGTGAGCAACACGACCGATCCGATGCCGGCGGTGAAGATCACGCCGGCGAGACCCGCAAACGGCGGCGCGACGTCCAGTTCGCGGAAGAGCAGACCACTGGCGAACGCGCCGAGAATGCCGACGATCATGTCGCCAAACAATCCCACGCCCCCGACGATCAGGGCAGCGAGTACGCCGGCGCCGAGTCCCACGAAGAGCCAGGTCAGAAGATCCATTTTGCGGTATCCACGGTAGTATGGTGCACTGGGTTTCATTTCGAACACAGGAAGGTTGTAGTGCGTGACATGCTTTGTGCAAACGAGCTCGACCAATGGCGCTGACGTCGACGATGTATGCGTTCGAAGTGGCGCTCGCCAACGTCGATCGCGGTGTGTACGAGTCGCTCGAATTCCGGATGGCCATGCACCCGTCGGAATCGCCGGAATATTTCGTGGCGCGACTGCTGGCCTACTGTCTCGAGTACACGGAGGGCATCGCCTTCTCCCGCGGCATTTCCGATCCTGATGAGCCGCCGCTGAGTGTGCGCGACCTCACGGGCAGCTTGAAGGTGTGGATCGAGCTCGGCGCGCCCGACGCCGCGCGGTTGCACAAGGCCAGTAAGGCGGCACCACGGGTGGTGGTCTATACGCACCGTGATCCGGCGCAGCTGTGGCGGCAGTGGGAGGGGGAGAAGATCCACCGCGCCGAGCAGATCGAACTGTTCGCGTTCGACCGTGAGCTGATTGACGCCATCGCGGAGAAGCTCGACCGGCGCATGAAGCTGGAGCTGTCGGTCACCGATGGCACCATCTTCGTCAACGTGGCGGGCTCGACATTGAGCGGTATGGTGCAACCCTTGTCGGTTCGGGAGCGCTGACGTCCGATGCGCGAACTGGTGTTGAGCTGGAGCGGTGGTAAGGACAGCAGTCTGGCGTTGCAGGCGCTGCAGGCCGATTCGGAGGTGCAGGTGGTCGCGCTCCTCACGAGTGTAACGGCCGGCTACGATCGCATCAGTATCCACGGTGTGCGGCGTGCCCTGCTCGAGGCACAGGCGGCGGCGTTGGGACTGCCGCTGGTGGAGATCACGCTGCAGCCCGCGTGCAGCAATGCCGCCTACGAGGCCGCGTTTCAGCAGGGACTGGCCACGATCCGCGAGCGATTCCCGGCGGTGACCGAGCTCGCTTTTGGCGATCTTTTTCTCGAGGACGTGCGCGCGTACCGCGAGCAGGCGCTACGCGAGAGCGGCTTCACCCCACGCTTTCCACTCTGGGGTTCGCCCACCGCGGCGTTGGCCGAACGCTTTGTACGCGACGGCTTCGTCGCGCATCTGGTCTGTGTCGATACGCAGCAGCTCGATGCGTCCTTCGCCGGGCGCCGCTACGACGACGCCCTGCTGGCTGACCTTCCACCGGCGGTCGACCCGTGTGGCGAGCGGGGCGAGTTTCACACGTTCGTGTCCGACGGTCCGATCTTCGCGCGGTCCATTGCGTGTGGTGTGGGACCCGTCGTGATTCGGGACGAACGGTTCGCTTTCTGTGATCTGCTGGCGCGATAACCGCGGTCCCGGGGCTACATTCCCGACCATGCGACTGACGATTTTCGCGACACATCGTGGAAGGATGCTCGGGGCGTTGGCGTCCGCCATGACGCTGATCTCCGGCTGCGCGTCCATCAGGCGTCCGCCGACCACCGTCGACGCCATTCGGCGCGACGCCGTCCCCATCAACGCCGAACATCGCGCGCTTCGCGATACCGTGATTGAACGGTTGGTGCGTCGCGTCGCGAAACGCGGCGATCGCACGGTGGATGTGCTGATGCTTTCCGGCGGTGGTCAGAACGGGGCGTACGGCGCCGGCTTCCTGCGCGGATGGCAGCAGCGCGCCGCTGATTCCATGCCCCGATTCGATCTGGTGACGGGGATCAGCACGGGCGCCTTGCAAGCACCATACGCCCTGCTCGGCACGCGCAGTGCCATCGATACGATCACCGCGCTCTACTCCCGCGCGGCCAAGAGCTTCGCGCCGTCACTCGATTGGTGGTTCTGGGTTCGCCCCACTGGCGGCTTGGTGAACACCACGCGCTTCGACCGCACGATTGCGCAGACGTTCGGAGGCCCGCTGCGTGACGAACTACGCGCGGCCTTTGCGAACGATCAACAGCTGGTGTTCGGGACCACTGACTACGATCTCGGCATCGGTCGCGCCTGGTCGATGGGCGACGAGCTCGGAACCAGCCGCGAATCGGTGGAGCGCACACAACAACTGCTCAAGGGCGCGACGGCGATTCCCGGCATCTTTCCGCCGGTGATGATCGATGGCCATTTGCAGGGCGACGGCGGCGTGATCGAGAACATCCTCCCGCTGCTCGCCTTCGACGATTACACGCGTCTCGGGGAGCGCCTGCAGGCCCGCGGCCTCACGGAGGTCTCCGTGCGCGTGTGGGTGATCATGAACCTATGGACGCACGGTGAGCCAAAGGTCATGAAGCCCTCATCGCGACGCACGATCAGTGGTCGCTCCACCTCTTTGCTTTTCTACGCGCATCAACCGGCAACACTCGCCGCGCTCGAGAATCTCGCCCGTGCCGTCAGCGCTGGCGTACCTGGTATGCGTATGCAGGTGAGGGTGGCCGCGATTCCCAGCGAGGAGTCGATCTTTCCTGGGGCAAACTCGCTCTTTGAGCGTCGCTTCATGCAGCGACTCGATTCGCTTGGATTCGCCAAGGCGCAAAGTGCCGCCCCATGGGATACGCTGCCGTTGAACGCCTTTACCCGCCCCGACGTCCCTCCCCGTTTGCGTTAGGATACGGCCATCCCGTCCGCTTCGATCGAATCACCAAGCCCCGCCGTGCACGACGAGGCCGCGCTCGATGTCGTGCGCGCCGAACCATTGTGCGCCGAAACGCCGACGCGGTTGCTCGCGGCGCCGATCACACCGGCGGCGAGTGTGTACGTGCGCAGCAACTTCGCCTTGCCTCCGCTCGACGCCGCCCACGTCATCGACATCGGTGGCGCCGTGCGAGCGCCGTTCACGGTGTCGTTGCCAGAGCTGGCGGCATTGCCGCGGCGTCATGTCACGGTCACCATTGAATGCGCCGGCAACGGTCGCCTTGGGATGGACCCGCTGCCCACCGGGGAACCCTGGCGCTACGGTGCGGTCAGCACGACGACGTGGTCGGGTGTCTCACTCCGCACGCTGCTGGAGCGCGCCGGCCTCGCGCCCGATGTCGTAGAGATTCTCGGCATCGGCGCTGACGCGGGACCTCGCGACGATGCCGACGGTGACGTGCGCTTCGCCCGGTCTCTGCCGATCGCCGACGCCATGCATCCGGACACGATCGTGGCCACGCACATGGCGGGAGAGCCGCTGTCGTATGACCACGGCGCACCTGTGCGGCTGATTGTGCCGGGTTGGTACGGCATGGCCAGTGTGAAGTGGCTGGCCCGTCTCGAGGCGATCACCACGCCGTTCACGGGCTACTTCCAGCAGCAGCGCTACGTGTACGAGGTGGAGGACACCGTGGAACCGGTGCGTCGGGCACGCGTAAAGTCGATGATCACGTCACCGGTCGACGGGGGGCGGTGCGACCGTGAGGTGCTGGTGCAAGGCTGGGCGTGGTCGGGCGCGGGGGCGATCGCGCGGGTGGAGCTGGCGGTGAACGAGGCGCCGATCTGGATCGAGGCGGCGTTGGGCACGCCGGTATCAGCATATGCGTGGACGCCGTTCGAGGCGGAGCTGGTATTGCCGGATGCGGGTGCCGCGACGATCCGCAGTCGCGCGACGGATATGGCGGGCAACGTGCAGCCGGAACGGATTCAGTGGAATCGGCTGGGATACGGGAACAACGCGATACGACGGATCGCGGTGGATGTAGCGGATGAAGTGCGCTAAGAGTTGATGGCGCCAAGAATAAACGGCGCCAAGAATAACGGGCGCTAAGAGTTAACGGCGCGAAACTACAACGGCGCTGAGTACAAAGCGGAGGAGCGCGTAGCGCCCCTCCGCTTTTGCAACTCCGGTTGCCTGCCTAGTAGCCTAGCAGCCTCACGGCGGGGCTGAGGCGGTAGACCGGACCGAGCGGAGTGGCGATCGGGGTTTCGTTCACCGCTTTGCACTCGTTCGTGACCGTGCACTTCGTATTTCCGGGTGAGCAGTTGCCGGCGTTGAAGCTGATTGTGCCCGATACGACCTGCGTGGGAACGATCGTGAAAACGATCTTCGTATTCTGGCCGGAGGTCACCGCGTTGCTGAAGTAGAAGTTGGCCTCCTTCTGCTCCGCATTATTGCCGCGCAGGTAGACCTGTGACACCTGCGAACTCTTTACCGCGCCGATTTGCACGCCGTAGCGGTCATAGACGCGGGCGTCGACGCGCAGGTTGTACGGGGTGAGCGCGTTCGCACTGCCGGTGATCGAGAAATAGAACTTCGCGTCGGTCACCGACTTGTTCGATCCGTCCACGCGCACCACGTACTGACTGATCGGATCCTTCTGATTCCCTACCGCGCAGGACACGATCGGCGTGCTGTTCGTGGTGCCGGTCGCGGTGAACATCTTGAAGCGGGATTCGTCGAGGGTGGGCGTGGCGTCGAGACTGGCGAGCATCTCGTTCGTGCCCGACTGCAACTGCCACGTGGCCGACGCGATGCCGGCGGCGCTGGAGGGATTAACCAGCGGCGTCACGGTCGCCGAATTGTTGCTGGGGGAGAAATACACCGTCTGTCCGGCGACGATGTTGCCGTACGCATCCTTCACCATCACCGAGGGTGCCACGGTGCCGGCGGCAACACCAAGCACCGTGCCGATGAGCGCCGACTGATTGTTGCCGCCGTTGATCGTGAGCGACGCGGCCGATGCGGCACCGATGGCAAAGACACCGGTGTTGGCGAACAGGGTGCCGGCGGTGAAGCGGAGCTGCTGCGTCGCGCCGGCCTTCTGAATCGACAGATCGTTGAACGTCGCGACGCCCGCTACCGCCGTCTTGTTCGCGGTGCCGAACAGCGGTCCACCCTGCAGGGCGCTGGCCACGATCGCGCCGCTGTAGCCCTCCACCGTGCGGTTGTTCTCACCGACCACGCGCACGGTCGCCAGCGGGAGTGCGGAGCCCGCGGCGTACGTGCTACCGGCAATTGGGCCACCACTGATTTCCACACCGGTGGGACCCGTTGCGGTAGCCGTGAATGTGCGCGCAGCGGGTACGAACACAACACCGTCGACCGCAGCGCCGCCGCCGGTGGTCGGCGTGGCCGTGGCGCTGTTGCTGCCCGTCGTCGTGCCGAGCCGCCATTCGGTGCTGGCCACGCCCGCGTTGTTGGATGACGTCGAGGCCGGCGTGATGCTGCCACCGCCGCTCGCGATCGCGAAGGTCACCGGAATGTTCGACAGCAATGTGCCATTGGGCGTGCTGAGTGTGACCGCCGGCGACGGCAACACGAGTGAGCCGATCGGCGCGCTGGTTCCGGCGGCGTTCGGCGTCACGTTGACCCGCGGATCGACGGGGCCGATCGGGCTGAACTCGAGTAGCGTACCGCCGATGCCGCTGGCACCAGGTCCCAGTGCGTACAGCATCTTCGGCAACAGCATCGCCAGCAAGCGATCACCGATCGACGTCGGTGCATTGCTCGCCACGAGATCCCCGCAGCTCAGAAAGTCGATCGGCACTTCGTTCAGCAACTCGAATCCGGTACCACCGAGATTATGGCCCAGCACGAGACGATCCAGCACGGAGTCGGGTGTGTTCACGTCGATTGAACCGCACACCGCCGCGATGATCTCCGACGCAAAGGTGTTCGAGGGATATTTGCTGAACTCGTACACTACCGGATACTTGTCGAGATTCGTGTTCAGCGTGTCCGCCGACGGCACGATCGAGATCAGCGAGATCGCATCGACATTCTCGCCGGAGAGGCGCACGCCGGCGTGACCGTCGTCGGTGACCAGCGTGCGCGTGAGATCGGTGGGATACACCACCCACGCATTGGTCGACTGCGGCAGTGTGGCATCGATGCCGGCGAAGCAGAACAGTGCGCGGCCAAGCCGCTCTGAGTCCGCGTTGGCCGGTAGTTTGTTCTGCTTCTGCTTTGTGACGATGAAGTCGATCAGGTCCCAGGTCTTGGTGACGACGAGCGCCAGATCACCTGCCGCCTTCTGCTTCTGAATGTTGCTCCACTTGCCCAAGGCCGCGTTGGCATCGGGTGAACCCGCACCGAATACCGCTTCGATCAAGCCGGTGATTTCGCTGGGCGAGATAGTCTCGCAAGGAATCGCATTCGGATCGAGGTTGAACCGCGGCGTTCCCCGCATGTCAGGGGCGGTGGTGCCGCGGTCTGAACACGCGGCCAGTAAAACGATCGCACAACTACTTACCGTAACGAGAATTTTGCGCATGAAATTGGCCCTCCGAGGCACGATGCGATGTCACGCGGACGGTACGCACTCGCGTATCCGCGTGTGACAGGGCACACATCATCGGACAAGACTGCGTAATACCACTCGTCAATGCAAATGAACATTGTGTCACGACTTAGCTACTGCCGAGATCGCGTGCCATCGCAGGCTGCACTCGTCGAAGAACGACATAGATGAGCTCGTCGACATTACGGCACGACACCCACGAGTTTCTGAAACGCCGGCGACTGCGCGATCGGTTTGAACCACCATCCCGGATCGTTCGCATACGCGGCACGACGCTCGTCGTTGCGCGAGAAGTAGACGTTGAGCGCGCTTACGGCAGCGGCCGTGTCGGCCAGGATCGTGTGCACGAACGCGGCACGCAGCATGAGGTCACGCTTGGAATCGACTTCGGCGTCGCCCTGAGAACGCTGCACGACCTTGCGCGCGCTATCGGCCATGCCGGCACGGGCGAGCACGGCCGCGACGAACAGATCGCTCGCCAGGCGCTGGACCGTTTGCTGCGGCTTCGGCGAACGCAGGACCACGGAGTCGGCCAAGGCCCACGCCTTCACCGCGGCCGCCGCGTCGGCGGGCCGTGAGCGCGTGGTGAGCAGCTGCAGTTGGCATCGCGCCGCGTTGGCCGATGTGGGGAAGCGGCGCTTCGTCTGCTCGCACCACGCGATGGCGTCCGGATCGATGTTATTCAGATCGTACGAGGACGCGAACAGGCGGCTCAGCACGACGTCGGCGTTGGACAGGAAGGCGTCGGCCTCGAGGGCGCGCTTGGCCGCCATGTTCACGTCGACGTTCGTCTTGGTGCGGTAGTACAGATGCGACAACGTGGCGAACGCGCCGGCCTGCAGGGGATTGGCCTGCGTGGCGGTTTCGAGATCGGCCTGTGCCGAGTCCACCATTTCGAGCGCCTTCTTCTGGTCGGGCTCCAGGCCGACCAGCACCGTGAAGTAGCGCAGGTTGCCGCGCACCTCGAGTGCGTCGGGGTTGCTTGGCGTACGCTGCAGCGCGCGCTCGGCGAACACGAGTCCGGAATCGATCCATGCACGCGCTGCCGGCGGATCGCCCTGCAGGATCCGTGATCGCCGATACGCCAGATTCGCGCGAAGCACCGACGGCTCGCCCCACTTGGCATCCATTCCCTCGGCCACCAACAGCAACGAGTCCGCAGCACCGAAGGCGCGGGCCAGGCCCGCTGCGTCGCCGCCCTTGAGCGCCGCTTCCCCCGCGCGTCGCTCCACCTCGGCGCGTTGCACCAGCTCCCAGGCGTCGGCGTTGCTAGTGGCGTCGCGCTGTTCGCGCACCTTCACCTGCCGACCCAACTCTTCGCGAATGAGGATCGTGACCCGCGAGGCCAGTGAGTCGCGCAGCGCAAGCGCGTTCGACGCACTGCCCGTGATCTTCGCACTCTTTCGCACGAAATCGCCGGCCCCGTCAACGAGACGGATATTCACCAGCAGCTTGTCGCCATCCTTCGAAACATCACCGCGGACCAGCGTCGCGACATCGAGCACTTTGGCGATGCTGTCATTCGGTGATGTCGAGCCGCGAAACGTTTCCACGCCTCCACGCGATACGACGTTGACGCCCGTCACGCCCGTGAGTGAAGCGATCAGCGATTCCGTGAGACCGTCGGCGAGATAGCCTAACTCGTGCTGGCTTGAAACATCATCGAAGTAGAGCACGGCAATGCGATCGGCCGCGAGTCCGTCCTTTTTGAGCGCAACTGATCCGCCGCCACCGAACTTCCAAAATGCGCCGCCGCCGGCGAGCACCGCGAGTAGCAGACCACCAAGCACCGCGGGTTGCTTAAACCACGGGGTTTTCGGCGGCTCAGGCGGTGGCGTCGGAATACGACGCATCGTGGTGAAGCGATCTACCCGACGCATGGCCGTCTCGCCCAAGGGCGTGCCGAGAATCGCGGCAAACTCCGTGGCGGTGCGCGGCCGGTCGGCGGGCGACTTCTCCATCGCCGCATAGATCGCTTCTTCGACTTCGTCCGGCACCGCCTGTCGAACGATCCGGATGCTCGGCACGGTATCCATCGCGTGCCTGGCCATGATCGCCATGGCGTTTCGGCCGGTGAACGGCGGATCGCCCGAGAGCATCTCGTAGAGCACGCAGCCAAGGCTATAGATGTCGGCGGCCGGCCCGACTTTCTCGCCTGTTGACTGCTCCGGGCTCATGTAGACGGGTGTGCCCACGGCCATGCCCGTCTGCGTGAGCTTCTGTGCATCCCCTTCAGTGGCCGCGCGCGCGATGCCGAAATCGGCCACCAACGCGTGTCCGCTCTCGAGGAGCAGAATATTTTCTGGCTTCACGTCGCGATGCACGACTTCCTGCGCGTGCGCGTAGCCCAACGCATCGGCGACTTCGCGAATGATGCGTACCGCCTCGGCGACCGGAAGTTGTCCTTCGCGATTCAACCGGTCGCGCACCGATTCGCCCTTCACGAACGGCATCACATAATACAAGAGGCCGTTGGCGCTGCCCGACTCGTAGCAGCCCAGAATGTGCGGATGCTGAAGACGTGACGCGATCTTGATTTCGCGTTCGAAGCGATCGGCGCCGATCGTGGCGGACAGGTCGGGGTTGAGCACCTTGATCGCGACCTCGCGATCCTCCCGCAGGTCGCGCGCGAGATATACGGTCGCCATCCCGCCGCGCCCGAGCTCCCGCTCCACCCGGTAGGTGCCATCCAGATGCGTCTGGAGTGTTTCGAGAATATCAGCCACTGTTGGAGCGAGAGGATACGGCGTGACCGATTCGTCGACACTATCGGCACAGCTCTGCGTATTTCACGACAAGATACGGCCCAACGGTGATCTGCGCGACGTAATAAGTATCAGGTGGGTGGCACTCCATACTAATTCAGCCATGAAGATGAAGAGAGGGACATGAGCGCAGGCGTTACGCCGGTCGTATCGCGCAGTATGGTTGTGCTCGCTGCAGCCGTGGCGCTTGGTCACGTCTTCGTGAATGTGATCAGCCCGTTCGAATTCCATCGCGACGAGTTTCTGTACCTGGCGATGGGCGAGCATCTGCGGCTGTGGCGCATGGACTTTCCCCCGTTCATCGCCATCGTCGCGCGTGTATCGCGGGCGCTGTTCGGGGATTCGCTGACGGCAATTCGCCTGGCGCCGGCATTGGCGAGTGCGCTGATCGTGCTGCTGACGGGAGTGGCGTCGTCGGTGACGGTCGAGCTCGTGGCTGCGGCCGATAGCGGCCTCGAACGCGAACGAGCGCGCGCATTTTCGTGGGTGCCGTGGTTGGCGATGATCGCCGTGATCACGTCGCCGGTGTTCCTGCGTCCGGGCAATCTCTTTCAGCCGGTCGTGTTCGATCAGCTGTGGTGGACAGCGGCGTTGTTGGCGCTGCTCATGCGAGCGCATACGCGCGATATACGGTGGTGGATCGCCATCGGCGCGGCGCTGGGACTCGGCTTGCTCACCAAATTCAGCATCGCCTTCATCGGCGTGGGCATTGTGGCCGGGACCCTGTTCACGCCGACGCGGCGTGATCTGCTGACCCGATGGCCGTGGCTGGCGCTGCTGCTGGCGCTCGCCATCGGCAGTCCGTCGCTGGTGGGGCAGTGGCTCCTCGCATTTCCGATTCGCTGGCAGATGCGAGATCTGCAAGCGGAGCAACTGGGCGTGCGCTCACCACTGGCCTTCTTCGCCGAGCAGCCGGGACTCGTGGGACCGGCCATGCTGTTGGCGCTCGCGGGACTCGTCTGGTTGCTCTTGGCGCGCGCCGCCGCGCCGATGCGGGCGGTTGGTATCGCGGTCGTGACCAGTTGGCTCCTGCTATCATTGAATCACGGCAAGGCCTACTACGGTGCGCCCGTGTATCCGATGCTGTTTGCTGCCGGTGCACTGGCGATCGCGGTGGCGCTGCCGGAGTGGCGGGCCGGATCACATTCGATGTGGCGCAAGCGGATCGCATTCTCGATCGGTGCGATCATGCTGCTGCTCTGGCCAGTCGCGTTGCCGATTGCGCTGCCGATCTTGAGCCCCGAGCGAACGGCGCGATACATCGCGTGGCTCGGCGTGAGCGGGTCGACGACGACGAACTACGGCACGACGCTGGAACTCCCGCAGGACTTCGCCGATATGCTCGGCTGGCACTCCATGGTCGTCGCGCTGGCGAACGAGTGGCGCGCGATGCCCGAACAGGATCGCGCCGACGCCGTGGTGCTCGCTGGCAGTTATGGTCGTGCTGGAGCCATCGACTTCTACGGCCCGCGCTACGGGCTCCCGCGCGTCGTGAGTCCGGCTGGGAGTTACTGGTTCTTCGGCCCCGGCACCAAGCCAGGGCGTATCGTGCTCGCCTTGGGCCTGTCGAAGGCCGAGCTCGAGCCGTTCATGACGCAGTGTGATGAACGGCGCCTCATCGGAACACCGCTTGGTGTGGAGGAAGAACGAGCGGTTCCGATCACGCGCTGCATTGGACCAAAGTCCCCACTGCAAATGCTCTGGCCGGCACTCGATCCGTCCCACGAATGACTATCGTTCGAGATGACGAACACAACCGCTGACGACCGCCCTGCGAGTGAGCTCATAATCCGCACAGCGACGGTGACCGACGCCGAGGCATTGTCGGAATTCGCGGCGCGTGTCTTTCATGACACGTTTGCGCCAGACAATGACCCGATGGACTTGCAGGCGTATCTCAGCGATGCGTTCACGCCGGAGAAACAAGCAGCGGAGATTGCGGACGCCGCGTGCGTCTGTCTGGTCGCCGACATGGGTGGCGTGTTCGCGGGATACGCGCTGCTGCGCATCGGTGCGCGGGATCCGATCGCGTCGAGGTCCAACGTCGGCGCGCCGTCGGTGGAGCTGCAGCGCTTCTATGTCGGCCACGCGTGGCACGGCCAAGGCATCGCGCCGCGATTGATGGCGGCGTGCGTCGGCGCGGCGCGTACCGCCGGTGGTGCGACGCTGTGGCTGGGCGTGTGGGAGCGGAATGCGCGGGCGATCCGCTTCTACGCGAAACAGGGCTTCACCGACATCGGCTCACAAGAGTTCCGACTTGGCAGCGACCTGCAGACCGACCGCGTGATGTCGCGGTCGGTGGTGAACCTCGACGATGTGAGCGCTTAGCCGCGCTTGCGCTGAGGGACGGGGGCAGTCGGGACGTCCATCTCGGTGGTCAGGTGTCCCGCGCCGCGATGACACATCACGCAGGTCGTCTTCGGACGCGGATCGTCGAGCTCTTTCACCTTCGCGATGTACTTGGCGTCGATGTCGCGCTGCATCTTCACCATCTGCAGCGCGATGATCTTGTCCTTCCGCGCGTCGCTGGCGTAGTCCTTGTTGTCCATGTGACAGCCGGTGCAATTGACACCCAAACCGCGACCGAACTGTTCGTCCATCATGGTGACGAACTCCTTCGCGGGCATCGTCTTGTGCAGCTTCACGTTCTTGAAGACCGTGCCCGCCGGTTCGTTCTCGCGGCCCACCAGCGTCGCCATCAGCTCGGCCACCGCTTCACGGCGCAGCGTATCGAGCTTCATTGGCGTGGGTGGCACCCGACGAGGGCCCTGCGGACGAGGGGCAGCACCTTGCGCCGAGGCGATGGGGCGCGCTTCCTGAACCGCGCCTTCCTGCGCGCTACGGGCACACGCGACGGCCGACCCGAGCAGCGCTACCGACATCACGACCCACGAACGCATACGGCCTCCAAGGCTCCACGCGAAGTACAACCAACTGAGTTCCGTAAATGTACGTAGTGGTCTGACGTGCCGCTTCGCCGGTCGTGAACGCGGGCTATCGCTTTTTGGCGAGGATAGTTCCTCGGCACGTGATCGCTCCGCAGAAGCAGGGGAACCGCTTCTTGGCCGCCGGCGTGTGGCGCTCAGGCAGGATGTAGGCGTAGTCGTAGACCAACTCCTCGCCGACTTCGATGTCGTGGATCGCGTCGATCCAGATCCGGCCGTCGTCGAATACCGCGTCACAGTTCGGGGCGCACGAGTGATTCAGGAACCGCGCCTCGTTGCCGTTAACGGCGGCATCGACGACCACCTCGTCGTCGATCGCAAAGAGATAGGTGTGGTGACGCTCCCCGATCACGTCTGGGTAGCGCGCCTCCGCCGCTTCCGGCGTCAGCCGCTCGCCGGCGTACTCAACAATACGGGTGCCGGCGGCGATTGGGCGGGTCGCGTAGCCCCCGAAACCCTGAATCGGGGAGTGCCGGACCTCGAACGGAAGTGATGTATCGGTCATGATGACTGACAATCTCACCTATTTCGCACACCGAAACCACATCTCGGCGCCAGAATAGGATAGATTTCGGATCTCAAAGGAGACTTGACATATGAAACAGCCGGACGAGCGCGATGTCGCCGCACGGAACAGCGAGCGCGACGTCAGCGAAACCGGATTCGCGGCCCTCGGACTCGACCCCCGCATTGCCTCAGCGCTTGCTGCGCTAGGCTACGAAGAACCGACACCTGTTCAGCGTGCCGCTATTCCGCCACTGCTGGAAGGACGTGATGTATTGGCCCAGGCGGCCACCGGTACCGGCAAGACCGCGGCGTTCGCGCTGCCGTTGCTGAGCCGAGTGAATACGAGCGCGAAGGGCGCCGAGCGCACGTCCGCGCTCATCCTTGTGCCAACGCGCGAACTCGCCATGCAAGTGGCGGAAGCCGTCCACCGCTACGGCAAGCCGATGGGCGTGAGCGCGCTGGCCGTCTACGGCGGCTCCTCGATGGAGATGCAGGTCCGCGCCCTCAAGCGCGGCGTGGACGTCGTGATCGCGACGCCGGGACGTGCGCTCGATCATATCCGTCGTCACACGCTGCAAATGACGTCGCTCAAGACCGTCGTGCTGGACGAGGCCGACGAGATGCTCGACATGGGCTTCGCGGAAGATCTCGAGGCGATTCTCGAGGCCACGCCGAAGTCGCGTCAGACGGCGTTGTTTTCGGCCACGCTCCCGCCGCGCATCGCCAGCATCGCCAAGCGTCAGCTGCGCGATCCCGTGCTCGTCACGATCGATCGCGAGGTCGTACCCGACGGCGAAGCTGCCCGCGTGCGTCAGGTCGCCTACATCGTGCCGCGCGCCCACAAGATGACGGCCCTCGCGCGCGTGCTCGACATCGAGCAGCCCACGAGTGCGATCGTGTTCTGCCGTACGCGCACTGAAGTGGACGAGCTCAGTGAAACGCTGATGGCGCGTGGTCTGCGCGCCGACGCGCTGCACGGTGGATTGAGCCAGGATCAGCGCGATCGCGTGATGACGAAGTTCCGCACGAAGAAGACCGACTTGCTCATCGCGACAGATGTCGCGGCGCGTGGTCTCGACGTGAAGCACGTGTCGCACGTGGTGAACTTCGACGTGCCGGCCGACGCCGAGTCGTACGTGCACCGCATCGGCCGCACGGGTCGGGCCGGTCGCGAGGGTGTCGCGATCACGCTAGCCGAGCCGCGCGAACATCGGTTGCTGCGCAATATCGAACGCATGACGAGTCAGCGGATCGAGATCGCGCAGGTGCCGACGGTCGACGATCTTCGCGCGCATCGGTTGGAGTTGGTACGGACGACGCTGCGCGAGACGATCATGGAAGGCGGTCTCGACAAGTTCCGCGGCATCGTGGAGTCGTTGGCTGGTGAGTTCGACGTGATGGATATCGCCGCCGCCGCCGTGAAGCTGTTCGATTCGAACGACGAGACGGACGAGCCGGATATTCCGGCCGTGCAGCCGCGCACGGACGATCGCGGCTCGCGCGACAACAGCCGTGGCCGTGAGGGTGCGCGCGACAGCGCACGTGAAGGTGGCCGTCCGAGCCGCGGTGGCGAAGAGGAAGCACCTCGCGGCGCCAAGGCCGCCAAGCGTTCGAAGCCGGAATGGAGCGTAGCGCGGTTGTGGGTCGGTGCCGGTCGCAAGCTCAAGATGCGTCCGGGCGATCTCGTCGGCGCGATCGCGAACGAGGTCGGGATCGATGCTAGCGTGATCGGCGCGATTCAGATTGCCGACGGATACAGCACGGTCGAGGTTCCTGAGGAAATCGCCGAGGATATCATCACGGCGCTGCGGAACACGACGATCAAGGGCAAGAAGGTGTTGGTGCGTCGCGATCGGATGCGCTAGCGCACGTCGGCCGAAACTGCCAGAACACGGAGACCACGGATTTTTACGGAACCAACACAGATAGGCAACGAGCGCGTCTTGCTTATCTGTGGCCGTTTCGGTGCGATCCGTGGTCTCCGTGTTCTGGCCGTTGCTGTTTCATTTGTAGTTGCTGTTCGCCCGAGCAACCCACCTATTTCCCGATGCAGAACTCGAGGAATACCCGGTCCAACACATTCTCGGTTTCGACAATTCCGACGAGATCGGACAGGGACTCGCTCGCCGAGTAGCGATGCACTGCAGAAACGTAGTTGAGAGGCCGGCCAACGAGCGATCGATGGTCGGCCTCTCTTACGCTACAACTTCGGTGGCATCGATCCCGCTTCCGCGCGCGCGAGCTCGCGGTCGCGGCTGGTGTTCAGCAAGCGGTGCGCGGTGGTGCCGGTGATCAGTCGCACGCCGCGCTGATACGTGATGTACTGAAAAGCCCACTGTACGAACACGGTGATGCGATTGCGGAATCCGGCGAGATACAGGATGTGAATGAAGAGCCAGGCGAGCCACGCGATGTTGCCCTGCAGCTTCACGGCACCGATGGAGGCAACGGCGCGATGTCGGCCGATCGTGGCCAGGTCGCCCTTGTTGAAATACGCGAAGGCGGTGCGCGACGTGCCGCGCAGGTCGTGCAGAATGGCCTTCGCTGCGTGCGCGCCCATCTGATTGGCGGCGGGTGCCACGGCCGGCACCGGCGTGCCGGCATCGGTGAGCACGGAGGCGATATCCCCGATGGCGAAGACATGCGGGTCGTTCGGCAACGAGAGATCGGGGGACACCACCACGCGCCCAACGCGATCGAGTGGAGCCCCGAGCTGCTTGCCGAGTGGCGACGCCTGATTGCCGGCGCCCCAGAATACGGTGTGCGCGAAGATGCGTTCACCCGACGCTACGGTCACGCCGGCGTCGTCGACGCTGGTGACCGCCGTGTTGGTCCGCACATCCACTCCCAGTTCGCGCAGGTCGCGCTCGGCGCGTGCACTGAGCGCTTCGGGGAACTGTGGCAGCAGTCGCGGGCCCGCTTCCAGCAACACGACGCGGGCGGAAGCGGGATCGATGCGCCGGAAGTCGTGCTTCATGGCTTTGCGCGTGATCTCGGGGATCATGCCCGCCAGCTCCACGCCGGTCGGCCCACCACCCACGATCACGAATGTCAGCAGCGCTTCGCGCTGACCGGCAGCGCTGGAGCGTTCGGCCGCTTCGAAGCTGAGCAGAAAGCGTCGTCGCATTTCGAGCGCGTCTTCGATGCTCTTGAGGCCCGGCGCGTTGCCCTCCCACTCCGGATGGCCGAAGTAGGCGTGTCGGGCGCCGCTCGCCACGATGAGGTAATCCCATGCGACGATGCTGCTGCCGCCGTCGAGGGTCAGCGTGTGCTGCGGCACATCGATACGGTCCACCTCCGCCATGATCACTGTGGCGTTCGGCTGATCGCGCAGCATCCAGCGGATCGGCACGGTGATGTCGGCCGGGTTGAGGACCGCCATGGCCACCTGATACAGGAGTGGCTGGAACAGGTGGTGATTCGTCCGGTCGATGAGCGTGATGCGCACATCGGCCGTGGCCAGCGTGCGAGCGGCGGTGAGTCCTGCAAAACCGCCACCGACGATGACCACATGTGGTCGAGGGTCGGTGGCGTGCATGCTGGTCACGCGCGTACTGGTGTTCGGTTCAGCCTTCACAACAGGCCCGGTGGCGAGGAGTGGTCATTCTATTTCGTCCAGAACACGAGACTCCCACAACCACCCAGTCCGGGCTGGAACTGCGCGGGGACCTGACCGGCCATGTACACCTCGATGCCCGCGATATCGTTCGGCCGGATGAAACCGTCGAGATCTCCGGACGTGAGTCCGTTCATCCACTGGCCGTTGATGTAGATCGCGGGCTCGCACCGATCTTCGAACAGGCCACGCATCATGACCTTCTCCTCCGCGTCCATGGTGCGGTCGAGAAACAGCCCGGGAACGGAGCGGAAGATCTCCGAGGTGGCGAAGGGCTGCCGCACCGCGATGTCGCGGGGCGTCAGGAACCGGCCAACGCTCGAACGGCGGCGCTCCTGAAAGCCCACCAGATTCTGGTCGACGGTCCGCGTGGCGCTGATCTTCATCGTGTCGAGCACCGACTTGAAGGTCGCAAGAGCAACGCGCAGCGGCGCGATACTGTCGACGATGTCCACCGCGCGACGCTCGGGATAGAAGCCCACGGCGCGGACTTCCAGCATGCGCGTGCCTGGCGGCGCATCGGTGAATGCCCACTCGCCCCGGTCATTGCTGCGGGTCTGCGGCCCCTCGACGATGCTGATCTGCGCGCCGCTCAATGGCCGCCCGTCGGCGGTGGCGCGCACGATTCCACTGAGGCGACCGTCCCCGACGTGCACGCGGCGTGCGCTGTCGGCGCCGGCGGCCACGCGGGCAGGGCCGAGGTACAGCTCGCGTCGCTGAAAGCCGGCGGCAGGCACCAGCACCTCAACCATCGCTGTGCTGTCGGCACCCTGCGTGGCCATGAGCATCAGTAGACCTGGGCCTGGCACGTTGCAGAGGGAGAACCATCCGTTCTCACGGGTGGTGGTCGTTCTCCGCGGCATGCGTCGCGTCATGCCCCCCGTGCCGAAGGTGAGCTCGATCCACTCGGCAATCACCGTCACGCCCGCCGCCGGCGCACGTCCGAGTGCCGAATGCACCGACCCGATCAACACGCCACCGGCGCTCTGTCCGCTCGGCGCGCCGCAGATAGCGGTGCGCAGCCGCGCGGGCGACGGCACGGCCAGATCCGCGTGAACGGCGCTCGCCCCCGTCACGGCGACGGTACGGAGGATCGGCTCGAGTCCAAGTGAGTCGAGCATCGGATGAAAGAAGCCGAGCGTGTAGCGTCCGGCTGGCACGTCGTCGAAGCTGAACCGTCCCGTGGAGTCCGAGACGATCGTGCGCCCGAAGTTGGCGAGCGTGTCGTCGGCGACCAGCTGCACGACGGCCCCGCCCAGTGGTCGTACGGCGACGCTGTCGTGCACGATGCCGTACACCATGGCGCGTTGCGTGGCGACGGACGGCTGCGCCGAGGCGTGGCCAGCCGTGCAAGCGGCCAGCGTCGCAACTGTTACCAGTGTGCGCAGCGTTGGCGAGAGCGTAAACCATCCCATGATCGGCACTCGGTGGGAGCCATCGGGTACGGATGCGGGTGGAGACTTCCGTTGTTCGAGTGTAGCGCCAGTTTTCACGGCACGCCATATCCCCCCGTTTTCTTCTACTGAACCGCCGGTGCTGATTCCGTTTCCGCAGGGCTGGACTCACTATCTCGTGGGTGGTCTCACGATCGGCCTGGGTGTGAGCGTGTTGTTCGCACTGACCGGGCTGATTGGCGGGATGAGTTCCGTGTATTCGTCGACGTGGTCATTCGTTGTGCAGCGGCCGTTCTTTCAGCAGCCCCGCTTGGTGAACAGCCGAGCGTGGCGTCTGGCGTACGCGGCCGGGCTGATCGTCGGCGCGTTCGTGTGGTGGCTGATGTTCGGACACGGGGAGCGCGTGGCGGTGTCGGTGCCGGCCTGGCAGCTCGCGATCGGCGGTGTGCTGGTCGGGTACGGTGCACGGTTGTCGCGCGGCTGTACGTCGGGCCATGGCATCTGCGGACTGGCGTCGCTCAAGTTGCCGTCGCTGCTGGCGGTCCTGACGTTCATGGCGACGGCGTTCATCGCGGCGAATGTCATGGCGCGCCTTGGTGGGAGCTGACACGATGCTCAAGTCTGCGCTCGGCGCCGGTTCCCTCTTCGGATTCGGCCTCGCGTTCTCCACGATGATTCAACCGCGCGTCGTGCTCAGCTTCCTCCGCTTCGAGGATATGGGACTGATGCTGGTGCTGGGCGGTGCGGTGGTGGTCACGTTCCTCGCCTATCGCTTCGTACCACAGCTGTTGCGGCAGCCGCTGTTGGGCGGCACGTTCGGCGCGCACGAGTCGGTGCTGGATCGCTCGACGATCATCGGCGCGGCGATCTTTGGCATCGGTTGGGGCATCACCGGCGTGTGTCCGGGACCCGCGATCGCGGGGCTTGGTGCCGGCAGCTGGGAATTGGGGTATGCGATCGGTGGTATTGCGCTCGGCGCGCTCGTGCAGGGATTCACGGTACCGCGCGAATCGTAACTCGACACGGAGATCGAGAAATGCGCGCAAGAACGGTAATTGGATTGCTTCTCGCGGTCTGTACCGCGTCGTGCATCCCGCTGTGGGGCAGGACGGTGTACGCCTCGAAGTCCGTGATGGAGAAACAGGGAACGAACCTGCTCGTGGCCGGAGACCGTTCCACGTGCCAGGTGAGCGAGGCGGTGTTCAATCGCGTGGCGATCGGCGATCGGCATCGCTGCGTGTGGAATGAGAGTGATCCCAACGGCACACGGATCCGACCGGGAATGCCGCCGACGCCACGACGGCAGCCGGCGGCACTCCCCAGGCGCAACTAGATCTCCGTCAGGTATTTCAGCGAGCAATATCCTTCTTCACCGTTCGCTGAGCGGACGAGTGCCCACTCGCCGTTGTACTTGCTGAGCAACGTCACTTCGGAATGGTGCGCCGCCTTGCCGATGATCGGCTGATCGGTGCCTGGTCCTTTGCGGATGTTCAGGTTGGAACTCTCGGTCGTGACCTTGAGCCGCGTGGATGGTGCGGCGGGTGACACATCGAGGTTGAGCACGAGATCACCACTGCGGAAGTCGGGGTCGATCGAATCGTAGATCGCCCACAGCTTGTCTTTCGCTTCGCCCGTCGGCACGACGCCGTCGATGTAGAGCACGTTGTCCTGTGTGCGCACCGCGGTATTCGTTGCGCCGCTTGAATTCACGGCGGTGATCAGTGCGGCGTACTTGTCTTGAAGGGTGCTCATTTCTTCACCGTGGCCTTGTTGTCGATCTTCTTCGGGTTGAGCGCAGAGAGCGCTTGCATCGCCATGGGCAAATCGGCTTTCTTGATCTCACCGTTGAGGGTGATCACGCCGTCGCTGATCGTCGCGGTGAGCGTGGGGAAAGCCGCGAGTGCGGTCGCCACGCTGGTGCGGAGCGCGTCATCGGGCGAAATCACGACCGGTGGCGGCGCGATCGTCGAGCTGTCGGCGACTGACTTCACGCCCTTCACGGCCGCCACCTTTGCGGTGGTCGATGCGCGCGTTGCTTCGTCGGCAAACTCTCCGGAGATCGTCGCGACGCCGTTGGTCACCGCAACCGATACGCCGGATACGCCCGTGATGGCGGTGTCGACGGCGGCCTTGACGTCGGCGTCCTTGGGCGCGCACGCGGTGAGTGCCAAGGCGACAGAAAGCGTAACAGCGGAGATGAAGCCGCGTGTGCGCATGCGTGTGCGAATCATGGTTGACATGATATGCCGTACCTCTACTGAATTTGAAGAAAAGTCGTGGCGCATAGCCTGCCCACTCAACTGAACACGCACCAATCTTGCCGAAACGCAAGCATGCCCGACTGTGGGCTACGTGAGCACCTCGCGCGCGGGCCCCTGTTCGGCGATGCTGCCGTGCGACAGCACCACGACGCGATCGGCGAAGCTGCGGGCGAACTCGGCGTCGTGCGTCACGATCAGCAAGCCGCGTCCTTGAGCAGCCAGGGCGCGCAGCGACTCGCCCAAGGCGGCGCGACGGGCCGGATCGAGCGCCGACGTGGGCTCGTCCATCAGGAGCAGCTGCGGATCGGGGGCGAGCGCGCGGGCAATCGCCACGCGTTGAGCTTCGCCGCCAGAGAGTTGCCGCGGATACGCGTTCGCGCGCGCGGACACACCGAGCGACTCGAGCAGCCGAGTCGCGTTGCCCTCGGCTTCGGCGCGCGATTGTCCGAGCGCATGAATCGGCGCCAGCATGATGTTTTCGAGTGCGGTGAGGTGCTCGAACAGTGCGTGGCTCTGGAACACGACGCCCACGCGACGACGCAGCGCGCGGAGCCGCGACTCGGGCGGCAACGCACCCGGTTCGAGTGCCACGTCGCCGATCTCGACCGTGCCCGAGGAAAACGGTTGCAACGCCGCGACGACGCGCAGCACGGTGGTTTTTCCGGCACCAGAGACGCCCATGACCGCGCACACTTCTCCGGCGGCCACGTCGAGGTCGAGTCCACGCAGGATCACCTGCCTGCCGCGGGCCGCGTGCAGTGCGCGTACCCGCAACGCCATGTCGTGGCTCATGCTGGCGTCATGTCAGGGCCCACCGTTGCTCGAGTCGGCGCGCCATGCGGGACAACGGTAGCGACATGGACAGATACACGATGGCGCACAACGCGCCGGGAATTGCCCAGGTGCCGGCGTTGGTCGCGTAAATGGCGGTCTGCTTGGTGAGTTCGACGACGGTGATGACCGAGACCAGGGAGGAATCCTTGAGCAGCGCGACGAAATCGTTCGTCATGGGTGCTAGCGCGAGTCGAAGCGCCTGCGGTCCGCGCACCAGACGCAGAATCTGCAACTCGGAGAGACCAAGGGTGCGTGCCGCTTCGAGCTGCAACGTGGGGATGGCTTCGAGCGCCGCTCGATAGATCTCAGACTCGTAGGCCGCGTAGTTGAGGCCGAGGCCGATCACGGCGGCGGCAAACGCGGGGAGTCGCACGACGTCCGATAGGCCGTAGTACAACACGAAGAGCTGCAGCAGCACGGGTGTGCCACGGATGATCTCCACGTACGCCGTGAGCACGATGCGCAGCGGTCGGGCACCGTAGACGCGTCCAGCGGCGAGCCCGATGCCGATCGCGACGGCCAGTGCCATGGCGAGTACGGACAACAACAGCGTGATCACCGCCGCGCGCAGGAGCCCGGGGAGATAGGTCGCGATCGAGGCGGCGGCGCCACGCTCGACGGCGGCGGCGTCGCTGCGTGGCAGGGAGTCGCGCAGCACCTGCTGTTGATACGCGGCTTGGCTCGCATCCCAGACGTCCCACGACCGGAACACACGCTCGAGCGCACCGTCGCGCAGGCGCGCCCGCAGGGTCGTGTTCACCGAGTCGCGAAGCGCGCTGTCGCCGGCGGCCAGCACGGCGACGTAGTGGCCGCGTGCCAACGCCTCCGGTTGAATCACGAAGCCGCCGATGCGCCGCAGTGAGCGTTCAGCCAGCACGTGGTCAAGCAAGACGGCATCGACACGCCCGCTGACCAGATCGCTGTACGGATGCACGTCGTCATCGTACGACACCGGCACCACGCCGTGCGCACTCTTGGCGGCGAGCACCATGTCCCATGCCATCGTGGAACCGAGTGTGGCCACTCGACGACCGCGCAGGTCGGCGAGTGTGTGCACGCGCGCGCTGTCTGCCGCGCGCACGGCGAGCACTTCGCGGAACTCGTAGTACGGCAACGACACGGCGAAGCGTTCGTGCAGCGCGGGACGATCTTCGAGACCGGACATCCCGATCGTGAAGTCGCCGCGGGCCACCGACTGTTCGATCGACGCCCACGCGACCTGTACGAACTGTGGTTCCCGCCCAAGGCCCTGCGCGATCATCGTCGCGATCTCGACATCGAAGCCGCGCAGACGCGTGGGGTCAGCCGCATCGGCCTCCACAAACGGCGCCCCTCCTTCGGCATCGCCACCCCAGAGAAGCCTAGGTCTGGTCTCTGGCTTGGCGTCCGGCGGCCTCGTGCATGCCCAGGTCCCGACGAGCAGTGCGGCCAGCGACAGCAACCGCGTGGCGAATTGGATCATGGGCCGAGCTGTGGGGAAAGTGTGCGGGCAACCACAAACTATCGCGTGCGACCGCCCGCAGTCGAGTAGTTTTCATTGTGACTCAGATTCCGACGACACGACCGGTGAGCCTTGATGTGCAGATCACCGTCCTCCATCCCGACAAATCGCTCGCCACTGGCGTGCCGCTTCGCGTCATCCTTGGCACCGCCGCGGACTGGCAATCGCCATCGGCCGGTGAGGAGCTGGTGACCGGGGAGGACGGCACCGTCCACCTCACGCAGCCGGTGGTGCTCGCTTCATTGCGGCGTCAGGTCGCCACGAATTTCATCGCGCGTCTGACGGCCTCGCGTGAGACCACGCGACAGGTGCAGGTGGGTGTGGTCATGGAGTACGCGGGCCGCTCCTGGCTGTCAGCGATCACGGTGGACCGTCGCATCAGCGGGGGTAGCCTGCGACTCGATCCGATGCGCGTGTACGGTCGCGCCTCCGACGGGCGTTTCACCGATGACGTGCCGTTGACCGACGGCTCATGGCACAAGCGCCTCCCCAGCGGTAAGATCGCGTCGCTGCCGGGCTTTGTGGTCACGCAGGCGGCACTCGATCCGGAGTCGCCGGCCGCCGACAACGCGGCGTGGCGACTGCGGATGACGATCCAGCAGTGGGAGCCGCACGTTGCGGCCACGCCGGTCGGCGCGCTCACGTAGCCACGTCGTCGTCTGCGTGCGCACGCTGCGTCACGGCATTCACTGGATCGTTCGCTTGCCAAGTATCTGGCGGCGGACAATACTCCGTGACTTGCCGGGCGCTACCAACGCGCGCTGGCTGATCTCCCCCGCTCGCCGAGCAGACCGTGGCCCTCAAGGAATACCCCGACCATCATGATGCGGAGCTGGTGCTCAAGCTGTACGAGCTCCGACGCGAAGATGTGATGCGTGACTCGCGCACCCAGCTGATCGCCAAGTTTCTCCCCACGAGCTTTGAGGACGTCATCGCGGTAACGAAGGGCGATCATCCGCTGAACGCGGCGTTTCGTCAGTGCACGTCGTTCTGGGAGATGACGTACGCGATGGCGCGTCACGGTGTGATGCACGCGGACTTCATGATGGAGAGCAACGGCGAAGGGCTGTTGATCTTCTCGCGTATCGAGCCGTGGCTCGCGGAGTATCGTGCGGCGATGAACCCGATCGCCTTTCGCAACGCCGAGTGGGTGGCGAAGGAAACCGAGATGGGTCGCTTGATCGCCGAGCGATTCCGCAAGCGGATGCAGGCGCACCTCGACGCAGCAAAGGCGGCGACGGCCTAATGCGGCTGGCGGTCGCGCTCCTCGGGCTCACGCTGCTGGTTGGTGGGTGTACTGATCCCACCGGCCCAGAGGAGCAGCGGCTGACGGTGGCCCAGCGACGGTGGGAAAGCACGCGCCCAGCGTCGAACAGCTATACGATGCAGCAGCGAGTCCTGTGCTTTTGCGTCACTGGCTCCACAACGTTTCAGGTCACTGTCACTTCAGGATCGATCACGCGCGCGGTCAATCTTTCGTCTGGCGAATCGCTGTCGGTGACGCTGTTGACGATCTTTCGTACGGTCGACCAGCTGTTCACGCAGGCGCGCGAGGGGCTGTCGCGCGAGGGGGTCGTGCAGTCGATGGCGTTCGATGCCACGCTGGGTTATCCGACCACGCTGAGTCTGGATCCCGTCCGCGGCGCGATCGACGATGAGGTTACCTACATCACTTCGAACGTCGCGCCACTCGCGCCGTGACCGCGCGAGCGATGGTGCTCGCCGGCGTGCCACTGCTGATGGCGACGCCTCCGTCGTCGAAGGTTGAGCCGCGAGGGCGTGCTGCCGTGCTCTGGATGCACGGGTTTCGTGCCGATGCGCTGGCCCACGCAGCGGAACTGGAGCGCTGTGCGGATCTCGGTTTCATCGCGGTCGGCGCCGATGCGGTCGACCACGGGGCCCGCGCCAGTGCGCATTTGGCCGAGCGGCTGCGGCGCTCGACCGACGGCGCGCTGCCGGTCATGCTCGATGTGATGGAAGCGACGGTACGCGAACTGCCGGCGTTGATCGACGCGCTGGTGGTCGAGTGCGGCGTTGATCGTGACCGGGTCTCCCTCGTGGGGATCTCGATGGGCGCGTTCCTCGCCTATCGCGCGGTCACCGCTGGCGTGCCGCTGCGTGCGGTGGTGGCGCTGCTCGGTTCGCCGGAGTGGCCCCGCGACACCAGCGCGCATTTGGCGCTCTCCGCTTTCGGCGACGTCGCGTTGCTCAGTATCACCGCTGAATACGACGCGAGTGTGCCACCGCACGGCGTGTTTCGTTTACACGACGCGCTGTCTGCGCAGCTACCGCACGCCGTCGCGCAGCACCATCACACGCTGCAGGGCGCCGGGCATCTGACCACGGCGCGCCAATGGGCCGAGGCGATGCAGACAACGTTGGCGTGGCTGGTGCGACACGGCGGGTAGCGCGTCGTGAACGAGCTGCAACTGGTGGTCGTGGGAGAGCGGCAAACGGCTCCACCGCGAATTGACGCGAATATCCACGAATTGGCTCGCGTGTCGACGAGGGGCGCCAGCGGAGACGGATATTGTGTTGTTGCTGTCCATTCGCGGTCATTGGTGTAGATCCGCGGTAGGCAGTTTGTTTTGGGGAGCAACGAACAGCTTCACCGCGAATTGGCACGAATCACCACGGATTGATTGGCTCGCGTGTCGACGAGGGGCGTTGCCAGCACATACCCTCATTGTGTTGTTGCAGTTCATTCGCGGTCATTGGTGTAGATCCGCGGTAGGTAGTTTGTTTTGGGGAGCAACGAACAGCTTCACCGCGAATTGGCACGAATGGCGGCGGATCAAATCAGCGCGCCTCTGATGGATGGGCCCTCGGCGTGACTTCTCGCGACATCCGCTCGTATGCAGGTATCCGGCTCTCGCCCCCTTTCTCCAGTCCGAATCCTCATGAGCGACATCATGTCGCACAAGCAGTGGATGAGTCTCACCCACGGCGGCTACACATCCGTTCGCAGCAGCCAGCTGAAAGCCGTCGATACCGCACTCGCGAAGTATGACGGCAAGCCGACGGATGCGAACAAGGCGGCCGTCACGGCGGCGCTGCTCAAGTGGATTCAGTCGAAGGGGGCAGCTTGGAAGTCGAGTGAGCGGAACAAGAAGCAGGGTGTGGAGATCCTGCACCATCAGCTGATGGGCACGGGCGGCGTGAAGTTGAGTGGCGCCGAGATGGTGGGTTTGTCACACGTGCGTGATGAGTCCAGAGCCATCGTGCATGACCTCTTCGCCGGCAAGCAGCTGCAGTGGCGATCGGAGTTCAAGGCGAAGCTTGGCCAGCAGAAGATCGGCGTCACGCTGGGGGTCGGTGGTGCGCTCTATGGGGCGAACACCCTCAGCAACGGTGCAATCCGCAACGCGCCGTCCACGATCAAGACCGCGGTGTTGGGATCTTCAGGGGGCCCGTCGATGGCGGAGGAGATCTACCGCACGGTGGTCCCGCCGGAGATCCTGGCGGACGTGACGTTTGAAGTCACGAAGCTCATGCCGACGTTCATGAAAGACCTCGCGGCGTCGGTCACGCCGTGGGTGGGACTGATTACAACCGGCGGCGGCGTGGTGCTGAGTGGCGTGAAGGCGCTGCGCGGACAGTGGAGGGCGCAATGGGCGGAGTACCACATCGAGGGCAGTCTGGCGCGAGCCGAGCCGTCGGTGGCGCTCCGGCAGATTCACCTCATTCTGGAGCGGGAGCGCAATCTCGAAGTGACCGGTATGGGCATCGGGCTTGCGGAGTTCGGCGGTAAGCTGGCCGGCGTGCTAGCGGACGGCGGCACCGCCACGAACGTCGCCATCGGACTCGCGGCGAGCGTGACCAAGCTGCTGAACATCGTACGCATCATCGTACGCGATGTGCTGGAGCGGAACGCGGCCAATGCGAAAATGAAAGGACAGGTCGACGTGTCGGTGTTCGAAGCGTGCCCGATCGTGGGTGCCTATCTGCTTTGCTGCGCGCCTACGAGTGTGATCGTCAATTCCATCTTCGACAACCAGTTCGGTGCGAAGGGCTGGCAAAGTCAGGTGGAGAACGCCGTGACCCGTCACTTGGTGCCGCTCAAGGTGCAGGCGCAGCGCCTGGTCACGGAGCATCGCTTCTGGATTCCCGAGCTCTACCGTCACCACGGCGTGCTCGAGGTGAACAGCAAGAAGCTCAAAGAAATGATGGAGCGGAAAGGAAAGACGGGCATGGTCGGATTCGGCTCCGACAACATGCCCGCCTCGCTGCGCAGCTAACTCGGAGCGCTGGCCGGCGCACTACGCCAGAAAGCGTCGAGCCAATTGTTCGAGCCGGTCGTCGCCCTGCTGCTCGGCTTCCACGCGCAGCTCTTCGACGTACGGCTTGAGCAGCGGTTCACCCCAGTAGTAGCCGGTGGCGCGCTCGGCCAACTGCGTTTCGTTCACCCGCGCGGCTTCCAGCAGCGCCCGCGCGCAGGCGCGATCGTAGCCTGCGTCCGTGCGCTCAGGCAGGTGGTAATTGCGGCGGGGCATTTCGCCTTCCGCATCATCTCGTAGAAACGCCCGCGACATACCCGCCTCATCCGCTCATCGTGATTCCGCACGGGCCCGTCCCGCGCGTGGTGAAAGATAACGGGTCGTCGTGAGGGATATGCCCCGGAGGCGGAGTCTACCGCTTGCGCCGTAGGTCGGTCACCATGATCAGGTGGTCCGCGGTGCGCGCGGATGTCTCCTGTGTCAGGCCGAGTGACGTGGCGTACGCGGACGTGAGATCGACACTCGACAACGCAAAGCCACCCGTGCGCTCGAACGCCGCGTCGGAGAACAGCGTGAGATCGAGACGCCCGGGGAGAAACTGACCAACTTTCGGGTCGGTCCACGTCACTAGCGTGCGTTCGCCGAGCCGCCATGAGTCGCTTATCGCAAGGTCCGACCCGTCGACATCGAGCCCCCGCTGCAACGTCTGAATCGATTCGAACGATCCGATGGCGTTGAAGTCGCCGGCAATCACCAACGCGGCGCGCGGTGCACGCGAGGCGAGTTCGCGCTGCAGATGAGCGCGAATGGCACGACTCTGCAGCACACGCAGCTGGTCTTGTGGACTGCGAAAGAATCCGCCGCTCTGTAAGTCGAGCGGCACGAACAGCGTCTCAATGCCATCGACGGTGATCCACGCGCCGGTACTCGAGAGCTGCGCCGTCGCTTCGATATCGAACAGATGCTGCGCGGCAGGCGGCGCCGTCGTGCGCACGCTGTCGAGCACACCGGTGGGGTACTCCACCCGCACCATCGACTCGGCCTGACGGATATCGCGATCACGCGTGGCGACCACGGTATGCTGTCGGCCGCCACTACGCGAATACACGAAACGCCAGCGCCCGAGCGCGGCCAACTCCGGACGCGCGAAGAACTCGCTCAACGTGGAGTCCGACGTTTCGGCATACGCCTCGTCGAGCATGATTACATCGGGCTGTACGGCGGCCAACAGTTTGGCGTGATTCGCCGGCGAGCGGAACGATCCTTCGGACACGTTCCACTGTACGACGCGTACGGCGCCAGCGGACTTGCGCGGAATCTGCGACACAAGGTTGGCGTTCGTGCGTGGGGCGGCTGCCGAGGAGAACTGATAGCGGGTCGCTGGAAGCGCGGTCACCGCGCCTGTCGATGCCTCGAACACCAGTCGCGCACGCACCGCCTTCCCGAGACGTGCGAAGCCGTCGGGCGCGCCGTCGCGAGAAATGCGCAGCTCGAAGCGTGTCGCACTCCACGTGGGGAGTGCGGCCACACCCAGGTCATAGGCACTGCGGTACTCGCCGAGGGTGGTGCTGGAAACCGTGCGCAGTGCCGCGCCGGCCCCGATACCGTTACCCTGTGGCTTGTCGGTGCGCGAGAAATCGAGCGAGACGTCGACGCCAGCCATTCCCGTTGCGGCGTCGAACACCGTGCCGCCGGTTTGCGCGTTGTCGTCGGCGTCGATGAGCAGATGCAGCGTGCCCGGCATCGTAGAGTGGCTCACGCTGTCACGCACTGCAAACGACAGGTACCACCATTGCGCGTCGTCGGTGGCCCACGCGCTCTGCAACGGTCCCTTCGCATTCGAGGCGTTCACCGCTTGCGACCAAACCGGAACGCCGGCCCAGTCGTCGAGGTGGCCGTCCAACCAGATAGCCGAACGGGGAGCGGACACGGTGGTGCCCGTCGCGATCGGTCGACCGGATGCGGCGCGACACGCCGCGAAGGCAACGAGCATACCGACCCCGAGCAGGCGTCGGCCGGGGTACGACAGGAATGAGCGCATACGGGAAATTATCCACTGGTCACGATGGCCGGCGCGGGGGCGCTCACCCAAATTCACGGGATGGCCCGACCGAGACAGTCCCCACCACCAATCAAGTCGTTCCGCGAACGGCTTGGCGCGCTCCGGCATGTCGGGCCGCTGTTCCTGCTGGTGTGGGGCACCAGCGCGCCGCTCACGATCGCCACCATCGGCATCCGGCTCATCCGCTCGCTGCTGCCGGTAAGTACGCTGTATGTAGGCAAGCTGATCATCGACGAAGTGATCCGCACGGCAGCGCTGCCGGGGCATCCGGACACGTGGAGCGCCTGGGTGGCCAGCGGACTGCTGGATCGCACGATGCAGCTCATCCTGCTCGAGTTCGCGCTGGCGATCGGCGCTGATGCGCTCTCGCGCGGCGGATCGCTTGTGGATCGCATTCTCGGCATCAAGTTCTCGATCAGTACCACGATCCGCCTCATGGAGCATTCGGCTACGCTCGATCTCGAACAGTTCGAGGACAGCGAGGTGCAGGACCGTCTGGAGCGGGCGCGCACGCAGACGTTTCAGGGACTCGGTGTGATGGGGCAGGTGTTCGGTCAGGTACAGACGCTGATCACCATCATCAGCTTCGCGGCCGGGCTCGTGGTGTACGCGCCGTGGCTGATCGTGCTGCTGCTGGTCGCGTTGGTGCCGGCGTTTGTGGGCGAGGCGCACTTCAATGCGCTCGAGTACGCGCTGCAATGGTCGCGCACGCAGCAGCGTCGGCTGCTGGAGTATCTGCGACAGACCGGTGCGAGCGTGGAAACGGCCAAGGAAGTGAAGATTTTCGGGCTCAACCGATTTCTGATCGACCGCTTCCGCGACATCTCGCTCGATACGTACCGGGCTAATCGCGCCCTCGCGATCAAGCGCGAAGGCACGATGGGACTGCTCACCGCGATCGGTACCGCCGGTTACTACACGGCGTACGGGTACATCGCGTGGCGCACGCTCACCGGCCAGTTCAGCATCGGCGATCTCACCTTCCTGGCCGGTTCGTTCCGTCGGCTCGGTGATTTGCTGGCGAGCTTGCTGGTGGGATTCTCGAGCACGGCCAGTCAGGCGCTGTATCTCGACGATCTCTTCTCGTTCTTCACGATCACGTCGCGCATTCACTCACCGGAGCATCCACGCGATGTGCCGAGGCCGATCGCCATCGGCTTCGAGTTTCAGGACGTCGGCTTTCAGTATCCCGGCACCGAGCGATGGGCCGTGCGCCATTTGTCGTTCACGCTGCACGCCGGTGAAACGTTGGCGTTGGTGGGTGAGAACGGTGCCGGTAAGACCACGATCGTGAAGCTGTTGGCGCGCCTGTACGAGCCCACCGAAGGACGCATTCTGCTGGACGGACACGACCTGCGGGAGTACGACCTCGATGCGCTGCGCGCGAACGTGGGCGTGATCTTCCAGGACTTCGTACGCTACAGTCTCACGGCCGGTGAGAATATCGCCGTCGGTCGGATCGATGAACGCGAGGACAAAGCACGCATCGTGCAGTCGGCCGAGCAGAGCCTGGCGGCGGAGATGATCGCGCGGCTGCCGGCCACGTATGATCAGCCCATCGGCAAGCGATTCTCCACCGGCGTGGAATTGTCAGGCGGCGAGTGGCAGAAGCTGGCGATCGCCCGCGCGTACATGCGCGACGCCCAGTTGCTCGTGCTCGACGAACCCACCGCCGCGCTCGACGCGCGCGCGGAGTTCGAGGTGTTCCAGCGCTTCAAGGCGTTGAGCGCGGGGCGCACGAGCATGCTGATTTCGCATCGCTTCTCGAGCGTGCGTATGGCCGATCGCATTCTCGTGCTGAACGAAGGCACAGTGGATTCGATGGGCACGCACGAAGAGCTGCTGGCGCGGAAGGGGCGATATGCGGAGCTGTTCGAGCTGCAGGCGCAGGGGTACCGGTAGGGTTGCAGCGTGCCTTGTAACTCACGACCCGGAACTTGCACTCATAACCCACCACTCACGTGAGTCTTGAGTTGTGAGTCGAAGTTTGGGGTCGTGAGTCTCTCCGCCAACGCTCTTCTGATCGCCGGCTCCAGCGTCAGCGGTCCAATCGGCCCCATCACGCGATGTCGCACGCGGCCGTCGCGCCCGATGAGAATCGACGTAGGATATCCGCGCACGCCGCCCAGTTCGCCGATCACATCGGGGCCGACGATGGCGATCGGATAGCTGATCCCGCGTTCGCTGATGAAATCACGAACCGACTGCGGATCGCCTTTGTCGACCGACGCCCCGAGCACCACGAGCCCGGCCGCCTTGTGCCGGTTCCAGGTGGCCTCGAGCAGCGGCATTTCCGCTCGACACGGCAGGCACCACGTCGCCCACACATTCACCAGCACGACGCGCCCACGCAGCGACGGCGACGCAATCACGGAGTCGGCCAGCGTGCGCACCGTAAACACCGGCGTGCTGCGGTCGCGCGCGGTGACATTCACGAGCGCGCCCACATGCGGCAGCAGGCGCGGCAAGGCCCAGATGCCGAGGGCCAGCATGAACCACGTGGTCCAGTGGAATCTGGCGAGCAGCCGCTTGAGGCGGGGTAGATCGGAGGAGCGGAACGCCATGGGGGGAACTTAGCACGAGCGGTTCGCTGGCGGCCGTTCACGGCGGCCGTTCAACGACTCTGACCCCTTGAACTTTGAACCGATCACGCTGAGGCGCAGAGAGCGCAGGGCACGCGGAGAACGACATCAAGATTGAGAAATGCAAACCGCGCAAACCCGCTCGTGCGCGACTCTGCGTGCTCTGCGCCCTCTGCCTCCCTGCGTGATCAGTTCCCTGCAAGTCACACGCTACGCCGCCCGTGCGACTCCTGCCTTGGCAGCCGCGAGCGATGCCAGTAGTCGGCGCCGCTCCACGAGTGCGCGCACGTGATCACGCTGCAGTAGATACAGCCAGCCGCCGAAGAGCGCGGCGACGACGGTGAACATCCACAGCAGCACGCTGGCGCCGGTGTCGGGATACCATCCCCGCGCCACTTCCAGCAACAGTGAAATCCCGCCGGCCCACACGGCCACGCGCGGTGCGGCTTCACGCAGTCCGCGCGCGTCGCGTCCGTGGAACTCGGCGATCACATAACCCGCCAGAGTAAACGCGGCGACGTGTTCGAGCAGTCGATACACCACCGGCTGCGTGAGCTCTACCTGCGCCGGCGCGAGGGCGATGATCCAGTGCCACGTCGGCGTGACGGCGTCGAGTGGCCAGAGCGACGACAGCGCCAGATACGCCGCAAACAGCGGCAGTACCAATCGCAGGGTGGGCAGCTCGAATCGACGATGGGCGCTCGCGGCGAGGTCGCGCGTGGTGGCGATACTGCGCAGCAGCGCGATGCCGACGGTCAGCGTGGCACCGGCGCAGATCAGGTCGATGTCACCGCGCGCACCGGGCACCACCGCCACGATCACCCAACCCAGCGCCAGCGCGACCAGCCAACGTCGATCCTGATAACCGGACCGATTCCGCGAAGGCGCAAGATACGCCGCGTGCACCGTGCCGAGAATCGCCCCGGCGAACGCGGCCACCGGCAGCACGAAGATCCGCCGCGCCCCGCCTTCGCTCCCCAGTCCGATCAGCCAGCAGAGGGGGATCAGCTGATATACCAACCCCATGAGCGGTAGCTCGAGGGCCAGCGACTGCACGGCGGTGTCGTCTTCCAGATGACGGGCCAGACGGGTGAACGCCCACGCCCCGAGCGCCGCGCCGGCGGTGTTGGTGGCCAGGTCCAGCAGCGACGTGTACCGCGTGGGCGAGAAGAGCTGCAACGTCTCGATGGTGCCACTGAGCGCCGCCCCCAAAATGACCACGCGCGGCCAGTCGGGTGGGGCGCCGCGGGGGCGCGTGAGCTGATAGACGAACCCGAACGGTACGAACATCAGCACGTTCATCACGAGGTCTGACCAGTTCCAGATGTTGGTCAGGCCGTGCGCCGGCGTCCACTGAAAGCGAAAGGGCGCCATCGTGATGATCGACGTGACCAGCGCGAGATAGCCGAGGACCGCCCGGCCGAGCCGGAGGGCGGTGAAATCGGCGGTGCGCCGGAATCGGAAGCGGGTGGCAGGCATGCTCCGGGGAGTATCGGCAGGTGGTAGCTTTTCACGGTCCCTCTTCCACCCCTGCCAGGCGTATTCCGATGCGTTTCCCCGCTCTTCTGACCCCGCTCGCCTGCGGCGTCCTCTTCCAGACCGCGCTCAGTCCGTCGGTGGCGAGCGCCCAGGCCCCGCGCGCGGCGGCTGGCCTCCCGGCACTCGACTCGACCACGTTTGCGGCCCTGTCGTGGCGCAATATCGGTCCGTTCCGGGGAGGCCGGTCGGTGGCGGCGGTGGGCCTGCCGTCGCAGCCACTCACGTACTTCGCGGGCTATACGGGCGGCGGACTGTGGCGCACCGACGATGCCGGCAACAACTGGCGCAACATCTCCGACGGTTTTTTCAAGACGGGATCGGTGGGGGCCATTGCCGTGGCGCCGAGCGACGAGAACGTGATCTACGTGGGCATGGGTGAGCACGCGATCCGTGGCCAGTCGTCGACGTACGGCGACGGCATGTACAAGAGCACCGATCAGGGGCGTACGTGGACGCACATCGGACTCGCCACGTCGCGGCAAATCTCGGCCGTGCGTGTGCACCCGAGCAATCCCGACGTGGTGTACGTCGCGGTGCAGGGCGATCGCTGGAAGGGCACGAGCGACCGCGGCATCTATCGCACGACCGATGGCGGCAAGACGTGGACGCAGCTGCTGAAGGGCGAGAACGCCTTCAGCGGTGCGAGCGACCTGTCGATGGACGCCACGAACCCGCGCATTTTGTACGCGGCGATGTGGGATCACCAGCGCACGCCGTGGATGGTGCGCAGCGGTGGTGCCGGTAGCGGTATCTGGAAGTCGGTGGACGGCGGCGACACGTGGAAGCGCAGTCAGGAAGGACTGCCGAAGCTGGTGGGCAAGATCGGTGTGTCAGTATCGCCGGCCAACCCCGATCGCGTGTACGCGATTGTGGAAGCGGAGAACGGTGGTGTATTCCGTAGCGACGATGCGGGCAAGACCTGGCGCCAGCAGTCGGGCGACCGTCTGATTCAGACGCGCTCGTGGTACTACATGAACGTCACGGCCGACCCGAAGAACGCCGATGTGGTGTGGGTGATGAACGCGCCGGTGATGAAGTCGATCGACGGCGGCCGCACCTTCGCGAATGTATCGGCCACGCACGGTGACAATCATCAGTTGTGGATCAATCCGACCAATCCGAACTATCTGATCAACGCAAACGATGGCGGCGCGTCGATCTCGCTGGACGGCGGCAAGAGCTGGAGCACGCAGGACAATCAGCCCACGTCGCAGTTCTATCACGTGGCGGTGGACGACGGCTTCCCGTACAAGCTGTACGGCGGTCAGCAGGACAACAGTTCGGTGATCATTCAGTCGCAGAGTGACGGTGGAAGCATCGGCATTCGCGAGTGGAATGAAGGCCCCGGCTGCGAGAGCGCCAACATGGGTGTGAGCGCCAAGAACCCGCGCTACATCTACGGCGGCTGCTATCAGGGACTGATCGACGAGATGGATGCGACGAACGGTTTGTCGCGCACGATCATGCCGTGGCCCGAGATGAATCTCACCGAGCCCACCGACAAGACGAAGTATCGGTTCAACTGGACGGCACCGATCGAAGTGTCGATGCACGACGACAAGGTCGTGTACCACGGCGGCAATGTGCTGTTCAAGACGACGACGCGCGGACAGAGCTGGACGCCGATCTCGGGCGACCTCACGCGCAACGACAAGACGCGCCAGGGTTGGGGCGGTGGTCCGATCACGAACGAAGGTGCCGGCGGCGAAGTGTACGCCACGATCGTCGTGATCGAAGAGTCTCCGCACGATGCCAACACGATGTACGTGGGCACCGACGACGGCCTCATTCAGCGCACGCGCGACGGCGGCAAGACGTGGACGAACATCACGCCGGCCTCGTGGGGCGATGGACTGGTGAACGAGATCGCGATCTCGCCGCACGATGCCGGCACGATCTATGTGTCGTTCCGAAAGGATCGCTTGGGTGATCCCACGCCGCACATCTTCGTGTCGAAGGACTACGGTACCACGTTCACGCGCATCGTGAACGGCTTGCGCGACGGCGAGCCGGTGCGCGTGGTGCGTGAAGACACGGAGCGGAAGGGACTGCTGTACGCTGGCACCGAAACAGGTGTGTATGTTTCGTACGACGCCGGCGCGCAGTGGCTGCCGTTCCGCGGCAATTTCCCCGTCGTCCCCGTCACGGACTTGCAGGTGAAGCACGGCGACTTGATCGCGGCCACCGAAGGTCGCGCGTTCTGGATTCTCGACGATCTCTCGGTGCTGCGTCAGCGCGCGGATGCGATCGAGAAGGCGGCGATGCACCTGTATGCACCGCGCGCGGCGGTGCTGGCTGGCGGCGGTGGGTTCGGCACGCCTCGCAACGCGGGCAAGAACGCGTCGTATGGTGCGGTGATCAACTTCCGCCTGGCCGCGGCGCCCGATACGGCAAGCACACTGCTGCTTGAATTCGTGGACGCCAAGAACGCCGTAGTGAGATCCTTCGCCACCAAGGGCGATAGTGTGAACAAGCTCACCGTGAAGCCAGGGCTCAACTCGTTCAACTGGAACCTGCGTCGTGCGGCTCCGGCGCGACTGGCTGGTGTCCTGCTGTTCGGCGCGCCGGGCGATGGTGGCGCGCGCGTGGTGCCTGGCACGTACACGGTGCGTCTCACGATGGGCAGCACGGTGCAGTCGCAGAAGCTCGAAGTGAAGCAGGATCCGCGGCTCGACGTGCCGGCGCGTGTGGTGGCCGAGCGGGACTCGGTGGCGAACCTGCTGTCGAACCGGATCAACGAGATTCACGAAGCTGTGCTGCGCGTGCGCGACCTGAAAAGCCAAGTGCAGGGTTACGTGACACGCGCCAAGGAAACGTCCGCACCGGACACCATCGCCAAGGCGGGTCGTACGCTCACCGGCAAGCTGGGCGCGCTCGATCCGAAGATGACGACGAAAGCCGGCAACGGGCAGGACATCATCAACTACGCCAACGGCATCAACGGCCAGTTCGGCTTCCTCCTCGGTCAGGTCGAGGGCAACAGCGAACTCACGCAGCCGGTGAAGGATCGGTTGGTGGAGCTCGAGAAGCTGTGGCAGACGCTCAAGGCCGAAGTGGAGCAGGTGGAGACGGTGGACGTGAACGCCTTCAACGCACTGCTGCAGAAGTACAACGTGCCGGGTGTGATCGGCGCGGCGAAGAAGAAGGGGCCGATTGCATGAAAGCAGTTTTGGGTTTTGGGTTTCGGGTTTTGAGTGTGACGGCGCTGGCGGTCGGGTTGGCGACACCGGCTTTGGCGCAGAAGAAGGGTGTGGTGGCGGCGCCGTATGTGCCGCCGGCGGGGGCGTGGGAACGTCGTTCGCCCTCGGCGATGGGGATGGATTCGGTCAAGCTGGCCGAAGCGATTGCGTACGCCATCGAGAAGGAGAGCAAGACGCCGCGCGATCTCGAGCTCAATCACTACCAGACGTTTGGTCGCGAGCCCTTTGGGGCCGCGATCGGACCGCTGGCGCCGCGTGGTGGCGCCACGGGCGTGATTCTGCGCAAAGGCTACGTGGTAGCCACGTGGGGGGATCCCAACGCGGTCGAGATCACTAACAGTGTGACCAAGAGTTTCCTGAGCACCGTGGTCGGCTTGGCGTTCGATGCGGGTCGCATTCGAAGCGTGGACGATACGGTGTCGCAGGTGATGCCGCCGATCTTGCGCGCGTATCCCAACGGCACCGGACTCGGCGCCGACTGGCCGGGTGACGCGAAGTGGTTGCGTCCGTTCGACAGTCCGCACAACAAGCGCCTCACCTGGGATCACCTGCTGCGGCAGGTGAGCGACTGGGAAGGCACGCTGTGGGGCAAGCCGGAGTGGGCTGACCGTCCGGCGCAGCAGGTGAACACGTGGACCACGCGCCCGCGCGTGGAGCCGGGCACGGCCTACGAGTACAACGACACGCGCGTGAATGTGCTGGCGCTGGCGGCGTTGCAGGTGTGGCGCGAGCCACTGCCGGACATTCTTCGTGACAAAATCATGGAGCCGATCGGCGCGTCGAACACGTGGCGCTGGTACGGCTACGACAACTCGTGGATCGTGCTCGACGGCAAGTTGGTGCAGTCGGTAAGCGGTGGCGGACACTGGGGCGGCGGCATGATGATCAACGCCTGGGACCTGGCGCGCTTTGGCCTGCTCACGCAGCGTCGGGGCGTGTGGGGCGGCAAGCAGCTGCTCTCCGAGGCGTGGGTGACGAAAGCGCTCACGCCCACGCCGGCGCAGCCCACGTACGGCTACATGAACTGGTTCGTGAATACCGACCGGAAGTACGTGCCCGCCGCACCGGCGCAGGCATTCGTGCATGTAGGCGCCGGGAATAACATCATCTACGTCGACCCGGTGAACGATGTGGTCGCGGTGGTCCGTTGGATCGACACGAATGCGTCGGTAAACGGGTTCGTGGAGCGGCTCTTGTCCTCCCTGAAATAGTCGCAGTATCGTAGTGTAGTGATGTGCTGTAAGGGGGAATTCAATCGTGTGGAGTGATATGCCGACCGATTCAGACGGAGATGCGGAGCAGGCGCGTTTGCGATCCTTGACGCAGAGTATCGCCAGCGTGCTCCGCACGTTCGTGCGCGCGAATCGCGCGACGCAGATGTATCTCCCGAATAGTGCGATGCGACCGAAGGCTCGAGATGATGCCCGTGAGGCGTTTCGGGCTTTCTGGTTGCAGGAGAGTGAACTGTCGCTGACGATTACGGAGCAGTCGCTCCTGGCCGGCGATCGCGAGGTCTATCGCGAAGACGAGCGAACCAGTGCAGCGCTGCCGTGGCTGTTGTATCGCGATGGCCTCCGCCGCCTCGATCTCCACCCGGGCTTCGAGGATGCGGAGCTCGACACGCTGCTCGATATCTTGCAGCAGGCGCGTGATGCCAGCTCGGACGATGATGACTTGGTCACGCAGCTGTGGCTGGCCGATTTCCAGAAGCTCACGTTTCGCAACGTCGAATTATTGACGGATTTCGACGCCGCTTACGTCGAGCGTGACCCTGGCGAGGTCGCGTCTGGCGGATATGCCGGGGTGCCCTCGGCGGTACAACTTATTGAGTCGCCGCCACTCGGCGATGGCCCGCCGCCACGGCTCATTCACCTCGACGACGACGCGTCGACCCTCCACTTTCTCGATCCACAGGAGGCCATCGCCTTGCAGGCGGCCATCCGGCGCGAGTATGCGAACGACGGGTTGCCGACGGTCCTCGACAGCCTGTTCGACATCGTCGAGGTACAAGAGGATGACGAGGTGCGCGCCGAGGTGTGCGATATCCTCGATCGTCTGCTGCTCAATGCCTTATCGGCCGAAGAGTATCCGGTCGTTGCCTGCATTCTGCGCGATACCCGGGCCGCCTTGGCCCGGGCCGATTGGTCCGATGAGATACGACGCGCCCTCTCCGCACTGGCTGCCCGACTGAATGCCGCGTCGGCGATCGACGGACTGATCAGCGCCGTTGAGCGAGGCGCCTTCGCGGCGGCTCCCGTAACGCTCGAGCCCCTCCTCGAAGGTTTGGGGTACGACGCGCTGGTCCCGCTCGTGGCATGGTTCGCTGATGCACCGTTGAACTCGTCGCGCCAGACCGTCGAGGGTATCGTCACACGGCAGCTCGCTGCCCGACTCTCGCTCCTCCAGCGACTCCTCGAGGATCCGCGTGAGCCGGTCGTACGTGGTGCCATCCTTTTCGCGCGGCAGGTCGCCAGTCCCGCACTGGTCGCGCCTTTGGCGAAGCTGTTCCGGGAGGGCGCCGACTCCACGCGGAGCGGAGCGGCGTCGGCGCTTGCCGCGATCGCGTCGCCGACGGCCATGGACGTGCTGCAAAGTGCCATTGCGCACGAGCTTCGTGACGTGCGCCTCGCGGCATTGAAAGCGATCGCCGCAACACGCTATCGCCAAGCGTTTCCACGCCTCGTTCGGGATCTTGATGCGAAGGCGCTTCGCCGAGTCGACCTGAGTGAGAAGCGTGCCTTTGTCGAGGCCCTCGCGGCGGCCGGTGGAGACGATGCCACCGCCCCCCTCGATGCGATGCTCAACGGGCGTGGTCTGCTTGGTTACAAGGAGGCTCCCGAGCTGCGAATGTGTGCGGCCTACGGACTCGGGATGATCGGTACTGAACGGGCCACCCGCAGTTTGCAGCGTGCCGCTGATACGTCGGATCCAATGGTACGTCGGGCCATCAGCCAAGCCATGCGAGGCACGCCGTGACCTCGACCGGAAGCCGTACGCCGCCGCCCAGACCCATGGTCCAGGAGAGCGCCGTTACGCAGCTCGAGGCGCGCAACGTGCTCCAGGCGTTCCATCGCGCGTTGCGGGCGATCAGACTGTATCCTCGGGAAAACACGATGGTGAAGGCCGCCCTCGTTGCACTGGACGGTGCCGTCGTATCGCTCATCGCGTCGACCGGCCAGTGTGATATCCGCTCTGTCGGCGACTACGTCTTCGTGTGCGGCATCCGGCTGCGCATTCAACTCGACACGTACGCCGCGATCTCGCACGTCGCGGGCCGCTTTCGTCACGCTGGCATCGGTGGCATCCTCGTGCTGAGTGCGCCAGATGGTGCCGCGTGGGTGACGCTGATCTCGGCGCTACTCGCACCGACGCCGGGACTCCAAAGCGATGAACGGCGAGCGCATATCACCGCGCAACTCGAGCGCGAGAACGTGTCCGACTTCAAGATCGAGCCGGCCGTCGACGAGTTGGCCGATCTGGAGGAAGGGTCGTCTCAGGAGCGAACGCGCCAGACCTTCATGCAGTCACTGTCGGCAACACGGCAGCTGATGACGGATGTCCGCATGGGCCGTACTCCCGCGCTCCGTCAGGCAAAGCGCGCCGTGCAGGGCATCGTCGATCAAATCATGATCGACGATACGTCTTTGATCGGGATGACGACACTGCGCGATTTCGACGAGTACACCTTTGTCCACAGCGTGAATGTCTGCATTCTCGCGGTCGCTCTGGGTCGCCGTATCGGGCTGTCCAAGCTCCAGTTGCTCGACCTCGGCCTCGCGGCGCTGCTGCACGACATCGGCAAGTCCCGCATTCCGATTGAGATTCTGAACAAGCGCGGTCAGCTCTCGGAGGATGAATTCAGGGTGTTACAGGGGCATACGTGGCATGGTGTGCTCGCTCTCTTCGCGCTCAGCGGGTCCACGGCGCGCGCGTGGAGGTCGATGACCGTGGCCTACGAGCATCATCTCCGTCTCGATCGCAGTGGGTACCCGCGCACGGTGCGTTCGAGAGAGCTCTCGCTCTTCAGCCGGATCGTCTCCATCGTTGATGGCTTTGACGCGGCGACGTCGACGCGTGTCTATCAGCCGAACCCCTGGTCACCGGCTGATGTCATCCGCGGCATGCGCGACAACCCGCGTCTTGGGTTAGACCCGGTGTTGGTGCGGGCCTTTACCGGACTGATGGGGATCTATCCGATCGGAACGGTCGTCCTGCTCGACAGCCATGAGATCGCGCTCGTTGTCGCGGCGAGCCGTGAGGGTCAGCCGCCCTCACGGCCACAGATCCGGCTGCTGTTCGACGAGCGTGGAAACCCTTCGTACGAGGCAACCGTGCTCGATCTCACAGAAAAGGATTCGTCGGGTCAGCATCTCCGCACCATCGTTCGAACCGAGGACGCCGACCGCCTCGGGATTCAGGTGAGCGACTACCTCACCTGAGTCTGGTGCAGGTCGAAGCGCAAAGAGATCGACCGAACGGAGCCTGATCGTGTTAGAATCACACATGGGTACCAGGGTCGTGAGTCTCCGTGAAGAATTCGCCAACGCCGTCACGCACGGCGTTGGTCTCGTGCTCAGTCTCATCGGGATGCCGATCCTGATCCTCGCCGCGATGAATCACGGCGAACGCGCGACGGTGATCGGCGCCAGCGTGTTCGGCGCCACGTTGATCGCCCTCTATTCGGCGAGTACGCTGTACCACGCGATCCCGCATCCCACCCTCAAGCAGAAGCTGCGCGTAGTCGACCACTCCGCGATCTACTTGCTCATTGCCGGCACGTATACCCCGTTCACACTAGGCGTACTACGCGGCACCTGGGGCTGGACGTTGTTCGGTATCGTGTGGACGTTGGCCGCGCTCGGCGTGCTGTTCAAAGTAGTGTTCGGCAGCGGCGCGATGGCCAAACTGTCCACGGCGATCTACGTAGCGATGGGCTGGGTGATCATCATCGCGATCAAACCGCTGATGGCCTCCATGGAGCACGCGGGATTGATGCTGTTGGTGGCCGGTGGGCTGTGCTATACGGGCGGTGTGATCTTCTATGTGGACCGCCGCCGCGCCTGGACGCATCCCGTGTGGCATCTGTTCGTGATGGGTGGCAGCATCTGCCACTATTTCGCGGTGCTCTGGTACGCCGCTCCTGCGCGATAGCCGCGTGTTACCCATGGCGGTGCTCGGCCCGGCGGCGCTCTTCCTCGTCGCCGGCATGCTGCACTTTGTTATGCCGGCGTTCTTCGACCGCATCGTGCCACCGTGGGTGCCCAACGCGCGACTCGCGACCTACGTGAGTGGCGTATTCGAAATAGCAGGCGCCATCGGCTTGCTGATCCCCGCGACGCGAGTGGCGGCCGCCTGGGGGCTTATTGCGCTGCTCGCCGCGGTGCTGCCGGCCAACATTCACATGCTGAACCAAGCACGCGCCGCCGATGCGTCGGCCGGGTACATCGCCGGGCTCTGGCTGCGGTTACCGCTGCAGCCGCTGCTAATGTGGTGGGTATGGCGTGTGGCGATCCGCCGCTGAGTGCAACGTACTGCTTTGTGTGATCGCTAAAAAACTGCAGACCGCGGATTTTCGCCGATCACGCACGAATTGGTGCCGTATGGGCCGCGCGCTCCGCATGCCGCGCTAGGCCTGCTGTTTGTTTTTCAAATACAAACAGCGACCTCGTGTACACCCCCGGTTTCCGAAGCGCGTGCGTGAGAATTCGTGTGTTATTCGTGTGAATCCGTGGTCAAAGCTGTTCAGTCTTTTGCTGCGATTCCGAGCTGCGCTGGATGCTTCTGAACCAAAAAATACAGACCGCGGATTTTCGCCGATCACGCACGAATTGGTGCCGTATAGACCGCGCGCTCCGCATGCCGCGCTAGGCCTGCCGTTTGTTTTTCAAATACAAACAGCGACCTCGTGTACACTCCCGGTTTCCGAAGCGCGTGCGTGAGAATCCGTGTGTTGTCCGTGCCAATCCGCGGTCAAAGCTGTTCTGTGAAGATTGCGGCACAGGTCTGCTGCGCTCGGCGCACCAGAGGTGGCTAACGCGCTACGGCGCGATCACGTCGCGTTCGGCGATCACGAACAGCGTGTCCTGCTCCGACCGCTCGTACATTCCCGTGCCGGTGAAGCTGGAGAAGGCCGGTAGCACCCCGACACGGGGGCCGAACACGAATGCGGCGAGACGCGCGTGCTGACGGCCGCGGCCGAACACCGAGACGCACGGATGCAAATGTCCCGCCAGCACGTAGCCATCCGCGTGCTCTGCCGGCTCGTGCACGCCGATGAATGGTCCGATGGCAAACGGCGCATCCACGCAGACAATATCCAACGAAGCCGGTGGATCGCCGGCATGCGCGTCGTGATTGCCGCGCACCAATGTGATCGCGACCTCCGCATGCACCTCACGCCATGCGCCGATCGTGGCCAGTGTATCGGCATGGCGTCCGGCGCGTGCGTGCAGCAGATCGCCAAGCACCACCAGATGGGTTGCGGCCGTGTCGTGCAGCACGCGGGACAATCGCGCCAGATCGCTGGCCGTGGTGCCAAAGGGCACCGGCACGAACGCGGCCCGAAATGCCGCCGCCTTGCCCCAATGGAGATCGGCGACGATGACCATGCGGCGCTCGGGAATCCAGATCGCACGGTCGGGCAAGAGCACCAGCTGCTCACCAGCAACGGAATGGATAACGGCGCCGGCGGGAATCGCGCTCCCCGTCACTTCACCACCTTCGTGGCACGGCCCTCGTGCGCACGGAACGTCATCGACGTGCCCGATCGCGTCGACTTCTCGGCCGACACCGTCATGCGACGCACGCGATCCGCCAGCTTCTCCGAGCTCACGCGCGACCGCGTGGAGTCGACCAGCAGCGGAAAGGCGAGCGGGGTCGGGCGATCGACATCGATCACGCGCACGATGCTCTCGGACAGGCGCTGCAGCACACGGCCCAACCGGCTCGATTCGAGCTGCCGCTCGAGCACCTCTCGGCGGGCCTGCTGCACCAACAGGTTCTCGGGATCGTAGTTCACGAATACATCGTACAACAATCCACTTGACGCTTGCATCTGCTTCACCGATTTCGACTGTCCCGGATAGCCTCCGAAGATCAAACCGGCGACGCGCGCGATCTCCCGGAACTGACGACGTGCCAATTCGGCGGCATTGAGACTGTGCGTGATATCGTGCAGCAGGTGCTCCGTCGTCAGCAAGCCCGACTCCAATGCCTCCTCCAACGGTGCCGCGTCGGCGGTAAGCAGCTCGAATCCATAGTCGTTACAGGAGAACGAGAACGAGATCGGCGTCAGCTGCGCCATGCGATACGCAAAGAGCGCGGCGAGCCCCTCGTGCACCAAGCGGCCTTCGAACGGATACACGAACAGGTGATGACCATCGCGGGTTTCGCATCGCTCGATGAGCAGCTCATCCGGCCGCGGAATGATGCTGCGCTCGGCCTGCAGAGTGAGTACCGGCTGTACCGCCTGCATCTCGGGATCGCTGTATACGCCCTGTCGCGCCTCCTCGAGCTTCGCCCGTACCGCGTGCGAGAGCTCGGTGCTGAGCGGCATGCGGGCGCCCTGCCAGCGCGGAATCGCCCCGGTGATGCCCTTCGCCTTGCGCACCCATGCCGTGAGATCGCGCAGCCGCACAAACTCCAATGGTGTGCCGGCGAAGATGAACTTATCGCCGGGGGAGAGTCGAGATACGAAAGACTCTTCGACGGTGCCGAGTCGGCCGCCTTTGAGATAGCGCACGGCGATGGCCGCGTCACTCACGATGGTGCCGATGTTGAGCACATGTCGCATTGCGACACGGCGATCGGTCACCACGTAGCGATCCCCCACGAGTTGAACCCGCGCATACTCGGGATACGCCTTCAGGGCATTGCCGCCGTGCGTGACGAAGTCGATGACCCAATCGAGCTCCACATCGGTCAGCAGCCGATAGGCCCGAGTGGAACGCAGCTCCTGCAGCACTGCGTGGCGGGTGAATCCACCGCCCAGTGCGAGCGTGACGAGATGCTGCGCCAAGAGATCGAGCGGACGATCGAGCGGCTCGCGACTCTCGATGGCGCCGGCGCGCATCGCATCTCGGGCGGCGGCCACTTCGACCAGCTCGAAGGCATGCGTGGGCACGCACAGAATGCGCGAGACGCGGCCCGGCGAGTGCCCCGATCGGCCGGCGCGCTGCATCAACCGCGCGACGCCTTTGGGGCTGCCGATCTGCATCACCAGATCGACGGGTGAGAAGTCCACGCCAAGATCCAGCGAGCTGGTGGCCACCACGACGCGATAGCGCCCCGTCTTGAGTCCGTCTTCCACGTCTTCACGCTGCGCGCGTGAAAGTGAACCGTGATGGATTGCGGTGAACTCGAACCATGCCGGGTTCGCGGCGATGATGGATTGAAACCAGATCTCACATTGCGAGCGCGTGTTCGTGAACACGATCGCACTCTGCGCCGACTCGAGGCGTTGCATCACCTCGGGCAACAGTTTGGTGTTCAGGTGCCCCGCCCACGGGAATCGGTCCATGGTGTCGGGTGTGAGCGCCTCGACCTGCGTATCCTTGGGTACGATACCGCGTACGAGCCGACGGGCATGCGGCGCACCATCGGCGCGATACCCGAGGAGCGTATCCGCTGCGGTGTCGAGATTGCCGAGCGTGGCCGACACACCCCACGTGCGGAGCTGCGGACAGATGCGTCGCAGACGCGCCAGCGCCAACTCCACCTGCGCGCCGCGCTTGGTGGAGAGCAGCTCGTGCCACTCGTCGACCACGATGCAGCGCACGTCCGAAAAGATCGCCTCGTGATCCTTGCGACAGAGCAGCAACGAGAGTGATTCCGGTGTGGTCACGAGCGCAGACGGCAACCGGTCGCGCTGTCGCGCACGTCGAGCGGCGCTGGTATCTCCGGTGCGCGATTCGACGGTCCATGGCAGGCCCATCGCTTCGATAGGCTCGCGCAATGCCTGCTCGGTGTCGGCGGCAAGCGCACGCAGTGGCGTAATCCAGAGCACGCGCAGCGGTGCTCCATCGGCACGACGACGCAAAGTGCGCGGCGCCTCATGCTCAGCCAGCGCTTCGAGCACGGGCCCCATCCACGCGGCGTATGTCTTGCCGGTGCCGGTCGCGGCGTGAATCAGCCCAGACTCGCCGTTGGCATAGGCGCTCCACACTTCACGCTGAAAGGCGAACGGACTCCAGCCGCGCGCCGCAAACCACTGTTCGAGCCGCCCCTCAGCATCACTCACCGGCATGCCCCGCGGTGAGCAACGCCTTGACCGTTTCCAGCGTGTCCGCCTCGTTGGCCGGCTTGTCGCGACGCCACCGCGCCATGCGCGGAAAGCGCACCGCGATGCCACTCTTGTGGCGCGTGCTGCGCTGAATGCCCTCGAAGGCCAGTTCGAACACGAGCTCCGGCTTTACCGTACGCACGGGCCCGAATTTCTCGAGTGTGTTGCGACGCACGAAGGCGTCCACCTCGCGGATCTCGGCATCGGTGAGTCCTGAATACGCCTTCGCAAAGGGCACGAGCGCGTCACCGTCCCAGATGGCGAACGTGTAGTCGGTAAAGAGTCCGGCGCGGCGACCGTGACCGGCTTGTGCGTACACCAACACTGCATCGACCGTAAGCGGATTCACCTTCCACTTCCACCAGTCGCCGACCTTTCGACCCACCCCATAGGGCGACGAGCGACGCTTCAGCATCAACCCTTCAGCCACCATCTCGCGCGAGCGTTCGCGCGCATCCCGCGCGGCACTCCACGAGGACACGTCGACTACCGGTGACAGGCCCATCGACGCACCGCCGGGCAGCCGCGACACGATGGATTCGGCCAGCGCGCGACGCTCGTGCATAGGCCGGTCACGCACATCAACGCCATCCGCTTCGAGACAATCGTACACGAGAAGATGACATGGCACGTCGGCGAGCAGTTTCTTGCCCACCGTCTTGCGACCGATGCGGCGCTGCAGCTCGCTGAACGGCATTGGTGCACCGTCACGCCACGCCAACAGTTCGCCGTCGAGCACGGTGCCATCAGGCAACCATGCGGCGCTCGCTTCGACCTCGGGAAAGCGATCGGCCAGCAGCTCCTCGCCGCGGCTCCACAGGAACGTGCGTCCGCGACGACGTACCAGCTGCGCGCGGATCCCGTCCCACTTCCACTCCAGCTGCCAGTCGTCGGGCGGGCCCAGTGATTCGAGCTCGGCCTCGAGCGGATACGCGAGATAGAACGGGTATGGACGACTCCAGTCGGCGTCGGTGGTTTCAGTGGCGACCAGCTGCGTGAACCACGCCGCGCTCGGCTCCCATTGTCCCATGAGTCGATGCGCGATCGACTCGGCAGCGATCCCGCTCACCTGCGCGAGTGCGCGCACCACGAGGCCGTCGGACACGCCGACGCGAAAGGCGCCGGTGAGCAGTTTGTTGAAGAGGAAGCGTGAGGTGCCGTTGAGCTGCTGCCATGCGTGCAGCAGCGCGTCGCGTTGCACATCGCTGTCCATGTGGGCGAGTGGCAGCAGTCGCTCCTCCACCCACCAGGCAAGCGTCTGCTCGTCGTTGGCGTCGCTCTCGGGTACCAACAAGGAGATCGTTTCGGCCAGATCACCGGCCTGCGCGTAGCACTCTTCGAACAGCCACGCCGGAACATCGGCGGCTTGGGCGGCCCACGTGCGCAGATCGGGGGCGCGTACCAGTCGCTTTGGTCTGCGACCCAACAGAAACGCGACGGCCCATGCGGCATCCGGCGCTGATGCCGCGTGGAAGTACGCCACCAGAGCGGCGACCTTTTCGCTGGTCGCCGTGGTGGCATCGATCGCGTCGTACAGCGCGGCGAACTGTCTCACGGCGCCACGTCCGCGGCCGAATCAATGGCGGTGTCGACGGCCGCATCATCGCGTTCCCCTTCGTAGCGTGTCGCGATGGCCCGCGCATCGAGTCCGTGGTCATTCAGCCACTTCACTACGGGGCCGGTGAACCCGTGTGTCACCCACACCCGTTCGGCGCCGGTCGCGCTGATCGCACTGAGCAACTGAGGCCAATCCACGTGATCGCTGAGCGTGAAGCCCATGTCGACGCCGCGCCGTCGTCGTGCGCCGCGCACTTGCATCCAGCCGCTGGCGAAGGCGGCGCGTGTGCTGCCGAAGCGACGCGCCCATGCCGACCCGTCGACGCTGGGTGGCGCCACCACGATCGCCCGCGAGGTGGCGGACGCCTTCGTCGCGGTGAGCGCATAGATCGTGCTGGGCATCGCAATGCCACCGTCGCGGTACACCTGCGTCATCCGTTCCACGGCGCCGTGCGTGAGGATCGGCCCGATGGAAGGGTCGAGACCGGCCAGCATGCGCTGCGCCTTGCCCAACGCGTAGCCGTACAGCAACGACACCTGTCCGTCACTCGCGTTCCTGGCCCACCACGCGTTGATGTCGGCGAACACTTGCTGCTGCGACGGCCACCGGTATATCGGCAATCCGAACGTGCTTTCCGTGATGAACGTGTGACAGCGTACCGGCTCCCACGCGGCGCAGGTGGGATCGGGGTCGGTCTTGTAATCGCCGGACACCACCCAGACCTCACCGCCATACTCGAGGCGGATCTGGGCTGAGCCCAGAATATGTCCGGCCGGATGAAACGACACCGTGACGCCGTTGATATCGCGCCTTTCGCCATAGGCGATCGATTCGAGGCCGGACGCCGATGCGCCGAGTCGTTCGCGCGACACGCCTTCGCCATCGCGCGCCACGAGGTAGCGCTCACATCCCCAGGTGAGGTGATCGCCGTGCGCGTGCGTGATGAGCGCGCGCGGTACGGGAGCCCACGGGTCGATGTAACAGTCGGCGGCGGTACAGTAGAGCCCGCGCGCGGTCTCGGTGAGCAGGGACATGATCTTCTGAGTGTCCGACTGCTCGCCGAGGTTCCCGGTCCTCGGAGAAGGCCGTCGGGAACCGAGGGCTGCCTCGACGCACCCTCAGAAACTCAGCGTGAGCCCGCTCGAGAAGAACGAACCGCCCAGCGCCACGTGGCGCTGGGTCTGCTGAACAGACGGACGGCGGCTCAGCGCATTCAGTGTTTGATAAAGGTCCCCGCCTGCAATTCGCGCATCGCGACCTGCAGCTCAGCCTGCGTGTTCATCACGATCGGACCATACCACGCCACCGGCTCCTTGATCGGGGCGCCAGAAACGAGCAAGAAACGAATACCCTGCTCGCCGGCCCGAACCACGACCTCATCGCCGCTGTCGAAGAGCACGAGCGACCGATTGCCGGACATGTCCCGCACGAGGTCGTCGTCGTTGCCCGCCGTCCGCTCCGTCAGCACGCCCATCGGGTCCGAGGCATGACGGAACGTTCCAGTCCCTTCAAAAATGTAGGCGAAGGTACTGCGATATGCGTCGACCGGCAGCGACTTCGTGCGACCCGCCGGGACGAACACATCGAGATAGCTGGGATCAGCCGCAATGCCGTCCACCGGACCACGCTTTCCCCAGAACTCGCCGCAGATCACGCGGACCGTGGTGCCGTCGTCGTCCACGATTTCGGCGATCTCCTTCGACTGCACATCCTGATAGCGCGGGGCCGTCATCTTGAGCGACGAGGGCAGGTTGGCCCACAGCTGGAAGCCGTGCATGCGTCCCTGCGAGTCGCCCTGCGGCATCTCATGGTGCACGATACCGCTGCCGGCGGTCATCCACTGCACGTCGCCGGCGCCCAGCATGCCGCGGTTTCCTAGCGAGTCGGCGTGCTCGACGTTGCCGGCGAGGACGTACGTGATCGTTTCGATGCCGCGATGCGGGTGCCAGGGAAAGCCCGCCTGGTACTGCCGAGGCACGTCGTTGCGGAAATCATCGAACAGGAGGAACGGGTCGGTTTCGGACGTTTCACCGAACCCGAAGGCACGGTGGAGGTGTACGCCGGCGCCTTCCATGGTCGGTTGGGCCTGAACGATTCGCTTGACGGGACGGATAGACATTGCGTTCTCTCGGTGTTGGGATGCTCTTAATGTATCTCAGTAATGAGAGAAAACAAGCTGCTTCTTCAGAAGCCGAACGAATCCATGCCCGAGCTGATCGGCCGAGGCGGAGGCGGCGTCGGCGCCTCCCCGAAGATGTCGATCGACCGCATCGCGACGTCGATGGTCGCCAATGCGGCCTGCAGCTCGGCCTCGGTTTTCCGGATCTCCCAGCGGTACAGCGGGCCGGCCGTTGCCAGTACCGCGACACCAGCCAACAGGGCGCCGGCCAGTGCCGGCCCCCCGATGGCGGCTCCGGCGAGCAGCAACGCCTTCTTGCCGATCGCCGCACCAATCAGGCCACCGAAGGCGCTGCCACCGCCGGCGATGATCCCGTAGCCGGCGATGTTGGCCGTGAGCCCCTCTCTCAGGCTGACGTGGATGGTGACCTCGCAGGCCTTCGTACTGCCCGGCGCGGCAGCGAGCGACACACGAAGCTCGGGCACGTACACGCCGTAGCGAGTCCACGTCCACTTGTAGTTCCCATCGACCATCGCCGGAAGATCGAACACCAACACGCCACCATCGAGAGGGTGTCCCCCCAGTGTATCGCGTAGCGCCAGTGACCACGGCGCTGCCTGGAGTGACCGGCCCAGCACCTGAAGTACTGCGCGAGGTGCGGCCGCGAAACGGCGGGTGACGGACAGGGTGCGTTGCGAGGTGCCGAACAGGCGTGTGGCGAGACTCTCCTTCCACCGCGGCATCGGCTGCGCGCGCTGCACAGCATTGGGCGACGCCCGGAGCTCATCGAGGGCCAACGCGACGTATCGTTGTGAGATGCCGGCCTCAACCGCGGCGGCCTCGACATCGCGCAATCGGTACGCATCGGTCGGTAATGACGCATCACTGGTCGAATTCTGACCAGCTGCTGTCGCGCCATCTTGTGCCTCGACCGGCACCATCGAGGTCGCAACGAGCTGCTTCGAACCCGCCGTCGCCCGCATTCTCGACTCCAGACGCGCCGCTGCCTCAGCCTGCAATTCCGCTGCGCGACGCCAGATCAGCATGGCGTCGTCGCTCGAGAGCGCGGTCTGACCGTTGTCGTCACGGGCCGCGCTTTCGACCGCTTGTAGTGCCTTGCCCAGCGCGTCGGCCAGCTCCTCGCCGTTGGCGAAGCGGTCGTCGGCCCGCTTCCGCAGGCATTGGTCGATCACGGCGGCCAAGGCTGGCGGCACCGACGGCGCGACCGATCGGAGCGCCGGTGGCTCCTTGGTGGCGTGAGCGACCAGGATCGCCTGCGGTGCCGATCCCTCGAAGGGGAGGCGGCCGCTGAGCGCCAGAAAGCCGATGCACCCCAGTGCGTACAGATCGCTGCGGCCGTCGAGCGGCTCCCCGCTGGCCTGCTCCGGGCTCATGAAGTGGACCGTGCCCAGCACATAGCCATCTTGCGTCAGCGCCGGGTTGAAGTCCGATCGGGCGATGCCGAAGTCGGTCACCACCGACCGGCCGCTGCCGCGCTCGAGCAGGATGTTGTCGGGCTTCACATCCCGGTGCACGATGCCGCGGGCGTGCGCGTAGGCCAGCGCCCAAGCGACTTCGCGCAGCACCCGGACCACGTCGGCGGCGGGCAGGGCGCCCCGGTCGCGGATCCGTTCGCCCAACGTCTCGCCTTCCACGAATCCCATCGCGAAGAAGGCGAAGCCGTTGATCTCGTCGGCCCGGTACACCGGCACGATGTTGGGATGCGACAGCTGCGCCGCCATCCGCGCTTCCCGAAGAAAGCGCTCCTTGGTCTCCGCATGCTCGGCCAGTTGCGGTGGCAGCACCTTGAGCGCGACCAATCGATCGAGCCGTTCGTCGCGCGCCAGCAGCACGATACCCATGCCGCCGCGTCCAAGCTCCCGCTGGATTTCGTACTGGCCGCGCAGGGCGGATCGGACCGGGGCGACATCGCCGGGGGCGGATTCAGCGTGCAATGACATGTGCGGAAAATTACGTGCGCGCGCACTGTCCGGTTACACGGGAGGGTCCTGCGGCTCGAAAAACGGGGCGGCCACGCTGTTCGCGCGACCGCCCCGACTCTCGACCCTGCAGACCTGGTGGTGCCGGACTACTTCTCCGTGTCCAACATCGCCTTGATCTGGTCGCGTGCGTCCAGCAGGTGGGCGCGGGTGTTCCGATCACCGGCGCGGCCCACGGCCGCTGCCAGCTCACGATCGAGCGTGCGCATCTCGTCCTTGAGCAGCGGGCGGAAGTCGCGGGTATTCACGACCGCCTGCCCGAACAGGGCGGCCAGCACCGCGTCCTGCGGATTCGCGGCGGGCGGCTTGATCTTGGACGCCATGGCTTCGAGATAGGTGGCCTGCAGACGACGACGGTACGCGTCGATCGGCTTACCCACGTAGATCTCGCTGAAGAGACCGCGGCGGAGGTCGGTGAGCATCTCACCCAGCGTGTACACCTGCGCCTTGTTCGTGGCGATCGCTTCGAACTCCACCATGCGCTGCAGCTTGGCGTTCTGCACCAGCGACGACAGGGTGCGGGCCTGGGCACCGCTGACGCGGTTGATGTTGCCGTCCGACTCGATCTTGCGGAGGATGTCCGGCTTGATCATCGCGGTCGGCGTGGTGAACACCTCGTCGTTCAGGAAATTCATCGCGGCCTTCTGACGGGCACGCGGCACCATCGTCCACACCGGCCCGCTCTGGCTGACGGCCTTTTCCTGTTTGTCGAGGCCACCGACCACTCGCGTCACGTGCTGCGCTTCGGTCGCCCACTGATTGAGCACGCCGCCATACGTGGCGCGCAGCAGCGAGTAGTCGGCCGTCTTGTCGGTCGTCGAGGCGGGCACGACCAGATCCACGATGCGACGCAGGTTCTTGAAGCCGAGGCGCGTGGACTTCACGGCGTCGGCGTCACCGATCGCTTCCGACTGCTCGCCGGGATCGACCTGCCCGCCGCCGTAGCGGTACCACGGCACGGTGTCCTGCATGCGGGCCCAGCTGTCGAGCGTGGACTTCTCGTCTTCCGGGCGCTTCGCGTTCGCGATGGGCGTGTAGCCCCATTTCACCGCGAACATGTCGTAGGGGCCGACTTTCGGCACCAGATCGCCGAGCGGGATGCCGTCTTCGGGCTGGGCGACGTAGTTGAACCGCGCGTAGTCCATGATCGACGGCGAATGGCCCATCTTCGCGACCCACGTCTTGCTGCGGACCGAGTCGACGGGGTACATCGAGCTACTCTTGAAGTTGTGCGGGAAGCCGAGGGTGTGGCCGACTTCGTGGGCCGCAACGAACTGCACCAGACGTCCCATCAGTGAATCGGGGAACGGGAACGTCTGCGCGCGCTTGTCGAGATGGCCCACCTGCGAGAAGTACCACTCGCGCTGGAGGTCCATGATGTTGTGATACATCTGCACGTCGGCATCGATGATCTCGCCGCTGCGCGGATCGACCGTGCTCGGTCCCACGGCATTGGCCACCGGAGACGGCAGCCAGCGCACCATCGCGACCGACGCGTCTTCACCGGAGAAGTCGGGATCGGAGGGCACGACGCCCGCCACGATACCCTTGGCGAAGCCGGCCTGTTCGAACGCGCCCTGCCACTCCTCGATGCCGGCCTTGATCCACGGCTTGAGCCACTCGGGCGTGGCCGGGTCGACGTAGTAGGTGATCGGCTTCTTCGGCACGCAAAGATTGCCGACCTTCTGGTCGGAGCACTCGAGACGCCAGCGTGAGATGTACCGGCGCGGCAGCACGCGCTGCTCGGGCGAACCGAAATCGGTTTTGTTCGGGCCGAAGAACCCGACGCGCGCGTCATTGAAGCGCGGCATCATCGGCACGTCGGGGAGACGGACGACCGAGAAGGTGTACGCTTCGGTGGTCGCTTGCGCGCCGCCGAGGTTTAGCCCCGGAATGGCGATGCCACCGGCGCCCTGCGGTGTGAAGGTCTGCGTCGCGGTGACGTTCACGTTGCGGGTGAAGGCCGCGAACTTCTCGATGTAGGAACGCGTGGGGTCCACGGCGGCACGACGTCCGCCGGCGGCGAACTCCTGGATGCCTCCGGTGAACATGCGCGTCACTTCGATGACGGCCGCGCTGTCCTTGCCGTACGCTTCCACGTTCAGGGCGGCGATGATCGGATAGAACTCGATCAGCGACATCGCGCGACGCGTGGAGAGCATGCTATCGGTCGCGACGTTGTTGTAGTTGATGTCGCGAATGAGGATCCGATTATCGCGGCGCTCGAAGCGCACCACGCGATCGGGTCCGAGCGTGCCGTTGATGCCGATGCCGGCGGGCGTGCCGGCGAGCACCGTCGTGATCACGAAATCCTTGCCCACTTCGGCGGCCGGGATCTCGAAATACAGACGCGAGCCAACCTGGTGCACACCGAAGACGCCGGTCTTGGTCTTGGCGCGCGGGGTGATGACCGTGGCGTACGGACGCGGCACGGGGTCAGCTCCACCGCCTCCGATACCGGCAAGGCCCGCCGCGAGTCCAGCAGGGAGACCGCCAGCGGGCGGCTGGCCCGGTGTCGGTTGGCCCGGAGTCGGCTGTCCGGGCGTCGGCGTGCCATTCTGGCCAGCGGGGCGAGCGGCAGGCGTCGGAGCGGGCGTCGGCTTCTTGGCCGGCTGACACGCTGCGAGCGCGAGCCCTGCCGCGGCCAGCGGGAGAGAGCGAAAGCGCATTGGACCTGATCGGAAAAGGGGGCACCCGCACATTTGACGGGCTCACCTTGAGTCTAGCTAAAAGCCGCGTGAGAGGCCAACGCGCAGCATGCGCGGTTCGACGGGATGGAAATGCACGTCCGCCACGCCCGCTCCTGACTCTCCGGCCAGCCGAGACGCGTAGAAATACTGCACGTCACTCGACCGGGCATTGCTCGCGTTCAGCATGCTGGCTGTGAGTCGGGTGCCGCGGATGGTACCACCAACACTCAGATTCAGCAGCGTGGTGGGTGTACCGCGCACACGGTTGTCCTCCGTGAGCGCACTCGATCCGAAGTGACGCACACGAGCGACGGCGTGCACGCCCCGACGCGGCTCCCAGGTGGCACCGGCCGTGATCACACGTTCGAGTGCACCGGGAATGCGATCGGCATCGCGACCGACATCGGCGAAGCGTGCGCGCGTGAACGACACGTCGGTGTCGAGACTGAGCGTGCTCACTGGCTTCACGAAGTTCGCCATGGTGACTCCCACGCGATGCGTTCCCCCCAAGGCCTCGGTGGTGCCCGCGTCGCCGACGAACAACAACTCGCTATCCAGGTTCAATGCCCAGAGCGATGCGGTCGTACGCAACCATTCGCCACGCGATGTCCGGAGGCCCAATTCTGCCGCGCGAGAACGCACCAGCGGGTTGACCGGTGTCGCGGGGTCGCCGCTGACCGGGTCGAAGCGAATGGTGGTGCCGCGTGCGTCGTTGCTGTGAAATCCGAGGCCGCCTCCCAAATACAGCTCGGTACCACTGACCGGCGAAAAAACCAAGGATGCCTTCGGACTTCCAATCGTTGCCAGGCGCGTGCCGCTGTTGCGTGAGTCGTTGCTCTGCACGTGGAAGTCATACCAATCTTGCCGCACCCCAAGCACGGTGCGCACGCGCGGGCTCCAATGCGACTCGAGACTGGCATACGCTCCGGCGCTCCCTTGGCGAATATTGTCACGGCGTACCGTGTCACCACGTACGCGCCGATCGCTGCGATACAGTCCCACCGCGATATCGTCGCCGCGCAATTGCACACCGGTGCGGAGCGCGTGTGCAACACCGGACACGATGCCAACTCGGGTCAACTCGAGGTTCACGCCGCCAATCGTGCGACGATCGGTCTGATTGATCTGATCACCACGTCCTGCGTTGTCGAGGAAGTAGGTGAAATTCGAAAACAGATTGAGGTCGTGACGCACGACAAACGCATCGATGGCGAGTTTGCCACGCCGCTGTGTGCGCGTCCATGACAGCGAGAGGCTGTTGCGCGAGGCGTCGCCGCCGAGCGTGGGGTCGACCTGTCCAAACCGACCGATAGCTCCGGACGCGAACGCGCGCGCCGGAATCTGGTCGGTGGCGTTCCATTTATTCGCATAGCCCAAGGCCAACACCGAGATCTCGTCGCGCTGGCCCGTGTACGTCCATCGCGCGAGGCCACTGAACTTCCCCAGCCGCTGGGGCTGCTCCCACGGTCCATCGTACTGCTTCGCTTCGCCGCCGACGATGAACTGGTTGCGGCGCGTTGATGCGCCGGCGCCCAGTACGGCACGTCGGAAGCCAAAGGCCCCGGACTCGAGCAAGGCAACCGGCTTGAGGAGTGATCGCGTGAGGTGCAGCGTGGCACCGCCGGCGCTGCCGAAGTCTCCGAGTTCGGCGTACATCGGCCCGAGCTTGTACTCGAGGTGATCCACGAACTCAGGAATGAGCGGATTCAGATAGGTGTAGCCGTGCCCGTGGCCGTGCGTGGGAAGATTGAGCGGCATCGACTCGAGACGGGTCTGGAAGTCGGTCCCGTGATCGAGGTTGAATCCGCGCACGACCATTTGATTGGCTTTGCCGTCTCCGCTGTGCTGCGTGAGGATCATGCCGGGCACGGCTTCGAGAATCTCGCCCTCACGCTGCAGCGGACGCAGGCGAAGGTCGGCGCGACCGATGCGCCCTTGAGACGCGCTGGAGGCAATGCCAATCAGGTTATCCGCGCGTCCGCGTACCTGTACGGCGCGCAGTGTGGTTGAGGCGGCCGAGTCAGTCCGCTGCTTCCGCGCGGCGCTGCTGTCTGTCTGCTGTGCCAAGAGCGGTGCTGCAGCGACGAGTCCGCTGAGCGCGACGGCGAGCAGTCGGCAGGATGCATCGCGAGAATCGCGCATATGGAAGGCAAGGGTAGATGAGAGGTACCAAATGGACCCAAGGTTCGCAAACCCGTTGCAATACGCCGGCCGCGATCCGCTGGATGGTGGAGGGGGGGCGAGGGGTGCTGGCGCACGATGTGCAATGGTTCATACATCCAAGACGCCGTCAGCGTCGTAGTCCTCGGGTCGGGCAGTCAGGCACTGCACCTCCTCTCCGTTCTCGCGTCGATCGCGAGCGGCTCGGACTCTACCCTTCCCACACATAGGAATTCTCTGTGGACATCTCCTTTCTCTCACGACGCGCCTCGCGCGTCGTCGCGCTGGTCGCCGCCGTCGGCTCGATCGGTGTGGCCGGCGCGGTATACGCATCGGATCACCAGGATACGCCCGAAGTCGAGCTGAATCCGCGCATGGACATCAATGATGTGTATGCGTTCCCCGGCTCCTCGGCCGATCGCATTGCGCTCATCATGACCACGTCGAGCCCGATTGCCGGCACGACGGCGTCGTTCGATCCGGATCTGCTGTACCAGCTCAAGGTCGACAACAGCGGCGACGCGATCGAAGACTTGGTGTTCCAGGTCACGTTCGACAATGGCGTCGGTGCAGCGCAGAAGTACACGGTGCGTGGCCCCGTTGCCCCGACGATGACCGGCACGAAGTCGTCTCTCGTCACCACCGGCCCGGTGCTCACGGGCACGGTCGGCAGCATCGGCGGCTCGGCCACCGGCACGCAGGTGTTCACGGGCGTGCGCGCGGATCCGTTCGTGATCGATCTCGAGCAGTTCTTCAACATCATTCCGGACCGTCGTCCGTCGACCGGCGCGCTGTCCGGCCCGGCCACGCCGACCGCTACGGCATTCCGTACGCCTGGCATCGACTTCCTGCGTCCGTTCAACACGCTCGCGATCGCCATCGAACTCCCGAAGGCCCTGCTGCAGTCGAACACGGCCGCGACCGCCAACTTCGGCGTCTGGGGCACGATCAGCCGATGAACGCCAATCTCAACTCTCACGGAGCCCTGCGCATGCGCCGCTCACTCGCTACTCGTCTGTTCACCGTCGCGCTTGCCCTTCCGTTGTTCGCTGCGTGCAGCGATGACGACAACGGGGGCACCATCACTGACCCAGTCGTCACCACCCCGCGGGTATACTCGCAGGTCGAACGCCTCGGCAATCCGCTGGTGAGCGAAGTGTTCTTCGCCAAGCGCGATCACGGCTTGCACAACACGACTGCGCCGGCCACCGACATCACGAACGGCTTCCGCACCAAGATCAAGGCGTTCACCGATGCCTTCAATCGTGGCAACACGATCGGCACGACGCTGGGTGCGGTGCTGGTTCCCGACATGCTCATGGTGTATCCGAATCGTGCGGGCACGACCTCGGGTTGGCTGAGCTGGGCGCTGGCCAGTGGCTACGGCGGCCGCAATCTGAAGGACGATGTGGTCGATGCCGGTCTCACGGCGACATTCGGCAACCTGCTCGACCCCGCTGCCACGGTATTGCCCGGCCTGACGTCGGACAACATCAGCACGTCGGTGCGCACGTACGGCACGGCGTTCCCGTATCTCGAAGCGGCGCGATGAATCCCCGGCTGATGATGTGGCCGGCGGTGATTGGTCTCACGATCGCCGGTCTTGGCGGAGTGGCCTACCACCAGGCGATGGCCGTAGATCTTACGGTGCCATCGGCAGTGGGCACCGCGGCCACATCATCAGCAGTCGCCTCGCGCGAGTCAAAGCGTGAGGCGGAGCGGGCGCAACGCGATGTGCAGATCCGCGTTTGGAATGAAGCGCTGGCGGCTGATCCCGTCAGCGCGGTCTCAATGGGACAACTCGCCGCGCTGCACCTGCAACGCGCCCGGGAAAGTGGTGTGTTTGATGAATATCTCACGTCCGAAGCGTTGGCGCGTCGCTCCTTGTCGACGCGCACACGACGCAATGCGGCTACGGCGGTCACGCTGACGAATAGTTTGCTGGCGCAACATCGCTTTACCGACGCGATGGACGTGGCACGTACACTGGTGTCGTGGGAACCCGAGCAGCCGGCCTATCGGGCCTTGCTCGGCGAAGTCGCCATGGAACTCGGTGATGATTCCACAGCCGCGACCATGTTCAACTCGGTATGGACGGCCCGCTCCGGACTGTCGATCGCTCCGCGCGTGGCGCGATGGCTGGAACTGACGAATCACGTCGAGAAGGCACGCCGCGTGTTGAACGCGGCGCGCACGGAGGCATTGGCCCGTCGCGATCTGAGTACCGAGACGAAGGCCTGGTTTCATCTGCGCGTCGGAGATCTCGAGCTGCGTGCGGGTCGTGCCCGGGATGCCGCCACGGCATACCGCGCCGGACTCGCGCTCGATGACCAGGATCCCCGCCTGCTGGCAGCCATGGCGCGACTCGCGGAGCAGCAAGAGCAGCCCGCGGCGGTCATCGCCTGGGGGGAACGTGCCATCGCCGTGCGCATGGACCCGGCCACCCTCGGACTGCTGTCGAAGGCCTACACGACGCTCGGCGACCACGCGAAGGGGCGCGAGTATGCGCAAACGCTGGCGGTGGTCGCATCGGCCCAACAGGGGCCGTATGATCGCGCGTGGAGTCTGTACCTGCTGGATCAGCGGGAGCAGGTCAACACCGTGCTGGAAAAGGCGAAGGCCGAGCTGGAGACGCGACGCGATGTGTACGGGTATGACCTGACGGCGTGGGCGCTGTATCGGGCCGGCCGCTTCAGCGAGGCGCGTGAGATGATGGCGCAGGCGATGCGGCTGAACACGCCGGATCCGCTGCTGCAGCATCACGCCGCGATGATCGCCGCCGCTCCAACGGTCGTGTCGGCGAGCCGCGAGACGGCGGGCCGATAGATGCTCTCTGAACTCGTCAGCTTCGCGGCTCTCGGCTTTCAGCACATCGTCGCCATCGACGCGTTCGATCACATCCTGTTTCTGCTGGTACTGGCGGCGATCTATCGTGGTCGTGACTGGCGCCAAGTGCTCTGGGTGATCAGCGCATTCACGATTGGGCACTCGATCACGCTGGCGCTGGCGGTCACGAACGTGCTGGTACTTCCGCCGCGCCTCGTCGAGTTCCTGATACCGCTGACCATCGTCGCCACTGGCATCGAGAATATCGTGCAGCGCTCCCGCGCCGCCCAGGGCACGTTCTCACGGCATCGCGTGCTGTTCGCCGCGGGGTTCGGCCTGGTGCACGGCGCCGGCTTTGCGGGATACCTGCGCAGTCTGTTTCTCGACTCGATCGCGGTGCCGCTGGTGGGATTCAACCTCGGCATCGAGGCTGGGCAAATCGTCGTGCTCGCCGCGACGGCGGTGCTCTTTCGCCTCGTTGACGGCGGATTGTCGGTCGCTCTGCCGTCGCGCGATCCATTTCCGCTGCGCCTCACTGCAGTGTCACTGGGCGTCACGGTCATCGCCACGGGCTGGGCGTGGCAGCGGTTTCCGCAATGAAACGCGTGGCCGTGGTGCTCCTGATGAGCCTCGCGCTGGCTTCGCCGGCGCGGGCGCATGCCATTCATACCACGCATACCACCGTGACGGCCGACGCGCAGGGCTATACGCTCACGGTGCGAGCCTTCGCTGACGACTTGTCGGCGTCGGTGGCGCGTTTCAGCGGGCGCACGCCGCCGGCTGATTCGTCAGTGCGGGTGCCCGAGTTGGTCGCCTATGCGACGGCGCGATTGACGCCGACGACCGCGGCGGGCAAACCGCTGATCATGCAGTCGTGCGGCGTGAAGCGAATGCAGGATGCGTACGTCCTGTGTTTCCGCCTTGTCACGGCGACACGCACCGCGCCGCTACGGCTGGGCAATCAGATGCTGTCGGAGCTGCACGCCGATCAGGTCAATATTGTGCAATGCGACGTGGCGGGCAGTCGCCGCACCAATCTGTTCACGCGCGGTCGCGCGGCAACGGCCATTGTAGAACGTGGGGTGTGCGCGGCGTCATAACGACGGTCCGCACACACCCCACGCCTTACTCCCTACTTAGTTTTTCGGGTCGAGCATCTTGGCGATCTGATCGCGGGCATCTTCGAGATGCGCCTTGCTCATGCGATCGCTGGTCTTGGCGATGGCTGCAGCGAGATCGGCGTCGAGTGCCCGCATCTCACTCTTTAGGATCGGACGGAAATCCGCCGTGGTGACCGGAGCCGGTGCACCACGGGCGCCAGCTGGCGCCTGCTGAGCCGCCGACGCGGCGGGCGGGTTGATCTTGCTCGCCATCGCTTCGAGGTACACGCGCTGCAGACGACGACGGAAGGCGTCGATCGGTGCGCCCGTTTCGATTTCCTTCCACAGGCCGCGACGGAGATCGGTGAGCATGTCGGCCACCGGATACACTTCACTCTTCGACTTGGCCATCGCTTCCAGCTCGACCATGCGAGCGAGGCGGTCGTTGCTGACCACCGACGCCAGCGAACGCGCTTGTGCGTTGCCGACACGGCTCAAGCTGCCGTTCGACTCGATCTTGCGCGTGATGTTCTCGTCGAGCAGCCACGTGGGCGTGGTGTACGCGTTGTCGAGCAGGAACTGGAGCGCGTCCTTCTGGCGCTTGGGCTCCACGTTCTGCCAGACGACGCCCTTCTGACCCACCAGCTTTTCCTGCTTGTACTCCGAGCCGATGATGCGGGCCACGTGGCCCATCTCGGTGGCCCACTGACCAACGGTGCGGCCGTAGATCTCTTCGAGGTCGTCGTACGTGCTGCCGTCCTTCCACGCCGTGGCCGACTCCAAAATGGCCATCGTGCGCTTGAGGTTCTTCACGCCGAGCGTCGTGGCTTTCACGGCATCGGCATCACCGACCGCTTCCGACTGCTCACCCGGATCTGCACCCTGCGCGCCGCCGTCGTTGGCGAACCGGTACCAGGGGATCGTGTCCTGCATCTTCGACCACTTGTCGAGCGTGGCCTTCTCCGCTTCCGGCGTCTTGGCGTTCGGAATCGGCGAGTAGCCCCACATCACCGCGTACTTGTCGTACGGACCGACCTTCGGGATCAGGTCGTCGAGCGCGATCCCGTCTTCCGGCTGCGCCACGTAGTTGAAGCGTGAGTAGTCCATCAGCGTGGGCGTGTGGCCATTCTTGGCGACCCACGTCTTCGAGCGCACCGAGTCCAGCGGATACATCGAGCTGGCCTTGAAGTTGTGCGGGAAGCCGAGCGTGTGTCCCACTTCGTGCGCCGTCACGTACTCGAGCAAACGGCCGGCGAGTGAGTCGGGGAACGGGAACTTCTGCGCGCGCTTGTCGAGATGGCCGACCTGCGTGAAGTACCACGAGCGACCGAGGTTCATGACGTTGAGATACGTCTGCACGTCGGCGTCGATGATCTCACCGGTGCGCGGATCCTTGAGCGACGGACCGACGGCGTTTTCGGTGGCCGACGGGAGCCAGCGCACCATGGCGACGGTGGCGTCTTCGCCGGAGAAGTCGGGATCGTTGGCCGGTGCTTCGGCGGCGATGATGCCCTTGTAGAAGCCGGCGGCTTCGAAGGCCACCTGCCAGTCTTCGATGCCCTTCTTGATCCACGGCTTCAACCACGCCGGCGTAGCGGGGTCGAGGTAATACGTGATCGGCTTCTTGGGGACGCAGAGATTGCCGACCTTCTTGTCGGAGCACTCAAGGCGCCAGCGCGAGATGTATCGCTTGGTTTCCACGCGCTGTGTGGCGCCGGAGAAGTCACGCTGATTCACGCCGAAGTAGCCCACGCGCTCGTCGAGCAGGCGCGGCTGCATCGGCACGTCGGGCAGCTTGGCGATCGAGAAGGTGTACTTCTCGGTCGTTGGTGCCGTCGCGGCGGCACCTGCACCCGGCGGGCCACCTGCACCGGGCGCTCCGCCCTGCGGCGTGAAGCTCTGTACGGCGGTGACGTTCACGTTGCGCGAATACGCGGCGAAGCGATCGATGTACGAGCGCGCGGCATCGACCGTGGCGCGACGACCGAGTGCGGTGTATTCGGCCACGCCGCCGGTGAACATGCGCGTGACTTCAACGACGGCCGAGCTGTCGGGGCCGTACGCTTCGATGTTGAGCGCGGCGAGAATCTTGGTGACGCCGATCAACTCGGCGGCCATGCGCTGCGACGACGCGGTGTCGGCGATGATGTCGCGGTAATCGGCTTCGCGCACGAAGATGCGATTGTCGCGACGCTCGAAGCGCACGAGGTTGTTGCCGCCCTGCGTGCCACGAATGCCGATCTCGTCGGGCGTGCCGGCGAGCGTGGTGACGATGACGTAATCCTTGCCGAGCTCAGCGCGCGGGATCTCGAAGTAGAGACGGCTGCCGACGGAGTGGACCTTGAACACGCCACTCTTGGTGACGGCGCGCGGCGTGATGACGGTGCCGTAGGGGCGCGGCTGGGGGTCCTGCGCGGCGTTGGCGCCGCCCTGGCCGCCGGGCTGACCACCGCCCTGGGCTCCGCCCTGATTCGGGGCGCCGGCGGGACGACCGCCCGGTGCTGCGGTGGGGGGGGCGGCGTCGGCGCGGGGGGGGGGGCGCGGGGGTCGGCTTCGGGGCGCAGGCGCCGAGCACGAGGCCGGCGGCGGCGATCGACAGTGAAGCGTGTCGCATGCAGTTCAGTTCTCTGGGAGGGGACGTTGCCCGGGGGCGCGTTGTGGCGCACCGGCAGACGCAGTGTAACGCGCGGTGGTGGCGGGGTGCTGACGGGTGGTGGTCCCGGAACTGAAAACTGGCAACTGCCAACCCCTTAGGGAGCAGGGAGGAGGGTGTCAGGGAGGAGGGGGGGGGGGTGAGCCGCGTGCCGTTGCTACTTCCTCCCTCCTCCTGAGACCCTCCTCCCTGCCCCCTAAGCTGTTGGCTGTTATCGCATCACCTGCACCATCCAATCCGCCAACGCGCCCAGCACGTCGCGCCGCACCCGCGTGTCCTTGAGCGCGGTGTAGCCGCCCGGCGCGCCGGAGGGATCAACCAGGAACAGATGATTCGTGGCAGGGAAGTGGCGCAGCGTGACGCGCGTATTGCCGCTCGCCTTGAGAATGGTCGCGATGGAGTCGGCTTGCTCGGGGGTAACCTGCTGATCGGTGTTCCCCTGCAGGATCAGCGTGGGCTGCTTCACGCCACGCAGCGCGGCCGAGGGCTCGGTCCGCATGAAATAGCCCATCCACGGATTGGTGGCGGCGATGGAATCGAGCCCCTTGGGAACGGTGCGGCGAATCGAATCGCGCTGCGCCTCGGTGATCTGCGTAGCCGACTTGATGGCGTTCTCGTTCTGGAATTCTAGGATGCGACGGCCGTTGTAGGCGGGGCCTGCCAACAGCACGACGGCGCGGAGCGTGGGATCCTTGGCGGCCACGAGCGGCGCGATGAGTCCCCCTTCGCTATGTCCGGCGAGCGCGATGCGGGTGCCGTCGACGTCGGAGCGCGTGCGCAGATATGCCACGACGGCCGCCACGTCATCGGCGAAGTCGGCGCTGGTGGCGTTGGCGCGTGATGACGCGCCGCCGCTGGCGCCGACGCCACGATCATCGAAGCGCAGCACGGCGATGCCGCGGCGGCCGAGCGTGTCGGCGATATCGCGGAACGGTGCGTAGTTGCGCACGATGCTGATGCGCGAGTCGCGGTCCTGCGGGCCGCTGCCGCTGATGGTGATTACCACCGGCAGCTTGGCGGCGCCTTTCGGACGCGTGAGCGTGCCGGCCAGCGTGTAACCGCGCGGCGTGGGGATGACCACGTCTTCGGCGGTGTACGGCGCACCGGCCGGCGCACTGTAGTCGATCTTCACTGGCGCTGTCGTCGCGCTGGCGGTGCCAGTGGCGGCGCCACCCGAAACGCCGCTGGCGCGCACCACGCGCAGATTCTGCGCGGGAATGCTCATCTCGCGTGGTCCGCCGTTGGGGTCCCACAGAATGCGCACGTCCATCCCCGCAATCGAGAACACCGTGGTGTCTCCCTGCTCGGTGACGGACGCCGTCATGGTGCGGCCGCCGTTGGTGAGAAACACCGGCAGCGAGGTCTTCTTGGCGCCGCGGGCGTGATCGGCCATCAGCGCACTGTGCAACACCGAGTTGCCCACGAGCGCCACCGCCCCGATGGCACTCGCCAGAGTCTGCTCGCTCGTAGTGCCATTCGCTGAGATGGTGAGCTTGGCGCTGTCACCGACCATGTTGACCACGACGTTCTGGGTCGGGAGCCCGGACGTCGGCGCGCCGGGTGCAAACACGGACAATGTGAGGCGCCCGGGCGTGGTGTTCACGTGCTGCTGCTCCCAGCGAATCACCGGTGCCCCGCGCATGGTGAGCAGCCCCACGATCGATGATGGACCGGGTGTGACCACTTCCGTGCCGAGCGTGTCGATGCTGCGCAGATACACGAAGTGGAAGGCGGGCGCGGGTTGGGCGCGCAGCGAGGTGGCCAGGACGGCGCCAAGCACGAGCGCCACCGCCGCGGCCAGCAGTGCGATGATGCCGGCGCGACGCGAGCGATTGAAGATGACGTGCAGCATTGAGGAGTACCGTGCGAGTTATGAGGACTCGTGGTCGATATCGTCGACCGGGGTGTTGCGATCAGCCGGCGCCTGCTTCGACACGCGTCCGGCATCCCGGAGCGCGCGCCGCAGCAGAAATTCGATCTGTCCGTTGAGACTGCGCAGGTCATCGTTGGCCCAACGCTGGACTGCGTCGAGCACATCGCGGTCCACGCGAATGAGGAATGACTTGCGTTCAGCCATGAGACGTCGCTCCCGTGCTCAGGAGTACAGTGTCCCGGTGTTGACCACCGGATGTACTGAACGATCGGAGCAGAGCACGACGAGCAAATTGCTGACCATCGCCGCTTTGCGTTCGTCGTCGAGCGTGACGATCTGGCGAGACGACAGCGCGTCGAGCGCCATTTCGACCATGCCCACGGCGCCCTCCACGATCGTCTGTCGCGCCGCCACGATTGCGCTGGCCTGCTGGCGTTGCAGCATGGCCGCCGCGATCTCGGGAGAGTAGGCCAAGTGGCTGATGCGCGCTTCGATCACTTCGACGCCGGCCGTGGCGAGCCGGTCGTGCAACGCTTCGAGCAGGCCCTTGGAGATTTCCGTCGGGTGCGTACTGAGGGCGATCGCGTCGTCGCCATGGTGGTCATAGGGATACGACGACGCCAAGGCGCGCACCGCTGATTCGCTCTGCACGGCGACGTACTGCACGTAGTCGTTCACCTCGAAGATGGCCTCGGCGGTGTCGATCACCTTCCAGACCACGATGGCACCGATCTCGACGGGATTCGAGCGCGCGTCGTTCACCTTGAGCTTGTTGGTCTCGAAGTTCCGGATGCGCAGCGAGACGGCCTTCTTGCTCATGAACGGGTTCGTGAACCAGAGCCCCGGCGTCTTGACGGTGCCTTTGTAATTGCCGAACAGCGTGAGGACCTTGCCTTCGTTGGGCGCGACCGTGAACAGGCCGGGCATGCAGAGAAACGCGAAGAGCAGAATGACCAAGCCGATGGCGACCTCGAACCCGCTGTCACCGCGTGCGCCATTGGCGAAGACATAGCCGCCGGCGATGACGGCGACGACGAGCAGGAGCGCCATGAGGATGCCAGGGGATGGCTTGGCCTGGATTTCGCGGAACATTATGTAAACCTCTGTGGAGGGGTTTGGTATTGAAGTGATATCACTTCAGTATCGCCGTACGCAATGAGGAGGGAGCGGGTTTCAACGTTGGGGCTGGGGGCTGTGGGCCATCGGCCATGGGCCATCGGCCATGGGGTTCCTTCAGTACTCAGCTCTGAGTTCTCAGGGAGGCCCACAGCCCACAGCCCAAGGCCCAAGGCCCATGGCCCCCATGGCCCATGGCCCATGGCCCACCGTCCCCCTCCCCCCGCCGTCCGAAAAAAAACCAGTCTTGCTTCCGACGGAATGCGGAGCAATAGTCGCGAGGATAGCCCCGTCCCCCGTACTCGGAGAGCATGTCGTGAAACGATTTAGCCCACGGATGGCACTGGCTGCCGCCGTCTTCATTCCTAGTGTCACCGCCGGTGCGCAAGCCGCGCGTCCCGTCGCCCGCGCCACCGCACGTCCTGCGGCGATTGCGCCACTGGCTGCCCCCTTCGACACGGGCGCCCTTTCGGCCGTCAAGTGGCGCGAGATCGGTCCCTATCGCGGCGGCCGCTCGGCGGCGGTGGCCGGAAGCGTGGCCCGTCCCAACGAATACTGGATGGGAACCGTCGGCGCCGGCGTCTTCAAGACGGTCGACGGCGGTGATACGTGGGTGCCGATGAGCGACAAATATTTCGGCGGCACGATCGGCAGCATCGGCGTGGCCCCCAGCAATCCCGATGTCGTGTACGTGGGCGGCGGCGAGTTCACGATTCGCGGCAACGTGTCGCATGGTGACGGTGTGTGGAAGACCACCGACGGTGGCCGTAGCTGGACGAACATCGGCCTGAACGACACGCGGCAGATTTCTCGCGTGCTGGTGCACCCCACCAATCCCGAGGTCGCCTATGTCGCGGCACAGGGGCATGCGTGGGGCCCGAATGCCGAACGTGGCGTGTTCCGCACCAAGGACGGCGGGAAAAACTGGACGAAGGTGCTGTTCCGCGACGACTCGACCGGCGCGGCGGACCTCGCGATGGATCCCAGCAATCCGAACGTGCTCTACGCCGGCTTCTGGCAGATGCATCGCAAGCCGTGGATGCTGGTGTCGGGCGGCAAGGGCTCCGGGCTCTTCAAGAGCACCGACGGTGGCGACACATGGACCGACATCACCAAGCACAAGGGTCTGCCGGCCGGGCTGTGGGGCAACATCGGTATCACGGTGAGCGGGGCGAATACGCAGCGCATTTACGCGCTTATCGAAGCCGATGAGGGCGGCGTGTTCCGCAGCGACGACGGCGGTGGCACGTGGGCGCGCGTGAACGATGAACGCAAGCTGCGTCAGCGCGCGTGGTACTACTCCAAGATCTACGCCGATCCGAAGAACGCCGACATCGTGTACGCCAGTAACGTGCAGTTTCAGGTGTCGCGCGATGGTGGCAAGACGTGGAGCAACATCAATGCGCCGCACGGTGACTCGCACAATCTCTGGATCGCGGGCGACAACGGCGATCGTATGATCGAAGCGAACGACGGCGGTGCCAACGTGAGCACCGACGGCGCGAAGACGTGGACGGCGCAGGACTTTGCTACCGCGCAGTTCTATCATGTCACCACCACGAACCACTTCCCGTACAAGATCTGTGGTGCGCAGCAGGACAACAGCACGCTCTGCGGACCGTCGCGGGCAGCGGGTGGCATTACGATGGATATGTGGCAGGATGCGGGTGGTGGCGAGTCGGGCTTCATTGCGGCGCTGCCGAACAATCCGGACATCGTGTTCGCCGGCAGCTACGGCGGCTTCCTCACGCGCAAGGATATGCGCACCGGACTCGCACGTGACGTCAATCCATGGCCGCTCAATCCGATGGGTCACTCGGCCATCGACTCGAAGTACCGCATGCAGTGGACCTTCCCGATCGCCGTAAGCCCGCACGACGCGAAGACGATCTACGTGGGTTCGAACGTGCTGTTCAAGACCACGAATGAAGGCGACAGCTACACCGCGATCAGCCCCGACTTGTCGCGCAACGATCCGCGCACGCTCGGTCCGTCGGGCGGCCCGATCACGAAGGACCAGACGGGCGTGGAAACGTATGGCACCGTGTTCGCGATTTCGGAGTCGCCGGTGACGAAGGGTGTCATCTGGGCCGGTACCGACGACGGCACGGTGCACATCACGCGGAACGGCGGTGTGTCATGGACGAACGTCACGCCACCGCTGCTCAAGGAGCGCGAGTGGTCGCGCATCTCGATCATCGATGCGTCGCACTTCAATGCCGGTGTGGCGTATGTGGCCGCGAACCGCTTCCAGATGGACGACAACGAGCCGTACCTGTTCAAGACCGCCGACTTCGGCAAGACGTGGTCGCGCATCGACAACAGCGGCAAGGCCAACGGGATTCCGGCGACCGAGTTCACGCGCGTGATCCGCGAAGACGAAGTGCGTCCGGGGCTGCTGTTCGCCGGCACCGAGCGCGGCATCTACGGGTCGCTCGATGACGGGGCGACGTGGTTCTCGATGCGTCGCAACATGCCGATCGTGCCGGTGCACGATCTGGCCATCAAGGAAGGCGACCTCATTGCCGCCACGCATGGTCGCTCGTTCTACGTGATCGACGACATCACCCTGCTGCGTCAGCTCACGGCGAGTGCGATGGCCGAGCGCGCGCACCTGTTCACGCCGCGCGCGGCGTACCGCATCAACTGGGGCGGCGGCTTCAACCCGGGTGGTGGCAACGGCTCACCGGTCGGCGCCAACCCGCCCAACGGCGCGATCGTGTACTACTGGCTCAAGTCGCCGGCCAACAAGGTCACAATCGAGTTCAAGGATTCCACGGGTCGCACCGTGCGTACGTTCTCGAGCGACACGGCGGGCGCGGGCGCAGCGGGCGCCCCGGCTGGCGGCCGACGCGGCGTGGCGGCCGATGCGGCACCCACGAACAAGGTGGGCATGAACACGTTTTCGTGGAATCTGCGTGAGAGTGATGCGACCACGTTCAACGGCCTGATCATGTGGGCTGGCGTGCTCACCGGTCCGTTGGTGCTGCCGGGTAACTACTCGGTGCGTTTGCTCGTGGATGGTGCACCGGTGTCCGAGACGAAGCTGTTGGTGAAGAAGGACCCGCGCAGCGATGCGACGGCGGCCGATCTGGTGGCGCAGTACAAGATGTTGATGCAGATCCGTGACCGGACCACCGATGCCAACGACGCCGTGCGCACCGTTCGCTATGTGCGTAGCCAAGCCGTGTCGCGCTCGAAGGAAGTGGGTGCCGACTCCGCGCAGTACGCGCAGCTGGTGAAGTCGCTCGACACCAAGATCAGCGAGATGGAAGCGCAGATCTATCAGGTGAAGAACCAGAGCGGTCAGGATCCGCTCAACTACCCGATCAAGGTGAACAACCAGATCGCGGCGTTGGCGGGCGTGGTGGGCAGCACCGAAGCGCGTCCCACCAAGCAGTCGGTGGTCGTGTACGACACGCTGTCGAAGGAGCTCGAGGTGTATCTCGTGGAGCTCCGCAAGGCGTACAAGGAGCTGCTGCCGCCGATCGACGAGATCCTCAAGAAGCACGGCCTGCCGGCGATCGAAGTTAAGGCTGGCGACGTGCAGACCCCGCGCCGCATCGGCGCCGAGGAAGAAACGACAGGGATGTAAGCCGTCGCGCTCGCGACGCGTATCGTGACAACACGGCGGGTCGTTGCAGGAACCCCCGGTTCCTAGCGGCGGCCCGCCGTACTGCGTACCAACCGCGATATACTCGCGATCCCGAACACCGGCCCCAACGACAACACTGCGAACGCCCACTGCCACCCGACACGTGCCGCGAGCGGTGGCACGAGTTGAATCACCACCGCGGTGAGCAGAAAGCCGAGTGAGGTTTGCAGCGTGAGCGCGGTGCCCACCGCGTGCGGCGGCACGCTCTCGGTGACCAGCACCGAGAACTGCGCGCTGTCGGCGATCACGAAGAAGCCCCACACCAGGGCGATGGGCACCAGCAGCCAGAGCGAGCGCCCGAACGCGAAACCGATCAGTACCGAGCAGGCGCCGCTGATGGCCATGGCTCGCGTAACAAGCCAGGCGCGCCCACGACGGTCGGCGACGAGGCCGCCCCAGATGCACCCGGCGCCACCGATCGCGAGAGCGGCGAAGGCGATGGCAGACGCGATCGAGGCGCCGCGCGCGCCAGCGGTGGGATCATGCGCGGCGATGCTGGCGGCGATGAAGACAGGCAACCACGTCCATGCCGCGTACAACTCGAACATGTGGCCCAGATAGCCGCTGGTGGACAGGCGCCACGCCGGCGAACCAACCACATCGCGCACGAGATGCCACGAGAACGGTCGCGCGGGAAACGGATACGGTCCTTCGCGATAGCCGAACCATACCAGCAGCGCGGCGATGCAGGCGCCCACCGAGGCGCTGAACACCACCGGCGTGATGCCGGCGCCGGGGATCGCGTGCACGAGATACGGCAGCGCTTTGCCCACGGTGAGCGCGCCCACGATGGTGCCCACGGCGAGGCCTCGTCGCGCGCGAAACCAGGTGGCGATCATCTTCATGGCCGGTGGATACACGCCGGCGAGCGCGAGCCCGGTCACGAACCGCCACACCAGCGCGCCCGACAAACCATCCGCGGTGAGCAGCATCGTGTTGGCGACCGCGCCGACCATCGCGCAACGGGCGAACAGCACGCGCGCCGGAACGATATCGGCAATGTTCAGCAGCGCCGAGATCGCAGTGCCGGTCACGAAGCCCAGTTGGACGATGGTGGTGAGCCACGCCGCCTCGCTGCTGCTCAGTGTCCACTGCGCGCTGTACTGCACCGACACGGCGCTGGCGGCAAACCACAAGGTCATACCCAACAGCTCGGCGACGGTGAGAATGCCGAGCATGCGCCAGCGATCCGGATGCGAATCGCCTTCTGGAGAGACGTTTGAGAGATCGCCGGGCGGCGCGTGCACCGGGAGTGCGCCGGCTAGAGACGTTCGACCGACACGCCGAACTCGTTGTAATGCTCCGCCAGCGCACGGAGCGTGCGTTCGGCGTTACCACCGTGTCCACGGAGCGCCGCAAAGAAACGAATCACGGGATTGCCCACGCGGCCGGACTCGGTAAGCGTGACCACACTGTGCGCGTCATCGCCTTCAACGCGCCATTCCCATCGCAGCTGCGATTCCGTGTCGTCGTCGGTCACGTGTAGCGCGATCGTCTGGGCGTCACGGGACTCCTGCCGTTCGATCGTGGTCGGTGACGGGGCCCACTGTTCGTAGGCGGCGAGGTCGGTGAGCAGCGCGCGCACGTCGTCGGCACGGCGCTGAAGATGCATTCGACGCACCACTCGGTATTCGGCCGGCGTAACCAGGCCACCAACGACCAGTGCGATCAGGCTCGCCGCGATCGCGGCCATGATGACGAGAATCCAGTACATGGCCGCCGGCGCTCAGCTCACGCGCGGCGACTGATCGAGCACCACGCGGACGCGCTTGGCGAGTTGGAGCGAGGTGAACGGCTTCTGGAGGAAGGTGCGCTCGTCGAGCGACACGCCTTTCAGCAACACGGCGTCGTCGGTGTAGCCTGACACGAAGAGTACGCGCAAGCCGGGTCGCATAATCTCGAGCTGTTCGGCCAGCTCGCGACCATTCATGCCGGGCATCACGACGTCGGTAACCAGCAGGTCAATACGTCCCGGGAAGGCGCGCGAGATCGCAATCGCAGAGTCACCGTCGGCGGCGGCGAGCACGCGATAGCCGCGACGCTCGAGAGCCGCCGTGGCGACAGCGCGCACACTGTCTTCGTCTTCGGTGAGCAGGACGGTTTCTTGTCCGGTGAGCACCTCGGGCACTTCTTCCTCGACCGTCAGATCGGTGGGAAGCTCGCCAAGACGGGGCAGCAACAAATGAAACGTGGTGCCGTGTCCGGGGGCGCTGTTCACGCGGATCTCGCCGCCGGCTTGATCGATCATACCGTACGCCAGCGGCAAGCCGAGTCCCGTGCCCTTGCCGCGCTCCTTCGTCGTGAAAAACGGTTCGAAGATGTGCTCGAGCACGGCATCGGTCATGCCAACGCCGGAGTCGGCCACGCGGATCACGATCCACTCGCGATGTGCGTCGAGTCCGAAGGTCTGCACTTCCGCCTCGCTGACCCGTGCGGTGGAGACACGCAGTGTTCCACCCGAGGGCATCGCGTCACGCGCGTTGCTGGCCAAGTTGAGCATGACCTGCTCGAGCTGTGCCGCGTCGATGCGAATGGTGCCGAGGTCACCGCCGAGCGTGGTGCTGACTTCGATGTGCTCGCCCATGAGCCGGCGGAGCAAACGGTCGAGCCCCATGATGACCGTATTGGGATCGAGCACCGTGGGCTGGACGACCAGTTTGCGGCTGACGGCGAGGATCTGCTTGGAGAGATCGGTGCCGCGTACGGCAAGTGCGCGGATCTCACTGACGTCGCGCCGCACAGGATCGTCGGCGGACATCATGGCGAGGGCGAGATCGCAGTAGCCCAGCATGCCCGTGAGCAAGTTGCTGAAGTCGTGCGAGATACCGCCGGCGAACGTGCCGATGGCTTCCATCTTCTGCGACTGCCGCAGCTGATCTTCGCTGCGGGCCAGCGCGCGCTCAGCTTCGCGCCGCGCCGTGACATCGATACCCACCGACAGCCAGCTGGCGCGCCCGAGTCGGCGCGACGACGTGGTGATCACTTCCATTTCGAGCTGACGGCCGGTCGCGGTGCGATGGAGCCACGTGCCGGCGCTTTGCTTGGACTCGGAGAAGGGCAGTCGGGCGCCGCTGAATCGCGCGTGTTCGGCGGGATCGAGCAGGTCGAGAATGCGCAGCGACAGGAACGCATCGCGATCGTAGCCGTACTTCTCGACTGCGGCTTCGTTCACGGCCAGCACGAGCATGGTGTCCGCGTCCCACGCCCACATAGGCAGCGGATTGGAATCGAACAAGAAGCGATAGCGACGTTCGCTGTCGGCCAGCGCGGCATTGCGGCGCTCGACCGTCTCGGCCATCTGGTTGAGGGCCGTCGCGAGCGAACCGATCTCGTCGCTGGACCTGATGCGCGAGCGGTGTCCGGCCACACCCACCGCCAGCGCATGCGCATCGTCGATGAGCGCCTGCACCGGCCGTGAGATCTTGGTGCCGAAATACACGGCGAGGGCGATCGACACGATCAGCGCCCCGCCGAACAGCAACACGCCCCGCCAGCCGCTGTTCGGCATCGGCGTGAGCAGACTGACGAGCAGCGGCGGCGTGGACACGATCAACGCCATGCCGAGCAGTCGCGTGCGGAGACCCGTTCCCCGTTGTACTGGTGGAACGTCGTCCTGCTCGGGTGGCGTGCGGTCGGGCACCTGCTACGCGCCGAGCGGCTCTACGCCCGGTGGCATCGTGACGGCCATCCCCATCGCGTGGTATCCCTTATCGACGTACACCGTGGAGCCGGTGATGCCGCTGGCCAACGCGCTGGAGAGAAACGCCGCCGTGTTGCCGACTTCTGTGGCGGTGAGTTCTTCGGCGAGCGGTGCGTTCGCGGCGCAGTACTTCACCATCTTGTCGATGATGCCGATGGCGCTGGCCGCGCGCGACGCAAACGGGCCGGCGCTGATCGTATTGACACGCAAGCCATACTTGCGACCTGCTTCGAACGACAGCACCCGCGTATCGCTCTCGAGCGCAGCCTTCGCCGATGACATGCCGCCGCCGTAGCCGGGAATGGCGCGTTCACTGGCCATGTACGTGAGCGAGCAGACCGAGCCGCCCGGACGCATGAGCGGCGCGAGCCGCTGCACCATGGACACGAGCGAATACGCGCTGGCGCTGGACGCCGCGAGGTAGCCGGCGCGACTGACCTCCAGCAGCGGCTTCTTCACTTCAGGGCCGTTGGCGAGCGAATGGAAGACAATGTCGAGTGACTGGTCGCCGAAGTCGGCCGCGATGCGCTGGGCGAGTCCGCCGATCGAGAAGTCGCCGACATCCTTGTAGCGCTTCGAGCTGCGCACGTCGTCCGGCGCATCCTCGAGCGAGTCGTAGATGGCGTCGAGTGGATAGATGCGCTCGAAGGTGAGCAGCGATCCATCGCGCAGTTTGCGGGATTCATCCATCTTCCCGCGTTCGAGCAGGTTGAGGAAGATGTTGAGCGCAGGCGGCCACGTGGCGACGCAGACAGAGGCGCCGGCCTCCGCGAAGGCCTTTGCAACGGCGAACCCGAAGCCGCCGTCGTCGGCGACGCCCGCCACGAGGGCGCGCTTGCCGGAAAGATCGATGGGTAGCATCTGGGCAAGATAGCAGCGAAGCGCGTCTTGCGAAGCGCGTCTTGCGAAGCGCGACTACCGCGCCGCGCGGGTGAGTCGATCGCGGAGGCCGGCCCAGCGGTCGTCATCGGGCGGACGCTCAATCACGATGAGCGAGGCGCCGGTGGCGTCGGCCGCGTGCAGAGCGGCGTAGAGCGCTCGCGCATAGGCCGCCGGATCGTCGGGCATGCGAACGATCGTGTCATCCGGCACCGACAGCGTGGTCGTTCTGAGGAGCGCCGTTACGGTGCCGGTTCCTGCACGTCGGTCGGCGAGCGCGGCGTCGATCTCCGAACACTGCTCGGCGTCGAAGAGCCAGACATCGGCGCGCGGGGCGTAATGGCGATCGGCCATGCCGGGCGAGCGTTGAGGCGCCGCCGTCGCCGTCGGCGCGTCGTGCGACACCGTGACGGTCGCCATGCGGACCGCGACGCCCGAGCCACGCAGGGCGAGTTCGAGATCGGCGGCGGAGATCATGCCAGGCCGTAGCACGACCGCGTCCGGGCCGGTGAGGTCGACCACCGTACTTTCGATGCCCACCGAACTCGGGCCCCCGTCGAGAATGAGGCCCACGCGGTCGCCGAGCGACGCCTGCACGTGCTGGGCGGTGGTGGGACTGATCTGGGTGAATCGGTTGGCGCTGGGGGCTGCGATGGGCACGCCGGCGGCCCGGAGCAGGGCCAGCGCCACCGGATGCGCCGGAATCCGTAGAGCGACGGCGTCGAGCCCGGCCGTGGCCACGTCGGGCACCTGAGGGGCCTTGGGCAGCACCATGGTGAGCGGACCCGGCCAGAACGCGGCGGCCAAGCGGTCGGCGGCTGGCGGCCAGTAGCGGGTGAGCACGCGGGCGGCCGCCACGTCGGGCACGTGGGCGATCACCGGGTTCCAGGCGGGACGCCCCTTCGCCGTGTAGATGGCCACCACGGCGTCGGGGTCGAGCGCATTGGCCCCCAAGCCGTACACCGTTTCGGTCGGGAAGGCGACGAGCCCACCGCGCCGAAGCAGGGCGGCCGCGTGCTCGACGACCACGGGATCCGGGTTGTCGGGGTCAAGCGTGAGAATGGGAGCGCCAGCCATACCGGAATCTAGCGGTGTTCAAGGGGTCAGAGTCGTTGAACGCTGGGCGTTCAACGACTCTGACCCCTTGAAACGACGCCTACTGCCGCGACTCGATCACACCGCGGGCAATCCGGTCCACCAGCGCGGGCGACATCAGTTTGAGCAGGCGGCCGATCTTGCCGCGCCAGGTCATCACGAGATCGCGATCGCGCGCCGCCACGGCCGCGAGAATGAGGCGACCGCACTCGTCGGTTTCCATCGTTTCGCCCTTCCGGCGCTTGTAGCCGCGATCGCCGAACGGGGTGCCATCGGGGGACAGCGCCCGCTGATTGATCTCCGAAAACACGAACCCGGGATAGATCATCGTGACGGATACGCCGGTGCCGTCGAGCTCGATACGAAGCGAGTCGAAGAAGCCTGCCATCGCGTGCTTGGTGGCGGCGTACGCGGTGCGCTTGGGGACGCCGGTGAGCCCGGTGAGACTCGAGATCGCTACGATGCGGCCCTTCGAGCGCTTGAGATGCGGCAAGGCATGGGCGGTGCACCACACGCTGCCGAGGTAGTTCACTCGCATCAGCGTGTCGAAAATCGTGAGATCAGTGACGTCTTCGAATAGTCCGCTCGAGCCCATGCCGGCGTTGTTCACCAGCACGTCGAGCTGTCCGAAGTGTGCGACAGTGCGCTCGACCATCGACGCGCATGACGACTCGACGCCCACGTCACCATGCACCACCAACGCCTCGGCTCCCAACGCCCGGCAGTCGGCGGCTACGGATTCCAGTCGCGCGACATCACGAGCGGCGAGCGCCACACGGGCGCCGTCCGCGGCAAACTGTCGTGCCAACTCCGCGCCGATCCCACTCGAGGCGCCGGTGATCAGCACGACCTGCCCGGTGAAGCGACCGCTCACGGATGTCCGGCCGCGTCGTCCGGGCCGAGCAGGTCATCGATGTAGGGGTCGCCCTCGAAGGGCGCATCGAGAATGCGCAGCGCGTGCGTGGCGTCACCGACCCGCACGGCGAGACGAACCGGATACACGAGATGCATGGCGGGCAGCATGCCGCCCGCATCGTCGCGCAGCACCACGGCTGGAATGTGATGTGCTTCCAGCACGCTCCGTGCAACGAGCGCTTCCATCTCGTTCACGTACTCCCGGATGACCTTCATGGCGGCTCCCATAGGGCGAACATATCGCACGGGTCGCGCCACCGTGAGGGTAGCGTGTACACCGACTAGATTTCTGGAATGGCGGCGACCTTCGGCATTTTCGTACTGGCAGAGCTTCCTGGCGAAGCAGGTGCCATGGTGCGAGAGATTCAACAGCGTTTCGATCCCAAGCTGGCCCGGCTCACGCCTCCACACGTGACGCTGGTCGGCTCTTCGGGCGTGGGCGCGATGCCCACGGATACCCCGGTCGCGCGCATTCGGGAGGCGCTGGAACCGATCGCAGCCAGCACGGCACCCATGGAACTCGCGCTGGGGCTGCCGCACCGGTTCATGCAGACGGATATCGTGTCGTTGCCGTTGGACCACAACGGGCCGCTGCGGGCGCTACACGAACGGATCGCGCGCAGCGGACTGCCGTTCAAGCAGGCGCGGTTCCGTTTCACGCCGCATTGCACACTCAGCTTCTATCCCATGCTCACGCCGGCGCGCGAACGCGAGTTGCTGGCCATGCGCGTGAATGCCCCGGCGATCATCGAACGGCTGCAGGTCTATCTCACACGTGATCCGCAGCCGTCCAAGCTGTTGTTCGAGGTCGCGCTGACCGGCGAGCTTACGGGCAGCGGGTCTCTGGGCGCAGCTTCTGGTAGGTCGACATCGCGTGCTTGAGACCCAGTAGGGCCGACGCTTCGAGTTCATACTCGAGCTGCAGGTCGCCGAGTTTCTCGGCATCGTGCTGGGTGAGCTGACGCGAAGCCTTTTCGGCGATGCTGTGACGACGGAGGTACTCGCGGGCGGCGAGCCACATGGCGTTGGCCGCCTGCCGGATGTCGGCGTCGTCACTGATCGTGACCTTCGAGCAGGTCTTTTCGAAGTCGCGCACGCACTCGGCGAGCGCTAAATCGATGTTGTCCACCATGGCGTGGGCGGCTCCGAGCTCAGACTTTGCCACCGACAATGCGTTCAGGCGGGCGAGTCGCTCATGCTGACGGCAGGTCTCCGACGCGGTACGCGCGAGGGCGTCGCAGCAGTACATCGGCCCCTGCTGCGCAGCGGTCGGGTCGTCGAGCATCATCGAGGAAGCAGCAGCGCGGGAGGGGGACATGGTGGGGGCAAGAGTGGCCAGCGGGTCCGTGCGCCTGATAACCGGTTCGAACAGGCACACCATGTGATCTAGCGAACGCACCCATACGCGTGGTAGTGGGTGTGCGAAGGCTGATACGTGAATCGACACAAGTCGGACCCGTATCTCCGGCGCGTCCTGTATGCTTGGTAGATGACTGCCCACATCGATTCCTTCGAGCATCTGCTCATCGACACGACGGCCGCCGGCGTGCGGACGATCACGCTGAACCGCCCCGAGCGACTGAATGCGGTGAATCCGCGACTCGCCACCGAACTGCCGATCGCGATGGCGAATGCGGCGCGCGAAGACGCGGTCCGTGTGGTGGTGATCACCGGAGCGGGACGGGGCTTCTGTGCCGGTCTCGATCTAGGCGAGCCGGGTCTGCGCGAGGATGCCGACCGTGCCACACGATTGGATCCGTACTACTGGGTGGGGCGGTGGGTGCAGTCGATCACGTCCTGCGAGAAGCCGGTACTCGCGGCGGTGAATGGCGCGGCGGCCGGCGCCGGATTCGGTCTGGCGCTGGCCTGTGATCTCCGACTGGTGAGTGCGAGTGCCACGGTCACGGCGGGCTACGTACGACGCGGGTTGTCACCCGACGCCGGCGTCACCTGGTTTCTGCCGCGACTGATCGGTCACGCGCGCGCCACCGACATCATTCTCACCGGTCGTGACGTGCGCGCCGACGAAGCCGAACGTATCGGACTCGCCACCTCGGTGCTGGCGGATGATGCCTTTGCCGATGGTGTGCAGCGTTACGCGGCGCAGCTGGCGGCTGGTCCACCGCTCGCGCTGGCGCTGTCGAAACGCCTGCTGCTGGCGAGTCCCGACGCGACGCTCGACGCGCAACTACGCGAGGAGCTCACGCACATCAAGAGCTGCTTCGCGAGTGCCGATGTGCGCGAAGCGATGGTCGCGTTCAAGGAAAAGCGTGTCCCGACGTTCGAGGGACGCTGACCGCGACGTGAATCAGCTCGTGGTGTTGCGGCCGGGGTTGTAGCGCAGACTGCCGGGCAGGGAATTGAGCAGCGGTCCGAGTTCGGTGGCGCGCTCGAGGGTGGTCACGAAGGTGAGTCCGTCGAGTGACACGACCAACAGTCCGGAAATGCCGTAGGCCACGACGCAGCAGCCGTCGGCGTGAATCACGTTGCCGGACGCGTCGACGCAGTGCACGTGGCCCATCACGCCATTGCCGGTGTCGTCGAGATCCCGTACGCGGCGCAGCGAGGCCCAGGTGCCGACGTCATCCCACGCACACTCGGTGGGGAGCACCACCAGATGGCGGCTGCGCTCGAGCAACCCGCGGTCGATCGAGACTGACGTGACCAGCTCGGCGAAGCTGGTCATGTCGCCGGTGGCCAGTTTGGGCAATCCATGCTGCAGCTCACCGGTATTGGCTTCGAGCTCGTCGAGCACGACCCGCGCGCGCCACACGAAAATGCCGGTGTTCCAGAGCGCGCCCTTGTCGATGAGCGTGTCGGCCAGCGCGGCCGTGGGCTTCTCGACGAAGTGCTCCACGTGGCACGCGCCACCCTCGGCCCGTGAGATGAACGGATCGAACGGGGTACTGGGCTGCAGATACCCGAAGCCGGTTTCACAGCGCGTCGGGGTGGCACCGAGCGCCACCAGCACCGGCTCCGATGACGCAATCGTGGCGGCTCGTCGCAGCGCGTCGCGGAAAACCCCGGGAAACCCGACCGACAGATCGGCGTGCAGGGCGCAGAACACGGTGTCGGGTCCGGCGCGTTTGGCGACTTCATGGGCGCCCCAGGCCAGCGCGGCCGCAGTGCCGAGCGGCCGCGGCTCAATGAGCATATTCGCGCGCGGGACTTCCGGAATGGCTTCGTGGAGCGCGTCCGCGATATCCGCGCTGGTGACGACGAGCACGCGTTCGGCGGGCACCAGCGGCGAGAGGCGCTCGATGGTGTCGACAATGAGCGGGCGCTCGTTGACGAGGGCCAGCAGCTGCTTGGGGCGCTTGGGCGTACTCAGCGGCCAGAAGCGGGTGCCGATGCCACCGGCAAAGACCACGGCCCAGAGCGCGGTCTGCGTCTCGAGCAGGGGCTCGAGTTCGAACTCCTCCATGGTATCCGCGATCGGCGATGATTCGACGATCACGGGAGGTGCGACGTGAGGAGCGACAGCGCGGGGCTCTGGCATCGTGGCAGCGGAGTGGAGAACACGAAGGGCGGGCTGCGAATGCAAACGCCCGTGGCAACTGGCGCATCTGCTCGGCTACGGACAACATACCTAAGCCATGCTCACCCTGCACCTCACCAACGGCGACTCGGCCGCGAGCGCGCTCGCGCGCTCCGGCCTTCCCGGGGACATTGTCTCCTGGCGCGACCTGTTGCACGACGGTCCCGTGCCACCTGATGACGACCTCGGCGCGTTTCACCGCGTCCGCGCCGAATTTCTGGCGAGCCGCGGGTGGTCGAACATCGCGGCGGCGGTCACCGACTTCGAGCAACGCGATGCTCGACTGGAAGATGTGGGGGCGGGCGACGAGGTGGTGTTGTGGTTCGAGCCCGACCTGTACGATCAACTGCAGCTGATCCAGATTCTCGCGCGATTCGAGCGTCGGGCACCGAGTGAGCGACCACGCCTCACGATCGTCCCTGCCGACTGCTACCTCGGACCGATGCTGCCGGAGAAGTTCGCGCCACTGTACGCGGCACGTCGCGCGATCACGTCGGACGACCTCGTGCACGGCGGCGTCGCGTGGCGCGCGTTTACGTCGACTACGCCCGACGACCTGCTCGACGTGACCAACCGGCTCGACCGCGAGGTGACCGCGCGCACCTACACCTCCGATGATCGTGTGCGGTTGCCGCATCTGGTGGCGGCGTTGCGTCGGCAGCTCGAGGAGTATCCGGATACCGACGCCGGATTGTCGCGCAGCGAACGACAGCTGTGTGAGGCACTGTCGCCGGGCACGATCACGCTGGGCAAGCTGTTCGCGGCACATCAGGCCACGGAGTCGTGGGTGTGGCTCGGTGATTTGAGCTTCGCGTGGTACGCCGAGCGTCTCAGTGATTGCGCGCATCCGATCGTAGTGCATACCAACGGCTCGCGCGTGATTGCGCCGCTGCGTGACACCGACGGCCGGGCATTCTGGGAGCGCGCCGTGCAGCTGACGCCGTTCGGACAGGATGTGGTTCGCGCCCGCGCTGATGTTGTTCGGGCCAACGGCATCGACCGCTGGATCGGCGGCACGCACTGCACGAATGCGCAGTACTGGCGTTGGGATGCGCGCACGCAACGAACCGAACTCTTTCCCCGCCCATGATGGACCCCAGCGCCGACGTTGACGCCGAACTGCTGGCGATGCTCGAAGCAGACATGACACTCGAGGCGGCGCGTCCGATTCTCGAGCTGGCGGCCGGCTACTTCGCCGACACGCGACGGGGCGAGGGCCCGGTGTCCACGTGGCACAGTGCGCAGGTGATCGCCGACCGCATCGCCGGGCCGATGCCGCGCGGTGCGCGGGCGCTGCCGGATGTGGCGCGCCGCTTGTCGTCGCTGCTGTTGGAGGACGTGAACCGACTGGCGCACCCGATGTACATCGGGCATCAGGTGTCGGCCCCGCTGCCGGCGGCCGTGTGGACCGATGCGCTGATCAGCGCGCTCAATCAGTCGCAGGCCGTGCGCGAGATGTCGCCGTCGTTCACGCCGCTGGAGCATCAGGTGATCGCGTGGATGACCGATCTCGTGGGGTGGGATGAGCAGGCGGGTGGCACGATGACGTCAGGTGGTACCGAAGCGACGTTCACCGCGCTGTTGGCGGCGCGCAGTCGCGCGGTGCCCGACGTCTGGACGAACGGGCTCGGAGCGAACCCGCCGGTGGTGGTGTGCGGCGAGCATGCGCATTACGCCGTGTCGCGGGCGGCGGGTGAGATGGGAATTGGCCTCGCTCGGGTCATCGTGATTCCGTCGCGCGCGTTGCGCATGGATACCGACGCCCTGCGCGCGCGTTTGGCGGCGTTGCGGGCCACCGGCACGCGGGTGATGGCCGTGGTGGCTACGGCAGGGTGTACCGCGACGGGCAGCTTCGATGATCTCGACGCAGTGGCCGACCTCTGCGACGAGTTCGCGGACGATCATGGTCCGTTGTGGCTACATGTCGACGCGGCGCATGGCGGTGCCGCGATCCTGTCAGCGCAGCATCGCCATCGGGTGAAGGGGATCGTGCGGGCGCGGTCGTTCGCGTGGGACCCGCACAAGACGCTGTTGCTGCCGCTGTCGGCCGGCATGGTGCTGGTGCGCGATCAGGACGATCTCACGCGCGCCTTCACGCAGGAGGCACCGTATCTCTTCAGCTCCGGATCCGACGCGCAGATCTGGGATATGGGTCCGCGCTCCTTCCAGTGTTCGCGTCGCGCCGATGTGCTGAAGCTCTGGGTGGCGATCGAGCGCTATGGATCCGACAATCTGGCGCGGTTGTACGATCGGCTCTGCCGGATGGCGCAGACACTGCATGGCCTGCTCAGCGCCCGCAGCGACTTCACACCGCTGCACGAGCCGATGTCGAACATTCTGTGCTTCGCCTGGACGCCGTCGGGAGTGGCCGCGGCCGATCTCGATATGTTGACCGATGCGCTGCGCGAGCGCTACAACCGCTCGGGTCGTGGTTGGATCACCGCGACCACGCTGGACGGTCGTCGCGTGCTCCGCATTACCGTGATGAACGCGCGCACCAACGAAACGCACCTCGCCACACTGGTGGACGGACTGTCGGCGGAGGCCGCGCTGCTGCTGCATAAGCGTTAGCACACGCGTCGGCACACGCGCTAGCACTAGCGCATCGCGGCGCGAGGGCGCATCTGTGTTCTGATGCGAAGCCTCCCCTCCCCTCGGTTCATGAGACTCCCGACATGCGCAACACCCTGCTGACGCGCGGTGGCGCCGCGGCGTTCGGACTGCTGCTGATCAGCGGCTGCTCGCCGACCACGCTCGCCCGGCGCACGATCAATCCACCGGGCATCTCGCCGCTGGTGCCGGCGTACTCGGTGGCGATTCGATCCGGCTCTCAGGTGTTTGTGTCGGGCATGACCGGCATCAAACCGGGCACGCAGGATATCATCGAGGGGGGCGTCGAGATTCAGACGCGTCAGACACTCGAGAACATCCGCACCGCCCTGCAGTCGGCTGGTGCGAGCATGGCCGATGTCGGCGAGTGCACGGTATTCCTGACCGACATGCGCGACTACGCCGCGATGAATGGTGTATATACCGAGTACTTCCGCGTCGATCCCCCGGCGCGCGCGACGGTCGCCGTGACCGCCCTCCCGCGTCCCGCCGCGCGCGTGGAAATCAAGTGCAGCGCACAGATCCGTTCTCCGGAGACGCCGTGACGACCCCGCTCCACTCCAAGCGTGGTGCAGACCTTCTGCACGACCCCTTCCTGAACAAGGGCACCGCCTTCACCGACGCCGAGCGCGATGCGTTTGGATTGCGCGGGCTGTTGCCGCCGCGGGTGATGTCGCAGGACGAGCAGATGGAGCGCATTCTGCCTGGCGTACGCTCCAAGCCGTCGCCGCTCGAGCAGTACGTGTACCTCGTTGCGCTGCACGATCGCAACGTCACGCTCTTCTATCGATTGGTGATGGATCACCTCGAAGAGCTGATGCCGATCCTGTACACGCCGACGGTCGGTCAGGCCTGCCAGGAGTTCGGCCGCATTTTCCGTCGCAGTCGCGGCATGTACATCACGGCCGCCGACAAGGGACACGTGGCGGAGGTCCTCGCCAACTGGCCGCAGGACGATATCCGCATGATCGTCGTGACCGACGGCGAACGCATTCTCGGTCTGGGTGATCTCGGCGCCAATGGCATGGGCATCCCGATCGGTAAACTCACGTTGTATACGGCGTGCGCGGGTGTGGCTCCGAATCAGTGTTTGCCAATCACGATCGATGTGGGCACGAACAACACCACGCTGCGGGAGAGTCATTCGTACGTGGGGCTGCGTCAGCCGCGGTTGCGCGGTGCCGAGTACGACGAGCTGCTGGATGAATTCGTCGAGGCGGTGCAGGCGCGCTTTCCGATGGCCTGTCTGCAGTTCGAGGACTTCGGCAACCACAATGCGTTCTCGCTGCTCGAACGATGGCGCGACCGAATCTGCACGTTCAACGACGACATTCAGGGCACCGCGTCGGTCGCCCTCGCCGGGTTGTATTCCGCGGCACGCATCAGTGGTACGCCGCTGCGTGATATGCGCCTCCTGTTTCTTGGCGCCGGCGAGGCCGGCATCGGCATCGGCGATCTCGTGGTCGAGGCGCTCTGCTCGGAGGGCCTGTCGCTCGCCGAGGCGCGGCGTCACTGCTGGTTCGTGGATTCGAAGGGACTCGTGGAGCACTCGCGCACCGACCTGGCGGAGCACAAGAAGCCCTTCGCGCACGATCATGCACCGGTGAAGACGCTACTGGAGGCGGTGGAATCGCTCAAGCCGCACGCCATCATCGGCGTCTCGGGCACGCCGAACACGTTCACTAAGGACGTGTTGGAGGCGATGGCGAGGGAGCGTGCGCGGCCGATCGTGCTCGCGCTGTCGAATCCCACGTCGAAGGCCGAGTGCACGGCGCTGCAGGCGTATTCGGCCACCGATGGTCGCGCCATTTTTGCCAGCGGCAGTCCGTTTGCGCCGGTCACGTACAAGGGCAAGACCCACGTGCCGGGACAGGGCAACAATGCGTACATCTTCCCCGGCGTCGGCCTTGGCGTCACCGTGAGTGCGTCGTCCCGCGTGACGGAAGCGATGTTCGCGTCGGCGGCGCGCACACTGGCGTCGATGGTGACCGACGATGACCTGGCGATAGGACGCATCTATCCAAGTTTGTCGCGCATTCGCGAAGTGTCACGCGCCATCGCGATCGAAGTGGCCACGTTGGCCTTCGACCGCGGGTTGGCGCGGGTGGAGCGGCCGGCTGACATCGCGGCCGCCGTGACGGACGCGATGTTCGAGCCGCACTACGTGTCGCTGATCTAGTGTTGAGCTAAGTCAGAATCGCAACGAGAGGCAGCTCAGTCCCCCGTCCATCTTGGCAAACTCGCTCATCGCCAACGGTTCCAGCGTGTAACCGGCCGCACGCAGCATCGCGTGCGTGCCGGGGAAGTCGTCGGCCACGAAGATCGCATCATTCACCCGCACACAATTCGCGGCGTACTCCTCGCCGGCCGGCACTCGCAGCACTGTCCGGTCGGCAAATGCCTCGTGCGCCGCGAGCGACTCGATACAGAGCAGGCGATCGGCGTCGAGGGCCACGACACCGCTCTTGAGATGCAGGATGCCAGGCGTCTGGCGGATATCGACGAGCCGCGATGCGACACCGTGCTTCGACAACCACTCGGCCAACTGTCGGGCGCCCTCGTGATTGGTGCGCAGCGAAATGCCGATGAACGCCGTGTCGCCAGCCTCGCAGACGTCGCCCGCATCGAGCGTCCCGGGACTCGTGATCTCCGGTAGCTCCGCAAAGAACCCAGCGAGGGCGTCGCGGATGGCGTGGACCTCACCGGCGCGACTTTCCGCGCCTGGACGGGTGATAATGGCGCCCTGGCCGGGGAGAATGAGTGCGGTGTCCTCGACGAACGTGGAGTCGGGATGCGCGTCGTCAGTGGGAAGGGCGATGACGTCGCAACCGTGCCGCTCGAGCGCCGCGCAATACGCGGCGTGCTGCGCGAGGGCCAGCTCGACGTCGGGAAGGCCGAGATCGACGGTGGTGAGTCCGTCGGCGAAGTTGCGCGCGGGTGGGCGGACAATCGCCTGTGTGAAGCGTGAGAACATACGCAGAGTATGGCGCTTCGCGTGTCGCGGCGGAATACTTCCGCACGTGGAACTCATCGATCTCGAATTCAGCGCGCACGAGATGCGCACAATGGCCGACCAGGTGGTGGCGCGGTGTGTGGAGCACATCACCACGCTGCCGCGCCAACCGCTGTACGGGGTGCACGACGCGGAGGCGCTCTGCGAGCGCATGCGCGAGTCGTCGCCAGACTCCGGCACGCCGTTGACCGCGCTGCTCGACGACTTGTTCACGACGTACATCCCGCAGTCGTTCAATACGCCATCGCCTGGGTATCTCGCGTACATCCCGGGCGGCGGCCTGTTTCCGGCGGCGTTAGCTGATTTCATCGCGGATACGACCAATCGCTACACGGGCATCTGGCAAGCGGCTCCGGCGCTGGTGCAGCTGGAGGCCAATGCGCTGGAGTGGCTGCGCGAATGGATGGGATTTCCCATCGGCACGCGCGGCGTGTTCACCACCGGTGGATCGATGGCCACGTTCAACGCCGTACTCTGCGCGCGTGAACGGCACCTGGGCGTCGATATTCGTCGCGGCGTACTGTACACGTCGGATCAGGCGCACCATTGCGTGATCAAGTCGGCGAAGCTGGCCGGCATCATGCCCGATCGCGTGCGCTCCATTCCCTGCGACGCGCAGTTCCACGTGGCCGTCGACGCGTTGCGCGAGGCGATCGCGCAGGACCGCCGTGACGGGCTGCTGCCATTCATGGTGGTATCGAACGCCGGCACCACCAACACGGGTGCCGTGGATCCGCTCGATGCCGTCGCCGACCTCTGCGTCGCTGAACAGCTCTGGCATCATGTGGACGGGGCTTACGGCGCGTTCTTCCAGCTGTGCGACGACACGCGCGCGGTGCTTCGTGGTATCGAGCGCGCAGATTCGCTCACGCTCGATCCGCACAAGGGCATGTTCATGCCGTATGGCACGGGTGCGCTACTGGTGCGCGATGGCGCGGCGCTGCGGGCGGCGCATGGAGCCACGGCCGACTATCTGCCCGATATGCCCAGTGCATCGGAGTTCTATGACCCGAGTCAGCATGGGCCGGACCTGTCACGCGGATTTCCCGGGCTACGCATGTGGCTCACGATCAAGCTGTATGGCGCCGATGCCTTCCGGGCGGCGATCAACGAGAAGCGTGCGCTGGCGCTCGACGCGGCGGCTCGCGTCGCGCAGTTGCCGCATGTGGTGCTCGACGCGCCGCCGGAGCTTTCGCTGTTTCCGTTTCATCTCACGTGGCCCAATGCTACGTTGGCGCAGGAGGACGCGGCCACTCGCGAGCTGATGGCGGCTGTGTCGCAGCGGGGACGCGTGATGATCAGCGGCGCGGTGGCCGGTGGTCGTTACGTGGGCCGGGTCTGTGTGCTGAGCTTCCGGACGCATGCGGCGCAGATCGATCATCTCGTCGAGGACATGGACGCCGCGATCTCGGAGGTCGTGGCGAAGCACCGGACCCTATCGCAGTAGCCCCAACGCCTCGGCGTCGCCGCGCAGGTAAATCGGCGCGCGCTCGGTGTAGACCGCCGCATTCGACGAGATGGAGGCGGGATATCCAGCGAGCCTCCACTCCATCGTGAGTGTGGCGCGCCCGCCCGATTCGCTCACTGCGTAAAGTGCATACCACGGAACGCCGCGCTCCGGGGTGAAGATCGCCTTGCCCGGACCATCGTTCGCCGTCCACGTCCCGGTGATATGCTGCTTGTTGCCGGGCGCCGCCCAGTCGTGGTCCATGAGTTCGACGCGCTGGAAATGGCCGTAGCTGTTCGTTTCATCGAAGAGCGCCATGACGTCGAAGTACAACGGGTCGGGCGCACTCCAACTGCGGTTTCGCAGGATCCACTCGCCAACGAACGTGCCCCGGTGCTGGGCGTGGTAGAGCATACGGTTCGTGAGCAGCGGCTCCCACGGACGACTGTTTCCGCTTTCAGCACCGGTGCGAAAGTACGGTTGAACGACTTCGGCGACGTGTCGTGCCACGAGCGCCGCCTTGAGGTCGTCGCGCAGATAGTCGAATGGCGACACGGGCGAGCCGGTCGTGCCCCCAGTGCGTTCGCCGTCGGTGCGGCGATTGTCGATGAGCATGAACTCGGCGCTGCCGCTCATGTTGCCCACCGGGTCGCCCTCGCGCACCTTGGCGCCAAGCGACACCAACGGCAGGTCCGCATCGAGGTGCTTACCGACGAGCCCCTGACCATAGTCGATCGTGATGAAGTACTCGTGGCGCCCGTCGGCGGTACCGCGCAAGCCCATGTCTTCGATCTTGGACACGGTGCCGGCGGCCCAACTGCGCACGGGTATGCCGAGCCGTGTCGGAATCCAGACGTGATTGAGCCCCTCCACGTGGCCGCCCTGGTGGGCGCCGAAGGCACCGAGGCCCGCGCCAGGGCCGAAGCGGATGTCGGCCAGCGCAACTGGCAGTGCGAGACGAACCGGGGAGCCCCAGCTTGGCACGGGCTGGGTGTACGCGCCGTCGACCCAGGGCACGTCGCGCACGGCCGCCGGCGCCTGCGTGCTGTCATTGCCCGTCGCGCCACCGTCGCCGCATCCGAGAGCTACGGCGGCGAAGAGGGTGAACGCGAGGGCGGTGCGAGGGTGGGACATGGGTCGACTCCTGAGTAGAGCGCCTTCGGAGGTTGTACCCTTGCTGGTATCGGCCGCTCGACGCCGGTCGCCCAACGCCGGTCTTCGACGCATCTTTGGCCGTCCCGAGGATGCCGCGTGAAAAAGACCGTTCTCCTGTACGGCCTCGTGGGTGGCGTGCTGATCGCCGGCCTGCGCTTGGTCGAATACCGTTTTCTCGTGCTCGAGCACTCGCTCGAGATCTACGGCGGGATCGTCGCCGCCCTCTTCGCGGCGCTCGGCCTCTGGCTCGGCCGCAAGCTGACGCGCCCGCGCGAGACCGTGGTCGTGCGCGAGGTGCCGGTCGAGGTGCCGGTCGAAGTGCGCGTAGAGGTTCCCGTAGAAGTGCCGGTCGGACCGTTCGAGCGCAACGCGACGCGGCTGGCATCGCTCGGCATTACGCCGCGGGAACTCGACATCCTGGAGGCGATGGCCGCCGGCCACAGCAATCGAGAGATCGCCGAACGGCTGTTCGTCAGTGAAAACACCGTGAAAACTCACGCGGCCCGCCTGTTCGACAAACTCGATGCCAAGCGGCGCACACAGGCCGTCCAGCTGGCCAAAGAGGCCGGGCTCATCCCCTGAGGGTCGCCTGAACGGGTGATTTTCGGCCGTTTCGGGCGAAATCATCCATTCGGGTGACGCGCCCGCGGGCCTCCGGAGACCAGACTGGCGCACGTTCACGCTCGCTCTCTCCACGCCAACGTCACGACCTATGCGCAACATCGTTCTGAAGTTCGGCCTGATCTCCGGCGCGCTCCTGTCGGTCATGATGGCCATCACGATCCCATTCCAGGACGAGATCGGCTTCGACTACGGCATGATCGTCGGCTACACGACGATGGTGCTCTCCTTTCTCTTCGTCTACTTCGGCATCCGTAGCTATCGCGATACCGTGGCTGGTGGCTCGTTGACCTTTGGACGGGCGTTCAAAGTCGGCGCGTTGATCGCGCTGATCGCGTCGTGCTGCTACGTGGCCACGTGGGAAGTCATGTACTTCAAGTTCATGCCCGACTTCACCGCGAAGATGACGGCGCACACGGTTGCCAAGGCGCGGGCCGCCGGCGAGAGCCCGGAAGCGATTGCGAAGAAGCAGCAGGAGATGGCGGAGTTCGCGGTGATGTACCGGAATCCGGCGATCAATGCGGCCATGACCTTCCTCGAACCGCTGCCGGTGGCGTTGATTATGACGTTGGTGTCCGCTGGGTTGCTCAGCCGCCGCTCGATCCCTCCACGACAAACCTGATGGCGTATATCGCCCCCGAAACCCGCCTGCGCGAGCTTACCCCGGTTCCGCTGCTCGTCGGTGCGGTGCTCGGCCTGATTTTCGGCGCCTCGTCGCTGTATCTCGTGCTCAAAGTCGGGCTCACCGTGAGCGCGTCGATCCCGGTGGCGGTCATCTCGATCACGATCTTCCGCCTCTTTGCACGACTGGGCGGCCGTGATGCGACGATCCTCGAGCACAACATCGTGCAGACGGCGGGCTCGGCGGGCGAATCGATTGCCTTCGGCATCGGCGTCACGATGCCGGCGATCCTCATTCTCGGCTTCGACCTCGAGATTGCGCGCGTGCTGCTGGTGGCGGTGCTGGGCGGTGTGCTGGGCATTCTCATGATGATACCGCTGCGTCGGGCGTTGATCGTGGCGCAGCACGGTGTGCTGAAATATCCGGAGGGGACGGCGTGCGCCGAGGTGCTCAAGGCCGGCGCGAATGCCGAGTCGCGCGCGGCGGCGAGTGATGCGGCGAAGCGCGAGCAGGAAGCGTTGGGTGGGGCTGGCACGAGTGCCCGCACGATCTTCACGGGCTTCGGCATCGGCATCGTGTACAAGACGGCGATGTCGGCGCTTCGCGCGTGGAAGGATGTTCCTGAGAAAGTGTTCGGCGCGCCCTTCTCGGCCGCGTCGGTCTCGGTGGAAGTGTCGCCGGAGTTGCTGGGAGTGGGCTACATCATCGGCCCGCGCGTGGCGGCGGTGATGTTTGCTGGTGGCGTGCTGGCGTATCTCGTGCTCATTCCGATGATCGCCTACTTCGGATCGGCGCTCACGACCCCGTTGGCACCAGAGGCCCGCGCGCTGATTCGCGACATGGGCCCCGGAGCGATCCGTAACGCGTACGTGCTGTACATCGGCGCGGGCGCGGTGGCGGCGGGCGGCATCATCAGCGTGATCCGATCGATGCCGACGATCTGGCATGGGCTGCGCGAGGGACTGCGCGATGTGTCGAATTCCACAGCTGCCACGGTTCGCGATACGGTGCGGACCGACCGCGACCTGTCGATCAAGTTGGTGCTGCTCGGTATCGTTGCGCTGCTCGTCGCGCTGGTGGGCGCGAGCCCGCTGTACGTGGGAGGCACCGGCTTCGGCACGCGGATCGCGGCCGCGCTGCTGATCGTGGTGTTCGGCTTTCTGTTCGTGACCGTGTCGTCGCGCCTCACCGGCGAGATCGGTTCGTCGTCGAATCCGATTTCCGGCATGACGGTGGCTACGCTGCTGCTGACTTGTCTGGCGTTTGTGCTGCTGGGGTGGACGGGCAGCAACTACTACGTGACCGCGCTGTCGATCGGCGCGATCGTGTGCATCGCGGCGTCGAATGGCGGCACAACGTCGCAGGACTTGAAGACGGGCTTCTTGGTGGGCGCCACGCCGCGCTCACAGCAAATTGCGATCGTGGTTGGGGCGCTGGTGTCAGCGTTGGCGCTCGGACCGATTCTGCTGCGTCTCAATGCCGCCGGTACCGTGTATGTGAGTGCGTCGGCGATAGCGGCCGATGCGCCTGGCGGCACCGCGCTCACCAGCGGCGAGACCGTGGATGTGCGCACGCTCGCGCGTCGTGAGTCGGTGGACGGTCTCATGGCCGACGGCAGCACCGACTCGCGCGAGTACTGGGTGTGGCACAAGCAAGACCCGAGCGGTGGCAACGCCGAGAAGTACCTCGTGGACGACGCGGGCAAGCCGGTGTACTTCGTGGATCCGGGCATCAACGGCAGCATTCGGAAGCTCGCGAACGGTCAGGACGTCCCCAAGTTCGACGCGCCGAAGGCCACGCTGATGTCGTACATCATCAAGGGCATTCTGGGCGGGAAGCTGCCATGGGGGCTTGTGCTGCTGGGCGCGATGATCGCGCTGGTGCTCGAGCTGTCGGGCATTCCGTCGCTGGCCTTTGCGGTCGGCGTGTATCTGCCGATCTCAACGTCCGCGCCGATCTTTGTGGGCGGTGTGGTGCGCTGGGCGGTGGATCGCTGGATCGCGCGCAAGCATGTCGGGCGCAACCTTACCGACGATGAACTGGCGGCGGAGGGCGACAAGAGTCCCGGGGTGCTGATGGCGTCCGGTTACATCGCGGGCGGCGCGATCGCCGGCATCCTGATCGCCTTCGTGGCGGGAGTACCGGCGATGGCGGGGCTCAATCGTGCGATCGAAGCGATGTCGGCGAACAACCCACTGTTCTCGGGGCCGATGGCCGACGCGCTGTCGCTGGTGCCGTTCGTGGCGTTGATCGCGGTGCTGTATCTGACTGGGCGCGAGAAGCTGCTGGCGCGGCCTGCTACAGGGCCTTCTTGATCGCCGCTTCGAGGTTCTGCGTGCCGCCGACGCCGGTGTAGACGATCTTGCCCGCCTTATTCACGACCACGACGTAGCTGGTGGCCGGCACATCGTAGGCGCCGCTCACGGTGCCCTTCTTGTCGTACAACAACTCGCCGCCGAGCTTGTTCGCCTTCTGCCAGCCCTTCACGCGGTCGACGGACTGGTTCACCGACACGGCGACGGTTACGAACTTCACCTGGGCACCGTGCTTGGTCATGGCGGCGCGCATGGCGGGTTCGAGCTGCTTGCAGTTGCCGCACCACGTGGCCCAGAACTCGAGCACGACCGGCGTCTTGCCGAGGTAGGCGGAGAGATCGACCGTCTTGCCGTCGAGGGTCTGGAGCGGGCCGGCTGGGGCCGTTTCGCCGACCGCGATGCCGAGGTCCTGTGCGAGGGCGGGACTTGCGACGGCCAGGGCGGCGGCGGCGGCGACGGTGAAGAGAGTGCGGAGCATGTGGGTTTCGAGTTGTGAGTAAAAGTTGGGGGTTTTGAGTTTGGGTGACTCCTGACTCGTCACTTTCACTCAGAACTCACAACTCACTGTTTGTCGTTCAGAAATAGACCTGCCCCATCTTCACCAGATAATACTCGGCCATGCCGAGCATCACGAACGCGAAGACCTTTTTTACCGTCAGCATCCACGCACCAGCGCGCGGTAATCGCGACAGTGAGCCCGCTGAGAGCCCGACCGCGACCAGCAGCGTGCACATGCCGAGCGAGAACGTGAACAGGTAGAGAAAGCCGAGCAGGGCGGAGCCGGTGGTGGAGACCCAGGTGAGGACGGCGGCCATGACGGGGGCGGAGCAGGGGGCCGCGACAAGTCCTGAGGCGGCGCCCATGATGAAAGCACCCGCGACGCGCCCTCCGGTTCCGGCGTTGGCGGCGCGCTGCATGATGGCGGCGGGCACGCGGACGGGAATGACGTCGAACATCGACAGGGCGGCCAGCATGAGCAAATTCGCCATGGCGAAGTAGGCCCACGGGTTGGCCGAGACGGTGCCGAACATCGTGCCGGTGAGTCCGGCGAGGAGTCCGAGGCCGGCGTACACAGACGCCAATCCAAACACGTAGGTCAGTGAAAGCCCCAAGGGACGCCACTTTGACGCTACAGTGGCGCCTGACTGTTCTGATGATGATTGGCCGCCCACGATAGCAGCGGTGATCGGAATCATCGGATACACGCAGGGCGTGAGCGACGTCAGGACCCCGGCCCCGAACAGCAGGGGGAGCGCGGCGGCGGGATTCGACGAGAGCTGCGCGGTGACGTCGGCGATCTGCGTGAGAGCAATCATGTGGGGAAGATACAGCCGAGAGCGGGTGAGCGTTCCCCTTCGTTGAAAAAGGGCTCTGGCGCACGGGGCAGATTAAGGGGATCATGCTTGGCTCGCCCCCCCACTGATTGAGGTGTTGATGTACCGACCGACGAAGTCGCTGATGCTCCTGGCCGTGGCCAGTCTTTCGACCAGCCTAGGATTGCAGGCGCAGGCGATACGTCCCGACGCGGACCCGCGCATCGAGAAGCTGGTCGCATCGGTGTCGCAGCAGCGACTGCAGGCCACGGCCACCAAGCTCGCCGGCTTCGGCACGCGTTCTACGCTGTCCGATACCGTATCGACCACGCGCGGCATCGGCGCGGCGCGGCGCTGGATCTACGACGAGTTCAAGCGCATGAGCCCCCGGCTGCAGGTGTCGTACGACCGGCACATGCTGGCCCAGCAGGGACGCATTTCGCGCGAGGTGGAACTGGTGAACGTGGTGGCGGTGCTGCCGGGCAAGAGCGCGCGCCGCGTGTACATCACCGGTCACTACGATACCGTGAACTCGCGTCGTCCAGCGGGCGCCGATGCCACGGCCACGGCGGCCGGCGCGGCGCCGAGTGCGCCGTTGGTGCGCCCGACGATCGACAACGATTCCGATGCGCCCGGCGCGAACGATGATGGCAGCGGTACGTCGCTCACGATGGAGCTGGCGCGGGTATTCGCCGAGAGCGGTATCGAATTCGATGCGACACTGGTGTTCGTGACGTGGGCCGGTGAAGAGCAGGGGTTGATCGGCTCGATGGCGCATGCCACGGCGCTGCGCAACGCGAAGGGCGTGGTGGAAGCGAACTTCAACAACGACATCGTGGGCAGCAGCCTCGGCGGCAACGGCATCATCGACGGCGAGAGCGTGAAGATCTACTCGCTCGGGCCGGAGGATTCGCCGAACCGCTCGCTGGCGCGGTATGTCCAACGGGTGGCCGGTACCTATGTGCCATCACACACGATTCGGCTGATGGCGCGCGAAGACCGCTTCGGTCGTGGCAGCGATCACTCGTCGTTCACGGCGAATGATTTCCCCGCCATCGTGTTCCGCGAGGCGAACGAGAACTACGAGCGGCAGCACTCGCCCGACGACAAGCTGGAAGGGATGGACTTCCGCTACCTCGCGCAGAACACGCGCGTGAACGCGGCGTCGGCCGCGTCGGTGGCGCTGGCGCCTCCGGCGCCCCGTGTGACCACGAACGGTGGATCGGCCACGATCGGTCGCGGCACGTCGGGCTACGACGCCAGCTTGCAGTGGCAGCCGTCGGCGGGTGCGGTGGCGTACCGCGTGTACTGGCGCGACGCGTGGACCAACGACTGGCAGAAGTCGCAGGTGGTGGGCAACGTGACGAAGCTGCTCATGCCGAACGTGTCGATCGACGACTACGTGTTCGGCGTGGCCGCCATCGGTGCCGACGGCAACGAGAGCGTGATCAGCGCCTACGTGAGCCCGGTGCGCAAGATGACCGACGTGCTACTCAAGAAGTGACGGGCGGACAGTGACTCACACCTCTGGCGGAGACGGACATGATTCGACGGGAGTTTCTCGTGACTTCAGCGTTGGGAACAGCGGGCGCGCTCGCCAATTCGATGGGCGGCGCGGAGCGACTCGTGCATGACGCAACCGGCGTGACCGAGTACGACCACGAGCCCATGGCACCCATGCGCACCGAGCGCGCCACGCGCAAGATTCTGATCGCCGGTGGCGGATTCCGTACGGGCTTCATCAAGTACATGGCCGAGCTCACCGGCAAAGCGCGGCCGCGCATCTGCTACCTGCCGTCGGCGTCGGCCGACAGTCCGCAGTCGGCGCTCGGCTTCTACGCCTCGTGTGCGCCGCTCAACGTCGAGCCGTTCGTGCAGAACGTGTTCATCGAGAGCTTGTCGCAGAAGCAGGGATGGGATGAGGTGCTGCTGTCGATGGACGCGATCGTGGCGTCGGGTGGCAATACGCTGAATCAGCAGGCGATCTGGAAGGCACAGGGCATCGACCAGGTGCTGCGCACGGCGTGGGACCGCGGCATCGTGCTGGGTGGGGCGAGCGCCGGGTCGCTGTGCTGGTTCGAGGAGGGGACCACCGACTCGCGCCCCAAGGCACTGTCGATCGTGAAGTGCCTCGGCTTCCTGCCGGGCAGCCATTCGCCGCACTACGACGCCGAGGCGGGGCGCCGTCCGCTGTACCAGAAGCTGATCGGGTCGGGCGAGATGAAGCCCGGCTATGCCTGCGACAACGATGCCGGCATCTACTTCGAGGAAACGGCCGTGAAGCGCGTGGTTTCCACGCGGAAGGAGGCCAAGGTGTACTACGTGAGCGTGACGAACGGAAAGGTGTCGGAACGCACTCTGGAACCCGACGCGATCTAGCTAGTTTTCGAGGTTCTCTTTTTCTCCGCTCTTCGACTTCCGCTTTTCGGATTCGGCACAACATATGGCTCCGCAGTTCATTTACGTCATGAAGGCGCTGCGCAAGGTGGTTCCGCCTTCGCGCATCATCCTCGATGACATCTGGTTGTCGTTCTACCCTGGCGCGAAGATCGGTGTGCTCGGTCCGAACGGTGCCGGTAAGTCGTCGCTGCTGCGCATCATGGCGGGTGTCGATACCGAGTTTCAAGGTGAGGCGTGGGCCCACAAGGGCACGCGCATCGGCTATCTGGCGCAAGAGCCGGAGCTGGATGCCTCGCTTGACGTGCGTGGCAACGTGGAACTCGCGCTCAAGGCGCAGCGCGATGCGTTGAACGAGTTCAACGAGATCTCGCTCAAGTTCGCCGAGCCCGATGCGGACTTCGATGCGTTGATCGACCGTCAGGGGAAGCTGCAGGAGTACATCGACCAGCACGATCTGTGGAACCTCGACAACAAGATCGAAGTGGCCATGGATGCGCTGCGCCTGCCGCCGGGCGACGCCGACGTCACCAAGCTGTCGGGTGGTGAGAAGCGTCGTGTGGCGCTGTGCAAGATCCTGCTGGAAGAGCCGGATATGCTGTTGCTCGACGAGCCCACCAACCACCTCGACGCCGAAAGCGTGGCGTGGCTGGAGCACCATCTCGAGCGGTACACCGGCACCGTGGTCGCCATCACCCACGATCGATATTTCCTCGACAACGTGGCGAAGTGGATCCTCGAGCTCGATCGTGGCAAGGGCGTGCCGTACGAGGGCAACTACTCCGGCTGGCTGGAGCAGAAGCAGGCCCGCATGGCGCTCGAAGAGAAGCAGGCGAGCACGCGTCAGAAGACGTTGCAGCGTGAGCTCGAGTGGGTGCGTATGTCACCGCGAGCGCGTCAGGCCAAGAACAAGGCCCGTTTGACGGCGTACGAGGACTTGGCCAGCGAAGCGCAGCAGGATCGCGCGATGCAGAATGAAATCGTGATTCCGCCGGCGCCGCGCTTGGGTAACGACGTCGTGATCGCGAAGGGGCTCAAGAAGTCGTACGGCGACAAGCTGCTGTTCGACAATCTGTCGTTCGACCTGCCGCGCGCCGGCATCGTGGGGATCATCGGCCCGAACGGTGCCGGTAAGACCACGCTGTTCCGCATGATCAACGGGCTCGAGACGCCCGACGGTGGTGGGCTCAAGGTTGGTGAGACGGTCGAGATCTCGTATCAGGATCAGTCGCGCACCCTCGAAGGCAAGCGCACGCTGTGGGAAGAGATCTCGGGCGGACGCGAGTCGATTGCCGTGGGCAAGCGCGAAATGAATTCGCGCGCGTATGCGGCGAGCTTCAACTTCAAGGGCGCCGACCAGCAGAAGCTGGTGGCGAACTTATCGGGTGGTGAGCGCAATCGACTGCACCTCGCGAAGACGGTGCTGCAGGGTGGCAACTTGCTGCTGCTCGACGAACCGACGAACGATCTCGACGTCGATACGCTGCGCGCGCTGGAAGACGCGGTGCTGGATTTCTCCGGCTGCGCGGTGATCATCTCCCACGATCGCTGGTTCCTGGATCGCGTGGCGACGCACATTCTGGCGTTCGAAGGCGATTCGGAGACGGTGTGGTTTGAGGGGAACTACGGCGCGTACATCGAAGACTTGAAGCGCCGCAAGGGCCCGGATGCGGATATGCCCACGCGGATCAAGTACAAGAAATTGGTGCGCTCGTAACGCGTTCATTCATCAACGGTTCACGGTGGTTGGCCAATGCATGGTCCCCGTCGATGATGTCATGGAGACTAAACGCCCGACCCAGCCACCTGCTCGGTCGGGCGTTTGGTTTGTCATAACGTCTGTCGCGACAAGGCGCGCGCTGGATGATTTGCGCCATTCAAAGGTCTTCGAGTCCTTTGACGCACCTGAGGGTCGCTGGCTCACGTGCTACGGCAAGCGCGTGTCGGGCTAGCCCGGCGGCATCGCTCCCATCTTTGCTTTCCCATCCTTCATCATCTCGGCCTTCATCTCTTTCATCATGCCGGCGTGCATTTCTTTCATGACGCGGCGGGCCAGCACGAGTCGGTCCCGTTGGATGGGCGTCAGTACCGCTCGTGCCTCGACGTCCGCGCGCGCCATGGCGAGGTGTTCCAGCACCATGTGATTCGCCGCCGCGCGTAGCGCCGACTCATACGCCGTGAGGTCTGGTGCGGCAGCTTCGGTGAGGACCGCCGCGGATTGCATCCCCTCTGCATGCGCCGCCATGTGCTGCATCATCTCGGCTTGCGAGGATGCCTGCAGCGCGGTGAATCGTGCCACCTGGTCCGCCGTGAGGTCCAGCGACTCGCGCAACGACAAGCTGATCGACGCCACGTCCGTCTTGGCCTTCATGCCGCCACTCATCATCATCGCCATCATGTCCTCCGACGGCGGCATTGGCTGCATCTTCTTCATCGGCATAGTCGCGGGCTTCCGCGGCGCGGCGGTGCTCTGGGCGTACAGAGGCGCGGCAAGTAGCGCGGCGCCCATTCCCAGCACGTAGATCGCCTTCATGTCTCTCTCCCTCTGAACAATGATCTCGCGGCCTCGTCCATACAGGCGATGCCGGTACTGCATGGAGAGTCCTGCATTTCGTGCGCCACCGCATCGCACCACCGCTGCCGCTTCGGCACGCCGTGGCTACATCGCGCACATATTCAATATCTCGGCGCCTGCTCAGGTCGACACGAGACAATTGATTGCCGTGATGACAGCGTAAATGGCTCGATTTGTGCGACGAATACGCTGCACCAGTAGAAGATGCGCTCGTTGAGCGCTCGAGAGCATTCTCATTGAACGGAGCGGTCCAGTGGCCAACATCGAGTTAGGTACATACCTTCGCGGTACGAGCGTGCAGTATCACGAGTGTATCGAGGCGTGTGTGGCGTGCTTGGTCGCGTGCGAAATGTGTTCGGACGCGTGCTTGGATGAGAAGGACATCGCCATGATGCGCTCATGCATCCGGCTCGACCGCGACTGCGCGGACGCGTGCGTGGCGGCAATCCGCGTGATGAGTCGCGGCGGTCCGCTGTCGGCCGAAATGTGTCGGGCTTGTGCCGAGGCGTGCGAGGCCTGTGCCATGGAATGCGAGAAGCACGCGAGCATGTCCGAACACTGCCGACTCTGCGCCGAGGCGTGCCGCACGTGCGCGGACGCCTGCCGACAGATGGCAGCGTAAGCAGCGAAGGGGTGTCGGGCGCGCGTCTCGCGCCTGACAGCTCTGTAGGCTGTCGAGTACGCCGGAGCACCTTGTGAGCGCGGCGCTCGCTAGAGCCGCACCCGACGCAGCAACTGCGCGTTTGCGGGCACGATGATGGTGCTGGCCGCCTCAGCCTCGGCGCTTGTTCACGATGTTCAGGAACAGCCCGGGTGCGATGCGACTGGTGATCCTGAGCACTTTTGCCAGACCGACAGGGATCTCGGTTCTACCTGCGTCAAGACCTGCCATCGCGGCCGCAATGAAGGCGTCGAGCTTCATGGCTCGGGGAGGCTTGAGGCTTTGGCTTCGGTGGAGATCCGTTTCGACGACAGGCGGAATGATTTCCACGATGTGCACGGACGAATCAGCGAGCTGACGCCGCAATGAAATCGTAAAGCTGTGGACGGCTGCTTTTGTCGCTGAGTACACAGGAACAGAGGCCAGCGGCACGTAGCCGAGTCCCGACCCGATGTGGATCAGTCGCGCGTTCGATTGCCGCTTCAACAACGGCAAGAAGGCATTCGCCACGAAGATCAGACCTTTCAAGTTCACGTCAACCTCTCGGCCCAATAGGGAAGGGTCGGCCGCTTCTGCTCGCGTGAAATCGAATTGCGTCTGAATACCGGCGTTGTTGATCACGGTATCCAGCGTCGGAAATCCCGTCGAGATGCGCGCCGCGAGCGCCCCCACTTCATCGGGATCAGCCACATCGACGACTTCGATTTCCATGCCGCGATGTTTCGCGGCGACTGCGACAAGGCGTTCACGTGTGCGCCCAGCGATGATCACTTTCGCGCCGCGCGCATGGAATGCAGCGGCAAGACCGGCACCGATGCCGGAGCCGCCGCCGGTCACAAGAACAGTTGATGCAGGCGTGCTCTTGCTCACTCTTCTCCCTCCTCACTGATAGCGGCGAAAAGGTCGACTCGGTTTCCGTCTGGATCACCGACCATGGCGTACCGCTGGCCCCACGGAGCGTCCCATGGTTCCTGCCGTCCTTCATATCCCGCCGCCACAACGCGAGCGTACGTTTCATCGAGTTCATTCGCGGAGTCACAGCGGCATGCAAAGGTGACCCGCTGGCCCACCGGCTGTACCCAGTGCGGATTGTGCCCCTTCATCAGCTCCTCGGTGACAAAGCCGAGGGTCGCTCCACCAAGGGTTGAGACCTGCACCTGGGCTTCTTCGGGCCCGACGTCAGGCACGTCGAGGCCGAGCGTCCGGTAAAAGACCATCGCCGCTGTCATGTCGGCAACGACGAGATCGATGGTGTGAGGAACGATTGCCATGCTTTTTCCTCTTGCTGGATGTGTTTCGATACGATACCGTATCGTATGGCAAAGTCAAGAGTTATAGGACGCCCGCGTAGCGAAAAGTCCCGCGAGGCTATTCTCGATGCCGCTTTTCGGGTGTTGGTCGCGCGCGGCTACGCGGGCTTCACGATCGAGGCCGTGGCCGCCGAGGCGAATTCGGGAAAAACCACGGTGTATCGGTGGTGGCCAACGAAAGGCGATCTCGCCGCCGAGGCGTTCTTTCATGCAACCACGGAAGAGCTGCAGCTGCCCGAGAGCGCTTCAGCGCAGGCTGATTTTCGCATGCAGATCACGGAGCTCGCGACGCTATTGCGCGGTGAGCGCGGGCAAGCCTTGGCCGCCATGCTCGGCGGGGCACGCACCGATTCGGCACTAGGGCGAGCCCTTGGCGAGCGATGGTTAGAGCCGCGCCGTCGTTGGGGCATGGCTCGTATGCTTCGCGCTGAATCGAAAGGCCAGCTGCGGGCAGACGTGCAACCGGGCGCCGCCCTTGCCGTGCTCTATGGGCCGCTCTATGCCCCTTTGCTGTTCGGTGGTGAAGTGCCAAACGCCGAATCTGTTCAGGCATATCTCGACGTTGCGTGCCGCGGAATCTTCACCGATCCGTAGCGTCGTCGTGGCGGCAACGTCACGGGGTCTCGCCTGTTGGCGCCAAAGCGGTCTGATACATTCCCTCATGGCCTTGCCCGACATCTCCTCGCGACGCGACCTCTACAGCCTTACGCGCGCTGAGCTCCAGCAGCAGCTGGTGCAATGGGGCCTCAAGCCGGTGCATGCCGCGCGGCTGTGGAAGTATTTGTACATCGACCTCGTGTCGTCGCTTGACGAGATGCCCGAGCTGTTGCCTGCGTTGGCCGCGCGTCTGCGAGCGGAAATGACCCTGGGCGTACTGCCCACGACGCTCGAGACGGCGTCGAGCGATGGATTTACGAGAAAGTATCTGCTGTCGCTCCCGGACGCGGCCACCATCGAGACCGTGCTGATGCGCTTCACGGGGCGCGTCACCGCCTGCGTGAGTTCACAGGTGGGCTGCGCTATGGGGTGCGTTTTTTGTGCGACGGGACAGATGGGGTACACGCGTCATCTCACGCCGGGGGAGATCGTCGCGCAGGTCGTGCATGTGGCGCGTGTGCTGCGCGGCGAAGCGCCCGCTGGCGCGGTGAGGCGCCAGACGCGCCATGGGCTCGGCACTCGCCTGCGCAACGTGGTGCTGATGGGGATGGGCGAGCCGTTGCACAACTACGATGCGGTGATGCAAGCGATCGACATTCTGCTTGATCCCAATGGTCCTTCGCTCGCCGCAGGACGCATCACGCTCAGCACCGTGGGTGTCGTGCCGGGCATTCTTAGAATGGCAGCGGAACAGCGTCCGGTGCATTTGGCTGTCTCGCTTCACGCGGCCACCCAGGGCGAGCGGGCGGCGCTGGTGCCTTCCGCGCGCAAGTGGCCGCTCGACGAACTGATGGCCGCGTGCCGTACGTACAGCGCGACGACCGGTCGCCGCATCTTCTACGAGTGGACCTTGATCGAGGGGCAGAACGACGGCGTGGACCAGGCGCGCGCCGTGGGTGCGCTGCTGCGCGGGTTGCCGGCGCACGTGAACCTCATTCCGCTCAATCCGACCACTGGCTACGACGGCGCGCCGACGCGCACCGAGGCGGCGACTCGCTTTAAGCAGGTGTTGGCGGAGGAGTTCGGGCTGCCGAGTACGGTGCGCCAGCGGCGCGGGATCGACATTGCGGCCGGCTGCGGGCAGCTGGCGGTGCAGGCGCGCTGAGTGGATCGAGCGGCGCTGTGAGCGCACGTTAGGGCGCGCGGCGCAGCCGGAGCGGGCCTCGGGTGAGACCCGCCAACACCGCTCCTGGTGCGATCTCCACCGATCCTTGCGTAATGCGGAGTGCGCCCGCGAGTGCCAGATCGGCGGCGACGGCGCGAACCTGTGGCATAAGGGCGCGCCACTGGTCCGGTGCCAGCGCGCGGGCGACTTCGCTGGGGCAAATGGAGGCGTCGGCAGCGCGCGCATTGAGCAGCTGCGCGATCATGTCGGTGATGGCGTCGTTCGTCATGCGATGGCTAGAACACCGGGCGCTGCTTGCCGTGCCCCGTGGCCTGCTCGAAGGCATGCGCCAACTGTAGCAATGCCCAGTCGCCGCGCGGTTTGCCGACGATCTGTGCGCCGACGGGGAGGCCGTTGGCGCTGAAGCCAGCAGGAACGCTGATGGCCGGGCACTGCATGAAGGTCACGTACCACGCGCTGCGCATCCAGTCGATGTAGGTCGGCATCGTGACGCCGGCGACGGTGGTGGGATACTCGGTGGTGATGTCGAACGGCTCTACCTGCGTGACGGGACACACGTACGCATCGTACTTCGCGAAGAACTGCGACACGTGCCGGTACATCTGTGCTTGCCGCGCGTTGGCCCTGGCCACGTCCACGGCGCCCTGCCGTTCGGCTTCGGCGATCTCCCACTTCACGGTGTCCTTGAACAGCGAGGGATTGTCGCGCGATAGCTTCGCGTAGCCGGTGTGGTAAGTCAGATGCCGCAGCGCCGGGAATGCCTCGTCGACGCCGCTGAAATCAGGCTCGGCGTCTTCCACGATGCAGCCCATGTCGATGAACGCTTGGCGGTTGGCGTTGAGCACCCGTGTGATCTCCGGCTCGAACGGCAGTCCGCCCATGTTCGTGAACCACGCGATACGCTTGCCCTTCATGTTGGCGGCGAGCGGTCGGCGGAAGCCGGCCGGATCATCGCTGAGCGACGAAGGGTCGGGTGCGTGCACACCGGCGATAGCGCTCAGAAAGAGTGCCACGTCTTCAACGGAGCGCGCCATCGGGCCACTGGTGGAGAGCGGCGACCACGAGCCGTCGTCATCGGGTACGCGCCCCGGAGACGGACGAAAGCCGACGATGTTGTTCCATGCCCCCGGATTACGCAGTGAGCCGCCGGTGTCGCTGCCATCGGCAATCGGCAGCAAGTTACAGTTGAGTGCGCAGGCCGCGCCGCCACTCGAGCCGCCCACGGTTTTCTGCAGGTTGAACCCGTTCTTTGTGGCGCCGAATACCGCGTTGAAGGTGTTCGAGCCGGCGCCGAATTCCGGTGTGTTCGTCTTGCCGAGGGTGATGGCTCCGGCGGAACGGATGCGCTGCACGATCAGCGCATCGGTCGTCGGCACGTTGTCCTTGTACAACAACGAACCCTTGGTGGTGCGGATGCCTGCCGTGTCGACGAGATCCTTGTGTGCGACCGGCAATCCGTGCAGCGGCCCGAGCGGCTCACCGCGCGCCTGACGTTCGTCCGCCGCCTTGGCCCACGCGCGTGCCTGCTCCGGGACCAGCGTGACGATGGCATTCACCGTCGGGTTCACGCGCTCGATACGCGCCAGGTGCGCTTCGAGCACTTCGCGGGCCGACACGCTTTTGCGACGAATGCGCGCGGCGAGCTCGGTGGCCGAGAGCGACGTGAGTTCGTCGGCGGGCATGGCGTGTGGTGCGGTCATGGCGGGTGTGTTCGCGGAGAGTACGCTTGGTAGCGCGCCGGTGACGGCCGCGGCACCGACGAGTTGGGTGAAGGCGCGGCGGGAGAGTGGGTCGGTCATGGCGTGAATATGCGTTGCGCGACGGAGTCCGCGAGAGGCGGGCGCGTTCAACGACTCTGAGCCCTTGAACGGACCGTACGCGTCATCGTGCCCAGGGCAGCGTGAATGGCGCCGCGTCGCCGACGACGAACTCGCCGCCGACGGGGAAGATCGCGATCGCCTCGAACGGGGCGTCGTAGGGATTCGCGAGCGCGAACGTACTGGACGCGGGCACGATCAGCGTGTCGCCGGCGGGGATGTCCAGCACTTCTCCGTTCAGCGTCGCCTGCGCCGTACCAGAAAGCGCGACAAAGATTTCCTCGCGCGTGACGCGGTGAGGCGTGCCGGCTGTGCCGGGCTGTACGTTCAGCCGCCAGGTGGCGGTCTCCGACGCCCCGCGACTGGGTGCCGCGAGTCCGGTGAATCGGGTGCCGGGGATGTCGAACGATTGGTGGTCCGTCGCGTGAAGCAGTGGCATAAACGCCTCCATGAGGTTAATGTTCACTAAAGATTATAAACCACGGTGAAGCATATGACAAGCCCCCATCCGGCGATCGACCTCGGTGTCCTCCTCAACCTCGCGTACGGCGCGTTCGTGGCCCGACTGCAGACGGCCATGGCGAAAGCCGGATTTCAGGATCTGGGCCCGTCGTTCGGCTACGTGTTTCGCGTGCTCGACGAGGGTCCGGCGAGCCTCGTGACCGTCGCCACGCGATTGCAGATGACGTCGCAGGGCGCGCTCAAGATCGTGGCCGACATGGAGGCGAAGGGCTACGTGGAACGGCGCCACGATCCCGACGATGCGCGCGTGCGGACGGTGGCGCTCACGTCCCGCGGCCGAAAGGCGTTGCAGACCGCGCGACGCTTCCACGCGACTTTCGAAGCGCAGCTCGCGACCCACGTCGGCGCATCGCACGCGGCCATCCTGCGCAGCACGCTCGAGCGGATCGTCTCAAACGCCACGGACGACGGCATCGAGCTCACGGCACGCCCGTCCTGATCGCGTGACCGGCGCCTCGTGCGCGGTGCGCGCATCGAGGAGCTGCATGATCATCGCGGCGATAACGCTCCCGCTCATCGCCCCAGCATTGCGCCCTGTCGCTCGGCTTCGACGATCTCCCACTTCACCGTGCCCTCGAAGAGCGAGGGGCGGTCGCGCGCGACGTCAGATCGTCGGCGGGCCACGCGCACAGAATTTGCCACAGCCGTGGGTCTCCCCTAACCCACGCCCATCACATGCCAAAGAAATCCCAGCGTCCCACTGTCGCCGAGCGCACGCCAGCGGTGCGCTCCGCTCAGCAGTCAGCCGACACAGATGCGCTCGTCGCATCGGTTCCGTACAACGAGACCAAGCAGGCCGAACACGGCCGCACGCACGCAGTCGCGCCACCAGAGGGCCTTCGTCGAGCCGTGGACAATGCCGATGTCACGGCGAGCACACGGTCGGAGCGTATCGCAAATGACAAGGTTGGCAACGGCACGCCGCCGCTCGGTGTGAACCGGACCATCGACACCCTTGATGCCTTTCGCGTGGATGCGAGCGGGCAGACGCTCACGACGAATCAAGGTGTGATGATTGCCGACAATCAGCACTCGCTCAAGGCGGGCCTTCGCGGACCGACGCTACTCGAGGACTTCATTCTTCGCGAGAAGATCACGCACTTCGACCACGAGCGTATTCCCGAGCGAATCGTGCACGCGCGCGGCTCCGGTGCACACGGGTACTTCGAATGCTATGAGCCGCGGCCGGACCTCACACGCGCCGCTCCCTTTCAGGGCCTCGGCAAGCGGACGCCGGTGTTCGTGCGCTTCTCGACCGTGGCGGGCGAACGCGGGTCGATGGACACGGCGCGCGATGCACGTGGGTTCGCGGTGAAGTTCTACTCGGACGAGGGGAACTGGGATCTGGTCGGCAACAATATTCCCGTGTTCTTCATTCAGGACGCGATGAAGTTCCCAGACCTCGTCCATTCCGTGAAGCCGGAGCCGCATCATCAAATGCCGCAGGCGGCATCGGCACACGATACGTTCTGGGACTTCGTGTCGCTCATGCCCGAGTCCACGCATATGCTGATGTGGGTCATGTCCGACCGTGGCATTCCTCGCAGCTATCGCATGATGCAGGGGTTCGGCGTGCACAGCTATCGCTTTGTGACTGCGGACGGCGAGTCCCGCTTCGTGAAGTTCCACTGGAGTCCGAAGCTGGGGACGCACTCGCTGGTGTGGGATGAAGCGGCCAAGTTGGGCGGGGCGGATCCCGACTATCATCGACGTGATCTGTGGGAGGCAATCGAAGCCGGCGTCTTCCCCGAGTGGGAGCTGGGAGTACAGCTCTTTACCGAAGAGGACGCCGAGCGGTTCAGCTTCGATGTGCTCGACGCCACCAAGCTCATTCCTGAGGAGCTGATCCCCGTCACGCCGCTCGGCCGGATGGTGCTCAATCGCAATCCGGACAACTTCTTCGCCGAGACGGAGCAGGTGGCTTTCTGCACGGCACATGTGATTCCGGGTATCGACTTCTCGAATGATCCGCTGCTTGCCGGTCGCATTCACTCGTACGTGGATACGCAGATCACGCGGCTGGGGGGAGCGAACTTTCATCAGATTCCGATCAATGCACCCATCCACATGCCATTCAACAATCAGCGTGATGGCATGCACCAGCAGGCGATCCATCGCGGGCGCGTGAACTACGAGCCGAACTCACTCGCGGGCGGATGTCCATTTCAGGCAGGCGCACGAGGGTTCGTTTCTTTCCCCGATCCGGTACGCGAGGACAAGCTGCGCGGAACGCCCGAACGATTCGCTGAACACTACCATCAGGCAACGCTGTTCTACGAAAGCCAGACGACATGGGAACAGGCGCATATCGTTGGTGCATTCCGGTTCGAGTTGTCGAAGCTCACCGTACCGGCCATCCGCACGCGTGTACTCTCGCAGCTTCGAAACGTGAGCGAAGACCTCGCGTCGCGCGTGGCTGAAGGACTTGGCATGCCGCTGCCCGCGGCGATGCCGAAGGCGATCGAAAGTCCGCAGCCGCCGGAGGTCACCCGTTCGGCGGCGTTGTCGCTGACCGCCCGCCCGGGGAACGGGGAGATCCGCGCTCGACAGATCGCGCTGCTGATCGCCGATGGCGTTGATGGTGCGCCGCTGCGTGCCCTTCACGCCTTGCTCACGGAATCGGGCGCCGCACCGCGATTCGTTGGCCCCCGGCTGGGCACGTTCACGACGACCGAAGGTGAGATGATGACCGCCGACGCATCGCTCGAGAATTCACCATCGGTCCTGTTCGACGCCATAGTTCTACCGTCCGGCGCCACGGGCATCGAGGCGTTGGGCATGCTTGGTCAGACGGTCGAGTATGTGATGAACCAGTTCCGTCACAACAAGCCGATTCTGGCGTTGCCCGGATCGTCGGTACTGCTGGAACGAGCGGGAATCCCGGTGGCACGCCGCGAGAAGCTGACGGCCCTCGGCGTGTTTCTGGGTGATGATACCGGAGAGCTCACATCCGCATTCATGGGCGCACTTTCCCGTCATCGCTTCCCCGAGCGCGAGACCGATCCACCACGTGTGTAAGCGGCGCCTGTCGTAGGCGAACTCTACGCTTCCATCCTCGTCGGTGACTCGACATCTTCTTCTCGATGATCGGTGATCGCCCATCGTCGTGACGCCAGACCTTCGAGACGCGATTGATGAGTATTCACGTAGTGTTGGTGCATCCGGAGATTCACTGGAATACCGGCAACGCGGGCCGCACGTGCCTCGCCACCGGAGCCACGCTGCACCTCATCGAGCCGCTGGGCTTTTCGCTCGATGAGGCGCAGGTGAAGCGCGCGGGGCTCGACTACTGGGAGCACGTGGATGTGCGCGTGTGGCCGAGCTGGGAGGCGTTCGAAGCAGAGCTGCCGCGGCTGGGGCAGCCGTACTTCTTCTCGACGAAGGCAACGCAGCTGTTCTGGGATGCGCCGTTGGCACCGGTCGAGGGCACGGTGCTGGTGTTCGGTCGCGAGACCGGCGGATTGCCGGCGGAGTTGCACGAGCGCTACGCCGATCGGTTCGTGAGTCTACCGATCTTGTCGGAACGCGTGCGGTCGCTGAACTTGTCGACGACGGTGGCGATCGCCGTGTACGAGGTGTTACGACAGCAGCGGTAGGTTGCGTGCGTCAGCGCGCGTCGGATACCAGTCGCGTGATCGCCCGCATGCCGTCGTCGCCGATGTCGAGACTGTGCTCGTTCACGTAGAGCGCGATATGCTGTGCACACACCGCATCGGACATCTCCTGGGCGTTGGCACGTACGTAGTCGCGACTCGCTTCGGGGTGGTCGAAGGCATACTGCACCGACGCGCGTATGGCGCGCTCCACTTCGGCCGTCGTGGCCGCGTCGATGTCGGCGCGCGCACAGATGCCGGCGAGGGGCACGGGCAAATGCGTTTCGCGTTCCCACCAGTCGCCCAGATCGATCGTCTTGTGCAGCCCGTGCTCGGCGTACGTGAACCGGCTCTCGTGAATGATGAGCCCCGCGTGCACCTCTCCACTGCTCACGGCGTGCAGAATGCGATCGTAGCGCATTTCGACCACGTCCTCGAGCTGCGGCGCAGCGAGACGCAGCAAGCGATACGCGGTGGTTTCGCGACCAGGGATCGCCACGCGGGCGCTCACCGCTTGCTCCAGCGACATCGGTATACGGGTGACCACCAGCGGACCGACTCCGTGCCCGAGTGCGGCACCACTGCGCAGCAACTGATAGCTGCTGCCGACGCCGGCGAAGGCACCCACACTAAGTTTGGTGAGATCGAACTCTCCGTGGTGGGCGCGTCGGTTGAGCTCCTCGATATCGAGCAGCACCGGTACAATGCGCACCGACGTGTCGATCAGTCCGAAGGTGAGCGCATGAAAAGCGAACGTATCGTTGGGGCAAGGCGAATAGCCGAAGGTCAGCTCACGCATTGGTCAGACTCTCGTGCAGCGCGCGTACCAGTAGTGGTGTGACGCCGGTGATGGCCGCGAACGCTGCATCGAAATGCCACCGCGCGCGATCGGCTTCTTCGATCTCGTTCGAAATCGCACGCACTTCGATGGCGGGTACACCGGAGAGTTGGGCGGCACGAAGCACGCCGAATCCTTCCATCGCTTCCACCTCACAATCTGACGTGCCACCCACGCGGGCACTGGTGCCAATGGAAAGCGTGGCCGCGCCCGGGAGTGCGCCCTGCACGACGTGCAACAGCGTCGCTGATGCCTGCACCACAGTCGGCGCCCACTCCTCAGGCACAGTCGAGTCGCAATACCGGGATTCGGCACCGATCACGAGTGACGCCGGGGCCAGTGCGCGCGCCCGACGGGCGCCGGCGATGCCGACATGCAGAATGGCTGCGGGGCGGAGTTCGGCAATGGCGGCGGCGGTGCGTGCGGCCGCCTCGACCGGGCCCACACCACACTGCAGCGTGTGCCATCCTTCGGGCGACGCGAGTTCGCGCGCGGTGGCCGCCACCACCAGAATTCGTGCGCGTTCGCTCATGCGTCCCTCATAGCGCGTAGTCTACACAATCGCACGTCACTCCACGAGTTCGCCGCCCCAGCTGGCCGGGTCGACGTCGGCGATGGTTTGCGTGAGCGTCCACGCATGCCCGGCCGGGTCGCGGACGGAGGCCTGCCGCTCGCCGTAAGGATGATCGGCGGGCGGCGTGAGTCCGGTCGCGCCAAGCGCGATGGCGCGGGCGTACGCCGCATGCACGTCGGGCACACGTACCATGAGGACCGCCGGCGGGCGTCCACCGGTTGCCGGTACTGCGGCTGCGTCCCATGCTGCCACGACCATGGCACCATTGCCGATACTCAGCTGCACCCGATGGTGCGGAATACGGAGTCGTTCGCGGGCGCCGAGTACGTCGCGCAGCCAAGTCACGGCGGCGTCGAGATCGGGATAGCTGCGCACCGGAATGAACGTGGCGTCGGGGATGGAGCGATTACGGAGCGGCGGCGCACCGCCGGGCATTACGGCATTCGCGAGCACGGCGTCCTGATGGGCGAGAATCATCGGCCACGCGGCTTCGTGCGCGTCGCGGGCTTCCGCGGTCGCGAACCCCGCGTGCGTGAGCGTGACCTGGGTATAGTCACCAGCGATCGCGTCGAGGTGTACGGTGAGCGTGGTCTCGGCGCCGCCAGTCCCGCCTGCGCCGGTCACCCAGGTGAGTGATACCAGCGCTTCGGGCACAAGTCGGAGGAAACGACCATAGTGCGGATGGCGCACAGTCTCACGTCCGTCGGTGAATCGTTGCGCGACTTCGAAGAAGAACGGCTCGCCGACGTCGGCCCGTACGCGCGCGCTGTCGGCCTCGGCAAACCACGAGGCCCATCCGGTGGTCCACGCGCGATAGAGCGTGGCGGCGGATCGTGGTGAGGTGCGGGTGATGGTCAGGGTGTGCATGCGAGGTCTCGCCAGAGCGTAGGGTATGCCGTGATCGTCTCGGCGCGTGAGGGAGTTTTCATGCCCGCTGCGCGTGTATCGGTGGGAGTCCGGTTGGGCCCACCCCTTCACTCGTACGGGAGATCTCATGACACAGTGGACACGTGCAACACGGCTTGGATTATGGATGATCGGTGCTTTGGCATCTATAGGCAGCTCGGAGGTCGGTGCGCAGGTTGTGCTGACGAGCGTCACGACGATGAGCCTGGGCACCAATAAGCAGCCGAATGGCGCCTACACCGACGCACAAGGCTCGGGATCCTGCTGTGCGAACACCTACATCACGCGCGGAACGAACCCGACCACCGACGCCTTCCTGTATACCGGAAACGATGCCGGCTCGTTGTTTCCTGCGGGCATCACGCTCGCCACCGGTATCAACACGTTCTACTTATGGGGCAGTACGGGGCTCGTCGGAACCCCCAACTACGCCGTGGCGCTCTTCACCGGAAGCAGCGCGCTCACCGTGTCATCGTACTGGGACGCCACCACGAACACGAACAGCGGCGTCGGCATCAAAGTGTACGGTGATCCCAACCCGTTCGGCCCGCAGCTCGACGGCGTTGGCCTCTCAGCTATTCTCGGGAACTTCCAGCTGACGATTACCGACTGGCGTCCCGCGGTCGTCACGCGCAACGTGTCGATCCAAAATTTCGGCGTGGGGGATCTTCAGTCGCCGGTGGCGAACAATGTCGGTCGCTTGGTGCTGAACGTGGTTGATCTAACCGCGGGCACTCCGCCGGTATCGACCGTTCCCGAGCCGTCGACCTACCTGCTGATGGCGACGGGTCTCATGGCGGTGGGAGTCATGTCGCGTCGACGGAGGTCCTCAGCGACATAGTCTCCACGTTGGCTCGACCTGCGCTTCGAGGCGTCGTCGGTACAGGCCCCGCAGCTCGTTGCGGGGCCTGTACGTCATGTATCCGGGCATCCCGTCCACTTGCCACCCGGCGTGCACGGTGGCATCGCGCCCTTGGGCGGGTCGATGCGGCGTATGCTGTCGGCGGCGGCCAGCTTCCCCTGCTTCGTCAATGCCTCGACCAAGGGTCGACGCAGGCGCGGACCCATCGACGCGAGATCCGGCGTCGGTGCAATCATGGTCAAACCCGCGCGCAGCTCTGACTCGGCCGACACCGGGTCGCCGCTGGCGAGGTAGGCTGTGCCGGAATACAGGTAGGCGAAGCTCAGCAGGAATGGTGAGTGTGTCGGCACAATGGCATCTCGCGTGGAGAGGGCCATGCTCAGCGCGGAGACGTCGTCTTTTCGGACCAGCGCGTCATCGACGTATCCACTGTTGAATACCATGCGCAGCACCAGCGGGAACTCGGCGATCGAGTCGATAATCGCCCGACCTTTCGCCAGTTCAAGGCGACGCGTGACCGTATCACCGCGAAGGCTTGCCAACAGCGCCGCCGACTTTGCGGCCCACACTTGTACCCACGGCTGGGCCCCGAAGCTGCGCTGCAGTCGTTCGCCCTGAAGCCGTGTGAGTACCTCGGCACTATCCGCGCGACCCAACACCAGCATCGACTCGATGGCCGCATCGGCCGCGCCGTCCCGTTCTTTCGAGACGGGCATGGCGAGTGAGTCGGTGATGCGCTCGATCATACGCGCCTTTCGGAGATACGCGCGCGGATCGCGTGTTATCCACGACGTCGTGACCATGCGAACATTCTCCGCTGCCGCTACGATGCGAGTCAGCCCGCGTACGCGTCGTTCGATGTCGACGACCCGCGCGGCCAGCGAATCGGCGGTATGCAGTTGCCCCCTCTGCATCGCCTGCGTGGCGCGCAACAGCAAGATCTGGGCGCTCAGCACACCATCGAGGTCGTTCATGCCCTCGCTCCGGGCTGCCGCGTCTATCGCTTCGTTGGCGGCTTCAGCGCCGTGAAAGGTGAGCTCGAGCGTCGCGTATTCGATGGACGCGCGCGCGTACTCGTCACTGGTGGGACCGTACGCCCGCAATGCCAGTACGCGCGCCGAATCGAGCACGGCGTGCGCATTCGCGTAGCGGGATTGTGCGGCGTAGTTGGCACCGAACGCCGTGTACAGGCGTGCCCGGATGCGCGCGTCGTCGGCGAATTCACGGGAGACCCGCGTGACTGCGCTGTCGAGCAGTTGTCCGATGGTGCCGGCCGGTCCCACGCTGATGAGCGGATCTTGCGACACCGTTGACGTGCCGTTCATGATGCCGGCCATGAAATTCGCCGCCCGTTCGGTGCGAGCGGCTTCGAAGCGCAAATTGCGCGCTTGTTGCAGTGACAGCAGGCTGACGCCGAGCGCGGTGAGCAGCGCGAGCGTGGTGCCGAAGACCAGCGGCCGATGCCGTCTCGTGAACGCCCATACGCGATAGCCGATCGTGCCTTGACGCGCCAGCACGCGGTCTCGCCGGAGGAACCGGTGCACGTCGTCGCTGAGCGCGAGTGCACTGGCGTATCGTTTCCCGGGATCGCGCTGTAGCGCCTGCAGCATGATGGCGTCGAGTTCGCCGTTGAGCGCAGCCCCGAGCTTTCGCGCACTCTCGACACCGCGATGGCGAGCCACGGCGTCCGATGACGCGCGCGCGATCGAGCTCGGGACGCGCGGGGTGCCGCTGCGCACTTCCAGCAGTCGCGCGAATGCGTCGCGACCCACCAGGTCGAGAGGCGGCTCGCCGGTCAGCAACGTGCACAGAAGCGCGCCGAGGGCGTACACATCAGTGGCCGTCGAGGCGAGTTCGCCGTTAGCCTGCTCCGGAGCGGCATAGGCCGCGGTGAACGGCGACATGCCATCCGCGGTGACGGACGTACCGGCACCATTCTCGTCGAGGAGCTTGGCGACTCCGAAGTCGAGCAACTTGACCGTGCCATCGGCGGTGACGAGCACGTTGCCGGGCTTGAGGTCACGATGCACAACCAAGCGCTGATGCGCATGCTGCACAGCGTGGCAGACCGTGCGAAACAGATCGAGTCGCGCCGGGATGGACAGCGAACGGGCATCGCAATATTCGTCGATGGCCACGCCGTCCACATATTCCATCGCGAGCCACGGTGTGCCGGACGCCGTGGCGCCTCCGTCGATCAGCTGCGCGATGTTCGGATGCTGGAGCGCGGCGAGGATCTGTCGTTCCGCGCGGAAGCGATGCAGCAGCACGTCGCTGTCGGCGCCGCGCCACAACGACTTGATGGCGACCCGCTGATGGTACTCCGCGTCGTCGCGCGATGCCTCGTACACAGCGCCCATGCCGCCGCGGCCGACGAGTCGAAGCACGCGATACGGCCCGAGGCGTTCGCCGATCAAGCTCGCGGCCGGCACATCAGCCGGCGTCGACCCGGCGAAACCCAGGGCGACGTGCGCGGGGGCATCGAATCGATCACCGACCAGTGGGACCGCTTCGATCATCTGTCCGAGGCGCGCCACTATCGCCGGTGACGCGCCGCACGCCTCGAGTCGACGACGCTGTTCGTCGATCGACAGGTCGGCCAGCTCGAACCAGAGCGACTTGAGCGTCGACCACTCGTCCGTTGTGGTCGAGGGTGGGGGCGGATGGGGAGAACGTTCGGGCATCGACCTTACACGCGTCGTGGCGGTGTGATGTCCCTCATCCGTCACGCAGCTCGGCCTGGAGCCAGGCGCGCGCCATGGTCCACTCGCGCGACACCGTGGCTGCCGAGATCGACAGGAGTTCGGCGATCTCGTCGAGTGTGAGGCCGACGAAGAACTTGAGCTCCACGATCTTCGCTTGTCGCGCGTCGACCTCCTCGAGTCGCGTGAGCGCTTCGTGCACACCGAGGACATCGGTGACCGCATCCGGCGCGGCGGGTGTTGCGTCAGCCGTGTGCGGATCGAGCGTCACCTGCAGACCACGATCGCGACGCTCGGCGGCGGTGCGTCGGGCGTGGTCCACGAGGATGCGGCGCATCATCGTGGCCGCAATACCGAAGAAATGCGCGCGGCTCTTCCACGGCGCGTCCTGGCCCATCAGGCGGAGATAGGCCTCGTGAACCAACGCGGTCGGCTGGAGCGTGTGATCGGCCCGCTCCCGCCCGAGGTAGATCTCCGCCAGCTGGTGCAACTCGGCGTAGACGCGTCGGGCGGCCATATCCTGCACCGACGCGTCACCCTGTTGGGCGGCGGCCAGCAGTTCGGTCAGGGACGACTGGTCGGAGAGGGGGAGGTTGGTCACAGCCGGTATAAGGTGAAGCCGCCGTCATGGATCGGCTAGGCCGTGCATGGCCAATCTGACCGAAGGGGAGTGCGCGCTACTCGATGGTGTTGAGCACATCCGCCGTGCGCCGCGCCAGCAAGGTGCGCAGCAACGAGGGTTGGTAGCGTCGAGTCACGCTGATGGCGTGGAACTCTTCGAAGAGATCGGGCACGGCGCAGTACTCCTGCAGCCGGCCATCGCGCAGTTCATCCTGCACGACGACGGCCGGGACGAGCGCGACGGCGTTGAGTTCGCGGGTGAGGACACGCAGCATCGCCATGTCGTCGGCTTCGGCAATCACCGTGGGGCGCAGCCCGCGTTCATCGCACAGCACGTCGAAGGCGGTGCGAAATTCGTGGTCGCGGGACGGAAGCAGCAGGGGCACGTCGGCCAGCTCGTCGGGATAGCGAAACGGCGACGAACGAGGGGGGCCGACCAGACTGACCTGCTGGCGCGCAATGCGGCTGCTGCGCCACGCGTGATCGGCGTCTTCCGGCACGCGACGATTGGAAAGCACGACATCGAGCGTGTGCGCGCGCAATCGTGACAGCAACTCCGCCAGCGATCCTGACTGCAACACCAGTGACAGCGACGGATCCTTCAGGATCGGCGCCAGGAATGCCCGCTGGAAATTTCTTGACAGGGTCGCCACCGACCCGACCCGCAGCACGTGCCGCTCGTCGCGTCGACCATCCCGCAGCGTGCCGACCAGCTCATTGCCGGCGGTGACGATCGAGTCGGCGTAGTCGAGGGCGATCCGGCCGGCCTCCGTCAACTCCAGCGTGCGTCCGCGCCGCTCGAAGAGCTGCTGGCCAAGCTGGCTTTCCAGCTGACGGATCTGCGTGGACAGAGCCGACTGCGACACGTGCAGGCGCTGCGCCGCGCGCGTGAGATTTCCCTCTCTCGCCACGGCCCAGAAGTAGTGCAGGTGGTGATAATTGAGCCGAGCCGCAACGTTGGTCATTGTTCTAATATACAGAACGATTGGGTCTAATATATGTATTTTGCGGAAGACCTGGTGGCGACCAACATGTGGGGGTCCTCTTCCGGAGTGCTCCATGTCCCCTGTGCTTGCTTCCGCTGCGCTCTTCACAATTCCCTTGCTCGCGCTCGCCGCTGCCCCGCGGCTTGATGCGCTGGCGGGGGTCATGCTGGGTCTTGTCACCTTCATTGCGACGGTCATCCATCGGTTCGCCCATCGCTATCTGGATGGGCAGCCGGCGGCGCGGCATTTCCGTCGCTGGTTCGTGGCCGCCGTGGCTGCATCATCGGTGCTGGTTACGGCAGGCGACCTGCGCGTGCTGGCCCTCGCCTGGACCGCGTCGAGTCTGTCGCTGCATCAGCTGCTCACGTTCTTCGCCGATCGACCACAAGCGCAGGTGGCGGCGCACAAGAAGTTCCTGCTGAGCCGGCTGGCCGACGTGGTCATCTATGCGGCCGTGATTCTGCTTGGTCGAGCGCTCGGGAGCTATGACCTGGCGGCCCTGCAGGCGACGGCCTCCGCTCTCGAGACACTTCCTATGAGCGTGCACGTGGCCGGCTATCTCTTGGTCGCTGGCGTAGCGCTCCGCTCGGCGCAGCTGCCCTTTCACGGCTGGCTCATCCAGGTCATGGAGGCGCCGACGCCGGTGTCGGCGCTCCTGCACGCCGGTGTGGTGAACATCGGCGGCTACGTCTTGATCCGCCTCGCCGGGCTGACCGCACTCCTCCCTGGCGTCATGAATGCCATGGTGATCATCGGGGCGACGACCGCAGTGCTGGCGGCGCTGGTGATGATGACGCGGGTGACGGTGAAGGTGGCGCTCGCGTGGTCGACGGCGGCGCAGATGGGCTTCATGCTCCTCGAGTGCGGCCTCGGCGCCTGGGAACTGGCGCTGCTGCATCTGGTGGCGCACTCCTGCTACAAGGCGCACGCGTTTCTGGGATCGGGTGGTGTGGTCGCCCTGCAGGCACGCCGCGCCCTGATACCGGTGACGTCACGACCAACCGTCGCGCGATGGCTCGGCGCGACGCTGGGCAGTGCGGCTATCGCGGCCGGTTTCGCCACCGTGACCTGGCCGACGAGCGGCGTCGATCCTCGCACCTGGGTGGTCACGACCGTGCTGGCGCTCGCGCTGGCGCCCTTTCTGGCGCGCATCTCGCCGTCCGGCTCGTGGAGTGTCAATGCCAAGCTCCTTGGCTCAGCGCTCGTCGTGACCGCGCTGTACGCCGTGTGGCACGTCGCGTTCACGGCGTTGCTGCCGACGCCGGTGGCCTTCGTGCCCGGCACGATGTCGCTGCTGATCGCACTCGGCGCCTTCATCGCGCTGTATGTGGTGCAGCTGATGGTGTCGGTGCGTCCGCGCGCCCGCGCGCTTCGCACCCTGCATACGTGGGCCTTCGCCGGATTCCATCTCGACGAACTGTTCACGCGCGCGACGTGCTTCGTGTGGCCGCCCCGTCACGAACGCCGTCCGCCCTCGCCGATTCCAGCGGCGCGCACACCATCCATGCCGAGGGCTGCCTGATGTCCGATACTGTGTCCGACAGCGTGATGCGTGCGGTCGAAACGGCGTCCGCGCGGATCGCGCCGGCCTGGCCGCTCGACCGGCTCATCGCGGTCAACCCGTGGTGGGGGTATGTGGATCGGCCCATCGACGAAGCGGCAGCCGAGCTGGCCGCACTCAGCGGCGCGCGTCTCACGATGCCGCGTTCGTGGTTTCGTGCGCGCTACGCATCCAGCGCGTTGACCGATGCGCATCTCGTCCGCGCACTCGAGGAACTCGGGTCGTCGCTCTCCCTGAACGACGTGCGCAGCGCCTTGCAGTTCGACGCGCCCACGTTGCCAGTCGGTCTATTGGTGACCGACCTGGTCGATGCCACGCGTGAGACACAACGCCATGCGGCGTGGCGCGACTTCGTGGTGGAGCATGTGAGCCACGCGTGTGGTGCGTGGTTCGGTGACGGGCAAGCCGCGTGGTCGGCCGATCGCGACGGCGGATTGTACGGGCTGTGGTCGGACATGGGTCAGCGCGACGCAGGTGTGCGGCTGCTCATGGGACTGCCGGGTTTTCGCCGCGCGGTGGCGGCATTGCCACAGGAGCCGCAGCAGCTGATCGCGTGCGCCGTCGATGAGCTCGCGGTACCATCGGCGTTGCAGGCGGCGTATTTCACCGCACTGCTCCAGAGCGTATCCGGTTGGGCCGCGGCGTGCGCGTTTCAGCGGTGGGACGCCCGACTTGCCGGGGGTGATGACGATCAGATTGTGCATCTGCTGGCGACACGTCTGGCCTGGGAGCTCGTGCTGTATCGCACGAGCGGCGCGCCGGGTCTCGCGCAGCGCTGGACAGACGCACGACGGGAGTGGGTCGGACTGGCCGATGCCGTGCGCGTGGCGCAGTCGGTGGACTGGGTTTTGCAGCGCGCTCTCGAGCTGGCGTATCAGGAACCGCTGGCGGGGCAGCTCGCCGGGCCGCGGCACGCTGCGTCGACCACGCCGTCGGTACAAGCGGTGTTCTGCATCGATGTGCGCTCCGAGGTGATGCGTCGCGCGCTGGAGGCTGCGCAGCCGACCGCGCAGACGCTCGGCTTCGCCGGATTCTTCGGGATGCCGATCGCCTATCAGGCTGCTGAGGGCGTGTTACGTCCGCAGCTGCCCGGCCTGCTGTCGCCGGCCCTCGCGGTGGCCGACAGCGGCGCGCGCGTCTCCGCAGTGCAGCGCGAGCGGAGCGACGGGGCGGCGCTCGCGGGCGCGTGGACGTCGTTCGCGGGAAGCGCGGCGTCGACGTTCACCGCCGTGGAAGCCACTGGACTCGGGGCCGCTGTGTCGTTGCTGCGCATGACCTTCGCGCCGACGGCCCCCGCGCTCGATCCCCTGCGTGATGCGCTCGCCACGAGTGACAGCCCGCTCTCGCCGCGGCTCGGTGCATCCATCGCCGACGGCCACGTGCCGACACTCGCCGAACGCACGCAACTTGCGGCGAACGCCCTGCGCGGGATGAGCCTCACGCGCGACTTTGCGCGCTTGGTGGCGCTGGTGGGTCATGGTGCGGCGACGTGCAACAACCCGCAGGCGGCCGGACTCGCGTGCGGCGCGTGCGGCGGACAGAGCGGAGAAGTCAACGCGCGCGTGGCCGCCGCGCTCTTGAACGATGCAGACGTGCGCGACGCGCTCCTCGCGCATGACATCCGCATTCCGGGCACGACGCACTTCGTGCCCGCGCTGCACGACACGGTGACCGACACGGTATCGCTATTCGACCTGGCCGACGTGCCCGCAACGCATCGCGACGACGTGATTGCCTTCGAACGCGCACTCGCTGAAGCCGGCCGGCTAGCGCGTCGCGAGCGCGCCCCTCGGCTCGGCCTTGCGCACGCCGATGATGACGCGCTGCTTGGTGCGCTCCGTCGTCGAGCGGCCGACTGGTCGGAGGTGCGACCGGAATGGGGGCTCGCACGGAACGCGGCGTTCGTCGTCGCGCCGCGCGAGCGGACACGCGGTCTGGTCCTGGACGGCCGCTCGTTCCTGCACGAGTATCGGTGGCAAGACGATATCGGGTTCGCGGTGCTCACGCTGATTCTTACCGCCCCGATGGTCGTCACGAACTGGATCAATCTGCAATACTACGCATCCACCGTCGATCCGGTGCGGTATGGCAGCGGTGACAAGGTGCTGCACAACGTGGTGGGCGGCAACGTGGGTGTCGTCGAGGGCGCCGGGGGGGATCTTCGCATCGGTCTTGCGCTGCAGTCCGTGCACGATGGGGCGGACTGGGTGCACGAACCCCTGCGCCTGTCGGTGTTCGTCGAGGCTCCGGCCGCCGCGATCGATGGCATCATCAGCGCGCACGCGGTGGTGCGTCAACTCGTCACGAACGGCTGGCTGTACCTGTACCGTATCGATCCGTTCGATGGGCAGATCTACGCGCGCCGCGCACACGACTGGCAGTTGGTGCGTGCACGATCATGAACGACCGTGCACGCGCACAGCCGCGGATCAGCGCACGGTGCGATTTGCTTTGGTGGCGTTGCTGATCTGCAGGTCGTAGCCGTCGGGCGTAGTGGTGTGATAGCTCTTGTACTTGGCGGCGGGATCGTGGATGTCGCCTTTACCACCGGTGTCATCGCGGCTGGTGAGACCACGCTTGGTGAGTTCGGCCTTGATCGGATCGGTGTCCCACGGGGCGATGCCGAAGGACACGTGTCCCATCGTGGCGCGTCGCACGGCGGGCGTGGTGGCGTTCGGCGCGAGCGGGTTGCCGCCGCGGATGATGATGTTGCCGAGGTCACCGATTTCCACTTCGTTCTGACTGGCTTCGTCGCCGGTGGGCTTCCAGCCGAGGAGGGCGGCGTAGAAGGCGGTGGTCTCTTTGTAGTTGGTGACTTCGAAGGAGATGTGATCGAGCCACACCGTCTGCCAGTTCGTGTGCTCGAACGGCGCGGGCACCGAGTGCGTGGCGGTGGCGGGCTGCGATGCGCGCGTCTTGCGATGGGCGTCGTTGCAGAGTTGCACGTCGAAGCCGTCGGGGTCCTTCACGTGAAAGCTTTCGAAGCCCTTGCCGTCGTTGTCGGCTACGGGCATGAGTCCGCGCTTGGTGAGTTCGGCCTCGACCTTCTTCGCGTTCCACGGTTCGATGACCCACGCGAACGAATCCCACGCCACCTTGCGCGGGGCGCGGGCGCGGCCTGGAAGCCGCCGCGGATCACGACGCTGCCCACGTTGCCGACGTCGAGCGTCGCCTGGGTGCCGTCGTCGCTGCGCAGCGTCCAATTCATGAGGGCCGAATAGTAGGCGGCTTCGCGCTTGTAGTCGGTGGCCTGGATGGCGAAGTGGTCGAGGGCGACCGTCTTCCAGCCGGTAGGGGCGAAGGGCGCCTTGATGGCCGACGTATCGCAGGCCGGCGTGCCGGCGCGGTCACAGCCGCAGCGGCCTTGGGCGGCGGCGTGTGTGGCGGGAACGGCGAGCGCGGCGGCGGTGGCGAGGGCGGCGAGCGCGCCGAAGCACGCGGTCCGGCGCGCGGGCCAACGAACAGCGGGTGACATCACAACTCCGTGAGCGGGGGAATCACGGCGGGACGCGACGGGTGGGAGCGCGAACATGCGACGCGGCCGACCGCTGGGCAAGCCGAGTCGGTGCGTCGAAATGATCGCGGGTGCACAGAGGCGGTTACGCGGGGGCGCGGAAAGCGTTGCACCGTGCGTGATGGCGAACGGCGAGACCCTTTTGAGTGTGCTGCATGATCGGATCACGGCCAAGCACTACAGCGCGCGCACGGAGCAGGCGTACGCGCAGTGGGTGCGGCGGTACGTGCGGTTTCACGGACGTCGGCATCCACGTGAGCTGGGGGAGGTGCAGGTGCGCGATTTCCTGACGCATCTGGCGCGCGACGAGCAGGTGAGTGCGAGCACGCAGAATCAGGCGTTAGCGGCGCTGCTGTTCCTGTATCGCGAGGTGCTGGCGTTGCCGATCTCGGGGATGATGCAGCACCTGCATGCGAAGCGCCCCGAACGACTGCCCGTCGTGATGACGCGCGACGAAACGCAACGCGTGCTGCAGGCGATGCGCGGCACGACGCGACTGATGGCGTCGCTGATGTACGGCAGCGGCATGCGGCTGATGGAGTGCTGCACGTTGCGGGTGAAGGACGTGGATCTGACGCGCGGCGAGATCGTGATCCGATCGGGGAAGGGGCAGAAAGATCGGGTGACGATGCTGCCGCAGCGCGTGCTGCCGGCGTTGCGGGTACACCTCGATCGCGCGGCAGCGCAGCACGCGAAGGACGTGGTAGCCGGAGGCGGGTATGTGGCGCTCCCCGACGCGCTGCGCCGAAAACTCGGTGATCGCGCGTCGAAGAGTTGGCCGTGGCAATGGATCTTTCCGGCCACGCGGAGCTATCGCGACGCCGCGACCGGGGAACGTCGCCGACATCATCTGCATGAGAGCGTAGTGCAGCGCGACGTGACCAACGCCGTGCGGGAGGCGCAGATCGGCAAGCGGGCCACGTGCCACACCTTCCGTCACAGCTTCGCGACGCATCTGCTGGCGTCGGGGTCGGACATCCGCACCATTCAGGAATTGCTGGGACACAAGGATGTGCGGACGACGATGATCTACACGCACGTGCTGAACCGGGGTGGGTTGGGGGTGCGGAGTCCGTTGGATTCGTAACGGCGAAGTAGGGGGTAGGGAGTGGGGAGTCGGGGGATTGCCGGCGCGAGTGGACGGCGTCGTTATGCGTCGGGCCCGTCGGTGCGGGAGGCGCAGGTCGGCGCGTTAGATCGGTCGAGCAAACACCGCGGGCGGAATACGCTCCGGAACGAGACGAATGGCTGGTGTGAAGTCGTGGGGTTGCGGTGCGGCGGGCGTGGTGAGATCGTGAGTTTAGTGCTGGAACTCGACTGCGTCGCCGGCGGTATGTCGGTCGAGCGAATAGGCGTTAGACCCCCAAAGTAGTTTTGCTGCTGGCTGCGGTTTCAATCGGAGAACTCAATGGCGTTTGACGCGTCGCCCTTTGTTTTCATTCCGTTCTTTGCGGTTACGCTGTCCCTAGGCGTCGGGTCATCGATCGCCCTCGTGCGCTACTTGCTGTGGCGTCGAACCGCCACAGCCCGAATGGTCGCCGGATGCTGCGGATCGTGTGGAAGCAGCCTCGGATTCACGGCGACGTACAACGTGACGGGTATCCCTGTGTGCCGTTCGTGCGCGAATGGGCTCCGTCGCAAATTGGGCGGGTGGATGCTTGGCGCTGCCGTAATGGTCTCCGCCCTGCTACTGGTCTCATCGACTGCGTTCGTGGCTGATCTACTCATCGATGGGGGGCCGGCATGGCGATGGTGGACCAAGAACTCGCGCGCCTGGGTCGTGGTCATCCCTGCCTTGACGGTCTTCGCTACCGCCGCGACCGCAATTGGACTCGGTCGGCTTGCCAACAAGTTGGCGGCGGCACGCGAGATGGCGCGGCTACGTAAGGGAAGCGACTTGCCACTACTCGCGCGCGTGTTGGCGTCGTTTGAGTTGCCCACGCAACCGACAACTTCTGTGAGCTCCCGCTCTACGGAGGATGAACGTTGATGAGCGGCTCGACTGGTCCCAGGTTTGGTCTAACGAAACGTTGCTGCTGGCAGCGCGCGGCGGTGTGCGGCAGGCGGTCGCCGTGCTGGCGCACGTCGCCCGTCCGGCCGCATTTTGTTTGATGCGCTGCAGCAGAACGCAAGGCGTTAGGCAACGAAGCATTCAATGGATCATTCGATGAGGGAGCCTATGATTCGCCCTGCCCAGTGGATACTTGCCCTGGGTTTGGTCGCCGCCGCGCCGCGAGCACTGATCGCGCAAACGGCTTTGCTCGATCCGCGCGTTTCATCGTATGCAGGATGCTACACCGTGTCGCGCGTTCGCTGGTCCGCGGGCGTGGACGCGGCGCGTGTGTCGAAGGCTCAAACGCCACCATCGACCTTTCGGCTCGACACCCTGACTGTCGCGGCGCGTGGCGGTACTGGCTCCGTCGTCATCCCCACCAATCTGGTCGCGAGCACACGAACGCTGACCGCATGGCAACCACTGCCCAACGATTCCGTCCGCGTCGTGTGGTCTACCGGCTTCGTGGGTGTGGTACTGCGGTTGGGCGCGCGCGGCGACACTCTCGCGGGACACGCGACTACGTTTCATGACGACATCTCGACCGACGATCCGCCGAATCCGAGCGCCGAGATCATCGCGATCCGCGTTCGCTGAGGCATCTAGGTCGCGGTCGTTGCCTAATAGGCGTTCGGCGCTCCGATGGCCGGGACGCGGGAGAGGACTTGGGGAGAGGAGACGAGGCGGCTCGCGAGCGTCCAATGCTCACGCGTGTGGTAGCTATTGCCGCGAACTATGGTGATGTACCAGTGTTGAAGCTCGGGCCAGCGCGAAAGGCGCCTTCGTGCCAGACAAGGATCCGGCGCCGGCACTTCGGTCGGAGTCGAGCGCAGCCCACGAATTATCGCTCACGCTAGTCTTCAAATATTGAAACAGGCAATCGATGGTCGGCGTCTCTTTTCGCTTGCTGCGGTTGGACTTATCGCGATGGCACTTGCCACATCGTGTCGTGAGGCGGCGCCCGCGGCGCTCGCGGCCACGTCGTCGCTTGACGCCGTACCCCTCGCCGTACTGAGCCACCGCGCTGAACCGCTATTCCAAGTAGTCGGTGGCCTAATCGCCGGTGACATTTTGATCATCGCGGAGCGCAGCCGTGGCGAGATTCACTTCTTTTCGAGGCGCGGTGCACATCTACGCACAGTTGGTCGGCTGGGTAACGGGCCCGGCGAGTTTACACATTTGGCTTGGATCCAGCGGCGCGGCTCACTGCTGCTTGCATTTGACCAGAGCGAACGCCGCTTGTCGGAGTTCACGGTTGCAGGTGACTTCGTTCGTGCCACTACTGTCCGGCCACCCGAGGGTGAGGCAATCCGAGCTGTTGGCGTGCTGCCAAACGGGATGTTGCTGGCCCGCTCCCAGTTGTTGATACCGCCGCCGGTGGCGCCGCGCCTCGTGACACGGCGTTCCTCACTGATGCGGTATGCGTTCACCACCGAAGCGTCGGCAGAACGCATTGGAGAATTTGCAGAGGGTGAGAAGTACGAAGAGCCGCGGCCTCGAGGTGGGCGCTCGGTTGCAGAGCTTCCCTTCGGACTGCAGAGCGATATCGCGGTCACGGCGGATGGAATTGCCATGGTGGAATTGGACTCGCTTCTGCGCATCTTGGACGCATCCGGCAAGGTACAGACCGTTCGCTCGCTAGCGCTCTCTTCGCGCGCCGATCCTGTGACCGCTGCGGACAAGGCCGCCGCGCGTAGAATCTTTACGGAGGACGCGCCCCCTAGGCTGAAGTGGGGCGAAGTGTTTGACCGGATGCCGATTCCCCGCACGAGACCGCAATTGGGATGGGCAGGGCCACACTCAGTTCGCCTGCTCGCCCCAACCACGTCCGGTCACCTGTGGATCACTGAGTTCGGTGGGATCAATGATTCCCATGTCTCGTGGAGTGTGCTAGATGCTCGCGGCAAGCAGCTCGGGCGGGTTACGTCAGTCCAGGAGGCAACCGTGCTGGACGCTGTCGAAGATCTCGTGTTGCTGCTTCTCTGGGATGTCGATGGCGTGGAGTCCGTCCAGTTGCGTCGCGTTACGCCAGCGCTTGGTGGCTCTCTGTCGCACAGTGCAGGTGGTTCTGGCAAAGGAGACCGGTGACCGCTCGGTGATGATTTAGGGCGCGTCTGCCGATCTCATACGACGGTGCCACAGTTCCCGTCTGCCTAACGAAACGTTGCTGCTGGCAGCGCGAGGCGGTGTGCGGCAGGCGGTCGCCGTGCTGGCGCACGCCGCCCGTCCGGCCGCATTTTGTTTGGAGCGCTGCAGCAGAACGCAAGGCGTTCAGCAGCGACCAAACTTCACGCGGTGCCGAGAGATAAAATCGCAGATCGTGTCAGAGGAGCGGCAAACCATGCGTCAATTCACGATAGTCGGAGCAGTGCTGGTCGCCGCGATCGTTTCACCAACGGATTCGCGGGGCCAAGTTCCGGTTGCCGTTCGGCAAGCCGCGAGCGGGATTAAACGAGCGGACTTGGAGCGTCAGATCGGAGTCCTCGCTGCTGACTCGATGCTTGGAAGACTCACCCCGTCCCCGGAACTCGACCAAGCTGCGACGTATATCGCTCACGCGTTGTCGACGAGCCGAGTGCGTCCATTCGGGGATGGAGGCTCTTACCTGCAACATGTGCGCTTTGATGTGATACGCGCGGATTCTCGTTGCTCATTCGCGGCGCTTGACGGAGCGCGGTTTGCGATGCCCAACGATGTGCGGCTTCCCACGCGGGGCGCCAGCAGTACGGACCCCGTTGCGGCACAGGGGCCGCTGGTCTACGTGCAGCACGGATGGGTGAATAAGGCGCTAGGAATTGACCCCTACGCCGGTCTTGACCTCCGCGGGAAAATCGCCGTGGTAACTGGCTATCCGGGTGGGCCGCAGCGTCTTCAAGCAGATCGCGCCCGTGGCGGTCAGTTCGTCCTTCCATGGAACGCCGCCGCCGAACGCGGGGCCGTTGCTCAGGTCGAGATTTCGGGATTCGCTACGTGGCAAGTCACTCCGGACCGGCCGCGAAATCGTCAGGGCAGTGACGTGACGGTGAAAGCGGAGTGGATTCAGCAGGCAACGCCATCACCGTTGCCACGTGTCGCCGTCTCGAGCCGGCTCGCCGATGCGATCTTCACTGGAGAGCGGTGGTCGGCGATGGAGCTGATTGCTGCAGCCACACGTGGCGATTCGATTGCCAGTTTTGCCCTCGGTCCTGCGCGCGAGCTCCGCTTCGAAGTCTGCAGACCTGCGCGAACCGACAGTACGCAAAATGTCGTGGCAATGGTCGAGGGGAGCGATCCACTCCTGAAGCATGAATACATCGTCATGGGTGCGCACTATGACGGGCAAGGGCTCCAGTTCCCGCCAGTCAACGGCGACTCCGTCTTGAATTCTGCAAACGACAATGCGTCGGGCGCTGTTGGATTGATGGCGATCGCGCGCGCCTTCGCGAGCGGCCCCCGTCCGAGGCGTTCGATCATCTTCACGTGGTTTGCCGGGGAAGAGACGCAGATTTCTGGCGCTGATTTCTTCGTCGCACGGCCTCCGGTTCCGCTGCGCAGCATCAAAGTCATGGTGAACCTCGACATGATCGGGCCGGACAAGGACGGTACCGTGGGGCTGGGTTTTTCGAATACCGCACTACGGGACCTGGCGCTGACGACAAATAAGGCTTACGCCAGTGTCGCCTTCGTCGGGCCGGTCGATGGGCGCTTGAAGGGTGGCTCCGACCGCGACGCGTTCGAAGGAAAGCAGATCCCATATCTCGCGTTCGAGGCTGACGGCGGAGACGACAAGCACGCGGTGACAGATGACGTATCGCGCATTGACTACGCCGGCTTTGAACGCATTGTACGAAGTGTATATGTGATCGCGTGGCGCGTCGCAAACGAACAGGTGCTGCGTGTTCGATAGTCACCACCAACGCGAAGTCGCCGATTGCGACGAGGCCTGCGATTCGCTGTCCATAGCTCCGCTGCCGAACCTTGCGTTGCTGTTGACAACGGCTTCAAGGTAGCGGCCTTGCTCCCTGCGGTCGCTGGCCACAACCTATTGAGGGCCGTTGCAACAGAACGCAGCGTTAGCAACTGTCTTGAAAGTCAAGCGACTACGAGTATCGCTGTCGCGGCTTTCGCGCTCCACGTGGTTTTGGTTCGCATCATCGTATTGAGGATGGTGAGCAGTTTCCGCATACACGCGACGAGCGCGAGCTTCTTGGGCTTTCCGGCGGCGACCAATCGCAGGTAGAACTCGCGAATGACCGTGTTGCGACGGCTAGCGACGAGGGCCGCCATGTACAGCACACCACGCACCGTCGCGCGACCGCCTTGCACGAATCGACGACCCCGCATGGTGCCGGAGTCTCGACTCAGTGGTGCAACGCCGACGAGCTTCGCAATGGCGCGACGGGACAAGCGACCGAGTTCTGGTAGGTCCGCGAGGAGCGTCCGTGACAGCACGGGGCCGACACCGGGCACACTGCGCAGGAGCTCATCGCGCTCACGCCAGACGGGACTCTGCCGCACCATCTCGCCAAGATCCGTGTCCGTCGAGCGCAACTCGCGCTCAAGGAATGTGATGTGCGACTTGAGACTTTTGCGCACCTGCTTTTTGCCCGTGCCGAACACTTGGCCCACGCGATTGCGCTCCGCCTGCAGCATCTCCAACAGCTGCCGCCGTCGCGTAAGCAGCGCATCCAGCTCGTGCGCGGCGGCGTCCGGAATGAGGCGCACTTCCGGTCGGACGACGTCGGCGAAGCGCGCGAGGATGTCGGCGTCAATGCGATCTGTTTTCGCCAGCTGCCCCGTCGCCTTCGCAAAGTCCCGCACCTGGCGTGGATTCACCACCACCACGGGCAGTGACGCCGCGGCGAGCGCGGCAACGGCGAGCAGCTCGTATCCGCCGGTCGCCTCCAGCACGATCAACTGCGGTCTGTTCGAGGCGACGCGCTGCACTAACGTACGCACGCCCCGTTCATCGTTCTCCACGGTGAATCGCTCTGCACTCGGCAGCACGCTGATCACCAACTCGGCTTTCGCCACATCGATGCCGACAAACATCTGCCCCTCCGACCGCTCAGGAAGCGTCGTCCGCGCCCGTCCTTGTAAGAATTCGGGCTCGACGCGGTGGCCGGCCCCCGCAACTGTTCGGGCTCTCACGACGAATGATCAGGTACGCCGCTCTGGCTAACGCACGGTGTTTGCCACCCAGACGGCATCGAGCTGGCGCCCTGATCAGAACTACGCCAGAATCAACTGATCGCTAGATACAAGACGGCGAATCTACACACTGCCGATCCCATGAATGACGGAGGTTCTGCCGATGCGCCTCTTTGCACTGTTGTTCGCCGCCCTGAGCGTGTCGGGGTGCCATAGCCCCACGGAAGTGCGACTGGACGATCCCATCCCGGCCAGCGCGAACGATCCGGCGTGGATGGCCCTAGGTCGGGTGTGTACGCCCGATGCGCCAGCCGCGGTCCTGTCCGCCGCCCAGCGCGCGACACTGCCACCGTTCTCCCATGGCGATCGCCGCGTGATCGACGATGATTGGGCGGATGCGGCGCGCGTCGTGCCCGGTGGGTGGGGCGGTGGGTACAACGACAACGGCACCTCCACGATCTTTCTCGTCGATCCGTCGCAGCGAGATGCGGCCTTCGCCGCCTTAGCGACGCGCCAGCTCTTAAATGCGCCCTTGGGTGTGGAGAAGGTCCGCGTGCGACGGGGGCGATGGGACTTCGCGCAACTGACGGATTGGTTCAGCTATGTGCGCGGGTACCTGCCGCGCATGACTGGGTTCGCGACGGCCGATATCCAAGAGGCGCAAAATCGGCTTGAGTATACCGTCTCGACGGCGGCGGATCGCGCCGCGCTAGAGGCCGCGCTCCGGCCACTCGAGCTGCCATGCTATCTGGTCGCGATCAACCCAGTGCCGCGCTAAGGGACGGTGTCCTGCCCGCCGTCTAACCTTGCGTTGCTGCAGTCAAACGCTGCGAAGATCAGCGTGGCGAGCGCGGGGCGTTCGCGATAGCGTCAAGGGCCGGTGCGAACGCCCCGCTTGCCTCGGTGTGGGCGTTTGCTGCCGAACGCGAGCGTTAGGTGGGCTGCCCAATCGAATCACCATATGAGCAACTTCTTGGATCCCCAAGCGTTTCCGTTCACCGAGAAAGAGTTGCGTGCCGCGGTCTTTCTGCTCGCCCCGGGAGCAAGCGGAGAGGAGTTGTTTCATGCCGTGCTCGATGCTTGCGCGTCGGTTCGTAGCGAGAACGCTCGCGCCACTGAAGCTCGCCTGCGGGGGAGCATAGAGCCGGAGGACATCAACGATGCCGTGCTCTCGCTGCCTACCGAGCTTTACGCGGCGTTGGCGGTAAGTGATCCGACAACCGAACAACGTGTGGAAGCGCTCTTGGCGGGCTGGCGCGCACTAAACCGAAAGGCTTGGAGTCAACAGCTGATGCCGGATGTGCTGCCGACACTGGATGAAGCGGAAGCGCAAGCTCTCGCCGAATGGAGTTCGATGAAGGCACGGTTAGCAGCGACACGCCACAAGCTCAACACAGACGGACCGCGCACCTAACGAACCGTTGCTGCTGGCAGCGCGAAGCGGTGTGCGGCAGGCGGTCGCCGTGCTGGCGCACGTCGCCCGTCCGGCCGCACTTTATATGATGCGCTGCAGCAGAACGCTGAGGCGTTAGGTTGCTCGATCGCTCTAAGTCAACATGAAAAACTCAATCGAAGCCAAGCGGTTCGCCAGCACGCGCTATCGCAGCGTCGTCACCGTCGAAGCGGAGAACCAGCATGACGATCAGCCGGATGGTGAAGCGCTCACCGAAAAGGTCGCTCGCAAGTGCAAGTAGCGTTTGCGCGGCTTGACCTCTTGTGCCTGCGTGTCGCGCTGGCGCTGACTGGTCTGATCCTACCGCTCCGCTTGCAGTCGCAAGCGGGTGCGACGGGTGTACTGGCGGGCGCGGTGTTGGCCGATTCGACTGAGCGTCCGATTGCGGACGCGGAGGTGGCCTTGCCGGCGCTACGATTGCGCACACGAAGCGATTCGATGGGCGTCTTCACGCTACGTGGTGTGACGGCCGGCCGACATGTGGTCGTGGTGCGCGCCATTGGCTACGGCGACCTGTCGATGCCGGTCCTGTTTCGTCGAGGCGAAACGCTCACGATCGACGTGTTACTCACCGCGCCCGCGCAACGATTGTCACCCGTTGACGTCGTGGCTCCTAAGGCGTCGGGCAATAACCCGCGAATTGCAGAGTTCGACGAGAGGCGGAAGATCGGATTCGGCGAGTTCCTGACGCAGGAAGACTTTGCAAAGGCCGAAGGCCGAAACATGCTGAATGTCCTCACCAGTCGAATCCCCGGGGTGCGCATCGTCGGCACCGGCCGTCGGACGCTGGTCTCAAGTCGTGGTGTCATCAGCTTTTCGCGGTCGCAGTGCCCTATACGCGTGATCTTCGACGGGATCCCCGACGCGGCACCGCTGGATTTGGACTCTATCGAGCCCTCAACGATCGCCGCCGCCGAGTACTATACGCCCGCGACTTTACCGGCACAGTTCAATTTTGGCGGGAATTCGCCGTGCGGCACACTCCTTCTCTGGTCGCGCTGGTAGTGCGGTCGCCATGGTGTTCGACACTCGTCTCGTCTCGTCCTTCTCTTCGTCTTCAGTTCGTTCACCCTTCATGAAGCCCCCACAACAGTTGCCATAACCGTCGCATCGAGTCTTCACGCCGGTGCCAATCGATCCGCCGGCTCCAACATGGGGGGCAGTAACACCGCCTTTTCCGCCACGAGTTGGCACTCTTTGGTGCCACACCGCAGGTCACGGGCTCCCCACTCAGCGAGCTTGTCATTGACGAGATAGGAACTTCGATTCTGGTAGGTCGCGTACACGGCACCTACCGAAACGGCGGCGACCCTTCGCGTGGCGCGAGCCTAACGATGCTTGCTGCAGTCGGGCGTTTTCGGAAGCGCGCTGCGCGCGCATTTTATCTAGACGCCCGCTGCAGAACCGGGCGTTCGGCAGATGTAGCCAAGGTGTCCACTGTGCAAAATTCGGTGGACGCCGATCAGATCCTTCGGTAGCGTTCCCGGAGGATTCTCTCAAAGGGAGCGCACATGTCACGCCGTCCTAGTGAACAAGCCCGATCGGTAGAGCCACAAGTCGCTCACGACATCTTGTCGCGCGCTGCGAAACTCGATGCTGAAACGGAATCACCGTATCGCGTCTCGCACTTGCGCGAAGCCGCGGAAGAAGCCGGCATTAGCTCCCCTGCTTTTGAACAAGCGCTTCGTAATGGAGGCCAGGGCATTCGATCTACGCCGCCGCTTTGGGTGCGCGTGTGTCTTAGCGGAGTACCGTCACGCCGTGCCGCCATGGTCTTCTTTGGGGGATTCCTCGCAGCGATACCGATCGTCGTTGGGGCAGCCGTCGCTGGCGTCTTGCCAGCGGATTCCGCCATCAGTGTCGGGATCTTTCTCGCGTTTGCAGGTTGGAGCACGGGCGAAGCAGTGCGTTGGCAAGACCGTCGGGGCTGGGAACGCCGCGAATGATCTGTTGATCTCGGTTCCTCACCGCCGAACGAAACGTTGCAGCAGACGGGCGAGCGATAGTAGCTCGCTACGCTCGCACTTTATTTTCTTCGCCCGCTGCTGAACGTGGGCGTTAGGCAATTTCCCCAATACTCACCGCAATACGAATGGCAAAGATTGCGCGATCGGCAGCGGTTACTGCGGGGCTCATCGTTGGCGGCGCTGCCCTCGGTGGGTACTTCGGCATGTACCTCCTCGGTATCCTCGAATTCTTCATGCACCCAGTGCGTGGCATTCCGCAGGCTTGGCAAGTCCAATGGCTGGCGAGTGTGGTCGGCGCAGTCGTGGGCGGACTGGTTGGTCCGCTGGTCGTGTGGACTAGGCTGCGAGACGTGCCCGTTTGGCGAACCGTCGCGCATACGGGAGGCGGCGCCCTTGTCGGAGGAGCACTCGCCTTCTGGGGATCAAGTTGGAATCCGATACTTGCCCTCGAGGGCGCAACGCTCGGCGTGATCGCGGGGGCCCTGGTGCTTCGCCTACGCATGAGAGCACGAACGGATTCGCCACACATGCCGCCGGCTGTATGACCCGACATGCCAGCGCCGATGCTAATCGGGTGCTGTTCAAGAAATGCCCGTTCGTCCCACGCCAGTCGACTGCTTGAGATAGGCCGCCTATGCCTAACGAAACGTTGCTGCCGAAAGCGCTCTTCGGTGTGCGGCAGGCGGTCGCCGTGCTGGCGCACGTCGCCCGTCCGGCCGCATTTTGTTTGATGCGCTGCAGCAGAACGTAAGGCGTTAGCCCTCAAACCCAATCAAATGTTTCGGATTGCCTGCTTCGTGTTCTTGAGCACTCTCGTGAGCCCGTTGGGCGCGCAAACGGTTCGTCTTCCCTCGCGTCAGTCGCTTTTCGTGCTGCAGGGCGGAGACACTCCGAACGTGAACCATCACATGACGGTGGCTGCCCAAGCATTCGGAGTTGACTTCGCGGTCGTCGGCGGTAGCTCAGGGCGCGAGTTGGCGCCGCCGGGGGGGGCGTCGCGTGGAAGAGTTCTACTGCTGGGATACACCCGTTATCTCGCCGGCGAGCGGTCAGGTCGTTCAAACTATGGATTCGCTACCGGACAACCCGCTCGGGACGCACGATACCATAAACCCGCTGGGCAATCACGTCGTCATTCGCAGCGCAGATCGATTTTACTATCTCGCCCACTTCCGCCGCGGCAGCATCACGGTTCGAATCGGCAGTACGGTCGAAGCTGGCGACTCAATTGGGCGGTGCGGTAACTCTGGCAATTCTGATTTTCCGCATATTCATCTACACGCCACAGCTTCCCCGCGATTCGGCGAGGGCATGGGCATCAACCTGGTGTTCGGACCGATGAGAGCCGAGTTGTCGGGTAAAGTGTTCGAAGAGGTTGAGTGGCCCATGCTTTCCGGTCTATGGGTCCGGAGCCGTTGAGGTCTAACGTGCGTTGCAGCAGACGGGCGGTCCTTGGAAGCTCGCTGCGCTCGCATTCTATTTCATTCGCCCGCAGCTGAACTTTGGCGTTATGCTGACCCAGTGCCGCTGCGCCATCTCTAAGGCATTCAGTGTCGTCCTAGCTCTCGCGTCGAAAGGTCTACCAAGCCCGCGCCGCCAAACTGAACGCTGCCCTTGCGAGATCAATCATGACAGCAGAAAGAGCGAGAGAGGCGTATCAACTCCTCAACTCGGCAGTGCTAGATCTAGTGTGCGGCACGGGAGTCATTGATCTCTACAACTCACCTCGTATTCAATCCGTCATTACTTCGGATGTTGAACTGGGTGTCACGCGAATGACACTGTCGCACTTGATACTCACGCTCAGCAAGATCAACGAAGTCTATAGAAGGTACAAGGCACTGATTCCTCAAGACGTTTCGAAGCAATTCAAGTCGCTTCAAAGAGAGATCCAATCGCGCCAAGTTGTGGAGTTTCGCAATAAGGTGGTAGGGCACATTTGGGACGACGATCTCAATCGTCCTCTGCTCGATCGGGAGATTCTTGCAATCTTGAACACTGTGACTGGAGGCGATACAGAAGCGTTCCTTAGGTGGATCAACCCAGCGAGTGATCCCAGTCCAGGTTCAGTCGTGGGTACAGTGGAGCGGGTGCGAGACTCGATCGGAAGAACGTACGAAATCCGAAGCAGGAGCAGCGTGGAGAATCGCAGTCGTTAACCGCAGCGGCCTCCGCAAGGCATAGCGGATCGCTGCTGCCGACGGGGCTGATCAAGGAGTGCGACTGGCTCACTACGTTCGCCTGTCGCATTGTTATGAGGCCCCGCGGCAGATCTTTGCGTTACGCCGAAATACTGACCCATCATGAGACTGAATCGATTTGCGTTTGCGATGATTTGCAGCGCAACGCTCGGATGCGATCGAGATGTTGCCATTCATGTTCCGGAACCTGGCGGCTGTTGGGCGATCGCCACCGGCGCGCGATCGTTCTGGCGACCACGCGCATGGTTACGGCAGCCCGATACTAAGCAAACGGCAAAGTTTTGGCTTGCGGCGGCGAACGAACGTCCGCGTCGCGTGGACGATTGGGTGCAGATGTTCGAGGGGATTCCGAACAGATCTGAGCCAGGCTATTCGAATTGGCAGTATACGTCTGGCAACGTGTTGCAGCTTCGGTTTTTCGACGTTGATTGGAGTTATGCGATGGACCTGTCGACCGTAAGCACAGACAGCGTTCGCGGGTACGTTCGGTTTTCGGGTGACACCAAAACCGGCACGTCGCGAATACTGGGAAGTCGAATTGCTTGTCCGTCACCCGTAGATTCAGCCGACGTAATATTGCGTCCAAACACCAAACGCTAGTGCGTCGCGCAGGGACGGTCTGACTTACGCTACTGCTGACGAACGCACGGAGTTTGGTTTGACGAGCGCGGGGCGTCCGTTCCACTGTTTGACTATCGATCGCGAACGCCCCGCTTCCATTCGTGCATGCGTTCGCAGCAGAGCTAAAGCGCTAGACGTCTGCATCCGTTGTTGGATCGTTCCCATCTTGCGGGCAGTGCCTCATACAACGCGGACCCCATTGAATGACGCGAGTTCAGAGGGCCGCTTGCGTCAACGATGCGCTCGATCCGGCGGAACCTTACCGCCGCTGACAACCAGTTCTCAGTTTCGGAGCGTGCATGAATTTCGGAACCTTCGAGTTTGGCGAGATATGGATCCTGGGAGTTGTACGGGCAGTCATCGTCAGTGTGGCTAGAGCAGGACATGTCACGTCAAGCACATTAAACGGAGCACGAGTCATCCTCGCGCTGACGCTGACGCTGACGACGTCGGCAATGCGATTGGCAGCGCAAGCACCGGCGGGCAGTCATTCGTTGCGCGGCGTGGTGTTTGACAGTGTGCGGGGAGCGCCGCTGGCAGATGCGCTGGTGCAGATTAGTGCCACCAATGAGCGCGCGTACGCGATCTCGTCGCGCAGCAATGCGCGTGGTGAGTTTGTGTTTGACTCACTTCGCACAGGCTCGTACCTGATTGGGTTTCTGCATCCGCGACTCGATTCGCTATTGCTCGCACCGTCGTTGCGGCTGGTCGTCATCGGAGGCGCGTCTACGCAACCGGTTGCGCTTGCGATTCCCAGTGAAGCCACGCTGCTGATGACGTTCTGCGGAGCCAACGCTGCCTCACCAACCGTCATGCTCGGTCGCGTGCGCTCTACTGACGCATCGCGTGTGCGCGCGGACGCGTCAATCCGCGCAGAATGGTCGGAGCTCGCGATGACGGCGCAATCAATATCGACATCGCCACGATCGGCGACCGCACGTGCCGGACAAGACGGCGCGTTTGCTCTCTGTGGACTGCCGCCGGACGTCCGGCTGTATATGCGTGCGAGTGTTGGACGCGATTCGTCGCCAGCCCTGGCAATCGACGCGCCGTCGTCTGGGCTCTTGTTACACAGCCTCTGGGTGAGTCCACGCGAATCGAGTGCGCGCGCGATCACGCGCGGCACGGTACGTTCTGTCGAAGAGAAGCCCATCGCCGGCGCGCGACTCAGCGTGCGCGGCAATGCTTCAACTGTGACCAGTGACGCGAGTGGTGCCTTTGCGCTTCCTGCCTCGCCGCTTGGCACGCGCATGCTCGACATTGAAGCCGTTGGCTTTCAGTCGCAACACATTCCGATCAACATTCTCAGTGGAGACGTTGCGGCGCTGAACATTGAGTTGTCGCCGCACCTGCCAACACTGGCGACCGTTCGCGTCACAGCAAGGATGACGGCGATCAACGAGCGACGCAACAAGCACCTGGCATCGTTTCTCGACGACTCGACGATCGCGCGACGTCGTCCCGGCCATATTGCCGATGCTGTGCGCGGTATGCCCGGCGTTCTACTCATCAACGCGGATGCTTCGCGCGGGACATTCAGTGAACGCCGCGCGTTTGCCAGCCGCGCCACCGATCCCGGCACTTTCGGTGATCGCATCATGCTCGGTACACCGCGCAAATCGTGCGAACCAGCCGTGTTTGTTGACGGCGTGCGCCAACGCGTCACCACCACCGGTGACGTCGACGCGCTAGTGGACGTGCAAGAGATCCGAACAATTGAACTGTACCGCTGGGGCTGGGAAGTCCCGCAACAGTTCGACGCGCCAACGGAGTGCGGTGCGTTGCTAATCTGGCGCAAGTAAGCGCCGATGACTTGCTAACACGGTGTCCTTCTGGGGGAAGCGTACAACCCCGAACTTGGACACTCCGTATCATCTCGATCGAAATCGAACGATGCGCCACTGCTCTCGAATCGCACTTGTGCTTTGCAGCTCAATACTCGCCTGTACGAGCTGCTCAGATGCGCCCGATTCTGTGGAGCATCCTGCACGCGTGACCCTTCGACGGGATGCCGTCGGGTGCTGGGCCCTGCGTCTACGGTTTGATCGCTCAGCTGAGAGCAATTTCTACTGGGCTCCTCAGCAATGCGTTTAGCGTTTCGGTGTTCGTCCTCGCGATGCCGGAGCGCGACCGGGCACGTCAGAAGGCTTTATGGTCGGGCTTACGAGTTTTACGATGCCGGACCGCCGTTCTCGACGTCGATGGGAGCGGCAAGCGCAAAGCGCATATCCTGCCCGAAGCTACCGGAGTTCGGCGTCTAACGGGTCGCTGCTGCCGACGGGGCAATTTTGCGGATGGCGGCTGGCTCGCTTCGCGCGCTCGCCGCATTTTATCGGAGCGGCCCCGCTGCAGAGCGTGGGCGTTATAGGCCACTGCAGACTCCGGCGCGGACCTTGAGATTCTGTACAGTGTACGTACATTTAATGGATGAGCCACCTCGAGTTTGAGTGGAGCCCGGCCAAAGCCGCTTCGAATCTCAAGAAGCATGGCGTGAGCTTCGAGGAAGCGCGCACCGCGTTCGAGGATGAGGAGGCGCTGCTCATTCCCGATCCCGAGCACTCGGTGGGTGAGGAGCGTTTTGTTCTCCTGGGCGTTAGCGGGGCATCGCGACTGCTGATCGTGATTCACTGTGAGCGTGGCCCCGACCTTGTTCGTCTCATCTCTGCGCGTAAGGCGGAACGTACCGAGCGCGCGGCGTATCTCTCGCGGAGAGCCCGATGAAAGCACGCTACGATTTTTCTGCGGCGACGAAGAATCCGTACGCCAAGCGGTTGAAGCGGTCGGTGACGATTCGGCTCGATGAGTCCACCGTCGAGTATTTCCGCGACCTAGCCGCGGAAGTGGAGCTGCCCTACCAGAGTCTGATCAATCTCTACTTGCGTGATTGTGCGGCGTCCGGCCGCCGTCTCTCGATGTCGTGGCGGCCCGTTCGATCCGGTGCCGTATAACGTGCGCTGAAGCTGCCGAGCGAGCTGTGGAAGCTCGCTGCGCTCGCATTTCATTGCAGTCGCTCGCAGCTTAGCTGAGGCGCTATGCGATCCAGCGAGGCGGTATTTGACGTGCGTCACGTGACGCGTTACATGGTCCTATGATCAAGTCGTTTGCGGATAAGCGCACGCAGAGCCTCTACGTCGACGGTGTCGCCAAGCGGTTTCCACCAGAGCTTGCTTCGCGAGCGGTCCGCAAGCTGGAGTACGTGGCGTTGGCGACCAGCGTCGAGGACTTGCGGGTACCACCGGGCAATCGCCTGCATGCCCTGAAGGGCGATCGGAAGGGGCACCACGCGATCGCGGTGAACGATCAGTGGCGCATCTGCTTTCGCTTTGTTGATGGCGCGCATATGACGTGGAGATTTGTGACTATCACTAAGAGGACGCCGCGATGAGCATCCCCAATTCCAAGCCCGTGCGGCGACGCCCGACACATCCTGGCGAAATGCTCCGTGAGGATTTCCTCCCGGATTTCGGCCTCACCGTGACGGGACTTGCCGAAGCCGCCGGCGTGTCGCGACAGTCGATCAACGAGTTGCTGCGCGGTCGCCGGGCGCTCAGTCCCGAGATGGCCTTGCGCCTGGGGCGTCTCTTCGGGAACGCGCCCGAGTTTTGGCTGAATGCACAGCGCGCGGTCGATCTGTGGGATGCGGCGCAACTGCTCAAGGTGGAGAGGGCGTCGATTAAGCCGCTCCGGGTCGTATAACGTTTCGCTGCTGGCGTCAGCGACGATGCGGTGGGCCGTGTAACTGCGGCGCTGGCGCGCCTTCGTTCACGGCTATTTGTTGATAGTCGCTGCAGCAGAGCGCAGCGTTACGCCCACGCAGTCCGGTATTGCCGAAATCCGCCGAAATCGCCATCGTAGTTCGTATGGTCAACAAATCTCCCGCCCTCGAATCGCTCACGGCACAGGAGCGCATTGTGCTCATGGGGCGTCTGTGGGATAGTCTCGATGCCGCTGCGGCCGCGCCGCTGTCGCCCGCGCTTGTGGCTGAGCTCGCGCGCCGCGAGGCGGATGCCGACGCGGACCCAGATGCGGGCATTCCCTGGGACGCGCTCCGCGACGAGCTGCAGGCGCGACTTCGCTGAGCGCCGCGCTGGTCGTCCGCGCCCAAGCGCGCGCCGAAATTGATGATGCATTTGAATGGTATCGCGAGCGGTCACCACAGGCGGCTGCAGACTTCCTGGCGGTCGTCGATGATGCCCTCCGCGAAATTGCGGAGGACCCCGAGCGATTTCCCGTGGTGCATGGTCGCCTGCGCCGCATCGTGCTTCGGCGCTTTCCGTACGCGGTGTACTACAAGATCTTTCCGCGCACCGTCAGCATCGTTGGCGTCATTCACGGGCATCGTCATCCGGACACCTGGCTCTCGCGTGCCGGGCCATAACGTTTCGCTGCTTCTGCCAGCGACGATGCGGTGCGCCGTGTAACTGCGGCGCTGGCGCGCCTTCGTTCACGGCTATTTGTTGATAGTCGCTGCAGCAGAGCGCAGCGTTGAAGCTGTAGAAAAAGGCGTTTTCAAAGGTTCGCGTGCGCTTCAACGCGAGCGATCAGATGCGCGAGGGGACACCGGGCGAATGAATCGTGAAATTCGCGTCTGTGCGTCGTTGCAGACGCCTGAGTGCCGTGCGGCGCAGCATCGTTTCATGCCGCGTAACCGCTCTTCGCGAGCTTTTCGATGTTGTGCACGAGGCAGTATAGCTTCCATTGCGTGTCGACTTTCACGCGCCCGCGTAGCGTGAAGCGATCGAGTCGCTTGTTGGCGCGTAGATTGGCGAACACGGGCTCCACCGTGGCGAACCGCTGCGCGTACTGCGCGCGACCGGTGGCGCTGTCGATCCGCTCACGCATCAACGCCGAGTAGTTGACGGTGCGACCTACGCGATCGCGGAAGAACGCGACGTTGCGCACGGGTGTGGTGTTCGGCGTTCGCAGGCACTGCGCACGCAGTGGGCACGGTCCACAATCACGCTTGGCGCCGCGGAGGTGCTCGCCGATGTGGTCGCGCGTGATGTTGCTCGCTCCCTTCCGATATAGCGATGTGCCAGCCGGACACACGCAGGTGCACGCGATCGAATCGTAGCGAAGGTCTTCGGGCGCGAACACGGAGGCCGACTTCTTCGCGGGTCGCGATTTGTCGTGTAGGGGATTGGGAAGCGTGGTGTATCGCCCCTGCGTCGCGAAACGCGTATCGCGCTGCCGCATGGCGTTGTCCGCGATCAGCGCGGGCACCTCAGCGCGCGCGAGCGCCTGCAGATTCGCCTCGCTGTGGTAGCCGGCATCCGCCGTGATGAGCGTGTCTGGTGTGCGCAGCACAGCGGTGGCCATGACCACCGGTACGAGCAGCTCCTGTTCCGCGCCGGTGCCATGTGCCTGCGCGTCTACAATGATCTGATGCGCCTGATCCACCGTGGCGACCCCGGTGTAGCCTTGAATGACACCCTTTGCGGTCGCCATCTTCGCACTCTCGTTGTCGGTGCGATTGCTCTTGCGCACGGCACCCTTCGCTCCCCGTCGGTCGGTGGGATGTCGCGTGAGCCACGTCCGCAGCTCCGCTGCGTCGGCCTGCAACTGCTCCACGCGAGCGTGATCCTTCGCCGACAGCGTCGGCTTGGTGGGGCGTGCGTCCTCCGCTCGATGCCGCGCGAGCATCGCCTCAGCGGCGCGCTCCATCTTCTCCGCTTGCCGCTCGAAGTCGGCGCGCGTGCCGCTCCGATGCTTGGACGCATTGCTTGGGAGCTTGACCCCATCGATGGCAAACATCTCGCGCCCGATCAGCCCCTGTCGATCACAGACCGCGAGCACGGCCGCAAAGATCGGCGTAATCTGATCGCCTAGGGTGCTGACGAAGTGCGCGATGGTCGTGAAGTGCGGGAGCGAGTCGCCGCTCAGGGCCATGAACGTCACCTGCTCCTCACACGCCCGCGCGATGGCGCGACTACTGATGATGCCCCGGGAGTAGGCGAACAGCACGACCCGCAGGAGCATCGCAGGCGCGTAAGCCGGCGCACCGGTCACGTCATTACGATACCGGGCATCGAACGGCGTCAGGTCAATCGCCTGCTCGAGCAGATGGTGCAGCGCGTGCTCGAACGTCCCAGGGAGCAGCTGCGCGGCGAGGTCGATCGCGACGAACTTGGGCTGCGTGTCCACCGGCTTGTAGCGGGCCATGGCAGATCTCGACGAGAGACGAAAGAGACCGCAGATTTCCTATGAGGCCAACGGCTCGACGCGTGGAGAGTTCCGTTTCCACATTCGTCGCGCGGACTTTTCCTACAGCCTCGTTGGCGAGCAACTCATGCCATTGCGACGTGTTGATCGCGGAATTGGACGCGATGGCGACGGCGCTGCTGCCGCAGGGAGCCCGACGCGGTGAGAAAGTCCGGGGTCGCGTGACTATCTAGAGATATGACTACGCCGCCGCCGGACGCCATGCCGCGCACCCAAGAGGCTCTGTACGAACACGCCATCGCCGCGTACGGGACGGCGATCCACCGGGTCGCGCGGGCCTACGAGGCCGATCCGGACACGCGTGAGGATCTGCATCAAGACATCCACCTCGCGCTCTGGCGGAGCTTCGCCGGGTTCGACGCACGATGTTCTCTTCGCACGTGGGTGTATCGGGTCGCGCACAATGTGGCCACGACGCACGTCATCCGACACCGCCGGACGCGCGCGCGATTCGTCGGCCTCGATGAGCTCGCATTGCCCGCGTCCCGCAGTGACGTGGAGGGCGACGCGCACCGGACGCTGATGGTGGAGCGCCTGCACCTGCTCATCCAGCACTTGCGCCCGCTCGATCGCCAGCTCTTGCTGCTCTACCTCGACGACTGCGACGCCAAAGCGATGAGCGAGATCACCGGGCTGTCGGCCGGCCACGTCGCGACGAAGATCGGCCGCATCAAACAGTTCCTTGCCCGTACCCATCAAACCGGAGCCCCCCATGTTCGATGAATCCGAGCTGGCCACGACCCGCGCGCGCTGGCAAAGCCAGTCGGCACCGGCGTTGTCGCTGTCCAGCGAACTCCTGCGGACGCGCACGCGGCAGCTCGATGCCCTGATGCGTCGCGCTCGCGCTGCCGTCGTCGGCGGCGGCAGCCTGGCCGTGCTGGCGTGTGGCTGGCTGCTCTACACGTTTCCGAACCCGCTCCAGCGCCTGGGCGGGGGGCTCGTGCTGTTGGCGGTGGCGCTGTACATCCGTCAGGTGTGGGCGCTCGTCGTCAGCACGCAAGCCGCGACGGGGCCGATGAGCAGCACGCCATCCATCGTGGCCTACCGAGCCCTCCTCGAAACGCAGCGCGCGTTCCATGGCGGCGGCGGGGCGTGGGCCCGCTTGCTCACCATGACAGTGGGCCTCCAGCTCTTCCTCGCGGGCAGTGCCGCGATTGAGGGGTGGGACCGGGACGCCGTCCTCTTCGCGGCGCTGTGCCTCGCGCTACCGGTCGGCGTATTCTTCAACGGTCGCGAGCAGGCACGGCGCTATCAGCGCGAGATCGACACGCTCGATCAACTACACGCCGATGCGACGTGACCCGCGCGGGCTCCATCGGGCACTCTGGTGCGCGCCTGCCCGTTGCTCGCGAACCTTGCGTTGCTCTTGACAGGGCCGTTTCGGATTGCTCCCTGTTCGCTGCGCTCACGGGTCGCGTTTGATGGAAGGGCCCTGCAAGAGAACGCGAGCGTTGGACACCTCCCGAGCACCGTCTCATCTTTGGGCTATGACCGAAAAACACTACAAGCTGATTGGCCCAGACGGAAAGGAAGTGCTTAGTGCGGTACCGGGCACTCTTGGCGGGAACCGTCGGCGGAAGATCTATGGGCGCCTCGACTGCCGGAGCGCGGTCGGCTCGCTACCGACGGGATATGCGAAGCATCGTGTCTTCTTCGCAGACGAGGCGACGGCCATCGCGGCCGGCTACCGACCGTGTGGCACATGCATGCAGGCCGAATACGGCACCTGGGTTGAGGAAGCCATGCGCTCGGGACGCTTATAGCGCAGCGCGTCCGGTGTCGAACGTGCGCTGGAGCGGACACGCGATCGTCGGTGGCCTCTCTGCGCTCGGATCGAAGCGGTCGCTCGAAGCCTAGCTGGGGCGTTTGACGGCTGACCAACCTTCCAATCAACGACATCGATGGGACGCATCATTCCAGGTCGCCTGCGCCTTACGGCCAGTCAGACGCTGGATGACGGTCTCCTTCATCTCACGTACGAACGCCCTGCTGGTCCGCGTGCGTGCGTTTGCAGCGGAGCGCAGCTTTACGCAGGCTTAGCAGCGTGTCCGTCTACCCCGCACCTGCCCTTGATGCCGTCGTTCTCTAAGCAGAGCACATTCTTCCGCGAGCGCGCCATGGACACACTGTCGAGCGGATGGCGCCGAACTACCGGCCGCACATCTGCGTCACGCGCGGCGCATCGGCCGGCAAGTAGATCGCGAGCGCGGATGCCTTGGAGCTTGCACTTCCGGTGCCGAGCGCCTCACCGAGCACCTTCACGCCCACCTTGGACTCGGTAACCGGATTGGCGATGATCGCCGTGGCGCCAGCTTCGGCCGCGCGCTTGATGATGGTCGCCTCGATCTTCCGGTCGGACGTATACACCGAGTTGGCTTCGGCTTGAATGAACGCCAGTTCGTAGTAATCCGATGGAATCTCGGCGCGGCTATCGTATGTTTTCACGACGGCCTCGCAGGTGGCAGTCCGCATCGCTCCTGATGGCACCACGCTGGTCGTGGTGGTCTTGACGCCGCAGCCAGCGAGGACGGTGGCGGCCGCGATACCAAACATCCCGCTTGCAAATGAAGTCTTCATATTGTTTCTCCCAGAGAGTGTGAACCCTTTGGCATACTCCGTTGCAAGCGAAGGGCCAGCGGGGCGCTCAGCAGGGCGGCTACGTGAAGCAGCTCACGCTTTTACCTCTACGGATCAGCGAGGGCGGAAAGCGCACGCATGAAGCGGACAAGCGAGGCCTGCTGTGCCACCGTCAGGACGAGGCGTTGCGGTTGGCCGTTCGGGGCACGGCGCCTGCGTTCGGTGACTACACTCCAGAAGCAGCGCAATGGAGAGCGGTCCTACCGACCGGCGCTACATCGCCGGCGCTACTTACTTCTCGGAACGGTCACGGCGGTGTCGGTGGCGGACTCGTCACTCGTGGCGACGGCGACGGTCGCGGTGCAAGGGCATCCGGCTGCGGTCGGCGATCCCCCGTGCAGCTGACCGGCACGGGCAGCGGCTAAGCGTCATCGCGGCAGTCGGCGCGTGGACGGCACTTTTCGCCGGCTGCACGAATTCGGACAGGTCGTCGCCGCCGACACAGTCGGTGCAGGTGCGCAGCGATTCGATGGACGTTCATCGACCGTGGCAATCCGCGCCTGATGAAGTAGCGGTCTCACCAATCGTTACTGCTGTCAGCGCGAGGCGGTAGCAGGAAGGCCTTCATCTACGAGGAAGAATGAAAATCGGAAGTGTGGTGCGCTCCACCGTCGCTTTGACAATCACTGCCATCCTGACATCAGGATGCTCGCTGATAACACGAGGTGATTGCGTCGATATCGGCGTGTCTGGCATCCAGGTAACGGTATTGGATCAGCGAACACGGCAATCACCGAGCGGGGCGATCGTGACGTTGACGGATGGCGACTACCGGGAGACGCTGATAGGGCGTGGAGGCGTCTATAGCGGTGCCATCGAACGGCCGGGAACATACTCGATCACTGTTGAGGCGCCCGGCTACGCGAGATGGACCCGAGACAACGTCAGCGTTGTTCGTAGTGGTAGTTGCAATTACCTGAAGAATGTCGCGCTTACGAGCGACTTACAGCCGATTGGCTGACTCCTTCATGCGACCCGCATACGGCGCGCGACTGGGACTTCTCATCGCCATGGCGAGCGATTCCGCACTCGGTCGCTACGGGCGTGCGGCGACGCGAGTTGGAGACGGCAACGGTGTTCTTTGATGCCGCCGGGAGAGTGGTCATGGGGACGAGAATCGCGGCAACCACCGGAGTGCCGGCGCGACTGAGCGAGGATCGTCGTGGTGACCTGCTTCCGACAGATACGGCGCAGGCACTCGCGCTGGTGACCGCCGTCCGCGCGTGTGGTCGTCGCTGATGTCTCACGAACCCTTGCTGCGGGCAGCGCGAGGCGGCGTCTGGCTCGCGGGCGCCGTGCTGGCGCACGTCGCCCGTCCGGCCGCATTTTGGTTGGAGCGCTGCAGCAAAGCGTAAAGCGTCGGGCGGCGTTCCTGACTGCAGGCGCCTCACCTTGCATACTTGATCATGAGAACACGCACGATCGCAAACCTCTCGCTGATCCCAGCTGTCGTCGGCGCTCTCCTTCAGGCCGGTGCCCAACTCTTCGCCATCGCTGTCATCGTGGGGACGGTTACGGCGGCGCCGCCTCGGTCACTGGCGATGTACGCCGGCGAGTACGGGTACAACAGCGGCCCGTTCTGGGAGGTGATGCCGACGGTGACGTTCGGCCTCCTCCTCATCGCGCTCGCGGGCAACTGGCGGACGCCAAGACGTCGCCTTGTTCTCGTTGCTGCTGCCCTCTTCATCGCCGCTGGTATCTTCAGCGTGTTTGTGATGGGCCCTGTCCAAGAGGCAGTCGTCGGGGTTGGATACAGCGATACCGTTGACGAGGCACTGCGGATTCGAGCCGCGCGTTGGCACTTGCTCGATTGGGCTGCTTGGGCGATGACGCTCAGCACGGGCATTGTCCTCGCGGCATCCCTCGCCGTCCGTGTGCCCGAAGCCGGCGGCGCCGGCGACGTCGCGTAACGTAGCGTTGCAGCAGACGGGCGGGCCGCGAAGTCGGCTACGCCGCAACGGTTGTCGTCCGCCCACTGCTGCACTCAGGCGTTACGCAGATCCAAAACTTCCAGAACGGCGAGGCTCATGGCGTGTGCATTCTGCGCGATCATCGAAGGGACTTCACCCGCCAGCATCATCTATCGGGACGAGATCGTCATCGCGTTCATGACGATCCATCCCTCCTCGCCTGGGGAGTGCACCGTAATTCCGATTGCTCATGTCGACCATTTTACGGACGTCGAGGACGGAACGGCCGAGCGAATCATGCGTGTGGCGCAACGCATCGGGCGCCGCATGCGGGAGGTGTTTCAGCCCCAGCGGGTGGGCATGGTCGTACATGGATATGGCGTCGCCTGCCTCGCGCTGTTAACCGCTCCCTCATGATCATGTAACCGGCTTGTTAACACGCCACGCTTGCCGGCACCGGAAACTGTCTGCACCCTGCAGAAGGCGCGCAAAGCCGAGCGCCTGATCAAATCCGCAGCATCGCCTAGACACACTGAGGAATTCGCGATGAGCATCCTGATTGCCGCAGGGTCACCGCTGTTTGCACGTGCGATCCTCGTGGGTTGCCTCGGCGGAGTTGGGTTGGTGCTGGGGTATCGATTCAGTACTCGTGGCCCGATCATTCTTCCTATCTACGCCGCGATCCTGTTCGTCGCCTCGCTCACGTTCGCGCAATTTCCCGGGATTTCATTTCCGGTGCGATTCAGCGCAGTGCTGCTCGCGATGCTCGTCGCAACCGCGATAGCTATGGCGGGAGTCCTCTACCATGCTGAGCAGGAACGGCGGAAGCGTGCAGAGCGTGGACTGCCGCCGGTTGAGTGCAACCGCGCCCCTTGGTGGGGCGCACCGTTTGTATTCGCCAGCGTGACGGCCGCTAGCGCCGGCGTAGCTGCACTCATACGCTGAGGCGTTCGGTCGTTCTTTTACGCCGAGGATTGAAAGTGTACGCACGGACGATCGTGGGTCCTCTCATCAGCCTCTGGCTGGTGCTCAGCGCGAGCAGTCGGCCGCTCGAGGCGCAGCGTCGGCTGCCAGTGCTCGACATGCACATGCATGCGCGCGAGGCCGCCCACTATGGAGCGACCGGGCTCCCGATATGCGCGCCGGTGATCCGCATGCCACGGTGGGATCAACGGACCCCGTTCGGGAGCGACTCGACGGCGCCCGCAGCCTGCTCATTGCCGCTGGTTTCCCCCACCACCGATGCGGCGCTCCTTCGCGCCACGCTCGCCAGCATGGCACGCTTCAACGTGATCGGCGTGTTGGGCGGTACGCCGGAGCTCGTCGCAGCATGGCAGCGCGCGGCGCCGGGTCGGTTCATCTCGGGCCTCGATCTCCGCTTTGATGCCAGCACCGGCGCGGCGCGGGCGGCGACCGCCGAGGGGGTCGCACCGCGGCTCCTGCCGATTGATACGGTGCGCGCGCTCTACGACGCCGGGGCGTTCACGGTGCTCGCCGAGGTGATGAATCAGTACGCAGGGATGGCCCCCGACGATCCGCGCCTCGAGCCGTACTGGGCCTTCGCGGAAGCCCGCAACATCCCGGTGGGGATTCACGTGGGCGGCGGCGGTCCGGCGGAACCGTACACGGGCTCGCCCGCGTTTCGGGCGCGCCTCCAAAGCGCGCTGACGTTGGAGGAGGTGCTGGTGCGCCACCCGAAGCTGCGCCTGTATGTGATGCATGCGGGGTACCCGCTTCGCGAAGACCTTCAGGCGCTGCTCTTTACGCATCCGCAGGTGTACGTCGAGCTGAGTATGGCGGTCAACGTGGAGGCGCGGCCGGCGTTCTACCGGTTTCTGCGCGAGCTGGTCGACGCGGGGTACGGAGACCGGATCATGTTCGGTTCCGACCAGATGGTGTGGCCCGGCCTCATTGACGCGGGTGTACGGTCGATCGAGGCGGCCCCATTTCTGAATGCGCGGCAGAAGCGCGATATTCTGTACAACAATGCGGCGCGGTTTCTGCGGCTCTCGCCGGCGGCGATCGCGCGGCATCATATGCGGTAGCCGGCCCGCCAAGCCGTAGGACCGAATCTACGGAAGATGATCTGAACGATTTTGCGGAGCTTTATATGGGCAAGTACACACTCAACGTGAACGGCGCGTCGCGGACGGTGGAAGTCGAATCCGACACGCCTTTGTTGTGGGTGTTGCGGGATTCGCTGAATCTGACCGGCACCAAGTTCGGCTGCGGCATCGCCCAATGCGGTGCCTGTACCGTGCACGTGAATGGCGTTCCCACGCGCTCGTGTCGAACGCCCATATCGACCGTCGGCACGGCCACCGTCACCACAATCGAAGGCATCGACACACCACAGGCGCGCGCATTGCAAGATGCCTGGTGCGAACTCGATGTCCCGCAGTGTGGGTACTGTCAAGGCGGACAGATCCTGGCGGCCTCCGCGTTACTCAAGGCCAATCCGCGTCCTACCGACGCCGATATCGACACGGCGATGGCAAGAAATCTGTGTCGCTGCGCGTCATACACGCGCATTCGCGCCGGCATCAAGCGCGCCGCCGAGTTGGCCGCGACCGCCACCCCAGCCAAAGGGCAGCGCACATGACACACGACGAGAATGCCGGTACGTCGACGATGGATCGACGCCAGTTCCTCAAGATCAGCGCGCTGGCCGGCGGGGGGTTGCTGGTCGCGAGCGGGTTTGACACGGCAGAGCATAGCGCCATCGCCCAAGCGGCGCCCACGACCGGGCTCGCGCCCGTGGCGGACTTTGCACCGAACGTCTTCGTCAGCATCGCACCGAGCGGCGTGGTCACCCTCATCGCGCCCAATTCGGAGATGGGGCAAGGTATCAAAACGTCGTTGCCGATGATCATCGCCGAAGAGCTCGATGTGAAGTGGGAGCAGGTGACCGTGGTGCAGGGTGACCTGAATCCGGCGTATGGTCGGCAATTCAGCGTCGGGAGCGGATCGACGGTGGCGAACTACGTGGCGATGCGACGCGCCGGCGCGGCCGCTCGTGCGGTGCTCGTCGAAGCCGCGTCGCTCGAATGGAACGTGAACGCGAGCGAATGCACCACGGCGGACGGTGTGGTGACGCACGCGGCATCGAAACGGCAGGCGACGTATGGCGCACTCGCGACCAAGGCCGCGCAGCTACAGGCGCCGGTCAACGTGCCGCTCAAGGATCCAAGCACGTTCAAACTGCTCGGCACCCGGATCGCGGGCGTCGACAATCGTAAAATCGTGAAGGGTGCGCCGCTCTTTGGCATGGATGTCACGCTGCCGGGCATGCTCTACGCGACATACACCAAATGTCCGGTGTTCGGTGGTGACGTGGTGAGTGCGAACCTCGATGCCGTGAAGGCCAAGCCCGGCGTGCGCGATGCGTTCGTGCTGAGTGGAATCGCGGGCCTTCCATCGGGTGTAGCGGTGGTTGCCGATTCCACGTGGAACGCATTCAGCGCAACGAAGGCGTTGAAGGTGCAGTGGAACGAAGGGCCGCAAATATCGCAGAACAGCGCCGAGATGGCCGAGCAAGCCGTTGCACTGGCGAAGGCCCACGCACCGGCATCGCTGCCGTCGGGCGCTCGTGCCGTCGACGCGGTGTATCACTATCCGTTTCTCGCCCACGCCACGCTCGAGCCGCAGAATTGCACCGCGTGGTTCAAAGACGGTGTGATGGAGATGTGGACGCCCACGCAGATTCCGTCGTCGGGCCAGGGTCTTGTGACCCAGGGGCTGGGGCTCGCGGCGAAGGATGTGAAAGTGCACATCACGCGACTGGGCGGTGGGTTCGGCCGACGCGGCAGCAACGAGTTTTCCATCGAAGCGGCGGCGATTGCCAAGAAGCTTGCGGGGACACCCATCAAACTGACGTGGACGCGCGAACAGGATTTTGCGCACGACAACTATCGCTCGAACGGATGGCACTACTTCTCTGCCGGACTCGATGATAAGGGCACCGTGGTCGCGCTGCACGACGCGTTCGTCAAAATGCAGGGCGGACCGGGCGACATGACCGCCACTGGTTTCCCCTTCAATGCGATTCAAGGATCGCAGGTACGATCGGGCAAACTGCGCGGAGGCATTCCCACCGGGTATTGGCGTGCGCCTGGCGACAACGGCAACGTGTGGGCGACGCAGAGCTTCATGGACGAACTCGCGCACGCTGCCGGAAAGGAACCACTCGCGTTTACGCTCGACATGCTGGCCACGGTACCATCCTCGCCGCGCTTTGACGCGAGCAAGATGATGGCCGTGCTGAAGCTCGCCACCGACAAGGCGAACTGGGGACAGCAGCGTCCACGCGGAGAGGGGCAGGGATTCGCCATCTGTTTCGCCAACAACGCGTACGTCGCCATCGTCGCCGATGTCGCGGTGAGTCAGGCGGGCGAACTCAAGATCAAGAAGCTCACCGCCGCGGTCGATGCCGGCACCATCGTGAACTTGAGCGGCGCCGAGGCGCAGGTGCAGGGCTCAATGCTCGATGGCATCAGCGCCGCATGGTTCCAGAAGGTTACGGTCGAGCGTGGCGCGGCGGCGCAGACGAACTTCAACAAGTATCCGATGCTGCGCATGAACCACGCGCCGCCGGTTGTCGAGGTGCATTTCATCACGTCGTCGGCGCCGCCAACGGGTCTGGGTGAACCGGCACTGCCGGCTGCCGCGCCCGCCGTGTGCAATGCGATCTTCGCGGCGACGGGAAAGCGCATTCGTACGCTGCCGATCGCCGACGACACGCTCAAATGGACGTAGCTGGCCTCACGTGCTTGGCGGGCTTTCACGCACGCCAATGAATAACACCTCGCCTCACGATGCGGTGAGCGCGGCACCCGTATCGAACTCAGGTACCGTTGAACCGCTCATCGAGCGTGTTCTGGGCCCGTTTCAACGATTCTTCTCCACGAACGCGTCAGGCGGCTTGCTCCTGCTCGCGACCACTACCGTCGCGCTCGGTTGGGCCAACTCGCCGTGGGCGGAAGTCTATCACCACCTCTGGGAAACGCCGTTCAGCATCGGTACACCGGCGTTCAGTCTCGCGCTGCCGCTGCACGCGTGGGTGAACGATGGGCTGATGGCCATCTTTTTCTTTCTGGTTGGGCTTGAGATCAAGCGTGAGGTGCTCGTTGGTGAGCTCTCGACACGTCGATCCGCAGCGCTACCAGTCGCCGCGGCGCTGGGTGGAATGCTGGTCCCTGCGCTCTTGTACGCGAGCGTGAACGTGGGCCGACCAGGGGCCTCTGGGTGGGGCGTCCCGATGGCCACCGACATTGCCTTCGCGCTTGGTATCCTGGCGCTGCTCGGCAACCGCGTTCCGTCCAGTGTGCGTGTGTTTCTCGCCGCGCTCGCGATCGCCGACGACTTGGGGGCGGTACTCGTCATCGCCGTCTTCTACACGAGCGCCATCGACTGGTCGGCACTCGGTGCGGCAGGCGTCGTGTTGCTGGTACTGATCGGCCTCAACCGCGCCGGTGCACGGCGACCTGCCACGTACGCGCTTCTCGGTGCGGTGCTGTGGTTCTTCATGCTCAAGTCGGGGATCCACGCGACGATCGCTGGCGTCTTGCTCGCCCTCGCCGTGCCGGCACGGACGCGCATTAGCGAAGACGAGTTTCTCGCTTCGGCCGAGGCGAGTCTCGCCGATTTTCGTGCGTCCGACGAAGAAGGCACGACCGTGCTGACCAACCAGGGACACCAGGATGCCCTGCAGTCACTCGAGTCCGCCGCCGACGCCGCGCAGTCTCCCTTGCAGCAGATGGAGCACGCGCTGCACGGCGTCGTGGCCTTTTTCATCATGCCGATCTTTGCGCTCGCGAACGCCGGCGTCTCGCTTGGTGCAGACCTCGGCGCGGCGGCTTCCGACCCAATCGCGATTGGTGTCGTGCTCGGTCTGCTGCTGGGTAAGCCGATCGGGATCACGCTGGCCAGTGTGCTGGCCGTTCGCAGCGGGGCAGCCGACTTGCCGAGCGGCGCATCCTGGGGGCACGTCCACGGTGCGGCATGGCTTGGTGGTATCGGCTTCACGATGTCGCTGTTCATCGCCGGACTCGCGTTCAAATCGGCCGCGCAGCTCGATATTGCCAAGCTGGCGGTGCTTGGCGCGTCGACGCTGGCGGGCGTCGTTGGCTACTCGCTGCTGAGATTGGGGGTTGGCGTGCGTCCGACGGCGGCCGAGCGATGATCGCGACGCGCAGTCGGCCGCTCATCGACGAGCGATGACGCGCCGCGCACAGCGCGGGCTCAACTACTCGTGAGCGACGTACTGCTGCCGTCGTCGTTCGCGCCCGGCGCGTCCGCGTCGTTGTCGAACGGAATTTCGCTGGGTTCAGTCCGGCGTCATTACGAGTGCGAGCAGCCCCAGCAGCGGCGTGGCGATCATGCCACCAAGCCCCCACTTTCCACCGAGCCTCGCCCCGACCAATACCCGGGGGCGATTACCGCCCGCCCCGTACCGCTGGCGTAGCTGGGCCACGTGCACGGAGAGAGCGGCCCGATCTGAGAAATTGAGCGCGACCTGCCCGCTGAGTCCCGTCGAATACGCAATGCCCGGTGAGACGTCGAGACTGACGCTGCGATCGATCCAGTATCGATAGCGAGGACGCACGCCGACACGTTCTTCATCCGGCCTAGTCCCAATGTGATTCGTACGCGATTCGACCCCGCGGGGGGCGTTACGCCGCGGCGGAAATCGTATGCAGCATCGACCATGCTCGCTGGCCGAGGAATTTCGATGCAGTTTGGTACGGAGAAAGGCCGATGAAATCGTTTTCCGGCAAGCCGGGGTCCCAAACACCAGGAGACTCGAATCACATGCCCACACGACTCAGCATGCGTCTGCTGTGCCACGTCCGCTGCATCGGTCTCGCCGCGCTGGCGATCGCGTCAGCCTGCGGATCCCCTCCTGCTGAAAAGGCACCGGCGGAAAAGGCTCCCGCCCAAAACCCTCCAGCGCCCGGCGCGGAAAAAGGGGTCGTCGCGGTCATCGGGACGGGCACGCTGGCCGGAGCCCTTGGGCCGGCGTTGGGTGCCCAAGGCTATCGCGTGATCTACGGCAGCCGTGACCCCGGGCGTGATGTGGTACGAGCGTTGGTGCAGCGATCCGGACCGAAGGCAACGGCGGTCACGCAGCCCGAGGCGGCCGCGCAGGCGCCTGTTGTCGTCCTCGCGGTCCCCGGTGAAGTGGTCGTTGACGTCGCGGGCACGTTGGGTGACCTGAGCGGCAAAGTCGTTATCGACGTGAGTGGCGGTGACAAGAAATTGGCGCCGGATGGCTACCAGGAACTCACATCCGACAGCGCCAAAGCGGAGCGCATTCAGGCCCGGCATCCGACCATGCGCGTGGTCAGAATCAACTTGCCGAACATCGTCTACTTCATGGACCCGCTGGTCACGAAGACGCGCGCCACGGTGTTCGTCGCGGGCAACGATCCAACGGCGCGAGAGACGGTAGCCAACATGATGTTCGATCTCGGCGTCGATCCCTGGGACGCCGGCCCCCTGCGTTTCGCGCGTCTGTTCGACGCGTTCAATACGCTGGCCAATATCCCCGGACAGCAGCGGCGTGCGGAGGGCTATCAGGTGGTGATGATGCCCACCGTGCCCTTCTCCTGTTTCTTCGACATGGTGGATTACTTCAAGTTCGGAGAGCCCGCCGAGCTGAAGCAGCTGCCGAAGTTTCCGCGGCGCGAGCCGGCGCCGACCTGCGAGGAATGGATGCGACGCCTTCCGCCGATGGGGCCACCACCGCAGTGACGATCGATCGTCGTATACCGTCTGCCGTAGGTGCAGGCGATGCGACAGCAACCGAGGCGTCATCATCGACGCTTTCGGCAGTTCGATGTCACGTCGCTTCTCTGCGGGTCGGCAACGATTCTCGATGGCGCGTTGGTGGACCGCTGGAGAGACCATGAGCGTATGAGCTTCGCATGAACATCCATCACCTGAACTGCGGCGTGCTGCATGCACCGCCAAGTCCGCCGGCGGCCTGTCACTGTCTGCTTCTGGAGCACGGCGGCCGCCTCGCCCTCGTCGACACCGGCATCGGCCTGGCGGACATCGCACATCCGGTCGAGCGCATCGGTCAGTCGGCGATTGACGGCGCCGGGTTCCAGTTCCACGAGCATCGCACCGCCGCTCGGCAGATCGAACGACTCGGCTTCAGCACCGCCGCCGTGACCGACATCGTGCTGACGCACGCCGACCCCGATCACGCCGGCGGACTGGCTGATTTTCCGGACGCTGCCGTGCACCTCTCGGCCGAGGAGTTCGCGCAGCTGGGACGCGGAAACTGGCGCTATGCACCGGCACAGTTCGCGCACGAACCACGCTGGGTTACACATGCTGCGGTACCCGACCAGGCGTCGCCAACTCGTTGGTTTGGGCTCGAGGCCCGCGCGTTGCCGTTGGCGCTCGATGTGGAGGCGGTGCTGGTCCCGTTGGTTGGCCACACCGCGGGGCACTGCGGTGTGGCCGTGCACGATGGGAGCCGCTGGCTGTTGCACGTGGGCGACGCGTACTACCTACGGGTTGAACTGTCGACCGACGAACACCCCGTGTCCCAACTGGCGACCATGCGCGCCGAGAACGACAGCCAACGTCGAGCAAGCCTCCACGAACTTCGACGGTTGGCCCGCGATCACGCCAATGAGATCGAGATGTTCGGGTACCACGACCTCACCGAGTTTCCCAACGGCGTTTCAGGCTGATGACATGGCGCGAACGTCCGATGGTGCTGCGCGTGATCACGGGGCCGTTGTGTCTTAGACGGTGAAACCCATCGCGTCATGCACTAGAGCGGCTGCTTCCCACTCCAGCTGTAGTTGAAGCCGATATTGCCGGCGAGGGCCTTGAGAAAATATCCCCCGTCATTGGCGCTCCACGAAGCCGCCCCCGTCGAGATGCGGCCATTCTGGCCGGTGCGCGGCGCCCAGCCGTTATTCCAGCCGGCCACGCCCGTAAAGTTCGGGGTCGTCAGATCCAGGGCCGTGCCGGTGAGGTACGCGCGCGAGAAGTACGTATAGAAGCTGTTGTCGTCGGTGTCACCCGAGATGCCGACGTAGAACGACTTCAGCGTCGCCGGTGCCGTGAAGGTGGTACGAAGCCGCAGGTATCCCGTCGTGGACGCCACCGTGTTCGTCGGCATGGTCAGCGTCTCGAACGCGGGAACCTCCACGTTCGCAATGGACGATACGTAGCCCTGCGACCCACGGGTCAAGAAGGTGGTGCCACTCACCAACTGCGGATCGTAGTAGGTGTAGAACTCATAGAGCTCGCCCGGCTGGCGGCGGTCGTCGGGGAGGCCAAACAGCGTCACCGTGCCGCTCTTCGGCTTGAGGCCATACGCCATCTGATGGCGTGCATCGGCCGTCCGGTACCACATGCTCATATCTCTCGGCGCCTCACCCAGGAACCGCAAGCTGCCGGTCACGGGACTGAACGCCTCCGTGGCGGAGAAGTCCACGGGCGCTGGCGCGATTGGCGAGATGCCGCGGCGGAGCACCATCTTCGTCACGGCCGTATCGGTCTTGCCCAGCACCGCCAACAGCGTCGTGGTCCCGCTCCGAGCATTCAGGTTCGACGACTGATCGCCAGGCCCGTACATATACGCGGAGTTGAACCCCAGGCTGACCCCGGCAATCTGGCCGGCCTGCAGCCCCTTGACCTGTACCGTTGTCGGCGTCTGCGAACTGCACGAGTAGGTCAGAGAGGCCTGCAACTCGTCCACCGTCCCGTAGTAGGCGTACGTTTCGTGCGACGGGGCGTACTCCTCGGTGATCGCCGCCGCGCCCTTGGCGCTGGCGAACTTCATCTCGTAGCTGCTGCCCACCTTCGTGGCCTGTTTCCAGGTACCGGTCGTACCGTCCTGATAGCCCACCCACACGACCGGCGACGTCCCTGCCGTTGCGCACGGGGTAAAGGTCAGCGTCGTGGTCGGACCGGCCGGGGGCGTACCGCCATTCGTCCCGGGATCGGTAATCCCATCGGAACCGCCGCCGCAAGCGGCCAAGGTCAGGAGGCCAAGCGATGTGGCAGCCACGGTGGCGAGGCGCCGGGAGGGCCGCGCGCGCGTATCAGAGAGCGAGAAGAACATGGTTGGTTCGCAGGCGTGGAGTTGCGGGGTACCGGCGCCGAGCGGTGAGCGCCGTTGTGAACGGAAGGGAAGCTCGTTCGCGCAATCATCCACTTCTCACCTCACATCACCGGCGATCACCTGGCTCCACCACCGCCGCCGACGGGGCCTATTCGGTGACCACAACACTCCCGCGTTTTCGCATGGTCTCAACACGTGCGTGCGCCGCGGCGATATCGGTTAGTGTGAAGCGGGAATCAATCAGCGGTGTGAAGCGGCCGTCCGCCGCCATGTCGACCAGGGTGCGCAGGTCGTCCACACACTCTGCTGCGGGGCCAAACACAATACGATGCCGCGACGTGGCGTTCACCCACGGCGCACGGAGCATTTCGGGCAGCGTGGCCAGTACCAGCAGCAGACGCCCGTGTGACGTGAGGGCGCGGCGTACGCGCGAGTACGGCGCGTTGCCCACCGCGTCGGCGATCACGTCGTATCGCTGGCCTTCCCCGGCGAAGTCGACGCGCGTGTAGTCGACCACGTGTACGGCGCCGAGCTGCTGCATCGCCTCAGCATTGGCGCCACTGCACACCGCCGTGACTTCTGCGCCCGCCGCGACGGCGAGTTGCACCATCGCGGAGCCAACGGCGCCCGACGCGCCATTGATCAGGACGCGGTCTCCAGCTCGCAACGCGCCGCGTCGGAAGAAATCGAGCGCCGTGGTGCCGCCAAAGGCGAGTGCTGCCGCGGTCTCGTACGAGAGTGTCGGCGGCTTGCGCACTACCACGGCATCGGCACGCATACAGCGGTACTCCGCGTGAGCGCCCATCGTTGCACCAGAGAAAGCCACGACCGCATCGCCCACGGCAAAGTGGTGTACGGCGGCACCAATCTCGACGACATCGCCAGCCAGTTCACTGCCAAGAATCGGTTGACGCGGTGCGGTCACACCGAACGCAAGCCGCCCGACCACACCGAAACCGTATGGCATGCTATGGCTGCGAATTCTCCAGTCGGCCGACGACACCGTGCTGGCGCGCACGCGAATCAGCACGTCATCCGGGCCGGGAACCGGCTTCGGCCAACTCTCGATCGTGACCACGTCGGGAGGTCCGTATCGCCGGCACACCGCGGCTTTCATCTGTGCGATCATGGCGCCGGAGCAGCCTCGCGAGGCCTCCGACTGAGCGCTTTCGTCACGCCGATCCGAATGGCGTACAGGTCCGCCTTCGAGCGCTTCACGTCAAAACCGAGCGACCCATCAGGTTGGTCCGTCAATCCCCCCTTGATGAGATAGGCCCGCTCGCCGTGGCTCTCATAGCCGACGCCGATGTCAATGCTGGTGCTGCGGTTCACGGGCAACTGCAGACCAATACCGCCACGCCACACCAGACCGTTATCACCAAAGTTCTCGTCGGCGGCCACGAAATCCGGAACGAGGCCGCCGCCGAGTCCACTGACGGTGGCGAAGCGGCTCATGCCCAGGAGTGCGTAGCCGTATGTCCGGACTCGGCCGAGCGGCACGGAGAGCTGGGGCCCAAGTGCCAACGAGAAGATCCCGTTGGCCGTGGTCACGTTCACGGCCACGCGACAGTGCGGCGCCGTGCCCAGACAGCTGCGCTGGCTCTCGTGTCCGTAGTTGAGCCACCCACCTTGCAAGCGCAGCGAGGCCAAGCCGTATCGGTCGAGCCGCAGCAACACGTGGGCCTGCCCACCCGCCGCGTTGTTCACGTTTCGTTTGAAAGCGCCGACCGGTTGGCCGACATCGGCGGCGAGCCCAACGTGCCAACGGGGAATGCGCACGGCGTTGGTGTCGGACGAGGGCGATGTCTGCTGCCCGGAGGCGAGGGGCGCCACCGCAATCAGCCCGGCGAGGGCGGCCAGGACATAACGCATAAGGAATGGGAAAGAGGGGGAACGCAAACTTACAGTGTATGTTGAAACGTACGCCGTAAGTTTGCCTCGGTCAAGTGCGTCCGTCTGCTTGCCTTACACTGTCAGTCCCGGTAGTGTGTCTCGCATGCCCCCCGCTCGACGCGCGCCACTGAGTCGCGACCGCATTCTGCACGCCGCCATCAAGCTCGCAGACCGGCACGGTCTCGAGGCGCTCTCCATGCGCAAACTCGCCACGACGCTCAAGGTCGAAGCGATGTCGCTCTACAATCACGTCGCGAACAAAGACGAACTGCTCGATGGCATGGTCGATGTCGTGATTGGAGAAATCACGCGGCCGACGCGCGGCGGCGACTGGAAAGCCGCCATGCGTGCGCGCGCCACATCGGCGCTGGCGGTGATGACGGCACATCCGTGGGCACCAATGCTCGTCGTGTCACGCATCAGCGTTGGCCCCAACATGCTCGGCTACATCGACGCCACGCTCGCCACGCTGCGCGAGGCGGGGTTGCCGTGGTTCGAGACGGATCGCGCGTGGAACGCCATAGACAACTACATCTATGGGTTCGCGTTGCAGCAGCAGAACTTTCCCGTGAACCCTGACGAATACGCGTCAGCGGCGGCGGCCTACCTGCCCATGTTGCCCGCCGATGTGTACCCCTACATGCACGAACTCTCGGCGCGTGTGGCCGATGGTTCGCACGACGGGACACTCGATTTTGGGTTTGGGCTGGAACTGATTCTCGATGGATTGGAGCGGCTCCGGAATACACGCGAGTAGGCGCGTCCTCGCCGGCTGGCGAGCTCGCCGCGACGTCGCACGAGTATCGTCCGACGCCGGGCCAGCGCAGCGCGCGCGAACTGGTGACGGAAATCGCGTCTCGCGCGGTGCGTTTCTCGCCAACCTCGTGCTCTCCGGCGGCGCGATGTATCGGATGCAGCTGTTCCTTCACCTCAAGGCGTGCGGACTCCCGCTGACGTCGGCCAATCTCTGGACGGGACAAGACGCTCCGCCGGCTTGAGCGCGCGTGGATGGACTTGCGCGCGGGCACGATCGTCTGCAACGCTTCGCCGAGCACGGCTGCATCCGATCGGATGTTCTGGTCTCTCTCATTGCCGACGATGATCATGCGAATTCCATCGGTCGCGAGCGTGCGGTCCGCGCTCTTGGTGCTCATCGGGTTCATCGCTCCTGTGGCCGGCGCACAGAGTGCGGGCGTCGACGCCCCGCGCGAGATCTACGCCACGCGGCGCGATGAGTACACGGCAGAAGCGCGCGAACTCAGAGCCACGAGCGGGCGCGTCACGCGTCGCGCCGGCAAGCTGGTCATTCGGCTCGCCTCGGGCCGAATCGTCACCTTAGCAGATACGCTGGCGAACGCTGATCACTTTCATCGCTTCGTGTATCTGAAATTTCTGCCCGCGCGAGCCGTCCACGTCGTCGCCACGTCCTTCTACGAAGGAGGCACCTACCACGTGATTCACGATCGAAGCGGACAGGACGTGACCGTGCCGGCTGAACCGCTCTGGTCACCTGACAGCGCACACTTTGCGATCGCATCGAGTGACCTTGAAGCGGGATACTCTCCGAATGTCCTGGAGCTTTGGCGCGTCGATGGGCGCGGTCTCACACGCGCATACGTCCTGGATGGCGGGGATCAGTGGGGGCCCGAGGAGGTCAGGTGGCTTTCGCGAGATCGGCTGTCCTTCGTCCGCATGACCTTGCGCGCTCGAGATGGGCAAACGCGCGTGCCGCCCCAACAGCTTCAGTTCACGCAAGGGCGATGGGTCCTGCGCGCGTCCGGTCGCTGATGGATTGCATGTCACTCGAACACTACGAAGTACGTGAAACGATCGTGGAAACACGACCGGTAGCCGGCGTACGGGTGCAGGTACCGCGTGGTCGTGTCGGGCAGGAGTTCGGGCGGCACTTGGATCAGGTGTATGCGGCGGCGCGAGAGGGCGCGGTGCTCCTCGACGGGCAGAACATCTTCATCTATCGCGACGCGACCGACGAGGAGTTCACGGTCGATTTCTGTGTAGGCGCGACGGCGCGATTCGCGGCGGTGGGTGTGGTCCTGCCGTTGGAGACACCGCGTGGCGTCGCCGCGATGACGACGCATCACGGCGACTACAGTGGGCTCGGGCGCGCGCATGCCGCGATTCTCGCGTGGTGCCGAGCACACGATCGTGCGCTCGCGGGGCCATCATGGGAAGTGTACGGCCATTGGCATGCTGACCCGGCGCAGCTGCGCACGGACGTGTACTATCTGTTGACGGTACCCGGCACCGAGGCCGGACCGTAGTTCTCTACGGGCGTTCGTGCGGCCATACGCCGCAGTACCGGGCCAACAGACGTGATAATGCGTTCCTTCTTTGTGCGTACCGCAATGCTGCTTGGCTTGGCGTCAGGGACCGCCGCAGCACAGCCCGCGCGAGAGAGATCTTTGGATCTGTCGATTGGCGCGGCCGGCGTGGTGGGGGGAGCGAGCAGAACGTATCGCTCGAGTCTCGGCGGGGCACTGGATGCCATGTTCAGTGCGCCGGTCGGCAGGCACCTGCGATTGGGCGCGTCGTGGTCGGCGCAGTCCGGGCTTCAGAACACCGACGAGTGCACCGTGATCGATCCGGGTTCACTCCCCAGCCGATGTCTGGTCGCGTTGCCGCTCGTGACGTCCTGGACCGCGCTAGTCAGTCGCGACTGGCATCTGCATCGCGCGTTGTCGCTGCGTGCCTCGGGAGGACCGAGCCTCGTGAGTGTCTATCGACGGACTACGTCACCGTACTCGTGGTCATCGATGGGTGGTGTGACCGGCCGCCTCGATTTCATTGTCGGAGGGCCTGCCAACGTCGTGGCGTCGATCCGTGGTGCCCTCGTGCCGGCATTGCCCAATAACGCCAGTGGCACGTTCGCGTTCGGACTCGGCATCGGACTTCACTAGGGCGCCTTTCCGCTCCCGTCGATGGGTATGCGGCAACGTCCCCAGGAATGGACTCGCGCGACTCCTTTCGAGCGGTACATTCACCCGATGACACGACCCTACTTCACAGCGGCTGCCCTCGCGCTGCTTGTGGCTTCGTCGCTCGCGGCCCAGGTGGCACCATCCCCATGGCCCACCTCGACCCCGTCGAAGGTCGGCCTCAACCCCGCTGTCCTCGACAGTCTCGACGCCGAGATCACGGCCGGGAAGTACGGTAACATCGACCGCCTGCTCGTGATCCGTCGCGGCCAGATCGCGATGGACAAGACGTATCCGCGCGACTACGACCGCATCTACGGCGATTCGTCGCGCTCCAGCTCCGCGCTCAATAACTCGCACGACCCCACCGGTCCGTTCAACTACTTCAACCCATGGTGGCATCCGACCTATCGTCGGGGCACGCTCCACACGCTGCAGTCGGTATCCAAGACGGTGGCTTCGGCGGTCATCGGCGTGGCGGTCACTCGTGGCGACTTTCCCGACCTCGATACGCCGATCCTCAAGTATTGGGATACCACGGCTGTGGCGAATCTTGATGAGCGCAAGCGGCGCATCACCATTCGCCACCTGCTCACGATGACGGGCGGATTCGACTGGAACGAGAGCGTGCCGTACAGCGATCCGCGTAACACGGCCGGCCCGCTCGAAGCCAGCCCGGACTGGGTCAAGTTCACCATCGACCGGCCGATGATGCGCGAGCCCGGCACCCAGTTCAACTACAGCAGCGGCGAGAGCGCTCTGCTCGCGCACATCTTCTTCCGCGCAACCGGCGTGGACATCGAGGAGTACGCCGCGCGCTATCTCTTCGCGCCGCTCGGCATTACCGACTGGCACTGGAAGCGCACACCGTCGGGCACCATCGACACCGAGGGTGGCCTGTATCTCGAAGCGCGCGACCTGGCGCGGATCTGGCAGCTCTGGCTGCAGGGCGGTCGCTGGAAGGGCACGCCAATCGTGTCGGAACGCTGGGTGCGCGAATCGGTCACGCCGCAGGTCGCCACCAGCGCCCGCGCCGGTGCGCCACGCTACGGATACAAGTGGTGGCTGTACACCAATCCAGTAAAGCCGGACGCCCTGATCTGGGCCGGCTCGGGCTTCGGCGGACAGTTCCCGATGGCGTTTCCAGACCAGGACATGGTGGTGGTCATCAACGCGTGGAACATCAGCGGCGGGCCAACACTGCCGCTGCGCGCTGTGCAGGAGCGCCTGATCAAAGCGGCGAAGTAGTCGATGCGGAGCAGAGAACGATGACGTCAAAGGTGGCTGGTGGTGAGTCCGTGCGGTCCGTCGCGGGCAACGACGCCGTTTCACTCGTGACCTAACTGTTGGAGGACATGATCATGCCAACGCTTTACTCGCCATCCGCGCGTGCGCTTCAGGATCGTTTCGACTCTCGCCGACTTGCGGATCGCCTCGAGAAAGTGAAGGTGCACGACTCGATCACCGTCGACGATCGCGCGTTCATCGAACAGCAGGACATGTGCTTCATGGCGACGGTCGATCCGCAGGGCCAGCCCACCTGTTCGTACAAGGGTGGCGCCCCGGGATTTGTCGTCGTGCTAGACGAACACACGCTTGCGATGCCGAACTATGACGGCAACGGGATGTACCTCTCGATGGGGAACGTCGAAGCCACGGAGCGTGTGGGGCTGCTTTTCATCGACTTTGTGGCGCAGCGTCGCATCCGCGTCGAGGGCGCGGCCGAGTTGCGCCACGATGATGCGCTGCTGCGTCGGTATCCCGGTGCTCAATTCATGCTCTACCTGCACGTCGAGCGGGTGTATCCGAATTGCGGACGATACATTCACCAGATGGCGCGCGTGGAACCGTCGGCCTTCGTTCCCGACGAGCACGGTGCCGCGCCGGTGCCCGGCTGGAAGCGCACGGACTGGGCGCGCGACGTACTTCCGGCACCCACAACACCGCCACGAGCGGAAGACCGGTAGCCTCCTGAAATGATTCGTCCTTTCCTGATCGCCCTCGCCGCTTTGGCGTTATCGGGCCGACCCATTACGCCGCCGCTGCGCGCCGCGCTTCCCCTCGCGCAGCTGGAGGACTATCGCCGGCCCGCCGGGACGCGCGTCGCGGACACGCTCAACGCATCCTTCAGTATTCGCGAGGTGCGCTGGCGACCCGAGGGGGCGAGTGGCGCCGAGCTCAGCGCCTTTGCGTTCGTCGAAGACGGGAAGCTGGGCAAGGTACCCGGGCCATTGCTGCGCGCCCCTGCCGGCACCACGATGCGGGTGACGCTGCACAACACGCTCGGCGTGCAGCTCATCGTCTTTGGGTTGCACGATCGCGCGGCTGGCCGCGGCATGGATTCCGTTACCCTCGCGCCCGGCGCACACGTGACCGTCGCGTTTCTGGCGTCGACCGCCGGCACCTACTACTACTGGGCGCGAGTCCGCCCAACGGTGCAGCACCCGACCGCACCGGTGCCGGATGACTGGCCGAGTGGAGAGAAGGGAGAGGGACCGTTGGTGGGTGCACTGGTCGTGGACGCTGCCGGCACCGTGCCGCCGCGTGGCGAGCGGATTCTGCTGATCAGCCGTTGGCTCGACGACGACGATGCGCGGGTCCATCACGATCCCGCGTTCAGGATGATGATCAACGGCGCGAGCTGGCCTCACACGGAGCGGCTGGGCTACACCGTGGGTGACACCGTGCGGTGGCGCATCATCAACGCCAACGCTGCGGCGCATCCGCTGCATCTGCATGGGTTCTACTTCACGGTCACGGCGCGCGGTGACGGCCAGCTCGACACGCTGTATGCCGACGGGCAGCAACGCCGCGTCGTGACGGAATTGCTCCCGCTCAACGGCACGATGGCGATGACGTGGGTGCCGGAACGTCCCGGCAACTGGTTGTTCCATTGTCATCTCGTGCGGCACATGGCGTTGGTGCAGAGTATCGCGCCGCGCATCGCGCCGCGCGGCGGTTCGGACGAGTCCGCGCACACGGCGTCGTCGGTGCATCACGCCGAAGAAAACATGGCGGGTTTGGTGATGGGCGTGCAGGTCACCCCGCGCGCTGGCGCGACGGCCGCGCGAGCGCTGGCGTTGGCCTCGGGCCGCAATCCTGGTGCGCCGGCGGTGCGGTCGCTTCGCGTGGTCGCGACGCAGCGGGCGAATGTGTTTGGCTCGTCGCCGGGGCATTCGTTCGTGTGGCAGCGCGGCAGCGTGGCGCCCGCGCGCGATTCGATGCAGTTCCCCGGCTCCACGCTCGTGCTGCATCGTGGAGAGCCGACGGCGATCACGGTGGTGAATGGTCTCTCCTCGCCGCTCGCGGTGCACTGGCATGGCATGGAAATCGAGAGCTGGTTCGATGGCGTGGGCGGATGGAGTGGTGCCGGTCGCAGTGTGCGGCCTCCCATCGCACCGGGGGACTCATTCGTGGTGCGACTGACCGCCGCCCGCGCCGGCACCTTCATCTACCATACGCACGACGAAGCCGGCAGCGAACTCTCGACGGGATTGTACGGCGCGCTGATCGTGGAGGAGCCCAACGCGCCGCGCGATACGACGCGTGATCACGTGATCGTGATGGGGATACTGGGCCATGCCGCGACCGGGTCGTTGGCGATCAATGGACGCACTGACGGAGCGCCGCTTACGCTCTCACCGGGAACGCATCGGCTCCGGTTTGTCAGCATACCGGTCGACGAGCAGATTCGCGTCGCGTTCCTGCGGGATTCGACGGTGCAGCGGTGGCGTTCCCTTGCCACCGATGGCGCCGAATTGCCGGCGGCGCAGCAAGTACAGAGCGCAGCGCGGCGCACGGTAAGTGCGGGGCAGACGTTCGACGTCGAGGTCATGATCCCCGCCGATGCGCCGGCCAACTACGCTCTGCGCTTCACGACCGTCTGGTATCCGACTGATGTGCGTGGAGCGCAACCCGCGCCGGTACTGCGCGTGCCGATTGTCGTGCGAGAGCCGTGACGGTGATGTCGGCACCGCGACGATCTCCGCCGCCGGCGGTGCGCGTCGACGCCGTAGACGTGGTTCGCGGCATCATCATGATCGTGATGGCGCTCGACCACACCCGGGACTTTTTCGGCATGCCCGGGGCACAGCCGACCAACCTGGCGACGACGACGGTCGCGCTGTTCGCCACGCGCTGGATCACGTACTTCTGTGCGCCCGTCTTCTTCCTGCTGACCGGCGTTGGTGCCAGACTCTCGCTCGGCAAGAAGACCAAGGGTGAACTGACGCGATTCCTGCTCACGCGCGGGATCTGGCTGATTGTCGTCGAGCTGGTGGTCGCGCGGTGTCTGGCGTACCAGTTCAACGTGGACTATCGCGTCACCATGCTGTTGGTGCTATGGGCGCTCGGCTGGGCGATGATCGCGTTGGCCGCGCTGATTCGGCTTCCGGTTCGCGCGATTCTCGCGGTGGGGCTGCTCATGATCGTGGGGCACAACCTGCTGGATGGAGTGCAGCTCGCGAGCGCGATGTGGACGATCCTGCACGTGCCGGGATTTCTGGTGAACAGACCAGACTTCACGGTTTTTGTCGCCTATCCCCTGATTCCGTGGATTGGTGTGACGGCGGTCGGATATTGCTTGGGATGGGTCTACGACTGGGAGCCGGACCGTCGCCGCATGTTTCTGGTGCGCCTAGGTGTCGCGCTGACAGCGGCGTTCGTCGCGCTCCGATGGCTCAATGGGTACGGTGACGCGGTGCGATGGAGTGTGCAACCGACAGTGATCTTCACCGCGCTGTCGTTTCTGAACACATCCAAGTATCCACCGTCGCTGCTGTTCCTGCTGATGACGCTTGGCCCTGCGTTGTTGCTGCTGCGGGCGGCGGATCACGCCACGCCGACCTGGCTGCGGCCAGCCCTGGTGATCGGGCGCGTGCCACTGTTCTACTATCTGCTGCACTTCATGCTGATTCATGCGCTCGCCGTCATTCTGTGTATTGCGCGATACGGTTCGGCCCATTGGATGTTCGCGTCCCCCGATCTTGGCAATTATCCATTTACCGCGCCACCGGGCTGGGGATACGCATTGCCCGTCGTGTACGTCGTGTGGGCGGCCGTCGTGCTGGTGATGTATCCGTTGTGCCGATGGTTCGCGGCCGTGAAGCAGCGACGCCACGACGTGTGGCTGAGCTACCTGTAGCACCGACCCGCGCCCAGGCATTTCCCAGAGAGGAGTTCGTCCGGTGAGCTATATCGCCAAGACTTTCAACGTGATGATCGCGTCGCCGGGGGATGTCGCCTCGGAGCGGGCGATCGTGCGCGATGTCGTGTACGAATGGAACGCGGTGCATTCGAGCATCCGCAAGATCGTGCTGCTGCCGATCGGCTGGGAATCACATGCCTCACCGGAGATGGGGGCGACGGCACAGGACATCATCAACCATCAGGTGCTGCAGAAATGCGACTTGCTGATCGGCGTGTTCTGGACGCGCATCGGCACCGCGACGGACGACTACTCGAGCGGCACCGTGGAAGAGATCGAACGCCACATCGATGCCGGTCGTCCAGCCATGCTGTACTTCTCGAGTCAGCCGGTGGCGCTCGACACGGTCGACATGGCGCAGGTGGAGAAGCTGAAAGAGTTCAAGGCATCGTGCCGGACACGGGGCTTGTACGAGGGGTACGACAGCCATTCAGACTTCAAGGCCACGCTCTATCACCACCTGCAGCTGAAGGTGAATGAGCATCCGCTGTTCCGGCTCGAAGCGTCGCTGGAGCACGGCGACGTCGTCGAATCGACGACGGAACTCCCGCGGCTCTCCCCGGAAGCGCGCACGCTGTTGAAGGAAGCGAGCATGGATCCCCAAGGGATGATCATGCATCTGCGTTTCGGTGGCGGGGCGGAGCTGCAGGCGAACGGCAACAACCTGCTGACGTCGAACGACCGGCGCGACGTGGCGAAGTGGGAAGAGTCGTTGGAGGAGCTGGTGCGCCTGGAGCTGATCCTCGCGCGCGGAGAGGCGCGCGAGGTGTATGAGGTGTCCAATCTCGGGTATCAGATCGCGGACATGATCACGTTGTAGCGATCAACGGGGTTCAGGGTGCTATGGCTTCGCGTGCGTGTCTTTGTCGGAGATCGTGCCGACTTCATCTTCCGGGTGATGATGTCGCGCGACGTCCTTCTCCAGGCGATTGCGATCGCTGGCTTTGTCGGCGTCGTCGTGCTGAATGCGCCCCTCGAACAGCCGATCCTTTCCGACATCGTCGTGCTCCCGAATCTTCGCGGGGTCGTGCCCCGCATGCTTCTTCGAGTCCGCTGACGCACCGTCGGCTTTCGCCTCATCGGCGGCGTGGTCGAGCTTCTTGTCGCTCGCGTCGTGCGTGTACCCGCTGGGTTCGTTCGCCATGATCTGTGCTCGTTGGTGAGAGGGAATTGCGAGCAGTGAGACCCCACTCCCTTGAAACGTTCCGAGCAGGCAAGTTCTACCGTTCCCGTATCCGCTTTCAAACTCAGAGGCTCAGCAATGGCGTTCGCCCGCGGCACGTTCGACATCACGAGAGCACCACACCCCATGGCGATCGCGGCGGAGGGATCACGCCTCGCCCGGTTCTCGCTCGACAAACAGTACCACGGAGACCTCGAGGCGACCGCGATCGGCGAAATGCTGGCCGCCGGAAGCAGCGAGCCGAACTCGGCGGCCTACGTCGCGGTCGAAGAAGTGAAAGGCACGCTGCACGGGCTGCAGGGCACGTTCAATCTGCAGCACGCCGGGACGATGACGCGTGGTGTTGGCACGCTCTCGGTGACGGTCGTGCCCGACTCCGGCACCGAACAGCTGCGCGGTCTGACAGGAACGCTGGCGATCATCATGGATGGTAAGCAGCACGCGTATGAGTTCGAGTATTCGCTACCCGCTTCGCATTGATGCGCCACGCCCTGAGGTCATGCTGACATCGCGCGAAGCCGGCTCTTCCGGCATTCGGTGGCGTATCGTCGCCCTGCTCGTGCTCGCCAGCTTTGTCGCCTATCTGCTGCGCAGCAATCTGTCGGTTGCCGGCGAGCGCATGATCGTCGATCTCGGACTCTCGAAGGTGCAGCTGGGCGCCGTCCTCGCGGCGTTCGCGTGGGGATACGCGATTTTCCAGTTCCCCGGCGGCATCTGGGGCGATCGCGTCGGGAGCCGGAAGGCGATCGCGATCCTGGCGGTGGGCTGGGGTGTGGTGAACCTGGCGGTGGGCTTCACGCCGAGCACGTCGGTTGCGTCGCCGATGGTCGTCATCGCGTCGCTCATGACGCTGCGTTTCCTGATGGGTGTATTGCAGGCTCCGCTCGTCGTCTTCGGCGGCACGATCGCCAGTTGGTTTCCCGTGACCGGCTGGGCGGTCCCGAACGGATGGGTGAATGTCGGGCTGACGTTCGGCGCGGCCGCGACCGGACCCCTGATCACGTGGCTGGTTTCCACGGTGGGATGGCGCGGGTCGTTCATGGCGACCGCGCCGCTCGGCCTCATGCTCGCGGGGATATGGTGGTGGTATGTTCGCGACACACCGGCGGAGCATGCGGGCGTGCGTCAGGCCGAACTCGAACTCATCACCGGCGATCGACCAGCTGAGCGTCCGCGATCAGAGCCCGGCGCGTGGAAGCGGGTGCTGCGCAACCGACAGGTCGTGTTGCTTTCCCTCGGCTACTTCTGCAGCAACTATCTCTTCTACTTCTTCTTCAACTGGCTGTACATCTACCTGATCGAGTCGCGCAAGTTCACGATGCTCGAGGGCGGATGGTACGCCTCGGCGCCGTGGATTACGGGCGCGATCGGCGCCGGTATCGGCGCGTATCTGTGCGATGGATTGTCGAAGCGCATTGGTAAACGACGCGGCATGCGGACCATCGGCGCGACCGGACTCACACTGGCCGCCGGCCTGATGCTACTGGCGGCGAACGCGCAGAGCGCGTACGTCTGCGTGCTCTTTCTTTCGCTCTGCCTCGCCTGCCAGCAGCTGACCGAAGGTGCCTACTGGGCGGCGACCATTTCTGTCGCGGAAGCGGACGCCGCCACGGCGTGCGGCGTGCTCAATACCGGTGGCAACGTGGTCGGCGGCATCGGTGCGTTGATGGTCCCGCTCATGGTGGAGTCGCTTGGCTGGCCCGCAGCGCTCGCCGCCGCCTCGGTGTTTGCACTGCTCGGCGCAGGGCTCTGGTTCCTGATAGACGCCGACGCTCCCTAGCGCAGGTTCGCAATCGTGCCTGAACCCGTGGTCGGGGATCGAGTAATCCCCCAACTTCGGCGTCGGATGTGCGCTCTCCTTATTTTTGGACGAGAAATTCGCATGTGCCATGCAACACTATCGTCATCGGAATCATGACGCTTCGCTCGGTGCTGTCGCTCATCCTCTCGCTCTGTCTGGCGCAGGCCACATTCACGCCGGCCGCGTTCGCGCAGTCGCCTGCCAACGGCGTCACGCTCTTCGGCAAAGTTCAGGACGCCCAGACCAAGGCGGCGTTGCCGTTTCTGACGCTCCAGATGCAAACGGAGAAGGACAGCGCATTCGTGAGCGGACGGCTTACGAACGAGCAGGGCGCGTTCACGTTCACGGGGCTCAAGAAGGGCACCTACGTGCTGGTCGTTCGCTCGATTGGCTACCAGCCCATCCGTCAACGGGTGCTGATCGGTGAACTGAGCGCGTTCCTCGACCTCGGGGCCATCCTGATGGTCAAAGAGGTCCGCGTGCTCGGCGATGTCAAAGTGACCGCGAATGCCGACGCGGTGGCCGGCACCATGGACAAGAAGACGTTCACGGTCTCCGACAACATCAGTCAGTCGGGTGGTTCGGTGTTGCAGGCGATGTCCACCTTGCCGGGTGTGACGGTGGCGCAGGACGGCAAGGTGCAGGTCCGCGGCAGTGACAAGGTGGTGGTGCTGATCGACGGCAAGCAGACCGCGCTCACCGGCTTCGGATCACAGAACGGACTGGACAATCTCCCGGCGTCGGCCCTCGAGCGTATCGAGATCATCAACAACCCCTCGGCCAAGTTCGACGCGAATGCCAGCGCCGGTATCATCAACCTGATTTTCAAGAAGCAGGAGCAGGAAGGATTCAACGGCAAGATCGGCGTGATGGGCGGCGCGGGTGCGTTGTGGGTAAAGAAGGAGAACCTGCCCACCATTCGGCCGCAGTATCAGGGCACCCCGAAGTTCAATCCGTCGGTTGCCGTGAACTATCGCAAGGGCGCCACCAACAGCTTTCTGCAGGCCGATTGGCTGTACTCGCCCACGCTGAACAAGAACGAGTTCTCGACGCGCACGTACGACGACGGCACGGTGATCATTCAGCAGATCAAGCGTAACCGGCGCACCGACTATGCGACGCTCAACGGCGGAGTCGACCACACGTTCGATGAGCGCAACACGTTCAGCGTGTCCGGGCTGTTCAACCGTGAGAAGATTCTCGACAACGGCGACAATCCGTACTTCAGCGGCACGCTGCAGAATCGGTACCGGCTGTGGCAGTTCCTTGAAGACGAAGTGAAGTACACGGCGTTCGGCTCGGCGGTGCTCACGCACAAGTTTCAGGAGCCGGGACACTCACTCGTGTTCACCAGCAACTACTCGTTTCATCGGGAAGACGAGAAGTACTTCTTCACGAACACCGTACCGAGTTTCGTCGGCACGGATGCGTTCAAGTTGCTGTCGGACGAGCACGTGGTGGACTTCAACGCCGACTACACGAAGCCGCTGAAGCAGGGGCGCGTGGAGGCCGGCTTCAAGGGGCGGTACCGTTCGATCCCGGTGAACATGCAGTTCTTCGCCGGCCGGAACTCACCGCTCGACACCGGTGCCGGTGGGTGGGCCACCTATCGCGAGACGATTCCCGCACTCTACGGCACCTATGTGTTCGAGAGTCAGCGCGTTGAGCTCGAGGGTGGAGTCCGGTTCGAGCAGGTGCAGGTGGACTACGATGTGAACCCCGATCACAACACCTACAAGAGTGATGGATATCGGTACTTCCAGCCATTTCCGAATGTGCGCGCGGCCTACAAGTTCGACGACGCGAACAAGCTGTCGCTGTTCTTCAACCGGCGCGTCGATCGCCCCAACGAAGTCGACATCCGCATCTTCCCCAAGTACGACGAGCCGGAGCTGATCAAGGTCGGCAACCCCGCGTTGCAGCCGCAGTACTCCACGTCGTCCGAGCTGGGCTACAAAACCAGCTGGTCGAAGGGCAGCGTGTACGCCTCGGCGTATCATCGTATCGTTGACGGCACCATCACCCGCATCGCCACGCAGGCGCCCGGCAGCGTGCTGCTGTACAACGTCTTCCAGAATGGTGGACGCAGCCGGAGCACGGGTACGGAGGTGGTGTGGCAGCAGACGATCTCGCGGCGTCTGTCACTGAGCGCCAATGCCAACGCGTTTCGCCGAAACATCGACGCCTTCGCGGTTGTCAATCAGTATCCGGTCCCGGTATTGTATGCGGCGGAACGTCAAACGCTCACGTCGGGAAACGGCAAGCTGAACGCGACGATCAAGCTGCCGCATGATTGGCAGACGCAGATCTCCCAAGTCTATCTCGCTCCCGATCTCTTGCCGCAGGGACGCATCGGGAGCCGCTATTCGCTCGATCTCGGCATGAAGAAGAGCGTCCAGCAGGGCCGCGGCGAGATCGTGGTGAATGCGACCGACCTGTTGAACACCATGCAGGCCGAGCGCACTATCCGCGGGACGAACTTTCGCCTGGTGAGCACGGACTACCTGGAGACGCAGGTGGTCCGGGTGGGCTACAGCTGGAAGTTCTAGTAGCCTCGAGACACTACACACCCAGTCGCCGCAGTTCCTGCGCCCGCACGCGGCTGACCGCGAGTAGCTCGCCGCCGCGCAATTCGGCGACCATGCCGCCCTTGCCATGGCTGCGAAAGGCGAGCACGTGGTCGAGATTCACGAGATGGGCGCGATGAATGCGCACGAAGCGCTTGGGGTCGAGTTGCGCTTCGAGCCGTGCGAGCGAGAGTGACAGCACGTGGCGACCACGCTCGACGTGCGCGATCACGTAATCTCCATCGGCCTCGAACCAGCGCACATCCGACACCGGCAGCGGTACGATGGCGCTTCCAGTGCGGATGAAGAGCCGCCGAAGCGGCCCCTTGCCGAGGATTTCGCCAAGCCGATCTCCGGGGCTATCGGCCGAGGGTTCGCCCAACGCGACACGAACTCGATCGAGCGTCGCGGTGAGTCGCGCGGCGCCGAATGGCTTCAGCAGGTAGTCTACCGCGCCAAGTTCGAACGCCGTGACGGCGTGCTCCGCATACGCCGTCGTGAAGACGGCGAAGGGATTCTTGGTGAGGCGCCCGAGCACCTCGGTCCCGAGCAGTCCAGGCATCTGGATATCGAGGAAGACGAGCTCGGGTTGCAGCCGTTCGATCGTCTCGATCGCCGCGAGTCCGTGCGCCGCCTCACCGACTACGTCGATCCAGTCGAAGGCGCCGAGCATGCGTCGGAGTCCAGCGCGGGCGATGGCCTCGTCGTCGGCGATCACTACCCGGATGCGACGGTCGATGCTCATGCGACATCGTCCGCATCGTCAGCAGGCAAGGACACGCGCGCGGTGAAGCCTGCTCCAGGACGACTCTCACACGTCAGTGCGGCGCGTGAGCCGTACAGCGCATCGAGCCGTTCGCGCAGCCTGCGCAGTCCGGTGCGGCCGCTGTCCGGGGGTGCCGACAAATCTGCGCCGGCACCATCGTCTGCCACGGTCAGCGTAAGCGTCGTGCCGTTCCGCTGCGCTGACACCGTGATCTTCGTGGGGTCCACGCGCGACGCGGCTCCGTGCCGGACGGCGTTCTCGACCAGCGTTTGCAGTGCGAACGCCGGTACGAACAGCGCAGACGCCTCCTGCGGTACGTCCCACTGCACCACGAGTCGCTCGCCAAATCGTACCTGTTCGAGTTCCACGTACCGCGATACGAACGCGCGCTCTTCCTGGAGTGTGACGCGATCACGGTTCTCCTCGAGCACGGTGCGCAGCAGCGCAGCTAACCGCTCGGCACTGTCAGCCGCAAGATCGGGCGCCACCGGGATCAGGTGAACGACACTGTGCAGCGCGTTGAAGAGGAAATGCGGATTGAGTTGGCCGCGCAGCGCCGCGAGTTGCGCGCGCACGGCAGCCGCCTCGGCGTGCGCCGCGCGGTCCGTCGCCTGCACGGCGTACGACACGCCGGCCACCGCCACATACAGCCAGACACCGAGCAGGAGAAACGGGGCCACCAAGGGCGGTGCGGTCAGCACGATGGCGCCGCGCGCGATGCTCTCCACAATGTTCGAAAGCACCACCCAGGCGACGGAGAACCCGATGGCCGCGCACACCTGCAACAGGATGAATCCGGGTCGGACCGGTCGAGGCCACGGCGTGCGCCCCACGAAGCGCAGTACGACCACACCAAGCAGCGCCGCGCCAACGATGGCCCTGGTCGAGACGACGAGCGCGCGCGCCAGCGGGACACCGTGCACCACGGACATCGTAGCCGCATAGAGCGCGAGCACGGGCAGCCAGCCGATCGCCAGCTGGAGCGAGAACCAGCCGCGCGCGCGGTAGGTGTCGGCGCGCGCGGGCGCAGCGGCCGTCATCGCGGCGCGGTCGCCGCGACGCGACGGGCGGTCATCCGGAGAACGGCCGTCTCCCACGACTTCTCCCCGTTCGTGGAGCGGTCGGCCTGATACTTGAAGCTCGTGGGTGTGATGTCGTAGAAGCGCACCCGCTGAACATACGCAGAACCATCGGCGTCGCGACCCGCGCTGCGGATCTGCATCTCGCCGTTCGCCCACGTGGCGGTCGCGGGAGTGAAGCGCGCCCGATACACATCGAGCGACATCTGCGACCACACGCGTTGCGCGGCATCGAAGAGGCGCGTGGTGCGCAGGAAGGCATTGGGATTGCCGGAGCCGTCCACAATGCGGAGTTCGTCCTCGATGCCGAAGCCATCCATCGCACGCCACGCCTTCCAGACGGCGCTCAACTTGGGCACCCCATGGATGCGGGTGGCGAGGGTGGTGGCCTTGGGCGTCACCGTGACCTCCCACTGTCCGATCAGAAAGTCAAACTGGGTCGCCTCGCGTGGTGCCGCCGAGAGCGTGCGGGGTGCGGCTCCGCCTGGGGCTCCGCCACCGTGTTGTGCGAACGACGGCGAGGCGAGCACGACGAGCGAAACGAGGGCGGCGGCGAAAGGGCGCATCATACATGGCTCCGGGCGAATGGACGGCATATGGGTCACGAACGGAGAGTACTGTCGCGCGGTCGGTGGAAGGTCATGGCATCGCCGAGTGGTCGAACGGGCCCGACGAACGGCGCCCCGACGGGTCGGGGTGAACGCATTGTTCCGTCATGCCACAGCCTCCCAACACTTCCGTTGCCGAATCCCCGCTCATCGCGCTACGCGGTGTGAGCAAGCAGTACCCCAGCGCGGCGGGCGCCTTCACGGCGCTGGTCGACGTCGACCTCGAGATCGGCCGCGGCGAGTTCGTCGCCGTCGTTGGCGACTCAGGGAGCGGCAAGTCCACACTGCTCTCGCTGGTCGCGGGCATCGACCGCCCGAGTTCCGGCGACGTCGTGGTAGACGGCACGCCGGTGCACGCGTTGAGCGAGTCGGCCATGTCGGCGTGGCGCGGGGGCGCAGTGGGCATCGTGTTTCAGTTCTTTCAACTGTTGCCCAGTCTCTCGGTGGCTGAGAACGTCATGCTCCCGATGGATTTCTGTGATCGATGGCCCGTTCGGGAACGACGCGCCCGCGCCTTGGCGCTGCTCGATTCGGTGGGCGTGGCCGATCAGGCCGACAAGTTGCCCTCGCGTCTCTCGGGTGGACAGCAGCAGCGCGTGGCCATCGCGCGAGCCCTGGCCAACGACCCGCCACTGTTGTTAGCCGACGAGCCGACCGGCAATCTCGACTCGCGCACGTCGGACGCGGTGCTCGCGCTGTTCGGCCGCATCGTCGCCGATGGCCGTACGTTGGTGTTGGTGACGCACGCGCAGACTGCGATGGCGCATGCGCATCGTGCGATCACAATCGCTGACGGCCGTGTGGTGCACGACACCGCAGGCGCGCCCCGTGCTTAGTCCACGTTGGCGCAAAGCGCTGGGCGATCTTCGGCAACATGGCGGACGCACCGCGCTGGTGGTCGTCGCGATCGCCACCGGTCTTGCCGCCGCCGGAACGATCCTGAACGCGTGGGCGCTCGTGCAAGTGGCGACCAAAGAAGGATATCTGGCCAGCGACCCTGCGGCGGCGACGATCCGTGTCGACGCGGTAGACGACTCCATGCTGTCGCTCGCGCGCGCCTTCCCGGGTGTTCGCGACGTGCAGGCCCGACGCACGACCATGGCCCGCGCGCAGGTAGGTGGTGCGACGGTGACAGCGATGCTGTTCACCGTGGACCCACGCGAGGCCGTACGCATTGGCGCGGTGACATGGGAGAATGGTGCGCCCCCAGCGGATAGCACGCTGACGGTCGAGCGTTCTTCGCTCGACTTCTCCGGCGCCGTCGTTGGCGAGGAGGTGATGCTGAGCGTCGGCGATGCGCCGCCGGCCGCCGTTGCCGTGCGCGCGGTGGCGCGCGACGTTGGCCTCGCGCCCGGCTGGATGGAGCACGTGCTGTATGGGTTCGTCTCACCCGCAACACTCGCGCAGCTCGGTGTGCCCAATACGATGAATGAGCTGCGCGTGGTTCTTGTCGATGGGTCGCTCGACCAGGCGGCCGTTCGTGCGCTCGCGTTCAAATTGCGCGCGGCGATCGAAGCCGCGGGACACACGGTGCGCGATGTCGATGTCCCGGTGCCAGGGGAGCATATGCATGCGGCGCAGATGGACTCGTTGCTCTACACGCAGTTTGCGTTCGCGGTGCTCGCGATGGTGTTGAGTGCGTTCCTGGTCGTCAATCTTGTGACCGCCATGCTGGTCGGGCAGACGCGCGAGATCGGCGTGATGAAGGCGCTCGGCGCGCGTCCGCATCAGCTGGCCCTGATGTACCTCGCGGTGGCCGCCGCCCTTGGCATCGCGGCGGCCGCTCTTGCGGTGCCCATCGCGTTGATCGCCGGACGAGAGTACGCGGCGCTCAAGGCCGAGATGCTCAACTTCGATCTCAGCGGCTACGCGGTGCCGTGGTGGGTGATCACGCTCGAAGTCGGTGTCGCGGTGCTGCTGCCGGTGATCGCTGCGGCATTTCCAGTGTGGCGCGGCTGTCGTGTGCCCGTGAACGACGCCCTGCGTGACGTCGGTATCGTGGGTGCTGGCCTCGGTGAGCGCGCACTGCGCGTGCGTGGACTGCCACGTCCCCTCCTGCTCGCGCTGCGCAATACCTTCCGCCGCACGCAGCGCACGCTGCTGACGCTCGGCACCCTCTCGCTTGGTGGCGCCGTCTACCTCGGTGCCAACAATTTGCGAGCGGCGGTGCTCGGTGTCACCGACACAATCTTTGCCGCGAACCACTACGACTTCACGCTGCGCCTGGCGGTCGCGGGAAATGCCGATTCACTCGAAGCGATCGCGCGCGCGGTGGACGGTGTGGCGGGTGTGGAAGCGTGGACCGCGGTGCGTGCGTCGCTCGATCACGGCGACGGTACCGTTGGCAACACGTTCGTGATCACCGCGCCACCGGCCGCGACGCGCTTGTTGCAACCCGAGATGGAGGAGGGGCGCTGGCTTCGTGCGGACGACGAGCGTGCTCTCGTCATCGGGCTCGCATTGCAACGTGCCGAACCGCAGCTGCGCGTGGGAATGCAGGTGCCGTTAATGGTCAACGGCACGGTCGCACCCTGGACGATCGTCGGCGTCGCGAGTGGCGGGCCCAGCGTGTCGGCGTACGCGTCGCGCGAAGCGGTGAGCGAGATACTGGGTGTCCGCGGAGCAGCCAGCGGAGCAGCCAGCGGAGCGTCGCTCGTGGTGAAGAGTGCGTACGAGGGCGAGGCATCGCGGCTCGATTTGATTGCCCGCTTGCGGACGGCGCTGGCGGAGCATGGACAGGTGGTGAGCGCGAGTACGATGCTGTCGGAGGCGAAGCGAGGCGTCGACGACCATCTGCTCATGGTCGTGTCGTTTCTCGGCGTGATGGGGTGGGTGATGATACTCGTGGGCGGACTCGCGCTCGCCTCGACGATGGGACTCGCCGTGCTGGAGCGGACGCGTGAGATCGGTGTGCTCCGCGCGATCGGCGCGCGGCACGGGTCAATCTTCGCGCTGGTGCAAGTTGAAGGACTGACGATCGGGCTGCTGAGTTGGCTGGTCGCGATCCCCCTCTCGGTGCCCATGAGCCTCGCGCTCGGGGAAGCGTTCACTCGGATCATGCTGCCGGTTCCCGCCCGCTATGCGCCCGACGCGATCGGCGTGGTCATTTGGCTGGGTCTGGTGACGGTCGTGTCGGTGGCGGCGTGCGCCTGGCCGGCGATGCGGGCGATGCGTGTACCAACTGCGGCGGCGCTGGCGTACGAGTAGGCGCTACGGCGTGCGTTGGCTGGCATGCTTCCGCCACGGCGCCAGCACCGCGTCCATCTCTCGCCGGCTCCACGTGCTCTCCGTGCCCTTGCCGCCGGTGGCCCATTGCAGCCGCGCGCCATGCAATGCGGCCTGCAGGGTGCGCGCGAGATCGGCGACGGGCGTCTCGGGCCGCAATGCGCTCGCGGCGAGCGCCTCGGTCAGTCGCTCGGTAATCCAGCGTCGTTCGCCCTCAAACCATTTCGCGATGACGGGCACCAACGTGGGGTCGTCGGCCAGCTGCAGAAAGAAGCTGGCCAGATGACGCAGGTATGCCGTCCGTTTCACGCTGTACGGGCGCGAGTGTCCGCTGAGCGCGAGCAGCGCTTGCATCGGATCGGCCTGAGCATCCACGAGCGCGCGCAGCATGTCCGGCTGCGCCGCCAACTGCTGCTGCATGAATGCCGCGAACAGCCCCTGCTTCGATCCGAAACGACGGATGAGAGCGGGTGCCGTGACGCCCAGCCGCTGCGCGACGAGTCCGAGGGTCACGCCGTTGGGGCCGTGTTCGGCAATCGCTGCATCGAAGGCGGTGAACACGTCGTGGTCGGAGACCAGGCGGGGGCGGGACATGCTTGACAATAAGTAAATAGCTATTCACTATCAAGCACGTGTTAGTGTATGGCTATTTACAAACGGAGATCGTGATGCAGCGACTCACAGGACGGGTGGCGCTGGTGACCGGCGCGGCGAGAGGGATCGGGCTGGCGGTGGCGCGTCGCTTGGTGGACGAAGGCGCCCAGGTCGTGTTGACGGACCTCCGCGATGACGACGGCGCGCTGGCGGCCCAGGAACTCGGCGCATGCGCCGTGTATCGGCGTCTCGACGTGCGAGAGGCGTCAGACTGGGCGCGCGTGGTCGGCGAGTGCGTGCAACGGCATGGCCGGCTCGATGTGCTGGTGAACAACGCTGGCATCACCGGATTCGAGTCGCATCCCGGCGCGCACGATCCGGAGCATGTGTCGCTCGCGGCCTGGCGCGCGGTGATGGCCACGAATCTCGAAGGGGTCATGCTCGGCTGCCAAGCGGCCATTGGGGTCATGCGTGCCGCGGGTGGCGGCAGCATCATCAACATTGGCTCACGGTCCGGCGTGGTGGGCATCCCCGGCGCGGCGGCGTATGCGGCGAGCAAAGCGGGGGTGCGGAATCACACCAAGTCGGTCGCACTCTGGTGCGCCGAGCAGGGCCTCGGGATTCGCTGCAACGTGGTGCAGCCCGCGGCGGTGCTGACGCCAATGTGGGAGCCGATGTTGGGCGCCGGTCCCGATCGCGATGCCAACATCGCCGCCGCGGTCGCCGGCACGCCGCTCCAACGCTTTGGCGCCCCCGAGGAGGTGGCGGCGTTGGTGGCCTATCTCGCCAGCGAAGAGTCGGCGTATTGCACCGGCGGCGAGTTCAACATCGACGGCGGGCTGTTGGCGGGCACTGTGGCCGCACCCGCGCGGATCAATAATTAGACATCTGGTGCGTGATGCGTTAACATCACCCTATGCGAACCACCCTTGATATTGCCGATGATGTGCTCGCGGCGGCGAAGGAGCGTGCTAAGCGCGAGCACAAGTCCATGGGGCAGGTCGTCTCGGAGTTGATGCGGCAGGCGCTCACGGCGCCTCGCGAGTCGTCGGGGCTCGCGCCGTCGGCGGTTCACGAGCCGCCTGCCATCTACGGTGTGCAGCCCTTCGCGTCGCGCGGCGCTGTCGTTACAAATGACCTGATCTACCGACTCCGACAGGACGACGCGTACTGATGCGCGCCTTGCTCGATGTGAACGTGCTCATCGCGTTGTTCGATGCGGATCACATCTCGCATCACGCGGCAGTCGCCTGGTTCGCGGCGAATGCGGTCAATGGCTGGGCCTCTTGTCCCATCACGCAAAACGGATGCGTGCGGATCATGAGTCATCCTGGTTATCCCGGCGCACATGCGGTCGTGGACATCGTCGGAAAGCTGCGTCGTGCAAGCCTCGAGTCCGTTCATGAGTTTTGGGCCGACGACGTCAGCGTACTCGACGATCAGCTATTCGACACGACACGCATTCACGGACCGCGGCAACTGACCGATGTCTATTTGTTGGCGCTCGCCGTGAGGCACGGCGGTGTGCTGGTCACGTTTGACCGGTCGATTGCCGTCGATGCCGTACGCGGGGCCACCGCCGCCTCGCTGGTCGTGCTCTGACGTTGCGCTGGCGAATGCACCACAGCCGCACGGATGCGATGCGCATCTCGTACGGCTGTGAACGACCAGTGCCTTCGTGAAGCGAACCGCTACTTCACGTCAATCACTTTCACGCCAGCGGTGGACGCGCCGGCACTCACATAGCCGATCGCGCCCGGATTGGCCTTCACGAACGCGATAACATCATCATCAGAGGCCTTTGCGGGCGGCGGGACATCCTTGCCTGAAAAGATTTGCTGCTGCCAATACGTCTCGACCGCTGAACTCGGACGGCCCAGCACCGCCTTGCTGAATGCAGCCCGAACGGCGCTGGCTTTGGCCAGATCAACCGGCTGTGCCGCCGTGCCGCTCGCGAACTTCGCCGACTGCTTGAGGAACAGCTTGGACGTGGCGTCGATCGAGAGCTCGCTCGTGGGGTTGGCGCTGTTGACGATGACCTTGAAGTCCTGAGCCGCGAGCGATGACGTGCTGGCCACCGTCGCGACGAGGGCGACGACGAGCGTACGGAGAATGCGATGCATGCTCATCTCCTCAGAAGGACATGGCGACAGACGCCAGCCAGTAATTCGTGGAACGCGCCGGATTCACGGTGACCGTGTTGCCGACCTGTGTGGTGGGCGACACGAAGGCGTCGTAGGTGTATCCCTTGCGCCAGCGGTGTTCGAACTTCATCACCGTGCCGACGGGGCCAAAGAGATTGATCGCCGCGCCGGTTTCGCGAACGGACGGGATGTCCGTATTCAGCCGTGTGTCGGTGAAGAACACGCGCTGCTCCTGCCGGATGTGCTCGACCGCGAGGTGAGCCCGGCTGTGCACCTTGGCGATACCTTGCACGTACGCGCTCTTGAGATCCGATCCCGGTGACTCGCCGGACTCCCGGAAGTGCTCGGCGCGCAGGGTGCCGAAGGGCCGATCAATCTGTCCGGAATAGGCGACGAAGTTGCGGAAGCCGTTTTGGGTTGGCGTGCGCCGCTCATACTTGTTGGCGAAGAGACCCAGACGTACGCCGCCGGGTGCATCGAGGTAGCCTTGCGCACCAACCATGTTGTGGGCGCGCGAGGTACGTACCGTCAGCTCGGTGGCCGTGGCTCGCACCGATCGGTTCTCGCTCGCCCCGAAGTGCCCGATCCCTTCCACGCTGAACCCACTGCCCAGATTGCGGCGTGACGACACCACGATGCCGTCCACGGCGTCAAAGGCATCGCCGCTGATCTCGAAGGGCACGCGGAAGAACGGGAGGACGGTGCCGATATAGCGCACCTCGTTGAGCAGGCCGCGCGCCAACGGGTTGCGACCGACCTTGAAGGTGACGGCGCCTTCGCGGTGCTGCCAGAAGGCCAGCTGTGTGGTAAGGTCGTTCAACACGCCGGCCAGCGGCGATGACCCGAGGCGACGATTGAGAAACTGCGTCACGAACGCGTCGTTGTCCGACAGCGCATAGCGGAACTGCAGCGTCATGATGCGATAGTCCGCCGTTCCCTCTTTTGGAATTCCGAGAACGGGAAGATCACTGGACTTACCGTAGCCTGCGTTCAACGATGCGTGGATGGCGAGTCGCTCGTCGAGTCCCTGCGCAGCGGAATTTGTGGCGATGACCAATGACATTCCCGCCGCGACAGACGCGACGAGGCCGAGGTGTTTCACGATCACGAGAGTTCGTCCTAGGATCCGGAGAGAAGTGTGGGCTGCACCGTGCGTCCGGTGCACCACCCGACAGCAATTCATTGTCTACATCCGCGCTGCGAACGCGCGCGGCATTCATGTGACGAGTAGCACACGTGGTATGTAACCACTCGTCCCGTAGTGACGGTCCTGTGTGGCGGTCCGGTGCGGCCCACGTCACACGGTGCACCTCGTGGGCACGGATGATGCTTCTGCCGTTCATCCTGGCTGCTCACCGACGAGTGAGGCTGCATTCCAACCCCTGAGGGACCGCATCATGGAACTCGCATCGCTGCACGAGCTGTACGTTGAAGGCTTGCGCGATCTCTACAGCGCAGAACACCAGATTCTCAAGGCGCTGCCGAAGTTGCACAAAGGCGCGACGAGTCCGAAGGTGAAGGAGGCGTTCGCGACGCATCTCGCGCAGACGGAAGAGCATGTTCTGCGTCTGGAGGAGATCTTCACCGAACTCGGCATCAGCCCGAAGGGGAAGCACTGCAAGGGCATGGAAGGACTCGTGGCCGAGGGCGCGGATCTGCTCAAGGAAGATGCGAATCCGGAGGTGCTCGACGCTGGTCTGATCTCGAGTGCCCAGCATGTCGAGCACTACGAGATGGCGGGGTACGGCACCGCGCGCACGTACGCGCAACTGCTCGGCTTTCAGAAACAGGCCGAACTGTTGCAGCAAACGCTAGACGAAGAGCAGGCCACTGATTTGTTGCTGACCGAGCTCGCGCTCTCGGTCAACGTGGACGCGATTGTTCCTGACAACGAGATGTCGGACACGTCGCGATGAGCAAGCTGTTACGCGGCGTCGCCGCCGGATGGGGCGCGAAAAAGCTCGGCGGTGGTTGCTTCACCACGCTCCTGATCTTCGCGCTGTTGTGGTGGCTGCTTGGCAGTTTTGATATTTTCCGCTAGACACGCGCTACGTCGACGTCAGATCCGCCGCACGCCGCGGAATCCTCTCGCGGCGTAGTACGACGAGGCGCCGTTGTGATACACGAACACCGTGTCATACCGACGATCGCAGAACAGCGCACCGCCGAGCGTTCGAATGCTGCTCGGGGTGCTGATCCAGCTCGAGGTTTTGAGATCGAACTCGCCAAACTCCTGGAGCGCGCGGTACTGCGCTTCAGTGAGGAGCTCGACGCCCATGTCGGCGGCCACCGCCATTGCGCTGGCTGCCGGCTTGTTCTCTTTCCGGGAATCGAGCGCGGCCTGGTCGTAGCAATAGCTGCGCCGGCCAATCGGGCTTTCCGGGGCACAATCGCAAAAGGTATATCCGGCTGACGTCGCGTCGAGCCGCACGACATCAGGTTCGCCGCCCGTTGCCTCCATCGCATGCAACGTGCTCAGGGCGGCCGCATTCTTGGTCAGCGCCGCGCGCACCGGTGTCCATGCCACGCCGGCATGACGGCGCATGTTGGCGGCAAATCGTGCTTCGAGGGTAGTCAGTAAAGCGTCCCGATCTTTCGCGTTCATAGTGTCCCGAGGGGCGAAGGGCTGTCCACTTTCGATGAGGGCGGTGTCCTGAATCGAGGATACCTTACGCCCCTCGGAAATGAAACGCGAGGGTCAAGTCGTTGTGATACAACGCACTTCGCAGCGCAACAGTTGAGGTACGAATCCTGCACCTCACGTCGAATGTGAGCTCTGTTCGTGTACCTGCTGGTTCCCCTGCCGGAGCGGCACCATGTCCCGTCCTTCGTACGTTCCCTTGCTGGCGCTGTCGCTGGCAGCCGCCACGCCCCTCGTGCCGCTCACCGCACAGGTCGTCGTTCCGCAGCTGAACACCACATTCGACGCGACGCGGTACACCGAAAGCCAGCTCGACAATCTCGTCGGTCCGATTGCCCTGTACCCGGACGCGCTGCTGGCCCAGGTGCTGGTGGCCGCCACCTTCCCCGATCAGGTCGCGGACGCGGCCCAGTGGGTCCGTGAGCACGGCACGGCCGCCATCGACGATCAGCCGTGGGATGTGAGCGTGAAATCGGTCGCGCACTATCAGTCGGCGCTGAATATGATGGCCGACAAGGGCGACTGGACGGCTACACTCGGTCGAGCGTACGCGTATCAGTCGAGCGAGGTCATGGCGGCCGTGCAGCGCATGCGCCGCCTTGCCGACACGCAGGGCAATCTGTTGTCGACCGCGCAGCAGCAGGTGATGCGCGAGTCGAACAACTACGTGATTGTGCCAGCGCAACCGCGTGTGATCTACGTGCCGGTGTACGACCCGGTGCTGGTGTACACGCGACCGATTTTTGCCACCGGATTTTCCAGCCGGTATTGGTCGTTCGGTGTGGGTTTCCCCATCGGAGGCTGGCTGAACTACGATCTCGATTGGGGTCGCCGCTCGGTGTATTACAACGGCTGGGATGACCGGTACGTGGGGTACGGCGGCGGATGGCGGGCACGCGCGCGTCCGTTCATCCAAGTCACGAACATCTACATCAGCCCGCGCTATCGGGACGTGTACGTGAATCGCGACATCCGCTATCGCGTGGTCGACTACCGCAACGTGGATCGCTACGCCGGCTATCACCGCGACGTGTACTTCGATTCGCGTCGGGATGGTAATCGGGATGGATACCGGGATGGGTACCGTGACGGGCGCAGCGATGGACGCACCCGTGAAGTCAGCAACGGCGTGAGCATCTACCGCACCGCGCAGCCGCGTTCGGAAAGCGGTTCGGCGTCGCCGGAGGGATATCGCAACGGACCGCAACGTGACGCGGACCGGCGCGACGAAGGGCGGGGTGACGCGACACGGGGTGGGTCGCTCGGCAATGGCGTCATGCTGGGGCAGCCGATGGCGAGCGAGCGTCGGCGGGAACCGATGGCGCCTACGGTGACGGCCGGTACGGGGTCGAACGAGTCTCGCGGTAGCGAGGCGCGCGGAAGCGATGGGCGCGGGATCGAGTCGCGTGGCTACGACGCACGTCGCGGCGACGGACGGGCCGAGCGTGCGCCGCAGCCACGTGCGCCGGAGCGCGAGGCCCGGCAGGCGCCGCCGCAGTCTGCGCCGCAGGCGCGGCCGTCGGAGCCGCAGAGCGCGCCGACGCGTTCGGCTCAACCGCGAAATCCGTCCGACGGGAATCGCGGGAGTCGCGAGCGCCGCGGAGAGTAGTGGACGACTGCCTTTAGCGCAGCCGCGTTTGATACCCGTCGCCGACGTACATGCGGGTCACGGTGCCGTTCTCCTCGACAAAGCGCACGACCTCCCCGATGGCACCGCCGCCGCCCGGTGCCATCAGGCGAAAGCGACCGCCGCCAAGCGGCTCGAGGGTCGATGGCGTGCCGATGGTGGTCGACGTAGGCGAGATCATGGCCAGCTTGTCGTTCAGCAGCACCACCCGCGAGTCTCCCATCGCGCTGCGATACCAGCCGGCAAAGCGCGCCCATGACGGATCCCACGCCACGTTTTGCGCCCGCGCTGGCGCGGCCTTGGCCACCGCCGCTCCGACCGTCGCGATGAGCTGCTCGGCAATCTGCCGCGGATCGGAGTCGTTGGTATTGGTGAGGACAATGACGCCGACTTTGTCGTTCAGCTGAAAGAGCGTGTGCGTGGTATTGCCAGGATAGCCGCCGCCGTGGCCCACCCACGTGCGGTTGTCGACGCGAATGAAGTCGAAGCCGAGGCCACTGCCACTCTGCCACGTTTCATCGACGGCGCGCACGCGATGCATCTCGCGCCATGAACCCGCGCTGAGAATCTGTGCGCCTCCACGTGGGCCGCGACGGAACTGCGCCGAGACGAATTTGGCGAGATCGTCCACGTTCGACGTCATGCCAGTGGCGGACGCCATGCCACGGGCATCCACGAAGGGCAGCACGTCGCGCGATCCGTCGGGCAAGCGACGCATGTACGGCACGGTCAGTCCCGACACATTCTGGTCGACGCTCGTGGCGCTCATCCCGAGCGGTGATAGCATCTGCTGCTGCACATACGTCGCCCACTTCTGTCCGGTGATCTGCTCGACCACCAGTCCCGCTACGGCGAACGCCAGATTGGAGTACTTCCATCGCACGTTCGGAGCAAATGCCGCCTGACGGTCGCTGAAGAGGCGCTTGAGCTCCGCTTCCGTGGGGAAGTTGAAGGTCGTCCAGTGGTCGCCGGCCTCACGCTGCAATCCCGATGTATGCGACAGAAGCTGTTCGATAGTGATCACGCCATCGTCATCACCCGCCGGCTTTGCCTTGAACCAGGGCAGGTATTTCTCGACGGGATCATCGAGTCGAATCCTCCCTTCCTCGCGCAGCTGCATGATGGCGATGGCGGCGAACATCTTGCTATGCGACGCGATACGGAACTTCACCTGCGGCGTCATGGCCACGTGGTTCTTCACATCAGCGAAGCCGAAGCCCTGCGACCACACCAGCTGCTGATCGTGCACGACGCCTACCGCGACACCGGGAATGCCGCGATACGCGAGTTGTCCGTCGAGCCAGGCGGAGAACAGACGTTCGGCCGCAAGCACGTCGGGGTGCGCGGCGAGATTCACTACGGAGGTGCTGGTATTCTGCGCGTGGGCAGTCGCCGATGCGCACGGCGCCGCTGCCAGCAGCGTCATCAGCAAGGCTCTGCGTCGTGCGAGCACGCCAAGACGGCTGCTGTGGGAGCGGAGGCGGGCGAGCATTATCATGGGTGAGTCCGGATGGTGAGGCGATCGTAAGCGCTAGTGCGTCAATCCGTACACAACAAAGTTGGTCGCGAACTTGTAGGCATCGTTGGAGAGATTGACGGGAAACCACCCCTCGCCAGACCACTCCATGTAATCTCCGATGTCGTTGTTGAAACTGATGACGGCGAGCATGCGGCGCGTCGGGTCGTTGCCTTCGTACACCGCATAGTACTCGGCCACCGCGGCCGTGGTCGCGGGGTGGTGCATGCCGTCCAGCTTCTTGAGCGCAAAGAAACCATTGAAGATCGGATGCTGTGCATCGAGACGAAAGAACTTCACGTCGGGGAGAACCATACGCATCGATCGCTCGAACACATCCCACTGACGCTGGTAGTAGAAGTCGTCCACGATCAGGAAGCCGCCACGTTGCAGCCAGGTTCGGAGCCCCAGTGCTTCGGCCTCCGTTGGCACCCAGTACCCCGGCTCGGTCAGCCAGGCGACTGTGTGCCTCGCCAGGCCCGGATCATCGAGCGTATACACATTCGTCTCCGACTTCCGCAACGACATCGTGGTGAGATTGTCGAGGATGACGAGAAAGTTGCGCTCCATTCGCGGATAGTCCACGCCCCACGCCAAGCGGTACCCCTGTGTGTACCGGATACGCGCGAACGTGTACCGACCGTCATAGGGCGCATTGGGCTCCAAACGCGCCGAACGTTGTGACCAGGCAACCGGCGCCAAAACACAGATGACCATCGCTGCACACACAGCGAGACTCCATCGGCGTCCTCGATGTGTGTGCATGCGGTACCTGGGAACAGGAAGTGTGCAATTCGGGTGAAGGGTTTACTACCGGTACTGCTCCATCAGCGACTGCAGCGCCGCATTTCCCGGGCACAGATCGGCGAAGGGCAGATCCACCAGCGGCTGCGTCGTGGTCTTGGCCATCGCGTGCATATCCTGCCCGCTTTCGTCGATGAACAGCAACCCCGTGGCTACTTCGTGACGCAGCTGGCAGGCGCGCACATGGGCGTATGCTTGCTCACGGTCAGTGGGGTCGTAGCTGTCGGCCGTCTTCCTGAACCGCACCGTGCTGCCGTCATGCATTGCCACGACCGACACTTCGCTGTCGGTGTCGGGCGCCGTGATCTCGCGGCGCAGCGGCACGAAGTCCGCCGCCGAAATCTCGACCTCATGCTCGCGCGTGAACTTGTAGCTCTTGGTGGAGCCTTCGTGGTCGTTGAAGGTGACGCACGGCGAGATGACATCGATCAGGGCGAGGCCGTTGTGTGACAGTCCGGCCTTGAGAATCGGCACGAGCTGCGCCTTGTCGCCCGAGAAACTGCGGGCCACGAAGGTGGCGCCCAGCGACAGCGCCAGCAGCACCGGGTCGATAGGCTGCTGCATGTTGGCTTCACCCTTCTTGGACGTGGAGCCGATGTCGGCGGAGGCCGAGAACTGTCCTTTGGTGAGGCCGTAGACGCCGTTGTTGTCGATCACGTACAGCATCCGCACGTTGCGACGGATGGCGTGCGAGAGCTGTCCGAGACCAATGCTGAGCGAGTCGCCGTCGCCAGAAATGCCGATGTATGTGAGGTCACGATTGGCGGCGCTCGCCCCCGAGGTGACCGACGGCATGCGCCCGTGTACGCTGTTGAAGCCGTGCGACTGCTTCATGAAGTACGCGGTGGTCTTCGACGAGCAACCGATGCCGCTCATCTTGGCCGCACGATGCGGTGGCAGCGACAGCTCCCAGAACGACTGCACGAGCGCCGCGGTGACCGAGTCGTGTCCGCAGCCGGCGCACAGCGTGGACATCGCGCCTTCGTAATCGCGGACCGTGAAGCCAAGCGCGTTCCGCTGCAGTCCGGGGTGTCGGACTGGTGGTTTGGCGATGGACGTCATGCGGATACCTCGGCGAAATGGTTCGCGACGGCGGTGACGACGACGTTCGCCGTGAGCGGCATTCCGCCGTAGTCGAGCACTGGCGTCATGTTGTCGCGAGGGACACCGGTTTCAATGGCGAGCAACGACCGCAGCTGCGCGTCGCGGTTCTGCTCGACGACGAACACCGCGTCGTGGGCGTCGATGAACTCGCGCACGCTGCTGTTGAATGGGAACGCTTTGATGCGCATGTAGTTGGCCACGATGCCCTGGTCGCGCAGGCGATCGATGGCTTCGAGGACCGCCGTGTGACAGCTGCCAAGCGAGACGATGGCGACATGCGCGTCGGGCTGCATGTGAAATTCCGGTGCCGGCACCACGGTCGCGGCGGTCGCAAACTTTCGCGTGAGCCGATCGACGACTTCCTGATACGCGTCGGAGTCTTCGGTATACGCGCCGTGCTTGTCGTGGCCCGAACCGCGCACGAAGTAGGCGCCGTTGGGGTGTACGCCCGGGAGCGTACGTGCGGCGATGCCGTCGCCGTCCACATCGAGATACCGCGAGAACTTCTTCACCTGCTCGAGCTCGGTCGCGTCGAGCACCTTGCCGCGATCGGGCTGGTAGCTGTCATCCCACACGAGACGTTTGCACATCCAGTCGTTCATGCCGATATCGAGATCACTCGCCACGAACACGGGCGTCTGGAACCGCTCGGCCAGGTCGAACGCCGTCGTGCCGATGTAGAAGCACTCTTCCGGACTGCACGGGAACAGTACGATGTGCTTCGTATCGCCATGCGATGCATAGGCCAGCGACATCAGGTCGCACTGCTGCGTGCGCGTGGGCATGCCGGTAGCAGGGCCCGTACGCTGCACGTCGTAGAAGACGGCCGGAATTTCAGTGTAGTACGCGAGGCCGATGAACTCCTGCATGAGCGAGATGCCGGGGCCTGACGTGTTCGTGAACGCGCGCGCGCCCGCCCAGCCAGCGCCGATCACGATGCCGGCCGCCGCCAACTCGTCCTCGGCCTGGATGATGCAGTACTTGTGCAGTCCCGTGTCGGGTTCCACACGGAAGCGCTCGCAGAAGCCACGGAACGCTTCCATGAGCGATGTGGACGGCGTGATCGGATACCACGCGCCGACGGTCGCGCCAGCGTACACGGCGCCGAGTCCAGCGGCGGTGTTGCCATCGATGAGGATGGAATCACCGGTCGCGTCCATCTTTTCGAGATGGAAGGGCAGAGGACACGCGAAGTGCTGCTTGGCGTAGTCGTAGCCCAGCCGGATGGCCGTGTTGTTCGACTCGAGCAACTTCTTCTTCTTGGAGAACTTCTCGATCAGCATCTGCCCGATGATATCCATGTCGATCTCGAGCAGTGCGGCGAGCGCACCGGCGTACACGATGTTGCGCAGCAGCGTGCGATCCCGGTCACCGATGAACGTGTCGACGCACATTTGACCGAACGGAATGCCGATGATCGTGATGCCTTCGCGCTCGAGCTCCGATTCCAGCGGCCACGACGAGTCGTATACCAGGTATCCACCAGGGCGCACCGTGGCGACATCCTTGGCATAAGTGCTGGGGTTGAGAGCGACCACGAGATCCACATGCTGTGGACGCGCGGTGTATCCGTCCTTGCTCACGCGCACTTCGTAGAACGTGGGCAGTCCTTGAATGTTCGACGGGAAGATATTCTTGCCCGTGACCGGGATGCCCATCCGGAAGATCGCCTGCATCAGCAAGCTGTTCGCGCTGGCCGAGCCGGTCCCGTTCACCGTCGCCATCTTGAAGGCGAAATCGTTGATGCCACTCATACGCGCACGCTCATGTCTGCACTCATACACTCACCGGAACGACGGTGCCCGACGCGCTGAAGGCATAGGGCAATACGAGGGAGAATTTCTGCATGTCCCACGCGGCGGTGGGGCAACGTTCAGCGCAGAGCCCGCAATGCAGGCAGATGTCTTCGTCTTTCACCATGATGCGTTGTGTCTGCGGCAACGCGTCCGACACATACAAATCCTGGGAGAGGTTCTCCGCTGGCGCCTTGAGACGCGTGCGGAGTTCTGCTTCTGTCTCGGCCACCGGCGCGATCGTGAGGCAGTTCACCGGACACACATCGATACACGCATCGCACTCGATGCACAGCTTCGCCGTGAAGTGTGTTTCGATATCGCAATTCAGGCAGCGCTGCACTTCGGTCGCGGTCTGCTCCGGGGTGTAGCCGAGCTCCACCTCTTCACTGACGCTGGCGAATCGCTTCACGAGCTCGGCGTGCGACATCTGCGCACGCGGTGACGGGTTGAACTCGTTGCTGTACATCCACGAGTGCATGCCCATCTTCGTGCTGGTCAGGTGCATACCCTGCGCGGGGCGATTCGTGACATCTTCGCCGAGGCAGTGCTTGTGAATCGAGATCGCGGCCTGATGTCCGTGCTCGACGGCCCAGATGATATTCTGCGGTCCCCACGCGGCGTCTCCGCCGAAGAACACGTCGGGGCGCGACGACTGGAATGACGCCTTGTTCACGACCGGCATGTCCCACTGGTCGAATTCGAGGCCGATGTCGCGCTCGATCCACGGGAAGGCGTTGTCCTGTCCGATGGCGAGGATGACGGTATCGCACGGCATGATGATCGTATCGATCACGGTGCTCGTCTGACGCCCGTTCGCCTCGCTCCACTCCAGTCGCTCGAATTCCATGCCGACCAGCTTGCCGACTTCGATCACGAATCGCTTCGGCGCGTGATTCTCGATGATGTGGATGCCTTCTTCCTCGGCATCCTCGAGTTCCCACGGCGAGGCTTTGAAGAACTTGCGGCCGCGGCGCGCAATCACGTTGGTGTTGGTGCCGCCGAGCCGGCGCGAGGTGCGGCAGCAGTCCATGGCGGTGTTGCCGACGCCGATGATGAGGACGTTCTCGCCGATCGATTCGATGTGGCCGAAGTGGACGGAGCTGAGCCACTCGATGCCAATGTGGATCTGGTCGCGTACGGCCGGATCCCATCGTCCCGGAATGTCGAGCTCCTTGCCCTTGGGGGCACCGCTGCCCACGAAGACCGCATCGTACTGCTCATCGAGCAGCGTGCGCAGGCTCTCCACCGGCGTGTTGTACCGTACTTCGGCACCCATGTCGATGATGCACTGTGTCTCTTCGTCGAGCACCTGCTCGGGGAGCCGGAACGACGGAATGTTCACGCGCATGAGGCCACCCGCCTGCGCATTCTTCTCGTAGATCACGACCTCGTAGCCGAGCGGGAGCAAGTCGTTGGCCACAGTGAGCGACGACGGGCCGGCCCCGATGAGCGCGATACGCTTGCCGTTGCGGTCGGTAACGGGCTTGGGGAGATAGGCGCTGATATCGTCGCGGAGATCAGCCGCAACACGCTTGAGGCGGCAGATAGCGACGGGCTTGCCATCGACGCGGCCGCGCCGGCAGGCGGGCTCGCAAGGGCGGTCGCAGGTTCTTCCCAAGATGCCAGGAAAGACGTTGGACTCGCGGTTGAGCAGATACGATTCGGTGTACCGACCCTGCGCAATCAGCCGGAGGTACTCCGGCACATTGGTGTGCGCGGGACAAGCCCACTGGCAGTCGACCACCTTGTGATAGTGGTCGGGCGTGCTGACATCCGTGTGCAAAGCCATGCGGCGGTGCCTCGAGGCCAAGTCTGTGCCGAAATCGAGAAGGCTTTCGACTCGGCGTGCGAAAATCAAATCGTCCCTGACAGAGTATGCGTGCCGTTGGTCGCGTCCGCCATGCGGTAGGGCAAGACTGGGATGCGTGAGACGGACTGGTTCGGGCACCGTTCGCGGGACGGGGGACGCCGGTGCTGGCGAATGCAGTTCGGCGACTGCCTATTTGAGGTCACTCCCGTTCCGCCCCCACATCACGCGAGCGTTTCATGCCACTGTATCTGATCGAACGCAACATCCCGGGCGCTGGCAAACTCTCCCCGGATGACCTGAAGGCGATCTCGCAGAAGTCCTGCGGTGTGCTCAGCGAGCTGGGTGGATTCCCGGCGGACCGCGCGTCGGAGATCGTCACGACGATCGATCCCACGACGGCACAGTAGCGGGTCAACGCGAGCTCATCATGATCATCCCTGTGCTCGTGCGCTATGCGGCGATGCTGGTTCTGATGTTCGCGTATGCTGACGTCGTGTGCGGTCAGTCACGCTCGAACGGCTTCACCGTACCGAAGGCGGTCGGCTCCGTGAACGACTACGCCAATGTCATCCCCGACTCGACGCGTCGTAGCCTGTCGGATTCGCTGCTGCAGCTGAAGAACCGCACCGAGGGGGAAGTCGTCGTGGTCACGCGCGCCACGCTCGAGGGGCTCGACGCGAGTGACATGGCTCGTCGCATCGGCACGACGTGGGGCGTTGGGGCCAAGAGCGGGCGTGCCAAGAACGCCGGCACGATCGTGCTGCTGATCCCCAAGGAAACGTCGACCGACGGACGTGGATACTGTCGCATTGAGCTAGGCGACGGCGCGAACGTGTTCATTCCCGACTCCGTCGCCATGTCGATCTGTGTGGCCGCCACGCCGGCGTTTCGCGCGCGCAAGTATGGCGAGGCGCTGCAGGGAATCGTGTTGGCACTTTCGAAGCGATACGACGCGCAACTCGCCGCTCCCGTTCGTGCGACCATGATCGACACACTGCCATCCGTGCCGTTGCCGCCGGCGCTCGACCGGGTGCTCCGCGACTACGAGCGCGCGTGGCGCGCCCGCGATGTATCGGCGTTGGTGGCGCTCTTCACCGAAGATGGTTTCGTGCTGCAGCCCGGTCGCGCCCCGGCACGTGGGCGCGCCGCGCTGGCCCGCGTGTATGCGGGACAGGGCGGCGGCGCGTTGCGTCTCCGGGCGTTGGCGTACGCCCACGCCGACACCGTTGGATATCTCATCGGTGCGTACGGCTACGGCGACGCACCCGGCGACGAGGGCAAGTTCACGCTGACATTGCGGCGGGTGCGCGACGGCCGCTGGTTGATCGCGTCGGACATGGACAACGGCAGCAAACCACCGGGTTGAGGGGTCGATCGTCGCGGTGGTGACGCGCCGACCGCTTGCCGCGGTTTACATGGCGTACCCAGTGTCGAGCCGAGAAACGTCATGACCACGATTGCCAAGCTGTTCCCGTTGATCGCCTTGGGGTTTGCGGCCTGTCGCAGTGCCACCGAGGTGTCGTCGCCTCTCGACATCTCGCTGTGGCTCAGCGCGACGTCGGCGGCGCAACCGGCGACGATCGACGTTGAAGTCACGGTCGTGAACCGCGATTCCCGCGTGGTGCAGACCGCCGATCCGCGCAGCTATGCCTGTTTCCCACCGTACCATGTCAGTGATGCGTTTGGCCGTACGGTCGAGCTGCCCGGCCGCATCTGCGCGGCGATCGCGTTTGCACCGATCCAGCTCGCACCCGGAGCGCGCGTCGTGATCCGTGATCGCTGGGCGCTCGACGCCAGCGACCGGGACCGCGGCTCGCTACCGGTGGATGCGGGGCAGTATCGTGTGCGCGCCCGGGTGTTCGGCGCTGAGCAGGAACGCGTGAGCGCACCGATCACAGTCACGGTGCGTCGTTGATGTGGATACGCGTAGCCGTACCGCGGATCAACGCGAATGCGCGCCGATGAACAGCTTCTTCTTAATTGGAAGACGTCGCATGCGACGGAGTGTCGGGGCACGCCGGGTGATTCGTGCGAATTCGTGTCAATCCGCGGCAAAGTGGTTCCCTTGCTGGGCCTTTGAGCAACAGCTTTACCGCGGATCAACGCGAGTGCTCGCCGATGAACAGCTTCTTTTTAATTGGAAGACGTCGCATGCGACGGAGTATCGGGGCACGCCGGGTGATTCGTGCGAATTCGTGTCAATCCGCGGTGAGGCGGTTTCGTTGCTCGACCCTCGAGCAACAGCTTTACCGCGGATCAACGCGAATGGTCGCCGATGAACAGCACTATTGTCGCGCGACCGGCCGCGCCTTCGCTCACGGCCACGGCAGTCGATCAGCCACCAGAAACTGCGCTCGTTCGAACAGGTGCGTGTCACGCACCCGCGAGAGGTCGCCGCGGGTGAAATCCACCGAGCTTCGTGTGGCCGTACAATGCCAGCGCTCGACGTGCTGCGGTGTGGCCTGATGAAACACGGCCGGTGAGAATGCTCCTACGTTGGTCCCGTGCTCGGCGTCTCGTGCCGAGGGAAACCGGAACAGCTCGACCTTCGCTTCACGCATGGCGCGGCCGAGTGTTTGGGACGACTGGTACGACACTGGCGACGAGATCTCGGCCGCATGATCCGAGAATGGCGGTGCCGCCAGATCGACCGCACGTATGCTGCGCATCCGTACGGTGAAGCTCGTGAGCGCGGTAGTGACCGGCTCGAGCTCGGCGTGTGTGCCCTCGAGAAAAAGCAGCCGGTAGTAGGCCACCTCGGCGAAGGCGGTGCGTTGCTGCTCGGAGCCGTACCAGATACCGCGTTCGTGTCGCGTACCGAAGCGGGAGCCATGACGTAGCGGCGGATAGCGGAACGGCGTGAAGAGCAGATAGTGCAAACGCGCCCCGACGGTGACCGGCGGCTTCACGCGATCGATCAGCTCCTCCAGCAACTCCTGCTCGGCGGCGGAACTCACGAGCTTGCGGGTCGAGACTTCGTGCTGCGATTCCACCACGCGCCACGCGACCAGCCGCAGCGCTCGAAGCTCAGAGTCGCCCGCGCATTGCATCCAGATATTGGACGACATCCACCAGGCCCTCGACGGTTCGGATTCGCTCGGCGGGGACGCCGCTCAGATGATCGTTCATGGCGTGCAGCCAGGCCCGGGCCTTGGCGTCATCCCCGCCGACCAATGCATCGAGCGATCGGAAGAGCCGGACGAACATCAGCGCCAGTTCGCCTTCCTTACTGGCCGGATCGACGCCTCGGCCGCTCTGCATGCGGGAGACGGAGGCCTCACTGACACCGATGACGGTGGCCAGGTGGCGACTGGTCAGCCCCAATCGTTCGGCGGCGGCGAGCGCCGCTTGGGCGATCACTGCCGCTGGATCAGGCTTGGTGCGGAGCGTGGTACGCGCTTGCATGAATGAAAGAATATAGGCCGATTCTTGCACATGCAAGCGTGCACCGCCCATTTTCCCCGCACGAAGGCAAGCAGGTCGCGAGCTCGGCGGCGCCGATCGGCACCACGGTCGGCGAGTACCCCACGCCCTTCAATCCTGCACCGACGGAGGAGCAAGCCGTTCTACGAGGATGGAGTGCCAGCCTGCCGTGGGAGCCCACGCACCGTGCGAGGCTGTATGTTTTTTGGTGTACGCCGATGCCCGACGACAGGTGGCACTCAATTTCACAGTGATCGACTATGTACCATGTATTGATGATTCCCCTCGCGTCATTGGTTGGCGCTGCGCTCGCGCTGAACGAGCAGACCGCGACGTCTCCGCTGCGGCCCTGTCGCGATGTGGTGGTCGCGGTGTTCGATACCACGGTGACGTGGCCCAGCGCCGACTCGCTCGTGCAATTTCAGATCGGACGCCCGGGACCGGAGTATCCCGCCGACCTCCGGTCGGCACGTAACGGCCGTGTGGTCGCGAGATTCGTCGTCGATACAAATGGCCGAGTGGTGAAGGGGAGTGCCATGATCGTCTCGGAGTCGCACCGCGGCTTCGGTCGATCTGTCTGCCAGTTTCTGGCGCAAGCCCAATTGAAGTCGCCGGTGGTCAATGGTCGAAAGCTGACCGTCGAAGTGTCAGCAGCGCCATTCACGTTTCAATACGGCAGCCGTGACTAGGGAGGCGCTGCGGACGATGTTCGCAACTCGAGCGGCTGCATCCGTGCCTGAGATCGACGCGGCCGATACAGACTCTCGGGACAGCAACGGATCCAAACCGTTCCTGCCTGACACGGATACGAACCGATAGTAACGGCTACGAACGGATTCGTTCTGTGTCGACGACGGAGTCTCGGCGGTTGCGCACGTTTCAATCTTCGAAATGCCCAGCGGTGGAGCCGCCGAGCTTGTCGCGCAACGACGATGATCGGTTGTTATCTGTTCATGTCAGTTCGTATCCGTGTCAGGCAGGAGCTGTGTGTTTCCGCTCTGATCCGCAGCCCGACAACGCATCGCGTGAACTCTTACGCCGCCGGTTGCGCTGCCAGCCACGTTACGTAGCTCGCGATACCGGTGGCTACGTCCGCGAAGCGGTGATCGCAGCCGGTGCTGCGCAGTTGCGTGAGATCCGCCTGCGTGAAGCACTGATACTTGCCTTTCAGCGCCTCGGGGAACGCGATGTATTCGAGCAGGCCCTGCGCGATCAGGTCGTTGATGGGGAGCGCGGCTTCACCGCGCAGCGCGCGCACGGCGTTCACGGTGGACACGGCGACGTCGTTGAAAGGCTGTGCGCGGCCGGTGCCGAGGTTGAAGATGCCACGCTGGTCGGGATGTTCGAGGAACCAGAGGTTGACCGCGACCACGTCGTTCACGAAGACGAAGTCGCGTGACTGTTCGCCGGGCGCATAGCCGCCGTATTCGCCGAACAGGCGGACCTTGCCGGTGTCACGGAACTGATTGAAGTGGTGGAATGCTACCGACGCCATGCGGGCTTTGTGCTGCTCGCGCGGTCCGTACACGTTGAAGTAGCGAAAGCCCACCACCTGAGAGGTGGCTGATGGCAGCATACGGCGCACGACGTTGTCGAACAGCAGCTTGGAGTACCCGTACACGTTGAGCGGCTGCTCGAACTCGGGCTCCTCGCGGAACGAGGCGCTGCCGCCATACGTTGCCGCTGACGAGGCATACAGCAGTCGCGTGCCTTGAAGCTGGCAGGCGTCGAGCAGGTCCTTCGAGTTGCGATAGTTGTTGTCGAGCATGAAGCGGCCATTGTGCTCCATGGTGTCGGAGCAGGCGCCGTCATGGAACACCGCATCGACCTTGCCGAATTCGCCGCGCGCGAAACGGTGGTAGAAGTCGGACTTGTCGAAGTAATCGCTGATCTGTGCGCCGTTCAGGTTCCGGTACTTCTGGCCGTCGGTGAGATCGTCGACGGCGATCACATCATCGATGCCGATGGCGTTCAGTCCATGCACGATGTTGCTGCCGACCATGCCGGCGGCGCCTGTGACGACAACTTTCATCTTGACGGAAATCCTTCACGAAGTGGACCCGGAACGGCTGGTTTGCTGGGGTTGAAGTATGGGCAACGTCGCGTGGCCACGCGACTCACGGTTCCAAACGCGTGTGATCGCGACGGCCGAACCGCTTCCGTAAATAGGCACCCGGTCCTCGCGCCAGAAGCAGGGAGCCGGTCGCGGCGGCGGTACCGGCCACGGTCATGATGCCCAGAAACATCACGGGCGCCCCGATCGCCATCGCGATCGCGCCGAGCGCCAGGCCGGCCACTGCCCCCATGGCGGCGAAGGTCGGCAACGAGAGTTCGTCGAAGCGCTGACGCCGCGCCGCGATCATGAGCACGACGGCGAAGATCACACCGCCGATGAAGCCGGGGATGGCCAGCGTCTGCGGCCACATGTCCACTTTGGATGCCATTGCGAGCCCGCCGGGGAGCACGTTGTCGAGCAATTCGATCAGACCGCCGACTCCTATCCCGCCGACGGCCCAAAGCACGCCCATGCCGAGCGTGGCGCGCACACGTTTCAGCCAGATCGGCATTAGACGGACCTCAGGAGAGGAGTCATTCGGCGAGCGCGATCAGATCCTTCGCCTGCCCGTCGGTGAGCCACAGATCATCGACGACCCGGCCGGCCTCGAGCTCTCGACTTCCTTTGGCGCGACGCGCCAGCCACAGCGATCCCGCGGCCGACGCGGCGCTCAGCGTCGTGAGCGGCACGACGAGGATGCTGGTGAGCGCCCAGAACTCGTGTGCGAGATCGGCGCCGGTGGCGGATCCGGACAGCACCGCCGACGCCGGGATCATGGTCAGCAACAGGCCGCCCACGGCGCCCCAGCCGGCAAAGCGACGCACCGAGAGCTCGTCAAAGCGTCGTCGATGCTCGCCGATTCCGAGGAGCACCGAAAAGAGCGCGCCCCCGACGAACCCTGGCACCGCCAACGCGGGTAGCGGGGCGTCGAAGACCGCGAAGAGCGGGTCCCACGGCAACCAAGGCAGCAGGATGCTGCTGATGCCGAGGAGGAGGCCGGCGATGCTCCACCCAACGGCCCACAGGAGCGCCATGACGAGGGTGCCGCGTAGTCGTTTCAGCCAGCGGTGCATCGAGACTCCGGGAATTGGGGTCAAATCGGCAGATACGGTTTGCTTTACAGCATAAAGTACTTGACACATTCCGCAAGTCTGCCGATACTCAATCATATGGCTGCCCCGTTATCGGATCCGCCCGCGCTCCATGACCGGGCCCTGCAGGACCTGTCGTTCATCCGACGCACCATGGAAGGGGCGGCGTCGTTCACCGACGTGCCGGGGTGGGGATTGGTGTGGGTCGGTGCCACGGCGTTGGTGGCTGCACCGCTCGCCGACGCGCAGTCGGATCCGGCGCGATGGCTGACGGTGTGGATGGCGGCGGCGACGATGGCCGCGTCGATCGGTGGCGCGGCGATGTACGCCAAGATGCGAAAGCGCGTGGGCGACGGTGACGCGCTCCGGCTCAGCGTACCGGCACGCAAATTTCTGTTCAGTTTCTGGCCCGCGATTCTCGTCGGCGCCGTGCTCACGTGCGCGCTAGTCGATCCGTACACCCCGGGCATTCCGTCGCATCTCACGGCGCGCGTGCTCCCCGGCCTCTGGTTGTTGCTGTACGGCATGGGTGTCACCACGGCCGGAAGCTTCTCCATCCGCGCCGTGCCGCTGATGGGTTTTGGTTTCATCACACTCGGCGTGCTCGCGCTGTTCGTGCCCGCCGCCGACGGAGATCTCATGATGGCGCTCGGCTTTGGCGTACTGCATCTGGTGTTCGGCGTCCGCATCGCGCGGAGGCACGGTGGATAAGCGTGCCGGCAGTGCTGCGCGCGCCCGTCGCGAAGCACCCGATGACCGCCCGCGCGATGAGGGAACGCCCTTGAAGGCCATCGACGGAGACGCGTTGACGCCGATGGCGCTCGATCGTCTCATCCACGAGCGTGTTCGACTGGCGATCGTGAGTGCGCTGGCCGTGCATGCATCACTGACGTTCAACGAACTCAAGGCACTGCTCGAGACATCGGATGGCAACGTGTCGGTGCATGCCCGGAAGCTCGAAGACGCTGGCTACATCACGTGCACGAAAGGCTTTGACGGGCGCGTCCCGCGCACCGAGTACCAACTCGCGGCCGCCGGTCGCGCCGCCCTCGAGCGGTATCTCTCGCATATGGAAGCGCTGATCAAGCGCGTGGGGGGCGCGTGACGCGTGTACCGCAACATCTGGCGTTGATCATGGACGGCAACGGCCGGTGGGCCACCGGCAAAGGACGCCCGCGCTGGATGGGACATGTGCGTGGCGCACACACCGCGCGCGAAGTCGTGTCGTACTGCGCGCAGCGTGGCGTGGAGCAACTCACGCTGTACGCGTTCTCCAGCGACAACTGGAAGCGTCCGGCGGACGAAGTGGGATTTCTGTTCGATCTGTTCGCATCGCATCTCGAACGTCAGTTGGCCAAGCTGCTCAAGCATGGCATCCGCCTGTCGGTGATCGGCCGACGTGACCGCTTGCCGCGCGCGCTGTGCGACGCCATTGCGGCCGCCGAAGCGCGCACGGCCGATGGACGTCGCATGCACTTGCGTGTGGCGGTGGACTACTCGAGTCGCGCGGCGATTCACGAAGCGTTCGCCATGGCCGAAGGGCGAGGCGATGCGCTGTCGAGCCCGAACATCCTGCCGCCGGTCGATCTCGTGCTGCGCACCGGCGGCGAACGCCGCTTGTCGGACTTCCTGCTGTGGGAGAGCGCGTACGCCGAACTGGCGTTTCTCGACGTGAACTTTCCCGATCTCTCGACCGCCGATCTCGATGGCGTCTTTGCCGACTACGCCAAGCGGGAACGGCGGTATGGCGACGTCCCCGCTCCGGCGAACGCGAAGGTGAGTGCCTGAGTTAGCTCGACGCTTAGCGCTCCGACGATCCCAGTGACTTCGGTGCACCGCCGATGATCTCAGGGAGTGCGGCGGCCACCGCCCGCATTTCGTCGGGCGTGCCGATCGAGATACGCGCCCAGTCGGTGTACGGCGGAAAGGCGCGGCCGATCATGAAGCCCTTCGCGAGCATCGCCTTTTGTACCTGTTCCACCGGCATGCCGGCGTGGAAGAAGACGAAGTTGGTCTGCGAGTCGGTCATCTTGCGTCCCATCTTGGCGATGGCCGTCTTCATGATTTCGCGACCTTCCACGTTGCGCTGCTTGCACATCGCCTGAAATGCGGTGTCCTGCAGCGACGCCGCCGCGCCGAGGGCACCGAACACGCCGGGCGCGCTCGTGCTGAGTGGCTGCAGGCGCGCAATGATATCGGGGCGCGCGATCACGAACGCGGTGCGCAGTCCGGCAAGGCCGTGGATCTTGGACCCGGTGCGCGAGATGATCACGTTCTCGCCCTTCTTCACCATGTCCACGAGCGACGAGTACGAGGGGTCGGTCACGAAATCATGATACGCTTCGTCGACCAGCACCATCGAACGGCGCGACGCATTGCTCACGAAGCTGCGCAACTTTGCGTTGTCGGTGACGTTGGCCGTGGGATTGTTCGGGTTGCACACGAACGTGAGATCGACCGCCTGCGTGAGACGGCGGTCCATGGTGTCGAGGTCGTGCGTGAGATCCGCCGCCAACGGTACCTTGTGCACCCTGATGCCGAGCGACTCGGCGTAGCGCGGCAGTCCTTCGTAGGTGGGCCACGCGGTGAGTACGTCGCCTTTCATGCCGTAGGCCAGGCAGACGATGCTCAGCAGCTCGCTCGAGCCGGCGACGATCATGATGTGATCGACCGGTACGCCCACGGAATCGGCGTAGACCTTCTTCAGATTCGGCAGTGACGGTGCGCCGTACCAGGCGTGCTGCTTCCAGCCGTCCTCGATCGCCTTGCGGGCGCTCGGCGCCATGCCGTACGGGTTCTCGTTAGAGGCGAGACGGATGGGCCCGTCAGCGCGACGCGCGGCGGCCACCATCTGCTCGTGCGCCGCGAATCCGGCCGCCGTCGTCTGCCCATCGATCACGTGCACGGCATCGCTTTCGAGTGCCGGAAGCAGCGAGGGCGTCAGGGATCCGGTGGCCATGGCCCCGCCGGCCACGAGCCCCGACGACTTGAGCCACTGGCGGCGGGAGAGCGGCGATGGCGTGAACGGCGTCATGAGCAGATCCTCTGGTTGTGGTGGCACAGCGAGCACAACGGAGACTCGAGGGGGCCGGACGGAGGCGCATACGCTCCGAACCAACCACACAAAATGGTACGGCCACCGGGGCGGAACCGCACGTTAAGATGTCGGCACCTTGTTGGGCTGTGGCCCTCGGGCGGCTGGCGGAGGCCGATCGGTCAGCTCATCGCGCGTTGAGTCGCTGCTGCACCATGCGGCGCAGCGTGCCGTCCTCGAGATACCGTCGCAGATACTTTCCCGGGCAGCCCGTTTCGGCGTAGTTGTAGTGTCCACCGATACGATCGATAGGCAGGTTGTTGGCCTTCAGCGCCCACGCCATCAGATCGGCGATCGCGTCCAACTGCCCGACACTCGGCTCTTGCACGTCGTAGTTGCCGATCATGCTGATGAGAAAGTGTCCGCCGGGATCGTAGGTGGTGTTGGTCTCGCCCTGGAAGTGCCAGTCTCGTCCCTCGAACGCGCGTCCGTCGAGGTCGAGCAAAAAGTGATAGGGCACATCCCACCAGTTGCGATCGCTGGCACCCCATGACTGCAGGTTGCGCAGTCGCTGGGCCGGATCATCGGCGCGCGTGAGCGGCTTGCTGTCGCCGGTGTGATGCAGCGTGACGTGCGTGATGATGTGCGGAATGCGTAGTCGCATATCGGCGCCACCGGCCACGACGGCGTTGGCGATGCTGGCGGGCAGCGACGCGAGCGTCGCCACCTCGAGCGCCACCAAGCCCGCGCCGAGTTCACCGGGACCGTATACGGCCACGACGGCAATGTGAAACGTGCGCCAGTTGAACGCGGCCCCCTCGCGCACGAGGCGTTCCTCGCTCACGCCCTTACCGGCTGCGGTGGTGGCAAGCTTCACGCGCGCTACGTCGACGGGCTTCGCGCCACTCGAGTCGACCAGGGTTTGCAGGACGGTGACCGTGAGCTCACGAAACGAGAGCGAGTCACCGGCCTTCTTGTTTCGGCGCGCGGCATCGGCGGAAATACCGAGCGGGGGCTTGGCCTGCCACACGCTATGCGGAATGACCGACGGTGGTCCCGACGGTTGGGCGGCGAGGGCTGTGGCCCGTACGAGTGCGCACAGGCCGACCAGAAGCAACGGGAAAAAGCGCATGCTGTCGAATATGGGGGATTGCCGATAGCTTCGCGCATGGGTCCGTCGCCTCGGGAGGGCCCGCGACTTCACCGTGGTATCGGAGACCAGTGCATGACGCTGCAGCGCCTGATCGGTTCCTCCCTGGCGATCGCTATGGTCGTCGCCGCGCCGGCTGGCGCACAGACGCCCGCGCAGAATGACAGTGCGGTCCGCGCCGTCGCGCGAAGCAGTGGGCTTCCGCTGGCCACGCCGCGCACACTCCGGTTCACGACCGACGAAGCGTCGTGGATCTCGCTCGACGTCTCGCCCGACGGCAAGACCCTCGCCTTCGACATTCTGGGCGATCTGTACACCCTGCCGATTGCCGGTGGAACAGCGACCCGCATTACCAGCGGCACCGGCTGGGATCAACAACCGCGCTTCTCGCCCGACGGCAAGCAACTGGTGTTCGTGAGCGACCGGAACGGGTCGAAGAATGTCTGGATCGCCAACGCGGATGGTACGAAGCCGCGCCTGATCACGCGCAGCGAGCGGATCAATTTCGCGTCGCCGATCTGGTCGGCCGATGGGCAGTACATCATTGCCACGCGCGTGGGCCAGTTGTGGATGTACAACACGAGCGGTGGCTCGGGTGTCCAGCTGACCGGCCTTCGCGCCGAGGGCGCCGCCGCACCCACTGGCGCCGTGCCGTCGCACTTGGCGGCCGCGCCGTCGGGCGACGCGCGCTATCTGTGGGTGAATGTGAGCGGCAGCGTACCAGCGGTGCTGGCATCGGGCTTACACGACGATCACGCGACCTCGGCGCGCGAAGAGGCCGAGGAACTCGAAGCGCGCAGCAATGCGCGGCGGGTGGGGCAGTATCAGGTGGCACAGTTCGAGCGCAGCACCGGGCGCACGTTGGTACGCACCAACGAGGTGGAAGGCGCCTTTCGTCCGGTGGCGAGTCCCGATGGTAAGTGGCTGGTGTACGCGACGCGCTACGACGCGCGTGGAGCGCTCAAGCTGCGCGATCTGAGCACCGGCGCCGAACGATGGCTGGTGATGGACGTGCAGCGCGACAACTCGCAGGGCGGTGGCGGTAACGATCGCGACTTGTATCCGGCGTCGGCCTTCACGCCCGACTCGAAGGCGCTGATCACCAGCTACAACGGAAAGATCTGGCGCGTGGAGGTACCGACGGGCGCGGTGACGCCGGTGCCGTTCACGGCGCAGGTGGATCAGCAGATGGGCGCGCTGGCGAAGTTCGAATATCCCGTGAACGATTCGTCGCTCGTCGTCACGCAGATCCGCGGTGCGCGTCCGTCGCCTAACGGTCGCACGCTCGCCTTCACCGCGCTCGACCGCCTGTATGCCGGTGACATCGATTCGACAGCGCAGATCCGCAATCCGCGACGCCTGACAACCGGCGCTACGGTGGAGCATGCACCGGTGTGGTCGCCGGATGGTCGCTACCTCGCCTACGTCACGTGGAGCGACACGGTGGGTGGGCACATCTATCGGGTGCGCGCTGATGGCAGCGCACCGGCCGAGCGACTCACGCGCGCGGCAGCGTTCTACGACAAGATCGCGTACACGAAGGACGGATCTCGCATCATGGCGGTGCGCGGGTCGCGCTTCAGCCGTCTGCGGCAATTCGAAGATTTCGGCAACATCGCCAACGGCGAGTTGGAGTACATCACGCTGCCGGCCGCAGGTGGCGAGGTCACGCGCATCGCGTGGACCGGCAGCGGTCAGTCACAGCAGGGGCGCAACGTGCCGCACGTCGGACCCGACAGCACGCGCTTGTATGTGTGGGCGGGCAGTGAAGGCTTGATCTCCATGCGTTTTGACGGCACCGATCGCAAGGTGGTGGTGCGCGTCGCGGGCCCGCCGCCGCCGGCGCAGGTGCTGCCGCCCGGCGCCACGCCGCCACCGCCGCCGCCGACTCCCGACGAAGTTGTGCTCTCACCCGATGGTAGCCGCGCGCTGGTGCTGGCCAACAACAACGTCTTCATAATCACCGTGCCACCGGTGGTTGGTCAGGCTCCGGCCGTGGCCGTGTCGGCGAGCTCAGTCCCCACGGCGCGACTCACGCGCGTGGGCGGTGAGTTCATCGGATGGGGATCCGACGGTGCGTCGGCGTTCTATTCGATCGGACGCAGCTGGTTCCGGTACGATGTGCGCACCGCCGAGGTGGCGATTCGTGATTCCGTGTCGCGCGCCGATTCGATCGCGACGGCGCCGCCAGGAACAGCCGGTGCGCCAGCGCCAGTCGCGCCGCGCGATAGCACGCGTACGCCACCGCGAGCCTACGAGGCGCGACGGTTCGACGTGACGATCACCGCGGCCAAGGACAAGCCGCGCGGTGTGGTGGTGCTGCGGAATGCGCGATTGATCACGATGAAGGGCGCCGACGTGGTCGAGCGCGGCGATGTCGTGGTGACCGACAATCGCATCACTGCCGTTGGTGCCAGCGGGTCAGTGATGATTCCCAGTGGTGCTCGTGAGATCGACATGGCCGGGAAAACGATTCTCCCGGGATACGTCGATATCCACGCGCACAACTGGTTTGGCTGGGGCGTGCATCGCGATCAGGTCACGCAACTGCTGGCGAACCTTGCGTACGGAGTGACCACGCAACGCGATCCGCAGACGTCGGCGACCGACATTCTCACGTACTCCGATTTGATGGAAACGGGCGCCCTGATCGGGCCGCGCTTGTACTCCACGGGCCCCGGCATCTTCGCCGCCGATAATATCAAGAGCCTGGACGAAGCGCGGGATGTGTTGCGCCGCTACGCCGATCACTACAACACGAAGACGATCAAGCAGTATCTCGCCGGCGACCGCAAGGTACGGCAGTGGGTGATCATGGCAGCGAAGGAGCTGGGGCTCACGGCCACCACCGAGGGTGGCTCCAACCTCACGATGAACCTCACGCTCATGCAGGACGGCTATCCTGGGCTCGAGCATGCGATGCCGATCTTCCCGCTATTCAAAGATGTCGTGCAGTTGCAGGCCGAAAGTGGGATCACCTATACGCCGACGCTGGTGGTGGGATACGGTGGGCCCATTGGTCTCAACTACTGGCTCACGCACTACAACGTGGACGACGACACGAAGCTGCGTCGCTTCACCCCGCACGATGAACTCGACGCGTGGAAGTCGCTGCCGTACAACCGCGACGACCAGTACATCTTCAAGGGGCTCGCCGAGCAGCTGAACAAGATGGTGAAGGCGGGTGGCCGCGTGGGTCTGGGCTCACATGGCGAACTGCAGGGACTCGGTGTGCACTGGGAGCTGTGGATGATGCAGTCCGGCGGCCTGAGTGAGTTCGAGACGCTGCGCGCCGGCACGCTACATGGAGCTGAAGCCATCGGGCTCGGCAAGGATCTCGGCTCGCTCGAAGTCGGGAAGCTAGCCGACCTGCAGGTGCTCGATCGTAATCCGCTCACCGACATCAAGAACACGAACTCGGTGCGTTTCGTGATGAAGAACGGCCGGTTGTACGACGGGAACACGCTCGATGAAGTGTGGCCGCGCGCGAAGGCGCTGCCGCCGCAGTGGTGGTGGACGGAGGATCCGGCAGTGAAACGCTAGAACGCGGCCTTCGCTCGGATCCGAGACAGATTCCATTCGAACCATCGCTCCGTAGCCGGCAACGGGTGCGTGGCGTAGCGCTGCTGCATGGCGTTCCGAAGCTCGGTGCGCGTCGGCTCCGGCAGCAACGTGAGCGCATCGACGATGGCTGGAATAGCATCGGCTGAGAGTTCGCCCGTGAGGTAGGCCACATCGAGCTTCCCCGTGCTGGCGAATCGCTCGATGTTGCGGTGTGCGATCCACGACTCGTGGTTCCAGTAGAGCAATCCGACGAACAACGCCACCGCGACAATCGCGGCGCGCCGGAACAGCCGACCGGTATCGAGACCGCGCACCACCTCGAGCGCCAGCAGGGCGAGCGCGGTAGCGACCACCAGCATATAAACCTGCGCGTACAGCCTTGCGGTGGTGAATCCATACGCGACTTCGTAGAGCAGCACGCGGTGAAACGCCGAACCGAGCACCAACACGTCGGCGACGATGAGTGAGAGCGCAAGCCCACGGGCCAATCGTGCGTTGCGGTCGCGCTGTCCGTACTGCTCGGAGAGCAGAATGAGCACGGCGCTGGCTGACGCGACGATCGTGAGCTCACCGAATCCGCGCCGCGCATATTCGGCGAATGTCATAGTAGATGCCTGCAGGCGCGGCAGCGATCCGAACAGATAGCCGAGTTGTAGTGCGAGGAAGAGCCAGAGCAACGCGGTCACAGCAGCGAGCAGCATGACACGCTCGGTCGCGCCGAGCCAACGCACGGGCTCGCGCGGCTCTGTCGACGAGGCGTTGGCCGGGGTGGTCAACGCGTAGCCATACGCGCCGACCACGAGCCCCAATAAGGCCGCGAAGAAGACGATGCGCGGGAGGAATGCCCAGTTCGAGACGACCGCGTCGATCACATCGCGCCACTGCGCCAAGGTCGGATCGGCCTCGGCCAGGAGCAGCGCGAACACGATCGAGACCGGAATGGTCAACGCGAGACCGCGTATCCACGCGCGCGCTCGCGTGGAGCGGATCTGTTCCGTGGCCTCGGCTGCGCATCGAAGGGCGCATGGTACCGCGTTGAACAGCGCCACCGGGGGCGCCGTGATCGCGAAGCGCGCGGTGACTCGCGACCGCGACGGATCGACGGACAGCAGCATCTGCATGGCCAGCAGCACGAGCACACTCGCCACGATCACGGCGTGCAGTACGTTGCTGGCCGTGACGGCCGCCGCGCCGGCAATCAGTGTGGCGGCGATGCCGAGCAGCAGTACGGAATTCGCGCTCCATTTGGCGCGGATGTGGCTGTGCAGCGCGACCAGTCCCGCGGCGGCCGCGCCGGTCCAGATTGCCCAGTTGAGGCCGGGCCGCGCGTCAAAAAGCACCCACGCCCCGAGCGCAGCAACTGCCGCAGCAGGCGCCCAGAGGCGAGTGGAGCGGTGCACCGCTCCACTGGGCCGTGGTTTTTGATCACCGATGCTCGTTCCCATGGACTAGAGCATCGGACAAGTAGTTCATTATGTCAAGTACTTCGTGCAACAAAGTGCATTTATTGCCATTACAGAGACGGGTGGCAGATGCGGCCCTGAAGCGAGACGGAAAGTGAGTTGGTGTTGAAGTCGATGATACCGTGATTGCGGAACGATCCCTTGGCGCCAGCAAATACACCGGTACCGCTTACGACCGTCAGCACATCGTTCACGCGGCAGGTCCCGGCGTCCTTCCCGGCGGGAGCGCACACCGCACGGTCCATCGTGGTAAATCCGCCTTGCTCTGAGGCGAAGAAGTGGATGAGGGTGAGATGCTGGGCGCCTTGAGCTGTCTTGCCAGACGGATCAAGTCCGGTCACGATCGACCCGAGTACGCCGCTGACTCCGCCGACGGTCGCCGGGAAGGGAAGCGCGCCGACGGTGAATTGGCCCGGCGCGTATTCGATCGTGCCGAGTGTGGCAGTGGTTTCCACCCGCACCTGGTCACAGTTCGCCGGCGTGCTCGCGGTGCGCGAGGCTTCCGGCTCCAACATGGTTGGTGTCGCGTCGCGGCAACCGGACGAAAGCAGACCGACGACGGCAACGATGCATCGCGTGAGGAAACGAGTCGTGTGGTGCGGCATGTGCTCCTCCGTAACAGGGATGAGAAGTGTGGGCGAGTTCCTTGCGCCATCTTAGATTGCTCGCGTTAGTTGATCGTTAGCTCGCTTCGACCGGCGCTTCGTCCCATGCATGCCCCTGAACCATTCGAACCAACCCGCCGTGAGCTTGTTCAGGGGCCAGGACGACGACACAGCGCAACCGCTCTCGCTTGGCCTGTTTGGCATGCCGCGATTCGACGGTCTGGGCGCGCCGCTGGCCACGGAACTGCTCGGCAAGCCTAAAGCGTTCTCGCTGCTCGCGTTTCTGGCACTCGCCGGCGGTGATCTCCGAAGTCGCGATGAAGCTCTCGCCCTCTTCTGGCCAGAGTCGGACACCACACGCGCACGCAATGCGCTGCGGCAGAGTCTCTTCCTGCTGAAGCGCTATCTACCGGCCGATGCGTTGGTGGTGATTGGACAGGAGCGCATCGGACTGTCTGCCGAGCGCGTACACGTCGACGCGATCACGTTTGCTTTGCTGCTCGGGCAGGGGCGCGTACGCGAAGCCCTCGCGCTGTATCGCGGACCGCTTCTGCCGGGCTTCACTCTGTACGAAGGATCCGACGTCACGGCGTGGCTCTCGATCGAGCGTGACCGCCTGCATCGCCAAGCGATGCGCGGCGCGATGGCGCTGGCGCGAGCGAGCAGCCTTCATGGCGACGCGGACGGTGCCGCTGCGTTGGTGCGTTTCGCGGTGGAGCGGTCGCCGTACGACGAAGAGTTGCTTCGCGCCGGCATCACGCTGCTGAACGAAACCGGTGATCGCCGTGGTGCGGCGGCGCTGTATGACGAGGCCGAAGTGCGGTTTCGCGAGACACTCGAGATCGCCTTATCGCCCGAGACGGAAGACGCCGGACGCGCTCTGAACGACGCAACCGCCCCACCAGCGTACGTCGCGCCAGTCGCGAGTACGATGGCGCGTGCGCGCAGCGTCTCCCCCGAGGCCCGGCGGTGGCACCTCAAGGCGCGTGCGTTCGCCGGTCAACGTTCGCCCCTCACGATCATGAAGGCGATTGATGGCTTCGAGCACGCCATTCGACTGAGCCCGGACTATGCCGAAGCGCACGCGGGACTCGGATTTGCGCTGTGCCAGGCGGCCGTCTACGTGGACTATCCGGGAAGCGATGTGTGGGCGCGCGCGAAGGCGCATGCCGCGCGCGCCAGCCGACTCGATCCGCAATTGGGCGAAGCGCACGCGGTGCTCGCCCACGTCACCGTCTGTTACGACTACGATTGGCAGGCGGCCGAGTCGCTCTATCAGAAGGCCATCGCCGTCGATCCCGCGTCGACGGTGACCCGGCATTCGTATGCGCTGTATTTCCTGGCCGCCGCGAATCGCACCGACGAGGCGCTGGCACTGCTTGACCGCGCGCGTGACCAAACGCCGGAGAATCCTGGGCATAGTGTGTACTATGCCCTGTGCTGCATATTCGGCCGGCGATTCGAGCGTGCGCAGCAGGAGGCGGAGTCGGTCATCGAGGCGCATCCCACCCTGGTGCAGGCGCAATGGATACGCGGCATGGCGCGCGAAGGGATGGGTGACTTGCCAGGTGCGATCACAGCCTTTGAACACGCGGTGTCGACGACTGGACGCAGCTCGATGTTCCTGTCGCAGCTTGGGCGTGCTCTGGCGCGCGCGGGCGACCATGCGGGCGCGCGCCGGATACTCGCCGAACTCGACGGACGCGGAAGCGACTGTGCGGCTGCGCTGTATAACAGCGCCGAAATACTCGCCGCGATGGGTGAGATTGAGCCGGCGCTCGACTGCCTCTACGGCGCGTACCGCCAGCGCAATCCGTATCTCATTTTCGCCGGCGTCAAGTACGCCCTGGATCCGCTGCGCGGTGCGAAGCGGTTTCGTGATCTCCTGACGCGCGTAGGCGTACCCAGCGCCGCGCAGTCGCCTTCCTGCTGATCGCCAGCAGTCGTGCTTGGACGGAAGGCGAGCGTGATGCGAGGTATTGCACGTCGATCTTCCCGGTACTGGCGAATCGCTCCCGGTTGCGCCGCGCGATCCACACTTCGTGATTCCTGTAGCGTGGCCCCGCACAGCAGGATTCGCGCGACCGTCGCCGACCGTCGGAACAGGCGACCCATGTCGAACCCCGTCGCCACTTCGAGTGCGAGCAGCATCAATCCAGCGGCAACCACGAGCATGTAGGCCTGCGCATACCCTCAGGCGGTGGTGAATCCGGTCGCGTCACCGGTCCGGCGTGGCCAATCAAGGCCGGGGTGGGCATCGAACATGACCCATGTGTCTGTGTAGGAGCTTACTATTGACCTGCTTCCTTCCTCATGCCTCCTCTCCGCCAATGAAAACCATCCTCGTCCTCGGTGCGAACGGCTCCGTCGGCAGCGAACTCTCGCGGTTGCTCGAACAGGTTGGTCACACTGTTCGACGGGCCACGAGTCGCAGCTCTGACGCCGGTGCGGTGCACGTCAATTTGCTGTCCGGTGACGGTATCGCGAATGCCATGCACGGCGTCGATGCCGCTTTCCTGCTGTCGCCGACGGGACACGTGAATGTCGATGAACTACTTAGCCCGGTCGTCGAGCAGGCCCGCGAACATGGTGTGCAGAAGCTGGTACTCATGACGGCTATCGGTGTCGACAGCGGGCTTTCTGTGCCGATGCGCACGGTGGAGCGCGAGGTGGAAGCGTCCGGCATCGCGTGGAATGTGATCCGCCCGAATTCATTCATGCAGAACCTGAGTAGCTATTGGCTGCACGGTATCGCTCACGCCGACGCGATCATGCTGCCCGCTGGCACCGCGAAAGGAAGTTTTATCGATGCGCGCGACATAGCATCGGTGGCTGCCGCACTGCTGCAGCACAACACGTTCGACAATCGCGCCTTCGATCTCACGGGTGGCGAAGCGCTCGACTACGATACTGTCGCGCAGCTACTTAGCGTCGAGTCATGTCGTGCCATTCGCTACCAAGAGATCAGCCGGGATGACATGCGCGCCGGATTGATAGGTGCCGGACTTCCCGAACCGTACGCTGACTTTATTCTGCTCACGCTCGACTACTTCAAGCGCGGCGAAGCGGAGCGCGTGACTGATGCCGTCCCACTCATCACTGGTCGTTCAGCGCGGACGATGACTGCCTACGCGAAGGACTACCGAGACGCCTTCGTGCGATCATGATCGACACGCTTCGCGAAAGTTTGCAGGCTGCGCTCGGCACCGCCTTCCTTCTCGGGCGTGAACTCGGCGGCGGAGGCATGAGCCGCGTCTTCATCGCCCGCGATACCACGCTCGAGCGCGAGGTGGTGGTCAAGATGCTGTCACCGGAGCTCGCGCAGGAGCTGTCGGTGGAACGGTTCGGGCGCGAGATCGCGCTGGCTGCCGCACTGCAGCACGCGAACATCGTTCCCGTGCTGTCGGCCGGGGTGACCAGCGAGGGGCTGCCTTTCTACCTGATGCCCTTCGTGGAGGGCGCCTCGCTGCGCGATCGGGTTGGCGGCGGCCGCATGATGCCGATCGCGGAGGTCCTGCTGGTGCTCAACGATGTCGCGCGCGCGCTGGCCTACGCGCACGGCCGCGGTGTGGTGCACCGCGACATCAAGTCGGACAATGTGATGCTCTCCGGTGGGGCGGCTCTGGTGACCGACTTCGGCATCGCCAAGGCGATGAGCTCGGCCCGCACGACATCGAGCGACAGCCAGAGCACCAGCCAGCTGACCCGCATGGGCACGTCCCTGGGCAGTCCGGCGTACATGGCGCCGGAGCAGGGCGCCGGCGACCCCGATACCGATCATCGCGCCGACCTCTACGCGTTCGGTGCGATGGCGTATGAGCTTCTGACCGGATCAACGCCGTTCGGCGATCGACCGGCACACGCGCAGCTGATTGCCCACCTGTCGGAAGCACCGGTGCCGGTGGCGACGCGGCGCGCTGATGTGCCCGAGCCGCTTGCCCGACTCTTGATGCAATGTCTGGAGAAGGATCCGGCCGATCGCCCGCGCCAGGCAGCGGATGTGATCGAGCAGTTGGCCGATGCGGCGTCGGCGTCGCGCACCGGCACGACGGGGCAGTTCGCGGCAGGCGCGACGGCCGCGAGCCCCGTGACGAGTGCGACCAACGCCGCACCGCGTCGGGGCACGCGCGGATTCGTGATCGGCGGTGTCGCGCTTGCTGCAGTGGCCGCAGTCGCGTGGTTTGCCACGCGCGGGCCAGCGAAGGCTGCAGGCCCCGATGCCTCGTTGGTGGCGGTGATGCCATTTGCCGTGCGCGACGCGTCGCTGAATGTGTGGCGTGAAGGACTCGTGGACATTCTGGCGCGCAGTCTCGATGGCGCCGGCGCACTGCGCTCGGTGTCGCCCTCAATGAGCATTGCGCAATCCCCCGAGCGCGCTGACGTCACGACGGCCACCGCGCTCGGCACATCCCTTGGCGCCGGCCTGGTGCTCTTCGGCGACATCAGCCCCTTGGGCAAGGACTCGGTGCGTTTGCGTGCGGCGCTGGTGAATGTGGCGGACAGCGCGGTACGGCAGGAGGTCGACGTGAGTGGGTCAACGCTGCGCATCGATGCGCTGGCCGACTCGCTCGCTCTGCGGCTGTTGCGCGCCATGGGGGGCAGCGGGTCGCTGGCCAAGGGCGCGCGCATTTCGTCGATGGGCACGTCGTCGCTGGCGGCACTCAAACTGTATCTGCAGGGACAGCAGTTCTATCGACGCGGCGTCGTGGACTCGTCGCAGCTGTCATACGAAGCGGCCGTGGCGACCGACTCGACGTTCGCGCTGGGCTGGCGCGGTGTGGCGTCGGTCTACATTCGGACAGGGCGCGAAGCCGCGCCGGAAGCGCAGGCGGCGCTCGACCGCGCCATTCGCCTGTTCCGCGGCGGCAGTCCGCGCGACAGCCTGCTGCTGCACGGTGACGCGCTTCGACTGGCCGTTGTCCGGCGCACACCAGCGGTGAATGAAGCGATCGCTGACATTCCCGCCGTCACGGCGTTGCTCACGGCCCTTCGCGAGTCCACCGGTCGGTATCCTGGTGACGCCGAGCTGTGGCTCGAGCTAGGCGATGCCGGTTATCACTTCGGGGAGCTGGCCGGCGTTTCGGATACCGCGATACTCCGTGACTTTGCGCGGGCGATCGAACTCGACTCGATGCTGCTGGTCCCGTACGTGCACGCCTACGGCATGGCGCTGCGGATGGCCCGCTTTCGCGAGGCAGCCACGTATGCCCGCGGGCTGCAACGTTTGTCGCCACCCACCACGGCGCCCTACTATTCGCTGCAGGCTAGTCTGCTCGACTCGGCGCCGTCGTTAAGCGCCTTGGCCAAGGCGAAGATCGATTCGCTGCCGTTGGCGTATGTCGCGAAGAGTCTGCAGGATCTGGGGACGTCGCCGGAGGCGAGCGCCTTGTCGCTGGCCATCACCGCGCACCAATCGGCACGACTGGCGGCGAACCCGACCCTTCCTGACTCGGCGGCGTTCGCCCAGCGCCTGCTGTTCGCGCAGGCGCAGCGCGGCAAGTCGATCGCGACTCCACAGCTGCTCACCTTCAGCGACCGGGCGCTGCTGGCGCAGATGGGACAGCTGCCGTCGGCGGATCTCCTGAGTGAGGCGCGGCCACTCCTCGCACGTCAGCCCGCGACGCTGGGATCGATGTTTGCGCTATATGCCGGCGCGCGTGACACCGCGTCGATACAGTTGCTGGTGAGTGCCTTCGATAGCGTGGATGCGGCAGCACGGGCACGTGGACAGGACCGCATCGCGCACTACGGCGATGTTGCGCGATCGTATCTGGCACTCGCCCGTGGTGACACGGCGGCCGCGCTGCGCGGCTTCCTCGCCTTGCCGATGGCGATGTGTAGCAGTGCGCCATGTGCCGCCACGACCACGAGCCGGCTGCTCGTGCAGGCCAAACGTGATGCCGATGCGGCGCGGCTGCTGGATCGCGCGATCCCCACGGCGATGTCAGCGCTCAACGCCGCGCCGCTGATGCTGCTACGCGCGGAGATCGCCGAACGGCTGGGGGATCGCGCCAGCGCACAGAAGTGGTACGCGCGCGTGGTGGCGCAGTGGGGCGGCGGCGATGGGGCCGTGCAGGGCGCGGTCAGTGCCGCGCGTGCTGGTTTGACGCGCGTGCGCTAGCTTGGACGAATCACTCTTGGGGGAATACCAATGATTCAGACCGTTGCATTTATGCTGGCCGTCGCGGGCATCCCGGTAAACGGTGCGGAGCGGCCGTGTCGCGGTTGGACCATGATCTACGCGGACACGACGGTCGACGCGAAGAGCAGCATTCTGACGCATACGAGCAAGTCCGGACCCGCCTTTCCGCAGGAGCTTCACAAGTTCAGCCCCGGCAAGGTGACGGCGACATTCGTCGTGGATACCACGGGCCGCGTGATGCCAGCCAGCGCCGAGATCCTGTCGGAGTCCCATGTGGAGTTCGGTAAGTCCGTGTGCGAATTCCTGACGCGGGCTACGTTCCAACCGGCGCTTGTGAATGGGCGAAAGATGAGCGTGCGTATCTCGTCGGCACCTTTCCAGTTTTATCTCCAACGGTAGCGTAGCGATGCTCTTCGAACGGCGTGTGACAGCTCGCGGTCTGATCGTTCTCTCTACCCTCGCGTGCATCGCTTGCGCCAAGCCGACAACGCCGGAATCGACGCTCAAGGTGTCGTACTACGCGCAGGACTCGGCGTTTGCCAGCGCGGAGCCGCTCCGTGTCGATGTGGGCTCCGGCGAGCAGTTACGGAGCCTGCGTGGTATCGAGCTGGCGCCCTATCACCCGTTTCTCGTGTCGGGTGTGATGCCGCTCGACACCGGTGCGACGTTGCCGATCACCGTGGTCATGCTCGGCGCCAATGCCGACACCGCCGCGAAGGCACAGCTCACCTTCGGTCCGATCGAGTCGGCGACGTCGTACACCCTCGGCGTCAGTGCCGGCGGGCGCAATCCATCGAGCGCGCCGTCACGGTGTGGTGTGCAGGTGGCGGTGCCGATGACACGGGCCGGTGGCGTGCAGCGGGGTGACTCGCTCTTCGTGAGCATCGCCGGTGTGCGCGACGGGAAGGAATGCTGAGCGCATCACGCGCTGAGCTCAGTCACCAGCCGATAGCCCTAGCGCCGACAGCGCCACATCCGCATGAAACGCTGTCTTCGCCGCCACGATGCCGATGCGCACGATGCAGCTGACATCCAGCGGTGTGGCGAGCGACACCGGCGTGAACGCATCCCAGCTCAGCATGACCTGCATCCAGTCGTGTGACACCAGCAGCGGCGCGCCGTAGTACTGCCACGGAGCGCGCGTATCGGCGGTGCGCAGATGCACGAAGTACGAACCCGGCGCTCCACACACACTGAGCACAACGCCGCGGAAGCCGCGCGCATCCACACCGCTTCCCGGCGGGTTGCCCAGCGAGCAGGCGGCCTGCAGAAACCCGCCGTTCTGCTCGAGCGACACGTCGCCGGTGAGGTGCAACGCATACCGGCCATACGCGGTGGTCATCACGCCGCGCACGTGACTCACGCCTCCCATGACCCGATCGGAAAATACCGACCACCGTCGTGTCATCGACTCCGGCCCCGCGTCGAATTCGTCGAGACGCAGCACGGTCGGCGTGAGGTCTTCGCTCACTTCGGCGTGCGAGCCTTCCAGAGTGCCAGCAATGCCGCTTCGCGTTCCGGCGTAAAGCCGGTCTTGATCGCGGCCTGACGCTCGGCCGGCAATGTCTTCCACCACGCGAGCGTGTCGCGCGCCGTGTCTTCCATCGGGCGTACCGTCAGACCCGCTTTGATCTCCGGCGTGATGTCGATGCGCGCGAAACCCGCGGTACGACCGCGCATCACCTGAAACACCGGCAGCTCTTTGCCATAAGGATTCGCACCGCTCGCACGCAGGAAGTCGGCATCCACCCACGTGTACGTGGGATTGCTGCCGACGCCCTTCTGAATGCGCGACACGAACTCCTTGAACGGCATCCCCATCTGCGGGCCCACGCCGTTGAACACGCCATAGGTGCGGTTCTCGACCAGCGTGATGCAGAACTTCACGAGGTCACGCGCATCGATGATCTGGACGTGATCGGTGCCATCACCCGGCACGAGCACCTCACCGCCGCGCGCGATGCGCACCGGCCAGTTCGTGAAGCGGTCGGTGTCGTCTTCAGGACCGACGATCAACCCCGGACGTACGACCGTGACGCGACCAGGCATAGCGGCATGCGCCGCCTTCTCGGCGTACGCCTTGGCATGGCCGTAGGGGAGCGGCTTGCCCGCTTCGATCGGCGAGTTCTCGAGCGTGAGCACCGGTGCCTCGATCGACATCGGCACGCGGCTCAGGTCTTGATAGACGGAGCGCGTCGAGATGAACAGATACTGATCGACATTGTCGCGCAGCAACTCGGCCGAGAGTTTCACCCACTCGGGCGCGCTCGCGAGCGAGGCCGATTCGTCGATGACGGCATCCCACTTCCGACCCTTCAGCGCACTGAGGTCGTTGGCGCGATCACCGGCGAGCTCTTCGACATCCTTCCCGAACATGCCCGGAGCGCTCTTGCCACGATTGAAGATCGTGACGTGATGTCCGCGTTTGAGTGCTTCGCGCACATCATGCGGACCGACGAATCCCGTGCCACCCAGAATGAGAATCTTCTTCGCGGCGCGCGCGGGCACGAGCACACGCGGATCGAAGGCAGACACGGCGCCCAACGCAGCAAGTCCGGTGCCGATGAATTCACGACGGCTGTACATGGTGCGTTGGGATCGAGGGCGGGGAAAGGGAAAGGCGGAGCGCATTGGATCAATGCGCTCCGCCAACGTTACCCTTCCCGTCACGCCTGCACTAGACGTTACGGAACCAGCACCACTTGGCCACGAACTTCGCCGCCCGCGTTCGCATCGGTGTGCAAGTTCACATAGATGTTTCCGGCGCGCATCTGATCGATGAGGGCCGTCAGCGGCTGGCCGAGAAGCGTACCGCTCAGGTTGGCCGCGGTGATGAACTGCTTCCCAACGCGACCGTTCGACGCCCCGACGACGGTGGGTCCATCCACCAAGAAGGCGACCACGGCGCCGTTGGTACCGCGGGCGCCAGTGTGAAAATGACCAAAACGCATGTTGTTGAGACCAGTGACCGACACGTTCACGAACAACGTGTCGTTCGTGCGACTGAGCGTAAACTCACTGGTTCCGGTGGCCGTGGTGGTCACGGGCGGGTTTTCCTCGCCGCCGACCAGCGTAGCCCGGAACTTCACAAGGGCGGGAGCTGCAGGCGTGTCGTCGTCGCTGCAATTGGCGAGCGCGGCGCCGACGAGCAACGCGCCGGCGAGAGAAACGAGGGACCGGACGATACGGCGAGACGTGGGACGAGTCGACATTTTTGTGCGCTTGAGGGTTCACTGCTGACGTACGCGGTGAACCCCCAAGCACTGACATCGTCGCTTTGTTCCTGCGCGACGTCACATCACCGGTCTGTACTCTCAGTCCAAGTCGAAGCGATCGAGGTTCATCACCTTCGTCCACGCAGCGACGAAGTCGTGCACGAACTTGTCGCCGGCATCGTTCTGCGCATACACCTCGGCCACGGCGCGCAGCTCCGAATTCGACCCGAAGACCAGGTCCACGCGGGTGGCCGTCCACTTCACATCACCAGTGATGCGGTCACGACCTTCGAAGATGTCGCCGGCCTCGGACATAGGCTTCCACGCCGTGCTCATGTCGAGCAGGTTCACAAAGAAGTCGTTGGTGAGCGTCTCGGCGCGATCGGTGAACACGCCGTTCTTGGACTGGCCGTGGTTGGCGTTCAACACGCGCAGGCCACCCACGAGCACCGTCATTTCGGGCGCGGTCAGCGTGAGCAACTGCGCCTTGTCGACCAGGAGTTCTTCGGCCGACACGGTGAAGGTACGCTGCTGGTAGTTGCGGAACCCGTCGATCTTCGGCTCAAGCACGTCGTACGCATGGACATCAGTCTGCTCCTGCAGCGCATCCATGCGGCCGGGAATGAACGGCACGTCGACGTGGTGTCCGGCATTCTTCGCGGCCTGTTCGATCGCGGCGTTGCCGCCGAGCACGATCAGGTCGGCGATCGACACCCGCTTCCCGCCCGTCTGTGCGTCGTTGAACGCCTTCTGGATCGTCTCGTAGATCTCGAGGGCGCGCGTGAGCTTCGCCGGCTGGTTGACGTCCCAGTTCTTGGCGGGTGCGAGTCGGATGCGCGCGCCATTGGCACCACCGCGCTTGTCGGAGTTCCGGAACGTCGAGGCGGACGCCCATGCGGTGGCGACGAGCTGGCCGATGGAGAGTCCAGCGGCGAGGATCGTCGCCTTGAGCGCCGCGATGTCCTGCGCGTCGACGAGCGTGTGATCGACGGCCGGGATGGGATCCTGCCAGATCAGCACTTCGTCAGGGACGAGCGCGCCGAGGTAGCGCGTGCGCGGACCCATATCGCGATGCGTGAGCTTGAACCATGCGCGGGCGTAGGCGTCAGCCAGTTGATCGGGGTTCTCGTGGAAACGCTTCGAAATCTCGAGGTACGCCGGATCGACGCGGAGCGCGATGTCGGTCGTAGCCATCATCGGCGCATGCCGCTTCTCGGGATTGTGCGCGTCGGGCACCGTCGTGGCCGCGGCGGGGTCGGTGGGCGTCCACTGATGCGCTCCGGCCGGGCTCTTGGTAAGCTGCCACTCGTAGCCAAAGAGTGTGTCGAAGTAGCCGGTGTCCCACTTGATCGGGTTCGGCGTCCAGGCGCCTTCCACGCCGCTGGTGATCGTGTGCTCACCCTTGCCGCTGCCGAACGCGTTCGTCCAGCCGAAGCCCTGCTCCTCGATGCTGGCGCCTTCGGGCTCTCGGCCAACCAGCGCTTCCGGACCGGCACCGTGCGCCTTGCCGAACGTGTGGCCACCGGCAATGAGGGCGACGGTTTCTTCGTCGTTCATGGCCATGCGCGCGAACGTCTCACGGATATCGCGCGCCGATGCCATCGGGTCGGGATTCCCGTTCGGGCCCTGCGGATTCACGTAAATGAGCCCCATCTGCACGGCCGCTAATGGCTGTTCGAGCTCGCGGTCGCCGGAGTAGCGCTTGTCGCCCAGCCACTCGGTTTCGGAACCCCAATAAATGTCCTCCTCGGCCTCCCACACGTCGGCGCGGCCGCCGGCGAAGCCGAAGGTCGTGAAGCCCATCGATTCCATGGCGACGTTGCCCGTGAGCACCATCAGATCGGCCCAGGAAATCTTCTGGCCGTACTTCTGCTTAATGGGCCACAACAGGCGGCGCGCCTTGTCGAGGTTACCGTTGTCGGGCCAGCTGTTGAGCGGGGCGAAGCGCAGCGTGCCGGCGGAGGCACCGCCCCGACCATCGGCCGTGCGATAGGTGCCGGCGGCGTGCCACGCCATGCGCACGAAGAACGGTCCGTAGTGCCCGTAGTCGGCCGGCCACCAGTCCTGCGAATCGGTCATGAGCGCGATGAGATCCTTGCGAACCGCCTCGATGTCCAGCGTCTTGAAGGCGTCGGCGTACGTGAATCCGGCTCCCAGCGGATCGGAGAGCGAGGAATGCTGGCGAAGAATTCCGACATTCAGTGCATTCGGCCACCAGTCACGGTTCGATCGACCGCGTGCCGTCGTCGTCGACTTGGGTGCCACTGCGCCGTGCGCCACCGGGCACTTGCCCGCGCCCTCTCCGTCCATGCCTTCCATCGCGATCTCCCCGATCTACACTGCGTTGAATGAGCCGCTCGGTTCGTGACTCGGCTCGATATGAGGTGCTCTCATGCTGCCTCATCTGAGAATACGAGCTGATCCTATAGCCCGCAATGCTGTGAATGCTATACAAAGTATAGGCGTTGCCTATATTTCAGCATGGATGCCATACTCCTCCGCTCGTTCCTCGAAACGGCTGATGCCGGCACGCTCAGTCGTGCCGCGCGGCAGCTGGGCATATCGCAGCCGTCACTGACGGGGCAGCTGCAGCGTCTGGAGACGCATCTGGGGGTGTCGCTCTTCGACCGACACGGGCGTGGCGTCACCCTCACGGACGCGGGCAAGGCGCTCTACCCGCGGGCGCGCCGCATACTCGACGAGGTGCGTGACACGGAAGACGCGATCCGGCGCGAGGGGGCGGACGGGGCGGGCACGCTGAGCGTGGGCGCGATCCCCACGGTGGCGCCCTATGTCCTGCCGGCGGCTGTGCAGCGGCTGCGCGCGCGTCATACCGCCATGCGCGTCGAGCTGCGCGAGGACTACAGTGCGGTGCTCGCCCGGCTACTGCTCGACGGCGCGCTTGACGTGGTGATCGCGGCGCTGCCGTACTCGTTCGACCATCTCGATACCGAGCTGCTTGGTAGCGACGCACTGGTGGTCGCCGTGCCCGCCGCGCATGCCGCCGCGCGAGCCGGGCGCATCACCCTGTCGCAGCTCCGTGATGCGCCGGCCGTGACGTTGGATCCCGCGCATTGTCTCGGCGAGCAGGTGGCCGGGTTCTGCTCGAGCCGGCAGGTGTCGCCGAGTGTCGTGTGTCGTAGTGCGCAGCTGGCGACCGTGCTGGAGTTGGTGGGCGCAGGCGTCGGCATTTCGATCGTGCCGGCGATGGCCGCGGTGCGACACAACACGCCGCAGTGTGCGTACGTGCCGCTGGTCGACCACACGTTGCAGCGTGAGATCGTAGCAGTGTGGCGACGCGGGGCGGCGCAGTCGGCGCAAGCGCGCGCGTTCGTGGAATGCGTGCGGGAGGTTGTGCGGCTAGGGTAGCGGTTCAGGTTTTATTCACTATTCAGTAAACAGGCGTCTGGCGTCTGTCTGCTTATAGTGCTCAGAATTCAGCAAATACAGTGCACAGTACAGAGAATTTGGTGGTGCCGAACGATGGTGAGGAGCTGCACCATGCGAGCCGAAGCGCCCGTGGGATCGCCGGTTCGCGCGATGTCCACTCGGATCGCCAGTGCCACGAAACTGCTCGGCACTGCGGACTGTGGATGCTGAATTCTGAACACTATACCCAGTCCGACGCCTGACGCCTGTCCACTGGCCTCTGCCTCTGACCCGCGCGTTTCCGCCGCCGCTACTCGACTTTCGTGACCCGATTCTCTGGGTCCCGCTCGACCACAATCGTGAACTCCTTCGTCAGCGCGACAATACCGGCCACGGCCGCCCAGAACGGCGCCAGAAACGCGCCAGCCAGCCCTGCCGTGAGCGGCATGTCTATCAGCGTGCGGCCGGTCGCGTTACGCACGATGATGCGACGCACGTTGCCCTCGCGAATCAGCTGCTTGAGGGTCGATTTGAGTTTGTCGCCCGCGACCTTGATCTGCTCCATCGCCGCCTCGCTGCCGGAGTGATGGGTGGTCGAACGCGGCGTCGGATACGCCTGTCGGCCATGCCATCGTTGCATAATCTATGGTCTCCCGGCAACGGGCCGGTATACCTCTCATACGACGGCAACCCACCACGATGAGCTCGTGATGAAAACCCAGTACTACACCGCGTCGAGTCTCGACGGATTTCTGGCGACAGAAGACGATTCGATCGAATGGCTCGATGCGCTCGCCGACATTACCCTGACGAGCTACCCGATGTTCATCGCCGACGTCGGTGCGCTCGCAATGGGATCGGCGACCTACGAATGGATGCTGCGTCACGTGCTGAAGCCGGCGACCGGAGACGGTGCGCCGTGGCCCTACACGCAGCCCACCTGGGTGTTCACGAGCCGAGCGATCGAACCGATCGACGGGGCCGAGATCCATGTGGTGCGTGGCGACGTGCGCCCGGTGCACGCCGCGATGACGCAGGCCGCCGCCGGAAAGAACCTCTGGATCGTTGGCGGTGGCGATCTGGCGGGGCAGTTCTACGACGCCGGACTGCTCGACGAGATCATCGTGCAGGTCGGCTCGGTCACGCTGGGTCGCGGCAAGCCGCTGTTGCCGCGTCGTGTCGACGGCGCGAAGGCGCTCCGACTGACGTCGGTGGAGCGCCTCGGGGACGGCATGGCGGAGCTGCGCTACGACGTGCCGCGTACGACCAGCACCGACGCGGCACCGCGCTAGTTTCGCGTGCCGAACACGATATCATCCGGTCGGCGACAGCGTCGGCCACGCGACGACGCTATCCGGCACGGACGCTCCCCTCATGACGCACGAACCATGACGCATACGCTCGACAACGTGTTCGGGTATCGCGGCGACGCGATGCATCTGCCAGTGCCGAATCTGACCGCGGCCCTTCCGTTCTACGAAACGGTGCTGGGGTTCCGCGTGGTGTCTCGTGGCGATGCGCCGCTTCCGCATGCGATCCTGGCTCGCGATAGGGTGCAGATCGGGCTCGAGGAAAACGGCGGCGATCCCACGCAAGACGGTTGTGCATTTCATGTGCGTGGGTTGACGGCGTTGTTCGACGAATTCGCGACGCGCGGGCTGGCCAAGGCACCGTCGGATTTCGGTGTCGAGCAACGCGACGGTGTGGCCTGGACGGTCTGCTATGTCATTGCGCCGGATGGATTGTGCTACTGGTTCGGAGAGCGCGGCATCACCTGACGAGGATGGCGCACGAGTGGTGTCCGCCACAGCTTTGTCTGGTCCGTTCGATTGTGCTTCACTCTTGGGGAACCTGCATGTCACCACGTCGTTCTCTCTCGCGCGTCGGCGCACTCGCGGCGCTCACCGTCGTTGCGTCGCCTCTGTTGGCCCAGCGGCCAACCACGCTGGCCGGTCGCTCGGCGGTGTACGCGCCCAACGGGATGGTGGCCACCAGCCAGCCGCTCGCGTCGTCGGCCGGTCTGGAGATCCTGCGTCGCGGCGGCAATGCGATCGACGCTGCCGTAGCCGCGGCGGCCGTGCTGAGCGTGACGGAGCCACACATGACGGGCATCGGTGGCGACATGTTCGCCATCGTCTGGTTGGCGAAGGAGCAGAAGCTCGTCGCGCTCAACGCGAGCGGACGCGCCGGCTCGCTCATGACACGCGAAACACTGCAGGCACGCGGCTTCCGCGCGGGCTCGCAGCAGGGCGTGATGTCGGTGACGGTACCGGGCGCGCTCGCAGGGTGGGACAGGCTGCTGCGCACGCACGGTACGCGTACGCTGGCGCAGGTGCTGCAACCGGCCATCGGCTACGCGCGCGATGGCTTTCCCGTGTCGCCGATCATCGCCGCGCAGTGGGGCGATGAAGTGGCGTTCCTGCAGCGCGACTCGGCGGCCGCCGCCACGTATCTACCCGGCGGACGCGCGCCGAAGGCTGGCGAGTGGTTTCGCAATCCCGACTACGCGCGCACGCTGAAGACGATCGCCGACAGTGGCATCGGCACCTTCTACGGCGGGAGCATCGGCAAGCGGCTGGTCGCGCGTATCAAGGCGCTGGACGGCTTCGTGACACTCGACGATCTGCGCAAGAACGCGCCGAATTGGGTGACGCCGATGTCGGTGCCGTTCAAGGGCTACCGCGTGTGGGAGTTGCCCCCCAGCAATCAGGGAATCGCCGCGCTGGAAATGCTGCGCATTCTGGAGCCGTACGATCTGAAGGCGATGGGCCACAATTCGCCCGCGTACTTGCATCATCTCATCGAAGCGAAGAAGCTGGCGTACGCCGACCTCGATCGCTTCGTGGGCGACGAAGATCATCTCGCGATGCCGGCATCGCAGTTGCTCACCGACGAGTTCATCGCCGAGCGACGCAGTCATCTCAATCCGTTGCGCGCGCAGGAGCGGGTGGACCCGGGTCCGCTGCGTACGAAGAGCGAGACGGTGTATCTCACCGTGGCCGATGCCGAGGGCAACATGGTGTCGTTCATCAATTCGATCTACGACTATTTCGGGTCGGGGATTGTGGTGCCGGGCTTGGGCTTCGCGCTGCACAATCGCGGGGCGGGCTTCACGCTGACCGAGGGACTTCCCAACACCGTCGCGCCGGGCAAGCGGCCGTTTCACACGCTCATTCCCGGCTTCGTGACGCAGACGGTGAACGGGCGCGAACAGGCGTACATGAGCTTCGGGTTGATGGGCGGCGGTGTGCAGGCGCAGGGACACGTGCAGTTCCTGCTCAACTACTTCGTGTTCGGCATGGACGTGCAGGCGGCAATCGACGCGCCGCGCTTCCGGCACTACGACAAACAGCGCGTGGCGCTGGAGCCGCCGATCGGCGATGGCGTACGCAACGCGCTGGTTGCCATGGGGCACGTGCTCATCGAGCAACCCACCATCGCGTTCGGCGGCGCGCAGGCGATCGTGCGACTGCCGAAGGGGTTTGCAGCGGGGAGTGATCCGCGCAAGGACGGGATGGCGGTGGGGTACTGAGGGGCGCGGCGCCGTTCGCGCGGACCAGACGCGCAGCAGCTACGGCTTCCCAGCCAGGCGCTGCAGTTCCTCGAGCACCTGAATGTCCGCGAGGTCCTGCAGGCGCCCGGTCCGCTTTGACTCGATCAAACTCCGTAAAGAGACGGTCGGCACGGCCACGCCGTCTATGGTGAACACCGCGATATCGCGCTCCGCGTCGCACCACTGGAGATTCCAGGCGCGAGTGAGGATGTCGACGTTCGGCGTGTCGCCGATCATCGTGACGCCGCGCGAGACAATGTCGGCCGCCGTGAATTCTGCAGCGACACCGACTGGCAGGTGACCCAACGCGCGCAGCACGCGGTCAGCATTCTCGAGTGTCGGATCGATCAGGATGTCGATGTCGCGAGTCGCGCGTGTCGTGCCCCAGAGTTGCATCGCGATGGCGCCGACCACCAGGTAGCGCGCCTCCTCGGCGTTCAACAACTGACAGACCTGCGCGACGCGACTGCTCGGCCTCATCACGCCAAACCGCCGCCAGCACGTTGCCACACCAGGAACTCGTCGAAGGAAGCGAAGGTGCGTGGCGCGATGACCAGTTCCGAAACACGCGACGTTTCCTGGGCTTCGTGCACCCGCTCCTCGGCGGTCATCGCCAGATCTCGACGCAGCTGCGCACGCCGTGAGCTGCCAAGGTCGTTCGCCGGCTCGCCTTGCTCGACCGCAGCCACATATCGCCGCACCGCCTCGGCTACGATCCAGCTGCGAGACCGGTCCTGTTGTTTGGCCAACCGATCGGCTGCCGCGAGGTCGGCCTCGGGTAGCGTGATGGCAATTCGGGCGTACGGGATACGATCGGACATACTCAATCATACTGAGTATTACTGAAACGTGCCACCGTTGGCTCCGGCGCAACGCGGTACCGACGCCGGACGCGTCGTCCTACTCGTCGACGCTGCGCCGCAGCTGCTCGACCGCTCGCAGCACCAGCGCATCGAGCGGCGTCGACGCTGGCGTCAGTCCGCTGGCGATGGCCAGCAGCTCCTTTCGCATAGCCGGATCCCAGAAGTGCACAAGGTGATCGCGCACGCCCTCGACTGCGTCGGCCTCGGGGTACGGCGCGAAGAAGTGCGCGATCTCATTCGCCATGCGTACGAGGTTCTCAGCCTCCATGGGGGTCCTCCGCAGGAAAGCGCACCACCCGACCGTCCGAGTGTCCGCCCACGCGGCAGGCCAGTGGCGGTTGCAGTGCGGCCGACCACTCGAGCGCCATGGTGGTCGGCGCCGACACCGTGGCGAGCAGAAGCGTGTGCGCGATCGAGGCCTTGTACACCAGTTCATAGCTGCAGCGACTGCTCATGACCACGAAGCCCGATTGCACAAGCGCTCCGCGACGCGCGAGTGCGCCCATCAGCTTGTCGAGTGCGTTGTGGCGTCCGACGTCCTCGCGCACCACTTCAATCTCTCCGTTCACGCTGCACCACGCGGCCGCATGTACCGATCGTGTGGCGGCGTTGATCGGCTGGTGAGCCGGTAGCTCGGCGAACGCACGCAGGATCGCGGCGTCGGACACGTCGGCACGACTCCGCTCGGCATCAACGCCTACTCCGCGCTGGTGCAGCTGGGCCAGCGATTCGAGGCCGCACAGGCCACACGCCGTGCTGCCCAGCAGCGATCGCGCGCGCACCGCCGACATATCGAGCGCAGACTCCGGGACAACGATGTTGACGGAGATATCGTGCAGGAACTCCGACACGACTACGTCCGTCACGGCGTGCGCATCGCGTAGCACACGCTCGGTGAGCGCGAGCCCAACGGCCAGGTCCGCGAGATCGGCCGGGGTAGCCAGCATGACCGTCCACGGCGTGCCGTTCAGCGCGATCTCGACGGGCGCTTCCACGGCAATCCCCCACGTGACCCGTTGCGCGGTGCCCTGCGTATCGCCGTGCGCGTGCGACACGGCGACGGCGCGCTGTTCATACGCGGCGCGCGCGACGTTCGTCGATGCCATGTCAGTCACCGGGCCGAACCTCGACGGCGGTCACCTTGTACTCCGGGCAGTTGGTGGCCCAGTCCGAATACTCCGTCGTGATCACGTTGGCGGCGGAATCGGGATGATGGAAGGTGGTATACACGATCCCTGGCGGCACGCGATCCGTCACCGTGGCGTGCAACGTGATGGCCCCCTTGCGGCTCGCGATGTACACGCTGTCCCCCTCGCCGATCCCGCGCACTTCGGCATCGTGCGGATGCATCTCGAGCACGTCTTCGGGATGCCACACGGTATTCGCCGTGCGTCGGGTCGCGGTGCCGACGTTGTACTGCGACAGAATACGTCCAGTCGTGAGTAGCAGCGGAAAACGACGCGTCGACTTCTCGTCGGTCGGCACGTACTCGGTAATCAGGAAGCGCCCCTTGCCCCGCACGAATCCGTCTTGGTGCATGATGCGCGTGCCGAGTGGGGTGCGCTCCGTGCAGGGCCACTGCACGCTGCCCACACGATCGAGATGCGCGAACGACACGCCGGCGAACGTCGGTGTGAGCGACGCGATCTCATCCATGATCTCGGCCGCATTGCGATACTCCATGGGATATCCCATGGCCGTGGCGAGTCGGCACACGATCTCCCATTCCGACAGCCCCGTGCGCGGCGGCATGACCGGTCGCACCCGATTGATGCGGCGCTCAGCGTTCGTGAACGTGCCGTCCTTTTCGAGGAAGGCCGTGCCCGGGAAGAACACGTGCGCGTACTTCGCGGTCTCGTTCAGAAACAGATCCTGCACGACCACCAGCTCCATCGCGCGGAGGGCGTCAGTCACGTGCTTCGTATCGGGATCGGACTGCGCAATGTCCTCGCCGTGAATGAAGAGGCCGTGAAACTGACCGGCTGTGGCCGAGGCGAGCATGTTCGGAATACGCAGCCCTGGCTCGGCGTCGAGGGCCACATGCCACGCCTGCTCGAACTGCGCGCGAATGGCGTCGTCGCCAATGTGCCGGTAGCCCGGTAACTCGTGCGGGAACGACCCCATGTCGCAGGCGCCCTGCACGTTGTTCTGGCCACGTAGCGGGTTCACACCCGTCCCCTCGCGTCCGATGTGCCCCGCCGCCATGGCCAGGTTGGCAATGCCCATGACCATCGTACTGCCTTGACTGTGTTCGGTGACGCCCAGCCCGTAGTAGATCGCCGAATTGTCAGCGGTAGCGTACAGGCGCGCGGCGCGTCGCACGTCGTCGGCGGGTACGCCGCTGAATGCCTCGGTGGCTTCGGGCGAATGCTCGGGGAGCGCAATGAAGTCGCGCCACTGCGCGAACGACTTCGTGTCGCATCGCTCCGCGACAAAGGCCTCGTTCACCAACCCTTCGGTGACGATCACATGCGCCATCGCGTTGACCACGGCGACGTTGGTGCCCGGCCTGAGCGGCAGGTGAAACGCCGCCTGAATGTGCGGGCTGCGCACCAGATCGATGCGGCGCGGATCGATCACGATGAGCTTCGCGCCCTGCCGCAGCCGGCGTTTCATACGCGAGGCAAACACCGGATGCGCGTCGGTGGGATTGGCGCCGATCACCACGATCACATCGGCGTGTGCCACCGACTTGAAATCCTGCGTGCCCGCCGACGTGCCGAACGTCTGCTTGAGACCGTATCCGGTAGGCGAATGACATACACGCGCGCAGGTATCGATGTTGTTGTTGCCGAAGGCGGCGCGCACCATCTTCTGCACCACGTACACTTCTTCGTTGGTGCATCGTGACGACGAGATGCCGCCGATAGCGCCGCGTCCGTGCTGGTCCTGAATCGCGCGGAACCGTTCGGCCGCATGCACGATGGCCTCGTCCCAGCTCACCTCACGCCATTCGTCGGTAATGTGCTCACGCACCATCGGCGCGAGTACGCGGTCGCGATGGCTGGCGTAGCCCCACGCAAAGCGTCCCTTCACGCAGGAGTGCCCTTCGTTGGCGCCGCCACTCATGTCGGGTACCATGCGCACCACATCGTTGCCCTTCATCTCGGCATTGAACGAGCAGCCCACGCCGCAGTACGCGCAGGTGGTTTTTACCGTGCGATCGGGCTGGCCGGCGGCGATGACGCTCTTCTCCGTGAGCGTGGCCGTGGGGCAGGCCTGCACGCAGGCGCCGCACGACACGCACTCCGACGCCAGGAACGACTCGTTCATACCGGCGCTGACCTTCGAGCCGAATCCGCGATCGGTGATGCTCAGCGCGAACGTGCCCTGAATCTCGTCGCAGGCTCGCACGCAACGTGAACAGACGATGCACTTGGCGGGATCGAAGGTGAAGTACGGGTTCGACTCGTCCTTCTCGGCCTGCAGGTGATTCGCCCCGTCCATGCCATAGCGCACCTCACGCAGCCCGACGGCGCCGGCCATATCCTGCAGCTCGCAGTCGCCGTTCGCCGCGCAGGTCAGGCAATCGAGCGGATGGTCGGAGATGTAGAGCTCCATCACGTTGCGGCGCACGCGCGCGACTTTCTCGGTCTGTGTGCGGACGACCATTCCCTCCTCGACCGGCGTCGTACATGAGGCCGGAAGTCCCCTGCGGCCGAAGATGTCGACCACGCACAGCCGGCATGAGCCGAACGCTTGCAGCGAGTCGGTGGCACAGAGCTTGGCAATCGCTATGCCGGCGTCGCGCGCGGCGCGCATGACGGACGTACCGGCGGGTGCTGTGACCGGGATGCCATCGATGGTGAGGTACACCATGGTCGTCGTGGTCGTCGACATGGTCAGAGATCTCCGGAAAAATGCTTCATCACGCTGCGCACTGGCATTGGCGCGAGGCCGCCCAGTGCACAGAGTGAGCCCAGCTCCATCGTTTCGCACAACTCGTCGAGCAACTCCCAGTTCTTGCGCGTCGACTCGCTGCGGCGAATGCGTTTGATCACCTCGACCGCACGCGTAGAGCCGATGCGGCACGGCGTGCACTTACCACACGACTCGTGCGCGCAGAAGGCCATCGCAAACTCGGCCTGCTCGCCCATGTCGACCGTGTCGTCGAAGACGACGACGCCACCGTGGCCCAGCATCGCCCCGATGGCCGCGAAGTGCTCGTACCCCAGGGGTGTACCCCACTGTGACTCGGGCAGATACGCGCCCAGCGGCCCGCCCACCTGGATCGCCTTGATCGGACGCGTGCTGTAGCTGCCGCCGCCGAAGCGGGTGACGAGGTCGGCCAGGGTGATGCCGAAGGGCACTTCGACCACGCCGCCGCGCAACACGTTGCCTCCCAGCTGGAAGGGCATCGTGCCGGTGGAGCGATCGATACCGAAGCCGGCGTAGTGCGCACCGCCATGAGACGCGATGCCGGACACGGCCGCCAGCGTCAGCACGTTGTTGATGACGGTGGGCTGGCCAAACAGCCCCGAGAGGGCAGGCAACGGTGGCTTGGCCCGTACGACGCCACGCTTGCCCTCCAGGCTCTCGAGCAGTGCGGTCTCTTCGCCGCAGATGTAGGCCCCGCCGCCCACTCGCAACACGAGGTCGAACGCGTGGGGGGATCCCATGACGGCCGACCCGAGCATGCCGGCGCTGCGAGCCAGCTCCAGCGCGCGCGTCATCACGTGAATCGTGTGCGGATACTCGGATCGCAGGTAGATGAAGCCGCGCGTGGCCCCAACCGCGAGCCCGGCGATGATCATGCCTTCGACGAGCTGAAAGGGATCGGCCTCCATCAGCAACCGATCAGCGAAGGTGCCCGAATCGCCTTCGTCGGCATTGCACACGATGTACTTGGTTGCCGAGCGCGCGTTGAGCACGGTCTGCCACTTGATGCCGGCGGGAAACGCGGCGCCACCGCGCCCACGCAGTCCCGACGCGTTCACTTCATCGATGATGGCCTGCGGTGTGAGCGTGAGTGCGTGCTCGAGACCCGCCCAGCCGCCATGCGTGCGGTAGTCGCTCAGCGAGAGCGGATCGATGAGGCCGGCGCGACGGAAAGTGATGCGGTGTTGGTCACGCAGCCACGGTATGTCTTCGACGAGGCCGACGGAGAGCGGGTGGTCTTCGTTCGGTAGCGTCCCGTCGGCGAACAACGCCGAGACCTGTGTGGCGGTGATGTTGGCAAATCCGATACGGCCGCGCGGTGTGTCGATCTCGACGAGGGGCTCCAACCAGTAGGCGCCGCGAGAGCCGTTGCGGACGATCTCGACGTCGAGCTCCAGCGCCTCGATCGCCGCTGCCACGGCATCTGCACCGACCGACCGTGCGGCGGTGTCGTTCGGCACGAAGACGCGCGCGTGCGGCGCTTCGAGTTTCGTATGCTTCGTTTCCGATACGTCCGCCTTCACGGCGGTATCGTCGCGTGCCGCAGCTACTGCCTCGTGCACCAACGCGTCGAGCCGTTCGCCGGTGACGCCCCCATAGACCGCATCTCCTACCCGTACCGACGGACCCAACGCGCAATTGCCGAGGCAGTACACCGCCTCTAGATGCAAACGTCCGTCCGGTGTGGATTCGCCCAGCGTCACCTGCAACAACGACTCGGCGTGGCGTGCCAGCTCCCGACAACCCACGGCCTGACACGCTTCCGCCATGCAGAGCTGCACCACGACGTCGCCAACTGGCGCTTCGCGAAGGTCGCCATAGAACGACACCACGCCATAAACCTCGGCGCGCGACCGGTTGAACGCCTGTGCGACGAAGCGGATGGCGGCCGGTGAGACGTACCCGAAGCGCTGCTGAACCCGCTGCAGTACGGGCAGCAGGAACTCGGCGTCGGTTGGCGAGCCGTCGAGCAGTACCTGTAGCGTGGCCAGTTCGTGGTCTGTATCGACTGGCATGGGTCGGCCCTCATGCGAGGATCTTCTTCTTTCGCTGTCTGAGCTGCTGAAGTGACTACGCGAGGGGCACGCTCGCTACCCCGTACGGCTCCCGATCTTCACCGCGCCGTACTTCACCGCTTACCGCTTCGCTGGCGGCCCCGCGGGATGCTTCTCGCACAGGGGCGGCTGTTCCGCGCTCCACGCCATCGACGCGATACGCCACTGCCCCGCGCTCTTTACGAGCGTAAACACATCAGCGCCGCAGTGTGACCAGGCATTGTTGACGTAGAGATCGTACGGGTACCACACCATCGCCACGCCGCCGCTGACCATGGCCTGCGGCGCGAAGCCGCGCTCTGTGATACCCGTCATGGGGGCAGCTCGTTGGGCCTCGCGTGTTCGCACCCGGTACACGGTAACGCCATCGCGCGTAGAGGTGGGGAACATTACGGCTTCGGGTACCATGAGGTCGGTGAAGGCGACAACATCTCCCCGCGTGATCGCAGCCAGCGCGGAATCGGCGACGGCAATGACGGCGGTGCGCGCGTCGGGCGATTGTGCCGGTGATTGCGCGTGCGCGTGACGCGGAAGAAGGCCGATGCAGGCGATGACGACCAGCGTGCGTAGCGTCATAGGTCTCGATGTGATGGTGTGGATATGGGCGAGCAGATGGCGACGCGAGCAGAAAGTACCACCGCCACGTCGCACGGTCCACGTGCGGTAGCTGGTCGCCGCATGGTCGGTTCGGGTACTATTCATCATCACGTGCGTTGTGAATGGTATCGCGAGATCCGTCCGCTCGTCGCGACGCCCTTCCCGTCTTTCTCTTGCGAGTCCTCATGCGCTGGTCTGGTCTGCTCCTGCCCGTCGTGGTGTTCACCGCTGCCTGTTCTGCCGGCAACGAGGCTGACGCCGTCCAGCGCGATCCGGCGTTGCGCGCACCGGCACCGGCAGGGGCACCGTCACCGGCCACGGCCAAACCGCTTGGCCACGCGCTCACTGGCACACTGGTCGAGCGAATCGCGGTCTCGCCCTATGTCTACCTCCGGCTGAATACGGCAACAGGCGAGCTGTGGGTGGCGGTTCTCGAGGCGCCGCTGACCGTCGGTGCACAGGTAACCGTGTACAACGCCCTGCTCATGGAGCAGTTCGAGTCGAAGACGCTGAAGCGCACCTTTGACCGGATCTACTTCGGGTCGCTCGAGGCACCGGGCACTCAGCCCACCGAGATGGCGGGTACTGATGGCGAGCCCACCACGATGGGCGCACCGCCGGCTCTCGACGCGCAGGTCGCACCGGTGGCCAAGGCTACCGGCGCGGACGCGCGGACGATCGCGGAGCTGTGGACGCAGAAGGATCGGCTGGCCAACACGGTGGTCTCGGTGCGCGGCACCGTGGTGAAGTACAATGCCGCCGTGATGGGCAAGAATTGGATTCACCTGCAAGACGGCAGCGGTGACGCCGCCAAGGGCACGCACGACATCACCCTGACCACGCTGGATGACGTCACGGTGGGCGCCACGGTGACGATGACCGGCACGGTGCGCCTGAATCGCGATGTGGGCGCGGGTTACACGTTCCCGGTGCTGATCGAAGACGCCAAGGTGGTTGTGAAGTAGGCGGTCTAGTGCCCGACCGGGCGCCTCATGTTGATCGATCCTCCTTCGAACCGTATGCTTTGTCGATGAAGAATCCAACCGTGGCCGCCGTCCCTTCGTGAGCGACGTCCTCCTCGCCCTGGTGGTGATGGCGCTGCCGCTCGCGCCCGCATTCGCGCAGTCGCCCGTTGTCATCGCCGGCCCGCCGGCACCCGTGGCCCCGGCGGTGATCACCCGCGACTCCGCGCAGCACGCCACCGTACGCGCCATCAAGCTCACCGCGCCAATCACGCTCGATGGGGTACTCGACGAGGCGGTCTACACCCGCGAGGCGCCGTTCGGTGGGCTGATACAAGTCGCGCCTGACGCCGGAGCACCGGCCACCGAGCGCAGCGACATCTGGATCACGTACGACGATCGCAACATCTACCTCTCCTGTCGCTGCTACGACGCGTCACCGCCCGCGGAGTGGATCGTGAACGAGCTGCGGCGCGACACCGGTGGCCTGCGCAACAACGAACACATCGGCGTCCTGTTCGACACGTTCTACGATCGCCGCAGCGGGTTTGCGTTCTACACCAATCCCCTCGGCGCGCGCGCCGACTACTCCATCGTGGACGAAGGCGCCTCGAACACCGACTGGAATCCAGTGTGGACGTCGAAGACGGGCCGCTTCGATGGCGGATGGACTGTGGAGATGGCGATTCCGTTCAAGTCGCTGCGCTATCGCGCCGGCGCGGATCAGGTGTGGGGCATGCAGATCCGGCGTTCGATTCGGCACAAGAACGAATGGGATTACCTCACGCCGGTCCCGCGTATCCTGGCCGGGCCGCAGGCACTGAATCGCGTGTCGGCCGGCGGTACGTTGGTGGGTCTCGATCTCCCCGAGACCGGCAAGAACATCGAGCTCAAGCCGTACGTGGTCGCGCGCACCTCCACCGACCGGGTACGCACACCAGCCATCAACAACAGCTTTGCTAGCGAAGTCGGCGGCGACATCAAGTACGCCGTCACGCCCAATCTTACGGCGGATCTGACCGTCAACACCGATTTCGCGCAAGTCGAGGCCGATGAGCAACAGCTCAACCTGACGCGATTCAGTCTGTTCTTTCCTGAGAAGCGCGAGTTCTTCCTCGAAGGTCGCGGCATCTTCGACTTTGCCCGCGGCGGTAACGGAGCATTCGGTGGCAACGGTGGCGCCGACACGCCGCAGCTGTTCTACACGCGACGCATCGGACTCGATAACGGTGGCGTGGTGCCGATCAACGTGGGCGGCCGTCTCACCGGGAAGCTGGGTAAGTACGCGATCGGCCTGATGAACATCGGCACGTCGGGTGACGCGGCGTTCAAAGCCGAGCCGACCAATTTCACCGTCGTGCGCGTGAAGCGCGATGTGCTGCAGCGTAGTTCGATCGGCGCGATGATCACCAATCGGTCGGTGGCCGCGTCGGGCGCTGGATCGAATACCGTGTTCGGCCTGGATGGCGCGTTCCTGCTGTCGCAAGCGCTCACGGCCGGCGCCTACTGGGCGCAGAGTCAGACCACGGGCATCGCCGGCGACGATCAGAGCTATCAGGGACGGTTGGACTACAGTGTCGATCGGTTCGGAGCGAAAGCCGAGTTTCTTGGCGTGGGCCGCAACTTTGATCCGCAGGTCGGCTTTCGTCGGCGCTCCGACATCAACCGGTCGTTCGGCGAAGTGCGATTCAGTCCCCGGCCCGCGAACCAGACGGTGGTGCGCAAGTTCACCGGCACCGCGTCGGGCGAGTATGTGGAGAACGGGCTGGGCATCGTGGAGACGCGCGTGTGGCGCGGCCACGTCGACACTGAGTTCGCGAACAGCGACGTGGTAGGGCTCGACGTCACGCGCAATTATGAGTTCCTGCGTCAGCCCTTTACGCCATCCGGGGCGCCATCGGCCATCGCGCCCGGTGGATACGGATTCTCCGACGTGTCGCTGTCGTACGCCTTTGGCGCGCAGCGCCGGGCCTCGGGTACGATTCGCCTGCAGGCCGGACAGTTCTACGATGGCACGATCAGCAGCATCACGATCGGACCGGGGAGCACGGGATCGACGGCCCGCATTGCCATCCTGCAGCGGCTCGCATTGGAACCGACGTTTTCGATTACGCGCATCGATCGACCCACGTCGTCTTTCACCACACGTCTCGCCCGGGCGCGCGTAGACTACGGGTTCACACCGCTCATGTTTGCGAGCGGGCTCGTGCAGTACAACTCGGCCGACCGTGCGTTCAGCACGAACCTGCGCTTTCGCTGGGAGTACGCGCCGGGCAGCGAGCTGTTTCTCGTGTACACCGACGAACGCGATGTGCGCGACGACCGCTACGCCACGCCGACGACGGTGCGCGGACTCAAGAACCGCGCGCTCGTGGTGAAGTTCAATCGACTGTTTCGGTACTAGGGCAGTCGTGGCGACGGCATTGCACACCGACATCATCGACTTCGGCAAGGGACAGCCGTCGCTGTCGCTCCTGCCGTTGGCAGCCTGGCGTGCGGCCACGGACCACTGTCTCGCGCAGGGCGATGCCGGGCTTCTGCAGTACGGGGCCGACGAGGGCGATGCGGGATTTCGCGAATCGCTCGCGCAGTTCCTGAGCCGGCGATATGCGATGCCGGTGACGGCGGCAGAGTTGGTGGTATCGGCCGGCGCGTCGCAGGCGCTCGATCTGGTCTGCACTCGATTTACGCGCCCGGGTGACACGATCTTCGTAGAAGCGCCGACGTACTTTCTCGCGCTCGACATCTTCCGCGATCACGGCCTTCAGGTAGTCGGCATTCCCATCGACGAGGACGGGATTCGCGTCGATGCGCTGCAGGACGCGCTGGTGCACCATCGTGCCGCGTTCCTCTACACGGTCCCATCGTTTCAGAATCCGTCAGGGACCACGATGTCGGCGGCTCGGCGCGAGCAGCTCATGGCGGTCAGTCGATCGCACGATCTCCTGATCATCGCCGACGAGGTCTATCAGCTGCTCGACTTCGGTAGCGCGCCACCTCCGCCGCTCGCGGCCTACGTGCACACGGCGCGCGTGCTCTCGATTGGCTCGTTCTCCAAGATTTGTGCGCCGGGACTGCGACTGGGGTGGCTACACGGCGCACCTGCGTTGCTGAACACCATCACGCAATCGGGCCTCGTGCAAAGTGGTGGCGGGCTCAATCCGTTCGTGTCGGGCGCCATGCGCAGCTTGATCGATCTCGGGCTCGCCGATACGGTCCTCGACGGCTTACGGCGCGTGTACGCCGAGCGGTCGGCGGTGTTGTGCCGCGCGATGCGCGAGCTACTGCCGGCCGTGACGTTCGTCGAACCCACGGGGGGATACTTCGTGTGGGCGCAGTTACCGGCGGCGCAATCAGCGGCGGAGTTGCTGCCCTTTGCGAGGACTGGTGGCGTGGCCTTTCATCCGGGCACGCGATTCAGCAGCGGCGGGTTCGGGCGGCACGTGCGACTGAGCTTCGCGTACTACGACGCGCCGGAGTTGGTGGAGGGGGTGCTGCGGCTAGCGCAGGTGCCGTTCCCCTCTACACGCCAAACTGCGTGAGATGATGATCGAGGTGCTTCGAGAAGAGCACGTTCCACTCGGCGGCCGTGAGCGGTCCGAACGACGGCGATTCCCGACCTTCGAACGCTGAGGTCCCGTCGCCTGCGACGCGTCGGACATATGCGATCAGGCGGGCGCGCTCCGATGAGAAATCGCGCGCATCCTTGATACGGAAAGCCGGCGCGGTGGGGGAGCTGCGTGGATACGGCGCCGGTCCCACGACCTTGTCCTTCACCATGGTACGCAATACCCAGCGCAGCAGCGGATTGGGTCGTGGGTACTGTCCGCTGTAGACCATGTCGTAGGCCACGCTGCAGTGCGCCAGCATTTGGGCGACCGACATCTTCCCCCAGAGCGGCGTGCTGTCAGGCGTCAGCGCCTCGATGCGGCGGATGGCGGCGTCCGCTTCTGCGTGATCGAACAGATTGGCATACGTGGGCGTCATGATGAGATGATCACGCGGCGCTCCGCGAAGGGCAAGGCATCACCGATGACGGCGGCGCTCGCTGCGCTTCGCCTTAGCAACCGCCTCGACCGCGAACTCGGCGCCGGCGGCGAACGGCTACTGCCTTTCGCCGCTGTGATGCGCAGCGCCAAGGCGTGATCCACCACGACATCGAGCCGGAGAGCATTCCCCTGCACGATCACTCGGCGCTCGTCGCCGCCATCGCCATCGCCGTGGAAAGCGCTGCCGGCCAACGCATGACGCAAGCCGGCCTCTCGCTCGGCACGACGCAGTACACGAGTCTCGAGTAGGCGATGGGCGAACGCACCATCGATGCGAAGCCGTGACGGCCTTGGACCGCCCGTAGCCCGCTGCCGAAGTTGACCTATTTGAGTGGTCAGAATATATTGACCACTCATGCCGACCATCCCGATCTCCGAAGCGAAAGCCAGGCTGGCCGCCCTCGTGCGGGAAGTCGCGGCATCCGGCGAGGGCTACGTGATCAGCGTGAACGGCCACCCCATGGCCGAGCTGCGCCCCTTCGTGCCCGTTCCCACACCTGGGCGCTTCAAAGACGCGATTCGCTTCAGCGATGACGCCTTTGCGCCGCTTTCCAACGAGGATGCCGAAGCCTCGGGGCTATGACCGATCTTGTTCAGCCGCTGCTGCTCGACACGGTCGCGTTCATCTTCTGGCACGCCGATAGTCCGCGCCTGTCGCCAGCAGCGCGTCGCGCCATGCTGGAGGCGCCACAGCGCACGGTGTACGTGAGCGCCGCCAGCGCCTTCGAGATCGCGACCAAGGTGCGACTCGGGAAACTCACGGTCCCTCCGGCCATGCTCAACGACTTTGCGTACGTCGTTGCAGCGGATGGTTTTCGATTGCTCGACGTCGATGCGGCGTCGGCGATTCGCGCGGGTCAACTCGAGAGCGACCATCGCGACCCCTTCGATCGACTAATCAGTGCGCAGGCACTCGCCCTCAAGGGAGCCGTCGTGACCAACGACGCCGCCTTCGCCGACCTTGGCGTCGACGTGTTCTGGTAGCGACGCGTAGACGCCGTGCGCACGCCGCCCGTTCAACGCGTCAGCGTCGTTTACAACACGCTACAGCAGCACATCACCACGCCGAATGCCTGCCGCCACGGCTTCGGCGCGGCGATGCACGCCAAGTTTTTCGAAGACGGCGGCCAAGTGAAACTTGACCGTACTGCGGCTGATGCCGAGCCGGACGCCGATGGCGGCATTGCTCAAGCCTTCGGACAAGGCCTGCAGCACGTCGCGCTCGCGATCAGACAGAGCTGAGGCTGCGCCATTGCCGCTCGTGCCGGCGTCGATCTCGCTCGTTTCCGGCAGGCGCAGATTCCCACCCGTTCCCTCAGGGGCGCTGACAACACGCACGTCAGCGGCGGCAGCGGTCGAGACAAAGCGGACATCGGCATGGGAGCCTAGTGCGTCGCGCAACACGCGTCGCGTCCAAGGGTCGGCGACATCGACAAAGATGCGAACCGGATGGGGCCGTTCGGTCATCGGGCTCGCCACCCGCGTGACCACCCATGGGCCAAGCGAGCGGTGGCGCCAACACGCGCCACAAAGGCGTCCACGTCGGCGATGGGTACCGCGAGCCCCAACCCACGAGCGATCATCGTGCTCACGCCAACCATCGCGCCATGCGCATCCACGACTGGTCCACCCGAGTTGCCGGGTGCCAAGCGCACATCCAACTGCGCCCACGGCAATGCCCGTTGCGGCAAGGGCAACTCGGCATCGCTGCGCAGCGGTCCAATGGCATGGACGACTCCGGTCGTGATGGCATGTCGAACGCCCAGGGGATGTCCGACCGCCATGACCACCTGTCCGACACGCAACGGTGCTTTGTCGGCAGGCGGCACGGGTCTCCAACTGGCAGGCGCGTCATCACAGGAGACTAACGCCAGGTCCCGGACGGTGTCACGGGCGACCAACGTTGCCCGGCGCGTGACGCCGTCAGCACCCGTGAGCGTGATCGGCTCGTGTGTCACCACATGCGCGTTGGAGACGATAAGACATCGCCCGTTCGCGTCGCGCGCCCACACGACGCCAGCGCCGCTGTGCGTGCTTCGGCCTTCGCCCGCCTCAACATGGACCACGCCGGCGGTGGCGTGCGCAATCATGTGCCCACCATCGACCTGCGCGCTCTGCAGGTCGATGGTGGACGTCGCCGAACTCTCCGTCGGCATACGGAACCGTTACCGCGCGCCGCGACGCGCTTCGCGACGCGTGCGCTGGCCGTCGTTGCCGCCGGGGCGCTCCCCGATGGTGACGATCACGCGCACAAACACCCCACCGCGGAGCAGGTCGAAGGAGACCGCGCGCCCCGGGGGCATGTGTTGCAGCACATCCAACACATCATGGGGTTCGTGTACGGCCGTACCATCCAGTGCCAGCACGATGTCGCCGACCAACAAGCCGCTCGTCGCAGCGGGCCCGCCGTCAGCCGTACCGATGATCAGCAAGCCGCCTTCGCGTCCCTGCGCAGCAACTTTGGCCGATTCGCCCACGCGCACGGCCTGCAGCGCCGCGCCAAGCCATCCGCGCGGGACGTAGCCCGTGGCGACCAGCTGCGAGACGACGCGTTCGACCGTGTCTGCCGGAATGGTGGTTGCGAGTTGCTGACTCAGGCCACCGCTGTTGATGCCATGCACCCGACCGGCGGCGTCGACGAGCGGACTGCCACCGAAGCCTGGGTAGAGCGCGAAGCCCGACTGAATGCGACGCGTGTATTCACCACCCTTCCAGGTGCGCCACGCACCACCAATCGCACTCACCGCGCCGAACGACACGCGAGGTCCGCTGTCGTCGAGTCGCGCGACCGCCATCACGAGATGTCCCGGTCGCAGCGTCGCGGGATCACCAACCGCGGCCGACCCGAACGACACGCCAGCCTCGACGCGAAGCACGGCGAGGTCACTGGACGCATCGCGCCCGACGAGCGTAGCGGCAACGCGTCGGCCATCGGGGATGGTGACGGTAATGTTTTGTTCGCGACGTACCGTGGCGTCGGTGGTGACGATCAGCCCGTCGCGCCAATGCACGCCGGTTGATGCGAGTTTTTCGCGGGCATGCACGGCCACGACGGCCTGTGCGGCGTGTGCCACGGCGCTGGCTAGTTGATCGGAGACCGCAATGAGCGACAGCGGCTCGGTGTGTGGAACTTCGTGCGTATCGGCGTGCGACATGAAGGACTCGGCGGTTGAAGCGACTGGCGTGCTTCCTGGCGGGAAACTCGAACAGCCGAAGAGTCGCCGCGGCCGATTGGTCGCATAACTGGCCAAGTGGACGGGCGGCAGGTTGCGGCAGCGCGATCTGAGGGCGACATCCGCCAGACGCGATCGTGGCGGCGTGGCGACTGTCTCCCGCAAAGCCCTCGGCGGCGGCGACGGCGCGCCGCTACCGGGTGGTGGCGCCGATCAAGACGGTCCGCATCTTCCGAAGGGCCGATCGGGCCCGCGTTTTCACGGTGCCGAGCGGCAAACCGAGTTGTTCGGCCACGCGCGCATGCGAGGCGCCGCTGAGAAACGACAGTTCGATGACCTCACGCTGTTCAGGTGGTAGCAGTTGGAGCGCACCGTTGAGTTGCGCTTGCAGCTCTTCGTGCAGCATGGTGTCGAGCACCGAGGCGTCACGGCTGTGTGTGGCCTCGCCGTCGGCCACCGAGAACGAGGACTCTGTGCCGGCGCGCTCGTTCGCCATGCGGCGACGGGTACGGCGCCGGATGCAATCCAGCGCGCGACTCCGGGTGATCGTCGACAGCCAGGTCTGGACAGACCCACGACTACCGTCGAATGTGCACGCGTTTCGCCACGCCTGTGCGAAGGCATCGAGGACAACCTCCTCGGCGTCGGCGCGCTCCCCAACCAGCGCCAGCGCCAGCCCGAAGAGTCGCGGGCTGTGTACGTCGTAGAGTCGCGAAATGGCCCGATCGTCTCCATGTGCCATCTGCTGGACTAGCGCGGCTTCCTCGCGCACTGCCGATTCGTACTCCACGCTATCCTCTTTCCGGAAAGGTCAGGGCTGAGGCGGGTGAATCACCGTGTGAGCGGTGCGCCGGACGTGCTCGTTCCTCACGCCTGACCGGAGTGTGGACTATGTTTGCCCATCGGTACATAGTGACTCTCGCTACCTCATTTCCCCGGCATGTTGGCACGCACCGCACTGCAGCCCGAGCTCGAGAGTCTCCGGAAGGCCGACGAGATCTATGCCGGAGTCCGGCTCCTGTCCGAACGTCGCTTCCAAAGCGATACCATCCCGGACATGGATGGCTTTGCCCGGGAGGCGGAGCTTTTGATGCGCGGGGTGAACAGTGCCGACGTCGTCCTCGGCATCTTCGACCACAGCCGTTACAACCCAGTGCTCGAGGTCGGCGACCGTCACTTTTGGGGGCCGCTCCCGGATGTGTCCCAGTCCGAGCGGATGCGATTGCTGTTTTCGCTGTTGGATGCCGATTTCAGCGCGTTCCCAGCCGATTCAGTGAAATGGTTCTCGCGGACGCTGGGTTCGCTCACGTTCGACGAACGGCAGAACATCGAGATTTTCCACTGTGGCATCGCCTACACGCGCACCGACGGACGACCGATCCGGCTCTTTTCGAAGAGCGTGCCGATCCACTACACCGTCGACCGGCAGTTCACGTTCTCGTTCAACTACGCGCAGAACGTGCACCACCTGCTGAAGCCGGGTTTTCGCGACTACTGGATTCGGTTGGCCTACGGCGCGGGCGGCGATATGGTGCAATCCATGCACTCTGCCGAGGCGAAGGATGCCGGGCCGCGCGATCTCCTGTCGTCGCGGGAGAAGCAGATTCTCGTGGAGATCGCAGCGGGCATGGAAACTAAGGACATCGCCGACAAGCTCAGGATCAGCGTCAATACCGTCGGGAATCATCGCAGCAACATGGTGCAGCGACTGGGCGCACGAGACACGACGGCCTTGGTGCAGCTGGCGAAGATGGCCGGCTTGATTTAGCGCTACCAATGAACGCGACTCTCCGCCTCGGTCCCTACGACTCCGAGTGGCCCGTGCGTTTCGCCGCTGAGGCGGCTCGCCTGCGACCGGCACTGGGGGCAGCGGCACAGGCCATCGAGCATGTGGGCAGCACCGCCGTGCCGGGACTCGACGGAAAGCCGGTGCTCGATATCGCGATCGCGGTAGCCAACGATGCGGATGCCGACGCCTGCATCACACCGATGCAGACGTTGGGCTACGACTACCGCGGCCCGTACGGGGACGATCCGCGTCGTCGCTACTATGTGCGCGACGATGATGCCGGCGTACGCCTCGTGCACGTGCATCTGTACGTGCTACCGGCGACGGCGTGGCAGCGGAAGCTGGCGTTTCGCGACGCGCTGCGGGCCGATCCGGCCCTGGCGGCGGCGTACGCGGCGGAGAAGTACCGGGTGGCTGAAGCGGTGCAATGGGACAAGGAGGCGTATTCGATCGCCAAGGGGCCGTTCGTGCAGCGCGTGCTGGCGACGCTATTTCCGCCGGAGTCTCGGTCCTCCGCGTGATCAGGTTGCGTTCGCCCGCAGCAGCGCATCTTCCCACGCGTAGTCGCGCGCGACGCGCGGCTGCTGCGCGTACCACGCGTACGTCTCACGCATGCCGTGCTCGAGCGGGGTGAGGGTGAGTCCAAGGTGTTCGGTCACTTGTGCAGCGTTGGCCGTGATGGCCGGGATGTCGAGATACACGCCGAAGTAGTTCGGTGGCTGCATCAGGCTGCCGCCGAGCTGTTGAATCCGCGCGCGAGGCACGTGTACCACCTGCGCCTCAGTTCCGGCCGCGCGCGCGAGGAGGTGCACGAAATCGAGCTGCGTGATCGGCGGATCATTGCCCAGATTGTACGCCTGCCCGATGGCCGCCTCGTGCGTGGCGGCGAGAATGGCCGCGCGCGCGACATCGTGGGCGGAGACCCACTGCATCGTGGCCTGTCCGTCGTCGGGGATGATGATGGGACGGCCATCGCGCAGTCGATCCCAGAAGAACGCTTCCCGGTCGAAGGCATTATGCGGACCGTAGATGAACGCCGGGCGCAGCGTCGACACCGGCAGCCCGTCGCTCGGTCCCAGCGCGAACAACGCGCGCTCACTGTTCGCCTTCTGCGCGCCGTACACGTCGGGGTGATCTTCCGGCACCAGCGGCGAGTCTTCGGTGAACGGACCACCAGTGGAATACACCGCCACGCTGGAGGTGAACACGTAGCGGGAGAGGCCCGAAGCCGTGGCGCGCGCGGCGGCGACGACCTGTTCCGGCGTGGTGCCGCGCTGCCAGTCGTAGACGTTGTCGTACACGACATCGAACCGCTCACCGGCCAGCGCCGACTGCACGGCCGCGGTGTCGTTGCGGTCGCACCGGATCGCCGTCACACGATCGCCGAACGGCGTGGTGGTGCCGCGGTGCATGAGCACCACCGTGTCACCGCGCGCCAGCAGTTGTTCAACGAGTGCGCGTCCGATGAGCTGGGTTCCGCCGATAACGAGTGCGCGTGCCATGGTCGCTCCAATGTCTCTAAAAGTGATTGCTCATCTGCAGCTGCATCGCCCGGGGGCGCTACTTCGGCACCGCTGGACGCTCGCCCGTGACGCGCCGCGTGTCTTCCTGATGGGTCTCGCTCCGTTCGTCGGCTGGCAGGATCCCGGCATCGTTGAGCATCAATCCAACGGCATCGGGGATCATTGCCGGCCAGAGGAAGGTACCGATGGGACGCACGAACGGGCGCGGCGAGCGGCCCGTCCCGGCGTAGCGACGTCGAGCCCACGACTCGTAGACAATCGTAAGCAATCCACCCGCCACCGCGAACAGCATCCACGTTGCGAGCGCTTCGCGCCATGGCACGTCGATCAGCATCCACACCAGGACGCCGTAGCTCAGGACCATGCCCATGATCTCCATACCGCGGCGCAGCGCCGCGTTGAGGACCACGCAGGCCGTCGTCCAAAGCAGAACACCGAAGAGGACGATCGCCCACATCAGATTCACGTAATAGAACGTCACCACTGACACTGCAGCATATTCGAGCGATGCGCAAATACGCTCACCACCCTTTCGGGGAGTCGCTCTCATGACCGATCAGATTCACTTCGACGATGGTGCGTCGTACGAGCGCTACATGGGGGTGTGGAGTCAACTGGTCGGTGAAGAGTTTCTCCGCTGGCTGGCGCCGGTCCCCGGTCGGCGCTGGCTCGACGTCGGCTGTGGCAACGGCGCCTTCACCGAGCTGATTGCGACGCGGTGCGCTCCCGCCGCCGTGCACGGCATCGATCCGTCGGAGGCGCAACTCGACTTCGCGCGCACACGGCCGGCGTTAGGTGACGCCGACCTGCGTGAGGGAGATGCCATGGCGCTTCCATACCCGAACGACAGCGTCGACGTCGCGCTGATGCCGCTGGTCATCTTCTTTGTACCGGACCCGGCTGCGGGTGTGGCCGAGATGGCGCGCGTGGTGGCGCCGGGTGGGCTGGTGGCCGCGTATGCGTGGGACATGTACGGCGGTGGGCTTCCCTACCATGTGCTGCAGCGGGAACTGCGTGAGCTTGGCGTCGTCGTACCGTCACCGCCCAGTCCCGAGGCCTCGCGACCCGAGATCATGCACGATCTGTGGCGCGGGGCAGGGTTGGTCGAGGTCGAGACCCGAGAGCTCACGGTGGAGCGCCGCTTCGCTTCGTTCGACGAGTACTGGGACATCGTTGCGGGATGGGCGACCTTCCGTCGGATGTTGGACGCGATGGCGCCCGAGACCACGGCGCGACTGCAGGATCGTCTGCGCGAATGCCTCCCCGCCGACGCCGACGGGAGCATCACCTACGCGGCGAGGGCCAACGCGGTGAAAGGCCGGGTGTCGCCGCGCGACTCATCGACGGGTTGAGCGTGCGACTGACGCCGGCGACACTGCGAGATGCGGTGTGCGACCTCTGTGCCCGTGACGACGCGCTGGCGCGTCTCGTGCTGCAGTACGGGGAGCCGCCACTGTGGGAGCGCGCCGAGGGATTCGTCACGCTGGTGCGGGTGATTCTCGAGCAGCAGGTGTCACTCGAGTCGGCGGCCACGCTCTTCGCGCGGCTCGATGCGTCGGTGCCCGGCGGCATGCAGCCCGAGCCAATCCTGACGCTGGGCGTTGACGGACTCCGTGCGCTCGGCCAGACGCGACAGAAGGCCGCGTATCTCGTGGCGTTGGCGCAGCACGTGACCGACGGCCGACTCGATCTCCAGGCGCTCCCGACGCTGCCCGATGACGAAGTGCTCGTCGCGCTCGAGCGCGTGCCGGGAATCGGACCGTGGACGGCCCAGGTGTACTTGTTGTTCTCGCTCGGGCGTCCTGATGCGTGGCCACCTGGTGACTTGGCGCTTCACAAGGCGCTGAAAGCTGCGTACGAGCTTGAGCGGGTGCCGTCGAGTCGTGAGGCGTCGGCGTTGGCCGCGATCTGGTCACCATGGCGCGCGGTGGCCGCGCGCATTTTGTGGCACGCCTATCTCACGCAACGCGGCCGTTCGGTGCCCTGACACGGGCACTACGCGCTGCGCAGCTCGGCCATCTGCGCGGCGTGACGAGCATCATGGTGCGCCGTGAGTTCCACCCACGAACGCAGCGTGAGCGGGCCGAGGAACGGATGCGGAAAGGCCACGCCGTCGAGTACCGCATCGTCGGTCGTGGAAAAGGCGACCAGCAACGCCTCGCGGGACGCCTGCAGTTGCGCCACGGCGGCGTCGGCGTCGAGCGTGCCGGTCGGGCGCACGCGCTCGGGGGCTTCCACCTTGGCAGTGCGCTCGCGGACCCACCCGATCGTGCGCTCGGTCAGCAACGCGGACTGGAGTTCCTCGGGCGTCGCGGTGCGCGGCATCTCGCCGCTCTTGGCGATCATGCGCGCTACACTCCCTTCCACGCGGGCGCAGTGTTCGATGATCTGTGCGGCCGACCAGCCGCCTTCACCTTCGCCGGCGGACGTGGCGCGGAGCTCCGCCGGGATCGATTCGAACTGGGCGAGCAAATTGGCGCGCTCGTGGTGCAGGAGCGCACGCAGGGCGGCGGCGGAGTCGGTGGGCTGAGTCATACCGCTAACGTATCGCGGGGCGCGGGGGTCCGCACGGGGCGCCCGCGTTCATCTTGCCGACGCCCGTACCGCGCGACAATGTCAAGGCGTTCCCAGTGAGTATCCTCTTGAATCGGTCTCCCTATGCGATTGTTACTGGTCCCTGTCCTGCTGATCTGCGTCTCGGCATCAACGCAGGCGCAGGGTAAAAAGAAGTGCGCCGAGACCCCCATCGACTCGACGAATCCGGCATCGCCGGTGTATCAGGAATGCCACGTAAAGCGCAAAGCGTCCTTGCGCGGTAATCCGCCGCGCCCGGACTTCTCACCCAATCCAGCCGGATCGACGGCCTGCTATCGCGCCGACTTCGCGTTTGTGGTCGACACGACCGGCGTGCCAGACCTGTCAACGGTACGCCGGGTGTCGAGCACGGATCCGTCCTTCGCCGAGGCCGTGGAGGCGACGATCGCACGATTGCGTTACGCACCGGCGCGCCTTGACTCCACATTGGTGCGGCAGGTCGTAAACTTTACCAGTGGCCTGTCGATTCGTACTGTCGTGGTCTCGTCGTCGCCCAGTGGTGCGTTCTCGCCACCGTCCGGCTCGCGCATCCCACGGGGGCCGAGGTGCTGAAGACGTACTGAGCTGTCTCCCTCTTTTCACGAGCGTTCCGTTTGCTCCGTACGCCCAAGCGCTCGACGATGCACGGCCTGTTGCTCCTGATCGGTACCGTGGCGCTGGGATTGGCCTCCCGACGCTATCCCGCCGTGCTGCCGGAATTTGTGTCGACGTACGCGGGCGACGTGCTGTGGGCGTCGATGGTGTTCTGGCTGCTCACGCTGGTGCGGCCGAATGGCGAGGGACGGCATCTGGCGGCGATCGCCTTCGCCATCGCGGTCGCGGTGGAAGTGAGCCAGCGCTATCACGCGCCATGGATCGATGCCGTGCGCGCGTTGCCGCTTGGAGCGCTGGCACTCGGGCAGGGCTTTCTCTGGAGCGATGTCGCCTGCTACCTCGTCGGGGTAATTCTGGCGGCGTGGATCGATTGGTCGCTCCGAACGCGACGGCAGAAGCGCGTCGCGATCTCGAGAGAGACGGGGCGGTGATTCACTACTGGTTCACGATCGTCAAGATTCTGGCGCTCCGCCACGTGCAACCGTCGGTGGCGCCCGATGCGACCATCCGGCGCACCTTCCGCGTGCGCCTGTTCGACTGCGACGGCTTTCGCGTGATGACGGCGTCACGATACGCGGCGTACATGGACTTCATCCGGTGGGAGATGATCGCCCGCTCACCGATGTATCACGCCATCGTGACACGCGGACTGGCCCCTACGCTCGGCTCGCAGAAGCTGATCTATCGGAAGCCGCTCAAGCGGTGGACGCAATTCGAGGTCGAGTTGGAGCTGGCCGGATGGGATGACAAGTGGATCTACCATATCCATCGGTTCGTGCAGCACGGGGAGATCAAGGCCGTGGGCATCACTCGGGCGCTGATCTGGAAGCGCGACGTGCCGAGCGTACTCGCCGATGTCCTGCGCGATTCCGGCGTGACGCGACCGGTCATGAATCCCCCCGGCTGGGTGTTCGAGCTCTTCGCACAGGACAAGGAGATCATCGACCGGCAACGTGCGGCGGCGAGCGCATCATGATGCACGACGAGGAGTCGAAGCGCCTCGCGGCCGCGCGCGATGGCACGCGCCCGTGGAAGCGCTGGGGCCCGTATCTCAGCGAACGGCAATGGGGCACGGTGCGCGAAGACGTCAGCCCGGGCGGCGACGCGTGGAATCACTTCACGCACGATCAGTCGCGTTCGCGGGCGTATCGCTGGGGAGAGGACGGACTCGGCGGCATCAGCGACGACAAGCAGCAGCTGTGTTTCGCGCTGGCGCTCTGGAATGGCGCCGATCCCATTCTCAAGGAGCGCGCCTTCGGGCTGGACAACAGCGAAGGCAATCACGGCGAGGATGTGAAGGAGTACTACTTCTACCTCGATTCCACGCCGACGCACTCGTACATGAAGTATCTGTACAAGTATCCGCAGGCGGCGTACCCGTATCTCGATCTCATCGCCACCAATGCGCGGCGCAACCGACAGGAGCCGGAGTATGAATTGCTGGACACCGGTGTTTTCGATGCACAGCGCTACTTCGATGTATTTGTGGAGTACGCCAAGGGTGATGCCGACGATATCCTGATCGCGATCACGGCCTGTAATCGAGGACCCGACGCGGCACGCTTACGGCTCTTGCCTACGCTCTGGTTCCGCAATACGTGGGCGGGCAACCCCAGCGCACCGAAACCGCTGATGCACGCGATGCCGGCGACGGCCTCCCACGGTGGCGCGACCGTACAGGCGACACATCCGGGCTTCGCCGCGCGCGCCATGCCCGAAGCGTATTACCTGTACTGCGACGCCGACGTGCCGTTGCTGTTCACCGAGAACGAGACCAATACGGCCCGACTGTCCGGTGTGCCGAACGCGAGCGCGTGGGTGAAAGACGGTATCAACGACTACGTCGTGCTCGGCAACCGGGATGCCGTGAATCCGGCGCAGCGCGGCACGAAAATGTGCGCGCTCTACGAGCTCGACCTCGCAGCCGGCACCCAGACCACGGTGCGATTGCGCCTCACGGCGCAGGCACCGCAGGAATCGCACGCACCATTCGCCGATTTCGACGCGGTGTTCTCGGCGCGCATGCGCGAAGCGGACACGTTCTACAACGCGATCACGCCGATCGGCGTGCGTATGGACGTTGAGCGTAGCCACGTGATGCGACAGGCCTTGGCGGGTATGCTGTGGTCGAAGCAGTACTACCACTGCGACTTGGAACATCATCGCGTCGGCCATCACGCGAAGAAGAACGGCGCGTGGTCGCACATGTACTGCGACGACATCATCTCGATGCCGGACAAGTGGGAGTATCCGTGGTACGCTGCCTGGGATCTGGCCTTTCATGCCATCCCGCTGGCGATCGTCGACATGGATTTCGCGAAGGAACAGCTCGATCTGCTGCTGCGCAACGACTATCTGCATCCGAACGGCCAGCTGCCGGCGTGCGAGTGGAACTTCAGCGACGTGAATCCGCCGGTGCACGCGTGGGCCACCATGCAGCTGTATCTGCTGGAAAAGGAACGCCGTGCTGGCCAGGGCGATCTGGAGTTCCTGAAGCAGTCGTTCGAGAAGCTGCTGGTGAACTTTACGTGGTGGATCAATCGGAAGGACCGCGCCGGCGCGAACATCTTCGAGGGCGGATTTCTCGGCCTCGACAACATCGGAGTGTTCGACCGCTCGTCGCCGCTGCCCACCGGCGGGTACATCGACCAGGCCGACGGCACGGCGTGGATGGTGTTCTTCAGTCAGCAGATGCTCCGCATCGCCGTGGAGTTGGCGCTACACGAACCGCGGTATCAGGACTTCGTGGAGAAGTTCTATCAGCACACGCTGCGCATCGCCGGCGCGATGGATCGCGTGGGCGAGCATCAGGACGAAATGTGGGACGAGGACGACGGCTTCTTCTACGACGTGCTGCGCTTGCCGAACGGATCGGCCATGCGCCTGAAGGTGCGCTCCATCGTGGGGCTGCTGCCGCTGGCGGCGGTGGCGGTGTTCGAGGCGGATCTCTTCGAACGGCTGCCCCGTTTCCGCGAGCAGAGTGCAGAGTTCGCGCGGCGTCACCCGCGGCTGATTGCGAATCTGCATCTGCCTGACCGGCCCGGGGTGGCCGATCGACGGATGCTGTCGATCGTCGACGAAACGAAACTGCGCCGCATTCTGTCGCGCATGCTCGACGAGAACGAGTTCTTCTCGCCGCACGGCATCCGGGCCCTGTCGCGCTACCACCACGAGCATCCGTACACGTTCGCGCACGACGGCAAGGAGCATCGAGTCGCCTACGTACCGGGTGACTCCGACAGCGGCATGTTCGGCGGCAACTCCAATTGGCGCGGGCCGGTGTGGATGCCGATCAATTACCTGCTGTACGGCGCGTTGCTGCGGCTCTACGCGTACTACGGTGACGACTTCACGGTGGAGTGCCCCACCGGATCAGGCCCTCAGATGACGCTGCTCGAGGTCGCGATGGAACTGGGTGATCGCCTGTGCAGCATCTTCCAGCCCGACGCGGCAGGCACTCGCCCTGTCAATGGCGCCGAGGCGGTGTTTCGCGACGACCCGTATTGGCGCGACCTCGTACAATTCTCCGAGTACTTCCACGGCGACACGGGCGCCGGCGTGGGAGCGAGCCACCAGACCGGATGGACCGGCTGCATCGCGCAAATCATTCAGACCAATGGCATGCTCGCGAAGGAGCTGTTGCATACGTCGGGGGGCATGACGGCCGCCATCCGCATTCTGCAGACGAGCGCCCGCATGCCCCAGCCCTAGGGGTACCGTCGTTACGGGCGCTTCGCGATCGGCCGTCCGGTGCGGATGATGGCCGTGGCCTGGTCGGCCGTGCCGGACAGGAGCAGCCCGCGGTAGCCATTCTCGATCCGGTCTTTGTTCGTGCCAGCCGTGGCCGTCATCATGCTCGGCATTCCCGCCTTCGCTCCCAGGTCACGCGTACGCTGGCATGCCGCCTCGGCGCCCGGCGCGTCACCGCCCATATCGCGGGTGAGACTGCCGATGCCGCACGACAGCAAGCTGTAGCCCTTCACGGCCGCGATGTCGGCGACCTCGGCGATGGCGCCTTTGTCTTCCACCATCAGCATCGCGATCACGGTGCCCTTCGGATTGGCAGGTGACCAGACGTTGGCGCCGGCCTCGGTGAAGAACGCTGCCGCGGTGCGTGCCTCAGCCGTGCTGCGCACATGCGGAATGACCACGCCGTCGGCGCCGAGACTGAGCACTTCCTTCACGCGGGCGCGCGTGACGTCGACGCCGGCGTCTTCAATGGTCGGAATACGCACGAGCAAGGTGGGACGCGTGGCTACGTTGCTCAGCTTGATGCCACTCGCCATCGCCCGTACGGCATTCGCGTCGTACGCCCCCTCGAGATTGAGGAAGAGGTAGTCGAGGAGCGGATTCTCGGCGAGCGCCTTGGCACCGGCTTCGGTATACAGCGGCGGGAGACGTGTAGCGCCGGTCGCTGGTGGCGCCGGTGGCCGCTCACTGGGAACGAACATGCCGAACGCGGCTGCGCCGGACCTCCACAAAGGCAGTGCTGCGCCCGCCGACGCGGATGAGGGCGAGGCCTTCGATGCGCTCGCGCAGCCGCCGAGGATTGTGGCCGCGAATGGTAGTGCAACGAGCCAGCCCGTACGACGCATGTGCCGTTCTCCTGAGTGTGAGCGCCGATGGTGCGGCGCGAAAGCCGTGCGAAGCAGATATCATATCGCGCGGACGGTGGACGCGCTCGCCGTCGAGCCACAGTTTCTCTCCCATGGCACACGATCCTCTTCGACATCTCACGTCACTTCGCGCGCACGGTGAGTGGGCGGATACCAAACTCGTTGTCGCTGTGCAGCAGGTGGCCGGCGACGCGACGGCGGTGCTGCGTGAACTCGCCCATGTGCGCGGAGCGCAGGAAGTCTGGCTCTCGCGCATCGAGGGGCGAGCGGCGACGATACCGGTGTGGCCCGCGTATTCGGCGGTGGAGCTCGAGCGTGTGGGTGCGGTGATCGACGAGCGCATGCGCCACCTGTTCGACACGCTCACGCCCGACGCGTTGGCGCGGGAGATTGCGTACAACAACCTGCAGGGGCTGCCATTCCGCACCGAGCTTGGCGAAATCCTGCTGCACCTGCTCATGCACGGGCAGTATCATCGCGGCAAAGCGAATGTGGCGTTGCGCGACGTTGGAGCGAGCGCGGTCGGAGTGGACTACATCGCGTGGCATCGCGAGTTCGGATCGTCCTCGCCTGCGCTGTAGCGATCCGCATGCAAAACGCGCCGGGCATGACGCCCGGCGCGTTTCCGTGTCGTCCACGGAGGTTCGTAACGACCTGTGGTCGTGATGGCACCTGCAGCCATCTGATTCCGTGTCGGCACCCGATTGACCGCGTATTATGATCCGGCCAACGGTCCGTCCCACTCTGAGGTGGGATACATGCAGCGGGTCGATGCACGCGGTGCCTTCTCGCTTCGCCTCTTACACCTCGAGGAATCGGGATCGATCCCCGACCCGCCGAACCATCGTGGAGGCATCGCCCTCACTCTGCGAGAGTACAGTGCAACCCTTTTGCGCGGCGCACTATCGGGCAAAGCCTTACACCCGTGTTGTGTGGGACTTGGTTCGCGATTCCGTTATCCTGCAGTCGTGATCCGGTTCACCTCGCCACCCGACGTCAGCGATCTTCCCGCGCGATTCCCGAGTCCCTTCGACCGGGCGGCGGTCCATCCGCTCGCACGCCGCGCGGCAACGGAGACCATGGACCTGCTCCAGTTGCCCGCAATGGCCCCTTGGCGGCTCGATCAGCCCGGCAACGGCAAAATGTTCGGGGTCCTGGTGGTCGCGGCTCCTGATGGCACGGTGGGCTATTTGCGCGGCTTCTCCGGTATGGTCGCCGGCACGTGGACTATCGACGGGTGGGCTCCGCCGGCGTACGATGTCGCCGCGCGTGATGCGGTCTGGATTCCCGGCGAGGCCGAACTGTACGACCTCGGTGCCGACGACGACGCACGCACCGCGCGCTCACGCGAACTGCTACCGGCCATTCAGAAGACGTACCGCTTCACGAATGCCTTGGGAGAGGTGCGTGCGCTGCGCGATCTGTTCGCGCCCAAGGAGCCACCGGGAGGGGCGGGGGATTGTGCGGCACCCAAGCTGCTGGCTCATGCCTATGCGCAGGGACTACGGCCGCTCGCGCTGGCCGAGTTCTGGTGGGGCGCACCGCCGCGCACCGGCGATCGTCGCGGCGGCTCGTTTTATCCGGCGTGTCAGGGGAAGTGTCCGCCGATCCTCGCGCATATGCTGCGCGGCCTGCCGGCCGATCCGCCGCCGCTGTTCGGTGCCGCCGCCATCGCCGAGAGCGAGCCCGCCGTGGTGTACGAGGACGAGCATCTCGTGATCGTGAACAAGCCGTGCGGACTGCTGTCGGTGCCGGGACGCAGCGGATTGCTGCGGGACTCGGTGTCCACGCGACTGCGCGCGCGCTATCCCGATGCCACGGGACAGTTGGTGGTGCATCGACTCGATCTCGATACGTCGGGTCTCCTGCTGGCTGCCAAGGACACCACCACCTTCTCGGCGTTGCAGCGACTGTTCTCGCTGCGCGAGATCGCGAAACGGTATGTCGCATGGCTCGACGGCCATGTGCAGGACGACGAGGGCGTGATCGATTTCCCGATGCGCATGGATGTCGACGACCGTCCGCGACAAATCCACGACCCAGTGCATGGCAAAGCGGCCGTGACCACGTGGCAGGTGCTTGCCCGCGCCGACGGGCGAACCAAGGTGGCGTTCACGCCGCACACCGGTCGAACGCATCAACTGCGCGTGCATGCGTCGAATCCGATCGGGCTCGACGCGCCGATCGTCGGGGATCGTCTCTACGGACGCGCGGCGCCGGAGTATGGCGAGCGGCTCATGTTGCACGCCGAATCACTCGCCTTCACCCATCCGGTATCGGGTGTTGAACTCCGTGTGACAAGCCCGGTACCGTTCTGATCGGCACTGAGATATTGCCCGACGTTTCGACAAGACGTAAAATCTCCCGAAGTCGCATCTCACCACTAAGGGAGTATGTATCGCATGAGTGACAAGAAGATCATCGCGGTGTTCGGCGCCACCGGCGCGCAGGGCGGCGGACTCGCCCGCGCGATTGCCGCCGACGCGAGCGGCGAGTTCGTGGCCCGCGCCATCACGCGCAATCCACATTCGGACAAGGCCAGGGCGCTCGCCGCCGAAGGCATCGAAGTCGTGGCTGGCGACATCGACGACGCGTCGACGCTTGGCGCCGCGCTCGCGGGCGCGTACGGCGCGTTTTGCGTCACGAACTTCTGGGAGCACTTCTCCGCCGAGCGCGAAGGCGTGCAGGCCACGAACATGGCGCGCGCTACCAAAGCCGCCGGGGTGCAGCATGTGATCTGGTCGACGCTCGAAGACACGCGCAAGTGGATCCCGCTGGACGACACGCGCATGCCGACGTTGCACGGCCACTTCAAGTGCCCGCACTTCGACTCGAAGGGCGCGGTCGATGCCGTGTTCGCGAGTGAAGGCGCGCCCACCACGTACATGATGGTCGCGTTTTACTGGGACAATCTCATCCACTTCGGCATGGGACCGCGCGCCAACGAAGCGGGCGAGCTGGTGATGGCGCTGCCGTTGGGCGGCGCGGAGCTGCCCGGCATCGGCGCCGAAGATATCGGTCGCTGCGCCTACGGCATCTTCAAGGAAGGACCAAGCACCATCGGTCAGCGCATCGGCATTGCCGGCGAGTCGTTGAGCGGCGAAGACATGGCGGCAAAGCTCGGCAAGGCCATCGGTCGCCCGGTGCGCTTCTTCGACGTGCCGTTCGACACGTATCGCGGACTCGGTTTCCCGGGCGCTGAAGACCTCGGCAACATGTTCCAGTTCCAGCAGATTCTGGGCGAAGAGTTCCAGCGCTACCGCGACGCGGCGCGTTCGCGGCAGCTGTATGCCGGACTGCTCGATTTCGATGCGTGGCTGGTGAAGTACGCGGCGACCATTCCGATTGGTTGAACGGACACCGCTCAACCGACACCGCTGAACGAAAACCGGCGCTCGCATCGTGCGAGCGCCGGTTTTCGTTTCTACTTGATCCAGCCGAGCGCGCGCATGCGGCTCTGCAGTCCATTGGGCGCCTTTGCACGCCCGGCTGACACGTTCACGCGCAACTTGCTCAGCATTTTGATTTCGTCACGGCCCTTCTTCATGCCCTTCTCGACGAGGTCGAAGTGCTTACCGCGCGCCTGCCACGTCTTGGCGGCCTTGGCATCGAACTTCGCCTTGGTGATCACTTCGTTCATGCACGCGCGTAGGCACCGTTTGCCCAGATCGCGCATGCGTCGATCGCTGAGCAGAATGAGCCCGGGCCACTGCTTCGATTCTTCGGAGAAGGTGCCGGCACGATTCTGTGCCGCCGTGGTGCAGGTCAGAATGTCCTGATCGAGTTTGGCCCATCCGGAGTTGGGATCCATCGGGTCGATTCCTACCACGCGCAGCGATTTGTCGGCCTTCTTCTGGAAGAACACGTTGCCATAGTTCTTGATCGGATCGTCGGCCGAGCTGTCATCCACTACGAAGCGGTCGGAGTTTCCAAGGAAGCAGTCCATCGCCAGGATCTTGCCGAAGGCAACGAGATTTTCCTTGTCGTGCAGTGCCCACACCATCTTCAGCGCTTCGAACTCTTTGCCTTTGCCGATCAGATCGTCGAGGTTGGACAATCCCGGCACCGCTTCCATGAGCAACCACGACGTCTGCGCGTTGTAGCGCGGGTCGAGCGCGATGTCCCAGTCGTACGACGGGTCGGAGAACATCGACTTCAATTTGTCGAGGCGCTTGACCTCCATCTGGTCCATCACGCGCGTCTCGCCGGAACTGCCAAGCTTGGCCGACAGCTTGAAGCCGAAGTCCATCTTCTTCCGCTCTTCCTGCCGATCGGTAATCGTGAAGTTCTGCGACTCGGCTTTGATCACCACCTGCGTGTCATCACTGAGCGTCAGTAAGTACACCTTACCGGCTTTCAGGACCTTGCACTCGGTCACTGCACTGGGATAGAAGTCGCGTGGGAGAGGCATAGACTACAACGCAGGGAAAAGAGTGACTGACGGATAGGAGAGAGATGGGTATCGCCCAACTTACGACCGAATTCGGGCGTCGGCTATTCGGATGGATGGCGCTTCACGTTTCAGCGCGGTATCGACTGCTCGATATCCGCTGCGATGTAGGCCATCACCGCCATGACCGCCACGCAGCGCTGCACTTCGGCGCGATCAAGCTTGTCAGGGGTGTCGGCGTCGGTGTGATGGAACCAGAAATAGCGTGAGCCGTCCACATTCAGTCCCATGCCCGGCACGCCGGTGGCCATGATCGGACCGATGTCAGCACCGCCGCCAGACGCTTCGATCTTGCCGGCGTTGATGGGGCTCAGCAACGAACCGATGGCGGTCACGATCGCCCGTCCGCCTGGCGACCCGGAGAAGCCGAAGCCGAGCGGCGAGAACACGCCGCCATCAGATTCGATGGCCAGTTGGTGCGTCTCGTTCTGGTGCGCGTCACGGTAGGCGTTACCGCCGCGCATGCCGTTCTCCTCGTTCGTCCAGCCAACCGCGCGAATGGTGCGACGCGGCGTGAGGCCGAGCTTCTTGAGCAGGCGGATCGCTTCCCAGGCGATCACGACACCGCCGGCGTCATCCATGGCGCCCTGTCCCACATCCCACGAATCGATGTGACCACCCATCACTACGATCTCATTGGGCTTCTCGCGTCCGCGCAGCTCACCCATCACGTTGTGGCTCTGCGCGTCGGGTAACATCTTGGCGCTCATCTTGAGCGTCACACGTACCTTGTCGCCGCGATTGATCATGCGGCGCATCATCATCGCATCTTCCGAGGTCACGCTCGCGTGCGGAATCTTCTTGACGGTCGAGTCGTAGCTCATGCTGCCGGTGTGCGGCGTGCGCATGCTGTACGGACCGGCCGCGCGCGCCAGCGAGGCGACGGCACCGACCTTGGCGGCGGCGATGGCACCGAGCCGACGGAACGACCCGTTGTAGCCGTAGTCGCGCCACTCGGCGTCGTACAGCACGATCTTGCCCTTGGCTTCGGCGGCGCGCTGCGTGAGTTCCTCGAAGCTGGCCACCACCATCACTTCGGCGGTGATCCCGGCGGCCGGCGTCGCGATGCTGCCGCCGAGGCCGAGCATCGGCAGCAGCTGCCGACGGGGCGCAACCAGCTCTAGCGACTCGGCGCCGCGCACCCAGTGCGGCACCATGACCTTCTCTCGCTTGACGTTGGCGAGGCCGTCTTTCTCCATCATGGCGGCGGTCCATATAATCGCGTCTTCGAGCGCCTTGGAGCCCGACAAACGGTGGCCGAACCGATCGGTAAGCTCGGCTATGCGGTTCCACGCCCCAGCCGAGTCGGCCTGAGCGGCGGCGATAATGCGGTTGGCGACCTCGGCGTACTTGGCGGGAATCGCCTCGGGGGCCTGGGCGGAAAGCGAGACCGGAACCGGTGCGGCGATCGCGGCCAGCGCGAAGGCCGCGAACAAGGGAGAGCGAACCATCGGCATGTCCACGTTCGGGGGGGAGGGGGGGAATCCCTTCAATCTTGGGCCTGCGCCCCGTCCCGTCCAATCCCCGTGGCATATTGAGCGAACCTCTCTCTCATCCAACATGCTGACTGATACGATCATCGCGAAGCGCACGAGTGGCCGTGTCACGTGTGCCCTGGTGCCGCAGCCCCAGTGGGCGAAATCACGGATCCTCGCCGATCAGGCCGTGGAGAGCCTCGGACTGCGCGCGCTCGGCGACGGCTGGCTCGAGGTGAGCGAGAGCGACGCACTGCGCATCGCCGCCGGCGTACTGGGGCGGGATCTCGCCACCAACGCGGTGATCGTTCCCGCAGCGGAAGCCGATGCGTTGGTGAGCGACTTGCTGGCGATGGTACCGGAGCCGTTCACCTGCTTCACGAACGGCGACTGGGCCGATGTGTTCGGCGAGGAGTCACAGCACACGAATGGCTTCAGCTTCGATCCGCTTACGGAGTCGGCGCTCGATGCGGGCATCGTCTGCGTGGGCGACGGCGTGACGGCCGTGCTCTGGGTAGAGGACGAGGACTGACGATGACCACACATCGCGGCAACTGGGTGGAGCGGAACGATCCGATCGAACCCGAACTCGCTCGCGTACTCGCCCATCCGCTTGGGCTTCCGCACGACGACGCGCGACTTCTCGAGCACGCCCTCACCGTGCGCGGACTCGTGGAAGCAGGTGGTAATGAGGTGGATGTCACGAAGTACGCTCGCCGACTGTTCGAGTCGTTCGGACTGCCGAAACCCGATGCGGTGGTCGCCCGTCTCTTGGGTCTCGCGCTGTGGCACGTGACCAAGGCGGGGCTGGTGCGCAACAATGCCCAGCGTCGCGTGGAGGAACTCGTACGGCAGCTGCCCCCGGAGGCCCCGCTGTCGGAACGCCTCGCGGCGGCGATCGAGCGGGCGCCGTAACCTAGATGGTGGCTCGACGGACAGCGTCGTGCCGGGCTTGGATCGCTGGTTCACGCGAAGCTCGCGAAGTACGCGAAGGTTCGCGAAGAACAGCAAAATAGATTTTCTTCGCGTACCTCCGCGGCCCTTCGCGGACTTCGCGTGAACCTACGGGCTTACCGTGGGCGCATCGTCGACTTGGGCATTCATGGCGAGCTGTTGGTCAACCACCCGGGTACTGCTGGCGATCGGCCTGGCCACATCGGCTGGCTGCTCGGCCGAGCCACGCGCATCGGCGCAGAAGTCCGCGCCGCGGGTGGTTCCGGGGCCGGCGGCCACGCCGATGCGCAGCCCCGACTCGTATCGCGTGCGCTTCGAGACCAGCAAGGGGCCATTCGCCATCGAGGTCACGCGCGCCCTCGCGCCGCACGGTGCCGATCGGTTCTATGAGCTGGTCACGATCGGCTACTATGCAGGCAACCGATTTTTTCGCATGGTGCCGGGGTTCGTGGTGCAGTTCGGCATTCACGGGGATCCGGCGGTGAACGCGAAGTGGGCGCAAGCGGCGATGGCCGATGAACCTATGCGCCAGAGCAACACGCGCGGCACGGTGGCCTTCACCACCGTCGACGCGAACAGCCGGACCGTGCAGCTGTTCGTCAACATGGCCGACAATTCGACCAAGCTCGATCGGCAGCGCGTCTTTGCGCCGATCGGTGTGGTGGTAGAAGGCATGGACGTGCTCGAACGGCTCAACGTCGAGTATGGTGAGGATCCCGTGCAGTCACGTATCATGTCGCGCGGCAACAAGTATCTCGACCGGTGGTTTCCCGCGCTCGACTCGATCGTGTCGGCCACGGTTGTTCCGTCTCCTTAAGAATCGTATGAAGCCTTTCGAACGCCTTGGTAACGCCCGCACTCCGGATGGCTCGCTGCTCGAGCTGTTCCGGCACGACGGGTCGTATCTCATTCGCGCCAACGGCATCGAGCTGATGTCGCAGCGTCGGCATTTGTCCGAAGACCGACTCGCGGAAGTGGCGTGTTTAGGGCTCAAGGACAAGCCTGGTGCGCGCGTGCTCATCGGCGGCTTGGGGCTCGGGTTCACGCTGCGGGCGGCGCTCAAGGAGCTGGCCGATGACGCCGAAGTAGTGGTGGCCGAGTTTCTGGCCGAGGTGATCGAGTGGAACACCAATCCGGACTACGGGATTTCGGTGGAGACGCTGAAGGATCCGCGGGTGCGCGTGGTGCACGACGACATCGTGAATGTGCTCCGCGATCACGCCGGGCAGTTCGATGCGATCATGCTCGACACCGACAACGGTCCAGATGGCATGATCATGTCGGAGAACGCGCGGCTGTACGCGCAGCGCGGCATCGCGACCACGGTGGCGGCGCTGCGTCCGCCCGGTATCATCGCATACTGGTCGGTGGGCGACGATCCGGCCTTCGCGCATGCGTTGCGCGGCAGCGGACTCCTGGTGGAAACGCTGCGTGTGCGGGCGCACGATACCAAAGGGCCGATGCACACGCTGTATGTCGCGAAGCCGCGGCCGCCTCGCCGCGAAACGTCAACGCCGCGCGCGCTCTGACCACACCGTGATCGCCCCGCCGCCGATGGTGGCGGCGAGCGTCGTATCGCGCTGCCAGCCGGCGTACAGTTTCGCCATGAGTTCGGGGCGCGACTGCTCGATCACATGTTCGAGCGTCGTGATCAGGCGAACACGGCGTATGCCGCGCGCGGCCATGACAGAATCCAGCGTGGTGACCTCGCCGATCTCCACGTAATTGCGATCCAGCGGCAGCTGTTGCTTCTCGCCGTAGTAGTGCACGCCCAGCCACGTGGGCCGGATGGCAAGCACCAGATCGTCGGCGGCGCGTACACGCTCCACGTATTGCAGCGTGGCGCTGAACGGCTGCTTGGGCACGCGGTAGTAGCGTACGAGCGAAAGCGCGGAGAGCGTAGCGACCGCGGCGACGACCACGGACGAAGCGAGCTGACGCCGCGCCGGCTGCGCGCGCCAGAGTCGCGCGGCGATGGCATCGATGGTGACGACGGCGGTGAGTACGGCCAGCGGCAACCAGAGCAGAAAGAAGCGCGGCGAGAAGGTCATGCCTCGCCAGGCGAGCAATAGTGCGGTGAGCACGCCCGGGAGCAGCAGCAGTGCGGTCATCGCCCACTGTCGACGCCACAGCACCACGAAGCCAGCCGTCGCCAGCGCCAGGAACGGGATGGCGGCCGCCGCGACGCCCGGCCCGAAGCCTTCCAGCACGCCTCGCACGAACATCTGCAACAGATCGTTCGACGTCGCCGAGGCTCCGGTCTGACCAAGGGTATAGGCCGAGGTGATGTACAGGTACGCATCGGGCAACGCCACCGCATACACGCCGATGCAACAGAGCCCGGTGATGGTGTAGACACCGACCAGTCGCCACACGAGCGGCGCAATATGACCGGTCTGACGCCACCGTTGCCAGGCGACCACGATCACCACCAGCAGCTGCGCGGCGATCACGAACGCCGCATTCAGCAGTGCCATCATGCCAAGCACGGTTGCCGCGCCGTACTGGACCCAATCAGAAAGGTGGTCGTCACGTAGCGCGTCGATGAGTGCGCGTGTGGCGAGCAGTGCGAAGAACACGTAGGCCACGTAGCCGCGCGCATTCTGGGAGAAGAACACGTGGTGGTACGACACCGCCAGCAACAGTGACGCGCCGAGGCTCGCGCGTCGGCTCATGGCCAGACGCGCGACCCGATACAGTGCGGTGATGGACGCGATACCAAACGCCGCCGTGCTCATTCGTATGGACCATTCGTGCACGCCAAACACCATGACCGACGCCTTGATAAGCAGAGACATCAGCAGATGATTGTTTGACGACTGGTAGCTGCCGATGATCTCGCCGAATGACATCGGCACCGTCTGATCGATGGTCATCAACTCGTCAGTCCAGAGATCGGCGCCGATCCCGGCCACGCGCAGTACCAACCCGACGAGGGTAATGAGCAGCAGCCAGCGACGGGCGGTGCTCTCGCTCACGTCGTACGCGTCCGTTCGCGGCGCGAATCCGGTCGCGCGCAGCGTATCCGGCAGCGGTGTCCATCGCCAGCCACGCAGCGCCAATATCCCAGTCATGACTGCCTGCAGCGCCAGGATGGCGCGAAGCAGCGTGGTCCCGCGCATCGGTCGTGCGGGCAGGTCGGGCGTGCGCGGAAGTGTGTCGTACCATGCCGTGGGCATGAACAGCGCGCTGAGCACCAGCGCCAGCGGCAGCGCGAGGCTCACACCGAGGCGGAGGCCCCGGTTCACGCGTGACGTCATCAAGCGGGCGCGGTGGCGCATGCTGGTCGCCGCAGCGGCATCCGCACATACGGCAAAGGATGTCCTGTCATCGTGTCCGGGATCGGCACATCGAGAATTGCCAGGAATGTCGGCGCCAGATCGCGCAGATCGATCGTGTGCGTGGTCGTGTCGTGCGGAATCCAGGGGCCGGCGGCGGCCACGAATCCGGTGGGGCGGTGGAAGCTGGAGCGATGGTAGTGCTCCGGCTCCTGTACGAGCTTGGCCCTCGGGTGCAGCACCTCGTCCATGAAATGCGGTGCCCATTCCCACTCGACGAAGAGGTCGGGCAACACGTGATCGATACCCACGTGGAACGCGTCGGCGCTGCGAAACACCCGGGCGACCGCCGGACGTCCCGTTTTCGGATCGACCAGCTGCGTCAGGTCGGCTTCAATGCGATCCAGCAGCGCGGTGTACTCGGCCCCCGGCTCGACGATTCCCTGTGGCTCGCGTCCCCGCACATTGAGGCGGATCTGCCCGTTGTACAGATTCGGGATCCCGAACGCAACCGAGCGGCTCCAGTCGGTATTGGCCGCGAAGTCGCTCGCGATGAGCCGCTCCTGCACGTTGGCCGGCAGGAACCGACTTACCCACTTCCGAACCGGCTGCGGAAGGGCGCGACGAAGGAGCGTGAGCGGATCGAAGCGCTGTCCGGCGATCAGCTGCTCGGTGCGCAGCGGCACCTGGTAGTCGAGCTGGTGCAGGAACGCATCCATCAGCCCTGTGGTGGGATACATGCCAGCCATCCCGTAGGCCGACACGATGAACACGTTCGCCTCAGCGGACAGATCGGCCAGCGTGCGCGCGAGTTCGCCGTCGATCGCCTCGTACAGATCGCGCAGTCCATTCGACAAGCGGTTGGGTGGCGCGAACTCCGGCTGATACGACCAGAGGCGATGCCCGATGGTGTGGGCCTCGAAGAATGTGGCGACGATCACATCGAAGTCGTCGCGGCCGATCACGTCACGACAGACGAGTCCTTTAGTGGCGATGCGGGCGAGGGCGCGCTGGTAGTCGGCGAAATCTTCTTCCTCGGTGCCGCGGTGCGCGAAGGTCGCGAGCTTCTCCCCAGCGCCGAACTTGGCGCGGATTTCGGGCAGTACATGCTCAGGGAGTGAGCGGGCCATCTCCCACAGCCGCTCGGATTCGTGCGCGGCCCAATTGGTGAGCTGCACGCCCGGCACATCGGGAATGACATCGAGCTCCGGCGGATCGACGATGGCGGCCTTCTTCGTTCCGCCACGCAGGAAGCGCCAGAATGGGGGGGCATTCTTGGCGACGGCGGCGTTGGTCTGCATGAGCGTGTAGGTGCCCGGCACCAACTGTCGCACGCTGTAGAAACCATGCGTCGTTTTCGCGACCCCGCTGTGCAGCGAGATCCAGCTGCCCATCTCGTTCACAAGGTCGGCGCCGTCGATCTTCAGAAAGCAGCCCGCCCGCATGATGCCGGCGAGCGTCGGCATGTGCCCGGACTCGGTCCACCGCGTCACCAACTCGATGTCAGCCGAATCGATCGCGAGAATGACGAGGGGCGGTGCGGCATGCTGTTGAGACATGGACGACTGAAGCGTTTGGGGGCCGATAACGGCGTCCGCTGATGAGCGTAGTTGAAACTAGGGTGCACGGCTCCGGAGTGTGAGGGAAACGGACGTTCCTCACAGCCGCCGTCGCTACTTGCCTACCGGCGAGCGGTCTCGTTCCTTCCCGCTGGAACGGTTCGCTCTGCTGCGGACGACTCTTTCTTCAAAGAGTGCCAGCGACTCGTGCAGCTCCCGCTCCCTCGCCGTGCATGACCGACGCGGGAATCGCGCGACGACGTCAGCTCACCTTGTTCGTGCCGCACGCCGGCGCGGGCGCCATCGAGGAGGTCCGCGCGCAGCTCGACCCAGTGCAGCATGGACTGATTCCGGCCCATGTCACGCTCTGTCGCGAAGACGAGCTCGCAGAGCACGCCGGGGATGTCTGGCGCGACCGCCTCGCCGCCGCAACGGTCGCGCCGGTCACGCTTACCTTCGGGGCGCCGGTGTCGTTCTCAGGACATGGCGTCATGCTGCCATGCATTGCCGGCCAGCCTGCGTTCCATGTGCTCCGTGCCCAGGTGCTCGACACGCACGCGTTCTGCTGATCGGGTGGCTGAATCGCGAGCGGCCGCCGGGGCCGTGTACAGATAAACGCCCGGTAATGCGCGAATCCCCGCGGGAGTGCCTCAGCACGCCCGCGGGGATTCGTCTATTCCTGATACTGGAACGTTCAGTCGCCGAAGACCGCGGCGTCCTTGTGGGCCTTCTCGCTGCCGTAGCTGACCGAGCTCGGCGGCGCGTCGGCGCCGAGGCGCGTGGCCATGGCGATTCCACCGAAGGTGAGGAAGCACACGGCGATCGTCAGAATGGCGCGGTTGATAACCTTCATCGCGTGCGCCTCGTGGGCGTCATCGCAGAGTTCGTTCCACATAGGTCGGCTGCCGGGTAAAGCGTAAGGAATAGGGATAACTCCTGTCTATTATCGGCAGGTGCATCGGGAAACGGGAGTGTCGCGCCTGGCACTCGCTGTGACAAACGGCTCGGCCCGTCCGGCGAGCGGAATGTCCGCCCACGCGTCCCGTAGTGCGAGGCTGCGGTGGAGGAGTAGACTTCCCCCGATGTCCCATCGATTGCTGACCCCGCTCGCCCTGTTGGTGCTGATCGGAATTTCCACCGGCGCGTGTCGTCGTGAACGGCCGGAACCCGTTGTGCTGACCGTCGCGCGCGGCACCGAGCCGTTCTGGGCGCTCGAGGTGCGGAGCGACCGCGTGCAGTTCAGCCGGATGGGCATCGACAGCACCGTCTATCCCTACGCGCCGCCCGACTTCGACGTCGATGGCCGGGCCGTGTATCGCACGAAGCGCTTCGGTGCGGATCCCCTGCTTACGCTGGTGATCGCGCGCGGCGACTGCAGCGACGGCATGTCGGATCAACGCTATCCGGGCAGCGCCGTGGTCACGCGTGGCGACTCGACATGGCGTGGGTGCGCCACTGTTGTTCCCGATACGCTGGGCCGGAAATAACATTGCGTCGACCGCGACGCGATCCGGAGACGAGGCCACTCTTGCCGTCACTCAGCGCGAACCCTAGCGTGCTGCCATGACCTTGAATGATCCTTGGGACGTCGGACAGGCCGCGCTGCTGCGCGGCGCATGGTCCGACGCGTATCAGGCATTCGAGGCGGCGCTGGTCGAACAGTCGGATCGGGCTGAAGCGCTTGAAGGGCAAGGGATGGCCGCGTGGTGGCTCGATCTGGCCGACGTCGTGTTTGCCGCCCGTGAACGGGCCTATCGCGCGTATCGTGCTCGCGGCGACGAGGTGTCGGCGGCGCGTGTGGCCGTCTGGCTGGCCTGGGATCACGATGCGTTCCGCGGCGAATACGCGATCACGAGCGGCTGGCTGCACCGCGCGCGCGAGCTGCTTGAGGGGCACCACCACACCGCCGCTTACGCCTGGCTCTCGGTGCGGGAGTCGGCATTCGCCCTGCTCGATCACGGCAATCCGGAAGACGCGCTCAAGCACGCCGAGCAAGCCATTGAGGCCGGACGCGCATCGGGGTCTGTGGACTACGAAATGGTGGGACGCGCCCTGCGCGGCTTTTCGCTCGCCACGTCGGGGCGTATACCCGAAGGCATGCACGAGCTCGATGGGGTAAACGCCGCGGTGCTCGCCGGCGAGATGCAGGATCGCGTGGCGATCGGACTCGCCTGTTGTTACCTCATCTCAGCATGCGATCGCGTACGCGACTACGATCGTGCTGTGCAATGGTGCGCGCGTCTGCGCGCGTTCTGCGAACGGTGGGAGTTCCGCGTGTTATTCGCGGTGTGCCGCACCCAGTATGCGGCCGTCTGCATGTGGCGTGGTGCGTGGGGTGAAGCGGAACGCGAACTCGAAGCGGCGAGCAGCGAACTCGCGGCCGTTCGACCGGGCATGGTTTCCGAAGCGTTGGTGCGTCTCGGTGAACTCCGCCGTCGCCAGGGCCGACTCGACGAGGCCACGAGTCTCTTCGAGCGCTCCGGCGCGCATCCCCTCGCCGCCGTCGGACATGCGGCGGTGGCACTCGATCGTGGCGACTGGGAATCGGCCGGTGACCTGGCCGAACGTCACCTGCGCAGTCTGCCGGCGCACAATCGCACCGAGCGCGTTGCCGCCCTCGAGCTGCTGGTGCGCGCGCGTGTGGCGCGCGGCGATCAGTCGCGCGCGTTGGCGGCATTGATCGAACTGCAGGGGATCGCCGAACAGGCGTTCACGACGCCACTGCGTGGCTCGGCCAGTCTGGCCAACGGCGTGCTGGCGTGCGGAGCCGACGACTACGAGGCGGCACGCCGCCATTTCGAAGACGCGGTGGATCTGTTTCACAAGAGTGGCGCCTCGTTCGAGCGCGGACGGGCGGGCCTCGAACTCGCTGCAGCGCTGCTGGCCTTGGGTCGAAACGACGCGGCGGCTCGCGAAGTGGAGCGCGCCGTTCAGGTGCTGGCGCCGTTGGAGGCGACCGTCGAACTCGACCGCGCGAGCGCATTGCGGGCACGAACCACGACGTCTACGCCGACGGCCGCTGAAGCGCATGTCGTCGCCCCCGCGAGCCCGTCATCAACCGCGCTGACGCGTCGCGAGGTGCAAGTGCTCGAGCTCATCGCCGAGGGGCTGGGGAATCAGGCGATTGCTGAGCGTCTGACCATCAGTGAGCACACCGTGCATCGGCATGTCGCGAACATGCTCACCAAGCTTGGCGTCCCGTCGCGTTCGGCCGCGGTTGCCCAGGCGGCGCGGCTCGGTCTGCTATAGCCCGCCGTATGGCCCGTTCGGGCCAGCGGGGCCACGTTGAAAAGATGGCCTGATCAGGGGAAGCGGGTCGTGCCATGCCATCGGTATCCTCTCGATGTCGCGACAATCGCGCCCCGCTTCCCTCGCACCGGTCCATCGCCATGTCTCAGGATACGCTCTCGTCACCACCCTCGGCATTGCCCGCTACCGATCTCGTCGCGCTCAAGACACGCCAGCAGATCGCCTGGTCCACCGGCAACTACGCCGTCGTTGGCACCACGCTCCAGATCGTCGGTGAGCAGTTGTGCGAATCGATGGATATCCGCTCGGGGTCGACGGTGCTCGACGTGGCCGCCGGTAACGGCAATGCGTCGCTCGCCGCCGCCCGTCGGTGGTGTGAGGTCACGTCGACCGACTACGTGCCGTCGTTGCTCGAGTCCGGGCGTGCGCGTGCTCAGGCCGATGGCATGTCGCTCACGTTTCAGGAAGCCGACGCGGAGAACCTGCCCTTCGCTGATGGTTCGTTCGACTACGTGGTGTCGACGTTCGGTGTGATGTTCACGCCGAACCAGCCGCAGGCGGCGGCCGAGATGGCGCGTGTCTGCAAGTCGGGCGGCCGCATCGGGCTCGCCAGCTGGACGCCCGAGAGCTTCATCGGCCAGTTGTTCAAGACGATTGGCAAGTACCTCCCGCCGGCAGCGGGTGTGACGTCGCCGAGCGCGTGGGGCACTCGCGAGCGCATCGAAACGCTGTTTGCGGACACGGCCAGTGACATCATCTTCACCACCCGCGAGTTCGTCTTCCGCTATCACTCGCCGGTGCACTGGATCGAAGTGTTCCGCATGTACTACGGCCCAATGAACAAGACTTTCGCGGCGCTCGACGCCGATCGACAGGCTGCGTTCACCGAGGATCTGCTGCTGCTGATGGAGAAGGGGAATCGCTCCGGGGACGGGACGCTGGTGCTGCCGAGCGCGTATCTCGAGGTCGTGATCGACCGACGGTAATGCGCGGTTAGCGCCGTCTTGATATTCTTCGGGATGGTGAATCCGTGACCCATCCCGAAGCGACACCCAGCGAACTTGGTACCGATCCGTTCCGCGACGATCTCCTCGCCGCCACCGTGCTGCTCGAGCAGGTGATCGCCGATCGTTCGCTGCTGGTGCACGTTCCGGCCGAAGAACGGCAGCGTTTTCTCGACGCCGTCGGACACGTGTTTCACCCCGATGCGCGCGCCCGGCGCTCGATGGTGAAGGCGACCAGCAAGCAGCGCAAGCTCGACGCGGCCAAGCGCGACGATAGCGTGCTGCAGGAAACCGGTATCCGCGAGCTGCGGCGCAAGCCTGTGTTCACGACGCCCAACGTGTACCTGCTCGGTGACGGCGCCGCCGGCACGTCGACCGATGCGTCGCGCGACGATGACGCGCCCGAAGCGATCGTGCCGCAGCATTGCTACATCTGCAAGCAGAAGTTCACGACGATTCATCACTTCTACGATCAAATGTGCCTGCCGTGCGGTGATTTCAACTTCGCCAAGCGTACGGAACTGGTGGACCTGAGCGGGCGCACGGCGTTGCTGTCGGGTGGCCGCGTAAAGATCGGGTATCAGGCGGGACTCAAGCTGCTGCGCTGCGGCGCGCGATTGCTGGTCACCACGCGTTTCCCCCGCGACTCGGCCATGCGCTACGCCGCCGAGCCCGACTTCGACGCGTGGAGCGATCGTCTTCAAATCTTCGGGCTCGATTTGCGCCACACGCCCAGCGTGGAGGCGTTCTGTCGCGAACTGACGCACACCGAATCGCGACTCGATTTCATCATCAACAACGCCTGCCAGACGGTGCGCCGCCCACCGGCGTTCTACGCGCACATGATGGACGGCGAGACGGCGGCGGCCAGCAGCCTGTCCCCAGGCGCGCGCAAGATACTTGGCGCCTACGAGGGACTGCTGGGAGCGCAGCTGCTGCCGGATCCCGATGCGGACAGCCGTGCGGCCGTCGTGCAGAGCGGTGCGGCGCTGGATCGCGTCGGACTCACGCACGCCGCTGCGCTGTCGCAGGTGCCGCTGGTGCCCGACGACATGTTGGTCGCGCATCAACTCTTTCCGGCCGGGAAGCTCGATCAGGATCTGCAGCAGATCGATCTGCGCGAACGGAACTCGTGGCGGCTGCTGATGGATGAAGTGCCGAGTGTCGAGCTGCTGGAAGTGCAGCTTGTGAACGCGATCGCGCCGTTCCTCATCAATGCGCGCCTCAAGCCGCTCATGCTGCGCACGGCGAATCTCGACAAGCACATCGTGAATGTGTCGGCGATGGAGGGGCAGTTCTATCGCAACAACAAGACGACGCGGCATCCGCATACGAACATGGCGAAAGCAGCGCTCAATATGATGACGCGCACCTCGGCGGCGGACTATCAGCAGAACGGTATCCACATGAACAGCGTGGATACCGGCTGGGTGACGGACGAAGATGTGGCCGAGATCGCCGCGCGGAAGGTGGAGAACCACCGGTTCCATCCGCCGCTCGATATCGTGGACGGCGCGGCGCGGATCGTCGATCCGATCATCGCCGGTGTGTCCAGCGGCACGCATGTATGGGGGCAGTTTCTGAAGGATTACGCGCCGACCGACTGGTAGGCGCGTGACTCTGCGCGAAGGCCTGTCCTGTCTCTCTCTGGAACTTCAGATGCGAATCCTGTCCGCCGTGTTGTTGGCGGCACCGATGTTGCTCTCGGCGCAGACGACGCCCGTGCGCCCGTCCACCCTCTCACCCGCGCTGCTCGAAGCCGCCGCGCGGCAGATTGTGGCGAGCGTGCCCTATCCCACGTTCATCACGACCGACGCCAACGGCCATCCGCAAGCGCGTACGGTGCAGCCGATGGCACCCGACAGCGGCTGGGCGGTATGGTTCGCGACCAATCCCCGAACGCGCAAGGTGACGGAGATCGCGCGGCACCCACACGTCGTGCTGCACTACTTCGATCCGGTCACGCAGAGCTATGTCGCCCTGGCCGGACGCGCGCGTGTCGTGCGCGACCGCCCCACCAAAGACGCCCATTGGAATCCGCAATGGAGCACGTACTACCCCGATCGCGATACCAGCGTTGTCCTGATCGTCGTGCAGGCGGAGCGCCTGGAGATCGTGAGTGCCAAGCTGGGCGTGGAGGGCGACAAGGCTACGTGGCGCCCGCCGACCCTGCGCCTTCGGCCCCGAAAGTAAAGCCGCGGCGCTGCAGCAGGTCGGCGACGCCCGGACTCGCCATGCTTTCCGGCGACTCGCCCCAACGATTGAACGACTCCGAGCGCGTGGCACCGGCATCGAGCAGCATGCCGGCGATGGCGACGTAGTCGGCGTCCGCGCCTTCCTGCGAATGCATCGAACCGTGCGACGCCCAGGCGATCGGGGAGCTGCCGTATTCATGGTCGCGCACGTCGACCGGTGCCCCGTGGTCCAACAGCATGCGCACCAACGCCGGGCGACCACGCCAGGCAGCCCAATGCAGCGCGGTGCCGCCCCATTCGCCTTCGTCGATCACCGGCCAGCCGAGTCGCAGCATAAGGTGCACACTGGCTTCGCGGTTGCGGTCGACGGCCTCGTGCAACGCGCGTCGGTCGGCGAGCACGAGGCGCGCGATCAGATCGGGGTGCGTGGCGAGAATCGACTGGGCCTCGCGTTCGTCGGCCGCCGCGCAGGCACCGAGGAAGCGATCAACGTCGTCGAGACGTGTGACGTCGGCGCCGCTGTGGGCCAGCAGATCGGCAACGTCGGCATTCCCCGTGCGCACGGCCAGCGCATATGGCGTTCGCCCGTCTGCACGCGGCGTATCGATAACGGCACCCTGTTCGATGAACAGTCGCACGGCACTCCCTGAGCGACCCACCACGAGTCGATGCAATGGCACTTCACCGATACCCGGTGTGCCGTCGCGCGTCGTCATGTGGCTCGGCACATTTGGATCGGCACCGTGTTCGAGCAGCCACTGCATGCCGCGCGTCACTGTCGCGATACGCGCGTTCGGTTCGCGATAGCCGGCCAGAAAGTACAACGGGGTGTTGCCCCACTCGGCGTGCGCGTCACTGAGCTTCGCTCCGTGCATCTGGAGCAGCTCGAGGCAGTCCCGGTGATCGTGCTCGGCCGCGTGAAACACACTCTCGCCGTCGTTGGGGTCGGCGCCACGTTCCAGGAGCACACGGGCTGCCGACACATTGTTCGAGACGCACGCAAAGTAGAGCACCGCGATGCGCGCCTTCGGATCGTGCGGCAGCTGCACAAAGGCATTTGGGCTGGCGCCAGCATCGAGCAACATGCGGACCACGTCGGCACGGTCGCTGGCGGACACGCCAAGCAGCGTCTTCAGCTGTCCGGTTGCGGCGAAGATGATCGGTTCGATTCCGTCGGGCTGCGACGGGCGCGTGGCCGCGCCGGGATCGGCGGCGAGGAAGGCGAGCAACGCGTCTGCATTGCCCACGGCCGCTGCAGTGTGCGCGCTGAAGGCCGCGATCGCCGGGTGCGCGTCGAGGAGCACTTTGGCACGCTCGTGCTGATCATCGCGCAACGCGGCAAAGAAGGCCGATGCAAACGCCTCCGGTGATGCCGATGGTGATGCTTCGATGGGCATGAATTACCTAGAGCGGATGCGCGGTAGACCGAAAATGTATAGAGTTGAGCAACACGCTACGTATTCCTTCCTCCCGCCCCGCCCATGAAACACCTACTCCCGGCGCTTGCGCTGTCCTCACTCCTCACTGCACCGCTCGCGGCACAGGCCGGCGCCCGTCGAGCCGCGCCCAGCACGCGCGCCATTGCCGAAGTGTCGCTCACGCTCGTCGATACGGCGGCGCAACGCGCGGCCGGCAAGGCGGCGGTGATGCGCATCGACTACGGTCAGCCGCACCTGCGCGGTCGCCATATCAACACCGATAGTCTCGTGCCATTCGGCACGGTGTGGCGTCTCGGCGCGAACGGCGCCACGCTGTTCACGACCGATGTCGATCTCACCATCGGTGGCAAGGATGTGCCCAAGGGACGCTATATCGCGCAGTTGCTCCCGGCGCGCACGGGCTGGACCCTGATCCTGCAGGCCGAGACGACCGGTGCCGCATCGGTGAATCCGACCGCGTATGATGCAAAGAAGGATGTTGCGCGCATCGATCTTCGTCAGGGCGCGATCGCGACGCCGCTAGAGAGTCTCTCCATTTGGCTCGTGCCGTCGACCGCACCCGGTGCGCAGCGCGGTGACCTGCGCATCGGATGGGACACAGTGATGCTGACGGCCGAGTGGGTGGTGCGCTAGCCGCTACTTCGCCGCCGGCTTCAGACGACGGCTGGGGACGGTAAACAGGTAACCGGTGTACTGCATCTCTTCCCACGTTTGATCGCCCCACTTCACGTCTTTGCTGGCGTCAGGATTGTGCTTGTTCGTCGCGGAGTTGTCGTACCACGCGGTCGACACGAGCTTTGCGCCAGCGGGGACGTCGAGTGGTTCCTTGAAGAAGTAGTACGTTTGCCAATTGAAGTCGTAGCGCGGCACGTCGAGAATGACCTGCGAGGTCCCATCCGGCTTGTCGAGCGTGTACTTCCAGCGCGTGCCGCGCAGGTGTGTATGCGGCAGCAAGCCCCAGATTTTGATTGGCTCGGTGGGCTCGAGATCCGCCGTGACCGCAATGTCCTTCTGTCCCGCCGGCAGCGTGAAGGCGCCGTTGATGTACGCGCCCATGCGCATCTCTTCGTCGGGCATTTCAGTCGCAAAACGGAACCCGACGCTCGTGCGGTCCTTCATCTCGTGCCCGTGCGCCGTGTAGTGCATCTGGAACGTAAGTACGGTGCCGGCGCGAATGCGCGTGGCCGTGCCTTTCGGGAAGGTCATGACGTTCGTGCCGGGCGCGGTGCCGCCGATTAGCACGCCGAGCCGACTCGGTGGGCCGTTCCGCACATCCTGGCGCGGCGGATCCTCGGGCGAATCGTACTGCGGCTTCCGCACGAACAGCGGGCGTGGTGCCGGCGAACCGGCGGGACGCGGCGCCGCGGGAGCCGCGTTCGCCGGTGCAGGCACTTTGGCATAGACCAGCACGTGGTGCACGACTTCGCGCGCGCCCGGCATGAACTCGATCGCCGAGACCCACTTGTCCTCGGTAAAGTTCGTGGGGATCTCGAAGTACTGATATTCAATGGTTCCCGCTGCCGGCACGGTGAAATCCTCCGGCATCGTGACGATCGCGTCGGGGGTGCCGATCTCCCATCCGGTGGCATAGACCGGCTTCGCCGGCGCCTTCTTCTCGTCGCCCTTCTTCGCGCCGGCGTCGATCCAACGCATCACCGTCGACTTCTCGAGGTCGGACAACCGGCGATCGTTGCTGAACGTGCCGTGCGGTCCTTCAGCGTGCCACGGCGGCATGAAGCCCGACCGCACGGCGTCGCGAATGTCGTCGATATTCGCTTTCGCACTGTCGTAATCGACCAGCGAGAACGGACCGAGCCCGCCGGGCCGATGGCAGGTCGTGCAATTCTTGTAGAGGATCGGGGCCACGTCCTTCGTGAACGTGGGGGCCGTGTCCTGCGCGATCAGGGGCTCGCGATAGCGTGCCGTGGCGATGCCGACGAGGGCGACGGCCGCGAGTGCGCCGAGTCGGACGAGACGACCGCCGGAGCGGCCAACGTGATCCCGTAGTGCCACGAGCGGTGCTCTCCAGACTTCAAGCCGATGTTCAAGTGGCGTGGACCGTCACCTGTGAACAACGGAAGTTACGGGGTTTCGCGCTCGGCGATAGCGAGCTCAACAATTGATTTCGGCTCTGGAGCCGATCGTCAACGCACCACCGCCACCGCTACCGTGCTTCCCTTCTCGAGCTGACGCACCCAGGTAATTACCGCACCGCTCGAGGACGCGGCCAGCGACGGATACCACTGCCCCGGTCCGGCATCGGGGGCGGCCACGGGCGTGAAGCTGACGGCGCCCGTCGTATTCACGGTGGCTCGGACGAGCCCCAGTCGGCGGGTGCCGTCGACCACCTCATCCCACGCCACCAATGCCGTGCCGTTCGGCAGCATGACGATTTGCGGATGTGACGCCGGTCCGCGCGAGGGTACGCGAGTGCGCGCGCTGAACGCCTTGCCGTCGCGCGAGACCGCATAGTAGATCGACAACGCCATCGCGTCTTGCGCGGTGGCGTTCTTGCCCTCCGCCGCGGTCGGCCACACCACGTGCGCGCGTCGCGTGGCGTCGATGGCCAACGCCGGTCCGTTGTCGGGACAGCCGTCGAGCTTCCAGTGATCGTCGCTCACCCGCAGCGGTGCCGCGAACGTACGGCCACGATTGGTCGACATGGTGAACGCGATGTCGCGCTCACCACTTGGATACACGTGACGCCACGCCGCGTAGACGGCATCGCCTGACACGGCCATCGCGGTCTTGCAGCAGTAGCAGGGGCTGCGGGCAATGGAGAGCGCGCTGGTGCTTCCCAGCGAGGAAAACATGAGCTGCGAAAGCGCCGCGCGCTCCGTGGGATCGCCCTTGGGCATCACCATCGGCGCCGGGGTCACACCACTTGCCGGCGCACTGTGCTGATGGGCGCGATCGGCCGCCATGAGATCGCGATGATCGAGCCACAGTACCGAGATCCGACCGCTGGCGTTCACCGCCACCGACTGCCAGCCGCGCGACCCCTCGCTGTCGCTGCCGGGCACCGGCGTACTCGGAGAAAATGTGCGGCCGCCGTCGAGCGATCGCGCACTCAGCAGTTTCCACGTCGTGCCGGCTTTCGCGGTCCAGACGATCACAATCTCGGGTGTGCTCCCGCGACGCGGCACGAGCGCCACCCGCGGCGGCTCTTCGCCGCTCACCCGTGCTTCGCCGGCCACCCGGTTCACCTGCACCGGAGCACCGAAGGTCGTTCCACCATTGCTGCTGGTGGCCACGTAGATGTCCATCGATGAAATCGTCGCGGCCGAGAACGCGACGGCGACGAACGCACCGTTCGCGGCAACCGTAGGATTGGCGCCGGTGCGCTCGGCAACCGCGAGCGTCGCAATCGATGATTGCGCCGACAGCCCTGTGCCGTTGAGTAGCAGCGCAACAACCAGCGTGACGTGAACGGCTCGAAGAGCGCGCATGGATCGTTGAGAGAGAGGTCTGGTGAGGAAGGTCATCTACGATGCCATCGCGCGCCGTACGGCAGCGGCCAGCGTCGTGTCGCCGCGCCGGAAGGCGCCGATCATGCGAAAGCGAATCACACCGGCGCGATCGATCACGAAGGTCTCCGGTACGCCGACGGTCAGAAACTTCAGTGAGAACTGATGATCCGGATCGAGCCAGATCGGATAGGTCATCCCTTGCTCGGTGGCGAAGTCGCGCACGTCGGCACCCATTCCGGCGGCGTCGATGCTCACCCCGATCGTCTTGAGTCCCTGCGCGCCGTATTCACGATGCAGCGCCTCGAGTTGCGGAATTTCTTCCCGGCAGGGAATGCACCAGGTGGCCCAGACATTCAGCACCACGACGCTACCGGAAAGGGAGGCCAGCGCGACCGGCTCGCCCTCCAGCGTCATGGCGGTGAAGGCCGGCGCCGGAGCGCCCAACGACGGCGCTTTCGGGGTGGCACTGCGTTCGCACGCCGAGAGCGCGACACCGGCCAGAAACGCGAACAGTCCTGCGCGTGCGAAGCGTGGCATCAGATCGGGATCAGAAGGTGTACTTCAGGCTACTGGAATACGTACGCTGCGGAAACGGATGAAACAGAAAGTACTTCCGGTTCAGCAGGTTGTCCGCGCCGAGCGACGCCGAAACGTGCGTGCCGAAGCGGTAGTTCGCGTGCGCGTCGGCCACGAACCAAGCGCTGAATCCCTGATACACGTTGGGGTTCAGATCGGCATTGTCGAGCGTGGTCCATACGGCGTCACTGTAGCGCCCGCCCAGTGAGATTGCGAGCTTCGACACGGGCCGGTACGTCGCCACGAAGTTGGCGCGCCACTCGGGAATGTTCGGGAGCTGCTTGCCGATGGCCGCGTTGGCCGGCGCCGTGGCGCTGGCGCGCCCCGACGTCGCCAGCGTACGGGCATCGAGATATGTCGCGCTGCCCGACAGCTCCAGACCGGGGATCAGGACGTCGTGCTCGGATACTACCAGTTCGACACCACGCGCCCGCACATGATCGACATTGGAGATGAACGAATAGAACGTCTGCGATCCGGGAACCAGCGGCTGGAACTGCGAGATGATCGCGTCGTGTACATCGTCGTGGAACAGCGCGAGTTGCACGCGACTGCGTGCGAACGCGTGTTCGATGCGCACTTCACTCGCCAGTACGTTGTCCGGCTTGAGGTTCGGATCGGGCGACGTGAACGTCACCCCAGTCGTCACCAGCTGATACAGCTCGGCAGCCGTGGCAAACCGATAAGCCTTGGCGACCGAGGCGCTGAGTGTCCAATCGCGTGACATGGTCCACGCCAACGATGCCTTCGGGGAGAAGCGCGACGCGTCGACATCGGGCTGCGTGACACGCGTGCTCCCGTTCACATTCAACCCGTCAAAGCCGCGCCACTGCTCGTAGCGGCCACCGAGCGTGAGGCGCAGCATGGGCGTGATGCGCCAGTGGTCCTGTACCCACAGCGCGGTCGTGCGCGTCTTGCCGTCGCCCTGCGACGCCACGGTGGTGGTTACCGGGTCCGACACCCGCCAGTTCGCGGTGTTGTAGGTCGGGTTGGAGAGCGTGTACTGGTCCACATGCGCGCCGAACGTCACCGTGTGAGCTGCCAACGCGCCACCCTTGTGCCACGCCGCCTTCACATCGGCCGTTCGCCAGCCGGTACCGGAGAGCACCGCAACGCGCCCCGCGTCGCCGAACGTCGGCGTGGTGGCGGCGGCGGTGGTGGGGAAACGCTGCCGATCGGTGTCCATCGTGTAGCTCGTACCCACGACTTCGACGTCCCAATCGCGTTTCGTGTCGGTGCGTAGCGAGAAACTCTGCGCGTTGTGTTGCTGCAGCAGTCCGTAGTTACCGCTCGCGAAGCCGGCGAGTCCCGCGTAGCTGGGCGCGCCGGTACGCGCGAGATACGTTTCCACGCCGGCGTCCGCGTCGTTCTGCCAGAAACCATACGTGTAGGCAGCACGCATCGTCGGCGTGATGTCGTACGCGAGCTTGATCTTCGCATTCGTCATCTGCGTGTGCAGCAGTCCCGTCGCACCCAATACGTTGGCCGCAGCATTCAGCTTGTTGGTGGCGGCATAGCCGCCGGTGGTATTCGCCGGAAAGGTGGCGCCGGTGACATACGTGAGGGGCTGGCCTTTGCTGTCCTGATAATTGCCGCTGAGCGACACGGTCAGCTTGCCGAAGCGGTTCGCCACACGGGCCGACGTCTGCGACGTGCCGTACGTGGTGTTGGTACCGTACAGATCGAACGGCATCAGCGACTGCGACTGCGCGATCGAGCCTTCGAACTTGTCCGGCAGTCGCGTGGTGATCTCCATGACCGCTCCCATCGAGTTGCCGGGATACGCCGCCGAGAACGGGCCGTACATCATGTCCACCCGATCGATTTCTTCAGGTGCCACCAGACCCCAGCGAGGGCCGCCGATGGTGTTGTTGTTGGCGATCAGCGCCGACAGTGGTACGCCGTCGGCGAACACCAGGCTGCGCGCACTCGAGCTGACGCCCCACACGCGGGTGCCCATCACGGCCTGCGTGTCGCCGTTGTTGCGCTTTCGGATGAACACGCTGGGTAGGTATTTCACCGCGTCCGGCGTGTCCATGAGGTTCACGGTTTCTTCGACGCGTTTGGCGGTCACGCTGGCGCTCACGGGCATGGTGAGGCGGGTAAGGGCCGGGCGCGTATCGCGGTCGGCGGTGACACGCATGCCGCCGAGGGTGGCCACGGTGTCGCGGCGGGTGGAGTCTTTCCCGACAGGCTTCGTCGGCGGAGTCTGCGCACGGGCGGTGCCGGCGACCAGCAGGGCGCCGAGCAGGGTCACGAGCTTCATAAACGTGGTCAGGATAGGAGTACGGGCGCTCTCCCCGCGCTCACACCGGCCCCGCGCGACGCCGGATGGCGAAAGGCAGGGCGGGAGCTGTCAGGAAAAACACGAGAGGGGCGACGCACGCGTAAAAGCCTTCACGCGGCGTCGAAGTCGGCAGGAGACCAGCGGGTGCGGCAAGGCCGGAGAGGGCCTTAGGCGCGCACCCCGGGTGGCGGGCCGTTCGCAAACGGCAGCGCGTGGGCCGGGCGCACTGGTACGCGCGTGAGCACGATCGCAGCCTGCACGCTCGCCTGGCGCGAGAGGACTTCCTCGATCGTAACATCGACGCGGGCCACGACATTCGCGGTCATGGTCGAGCACTGACCGAGACAGGTGCAGCACGGGTGTCCCTCGTGCTCGGGCTCGGCGGTCTCGGCGGCCGGCGCCGACGCGGAGGCGCCGGCGTGCGACGCGGCATGCTCGTGATGCGTCAGGTTCGCCGCATGTGCCGGGGCGGTAGAGGTCACCGCGCCCATCCCGGAATGCATCGCACACGCAAAGAATCCGGCTGGCTCGATGAGCGCAGTCGAGAACCAGACCGCCCAGAGGCTGATCAGGACCCGGTACCAGATGGGATGCCGCATGCGTAATTAACGGTAGTTCACACTGACGAACTGGGGAAGAGAGGGGGTCTGGCCCCGTCCACTTCATGACATGGGAGTCGCTCACGACTATGCGTGGCACACCAGGCAGTCCTTTCCTGACGCACCTCGAATTGCGCGAGGAGCGCATTCAGCCCGGCGTGCATCCGTTCGAGATTCCGCTGCTGCAGCACCCGCTATCCCTCGAGTTCACCACGCCGGTGACGTTTCTGGTGGGTGAGAACGGATCGGGGAAATCCACGCTGCTGGAGGCGCTGGCGTGGAGCGTGGGATTTGGCGCGCAGGGCGGTAATCGCGATCATCAGTTCGCCGAGGAGGCCGACGGGTACGAACTGGGTCGTGCGCTTCGTCTGGGCTGGCGCCAGCGAACCACCGAAGGCTTCTTCATGCGCGCCGAAACGTTCTTCAACTTCGCGAGCACGCTGGAGTCGCTGGACAGCAACTTCGCGCGCTACGGCGGTGAGTCGTTGCACCGCAAGTCGCACGGGGAAGCGTTTCTGTCGCTGTTCGAACATCGCTTCGACGATGGGCTGTTCCTGCTCGATGAACCCGAGGCCGCGTTGTCGCCGCAACGTCAACTCGCCTTTCTGCAGATCCTGCATCGTCTCACGGTCACGCGTGAGGCGCAGTTCGTGATCGCCACGCATTCGCCGATGCTGCTCGCCTTCCCCGGCGCCACGGTGTTCAGTCTCGACGATGGTGTGATCGAGCAGGTCGATTATCGCGACACCGACCATTTTCGCGTGACGCGGGATTTCCTGGCCGCGCCGGAGCGTTTTTTTCGCTATCTGTTTGAGGACTGAATTGGGCGGTAGTATTGCCCGATGACTGATCTCTCTCGTCGTGATCTGCTGGCAGGCGCCGCTGGATTCCTCGGCGGTGCCGCCCTGGCCGGACTTCCGCTCGCCGTCGAAGGACAAGGCGGTGCCCCGCCAACCGCGCCCTCGACGGTGCCGCCGCCGCCAGCGCCGCCACGTCCGGTCGCGCCGCTCGACGCCACGAAGATGCCCGGCGCGCCGACGGCGGCGCTGGGGGCGCGATCGGAGTACTTCGCCCCAACGCGCATCCCCAATGGCACGCCGGTCGGCAGCTCGCGAACGCCGCTGCAGGATCTCACTGGCACCATCACGCCGAGCGATCTGCACTTCGAACGCCATCACGCGGGGATCCCCACGCTCGACCCCGAGCGGCACACGCTCACGATTCACGGACTGGTGGATCGTCCGATGTCCTTCACCGTGGCGGACATCAAGCGCTTCCCGCAGATCACGCGCACGTACTTCATCGAGTGCTCGGGCAACGGCGGCGCGGGCTATCGCGATCCGAAGCCGGACACCACGCCGCAGCCGCTGGCCGGCCTGTTCAGCACCTCAGAGTGGACCGGCGTACCACTCGCCACGTTGTTTCGCGAAGTCGGCGTGAAGTCCGATGCCTCGTGGTTTCTGGCTGAAGGCGGAGACGCCTGCAAGCTGGCGCGCTCGATTCCGATCGCGAAAGCGTGGGACGATGCCATGATCGTGTGGGCGCAGAATGGCGAGCCGCTGCGTCCCGCGCAGGGCTACCCCATGCGCTTGCTACTGCCCGGCTTCGAAGGGAACAGCAACGTGAAGTGGCTCCGGCGTCTCGAACTCGGCACCAAGCCATGGATGACGCGTTGGGAAACGTCGAAGTACACCGACCCGATGCCTGATGGCACGGCGCGCATCTTCACGTTCGAGATCGACGCGAAGTCGGTGATCACGTCGCCCTGCTATCCGAACATGATCACGGCGCGCGGCTGGCGCAGTGTGAACGGGCTCGCCTGGAGTGGGCGTGGTCGCATCACCCGTGTCGAAGTGAGCATCGACGGCGGCACGTCCTGGCACGACGCGGAACTGCTGAACACGCCGCAGCCCAAGTCGACGGTTCGCTTTCAGTACATGTGGAATTGGCAGGGCACCGACGCCACGCTGTTGAGTCGCGCCACCGACGACGCCGGCTACGTGCAGCCTACGCGTGCCGCGATGGTCGCCGAGCGCGGCGAGTTCACCGACTATCACTACAATCAGATCATCGGCTGGAAGGTCGATCGCAGCGGAGCCGTCACGTTCCACGGAGCGACCTGATCATGCGCCCAATGCCTCGGATGTGCACGCTCGTTGCGGTTGCCCTCTCCGCCTGTTCTCCCTCGCCGAATGACCGTACCGACGCGACGAATGCATCGTTTGCCTCGTACGATGCGGGCGCCGTACCCGGTGGTCCCGGTTCCAAGCAGTCGTACGCCCTAGGGCACCTGGCTGCTGACTCCGCCATCGCGGCGATGAATCAGGACATCGGCCCTGACGGTGTGGAGCTTCCCGCGGGGCGTGGCTCGGTGCAACGCGGCGCCGTGGTGTACGCGGCACAGTGTTCGCAGTGTCATGGAGCCAAGGGAGAGGGACTGCCCACGTTCCCCAAGCTGGTGGGGCGCGATTCAGCCGGCGCTCCCACGCCGGAGTTCCAGTTTGCTACGAAGAACAAGACCAAGACGATCGGCAACTACTGGCCGTACGCCACGACGCTGTTCGATTACATCAAGCGTGCGATGCCGTTCGCCACGCCGGGCTCGATGACCGACGACGACGTGTATGCGGTGACCGCGTTCCTGTTGTCGGCGAATGCCGTCATTCCCGACACGACCACGCTCGACGCCGTAGCGCTTCGCGCCATCCGCATGCCGGCGCGTGATCATTTCGTGCCGGACAACCGCAAACCCACCGCCACCACCAAATAGTGAAACGCCGCGTCACGCGCGCTCCCGTCCACGCCGTTGCGCATCACAAGCGGGGCATCACGGCACGCTTTGCCGCGATGCGCGTGGCCGGGGCCAGTGCGTTGGCGTCGGTGCTCGCGGTGCTGGGGCCGGGCTTGCTGGCGGGGCTCTCCGATGACGATCCGGCGGGCATCACGACGTATTCTATTCTGGGCGCCGAGCATGGCTATCGGCTGCTCTGGATCATTCCGGCGTCCACGATCCTGCTGGTGCAATTCCATCTCGTGGCGGTTCGTATCGGTGCGGCCACGGGCAAGGGCTTCGTGGCGGTGGTGCGAGAGCGCTGGGGCCGAACATGGGGCTACGCGGCCGTCTTCGGGCTCGTCTTCGCCAACTTCGGTACCATCTGCGCCGAGTACGCCGGCGTAGCCGCAGCCGGTTCGCTGATTGGATTGCCGGCGTGGCTGAGCGCGATCGCCGCCGGGACGCTGATCACGCTGGTGGTGGTGTTGGGATCGTTCGCCCGGGTGGAGAAAGTGTTGTTGGCGATATCGGCCACCCTCGCGCTGTACGTGGTCGACGGCATTCTGGCCGGGCCCGTGTGGGCCGAGGTCGCATACGGATCGGTCGTGCCGCGCATGCCGGTGAGTCGCGACGGCTGGATTGCGCTGGCAGCGTCGCTGGGCACGACACTCGCGCCATGGGGGCTGGCGTTCATCCAGTCGTACGCGGTGGACAAGAAAATCACCATGGCCTCGCTGCGATGGGAGCGCGTGGACGTGGTGGTGGGATCGGCGCTGACTGGCATCGTCGGGCTCGCCATCGCGGTGGCGTGCGCGGCCACGCTGCACCAAGCGGGCGTGCACATCGTGGATGCGGGTGACGCGGCCGCCGCGCTGCGTCCCCTGGCGGGATCGTTTGCGACGCTCTTTTTCGGGGTCGGCCTGTTGGGATCGTCCCTGTTGGCCGCGGCCATCGTGCCGATCGCGACGTCGTACTCGATCGCCGAAGGCGTAGGCGAGCCGGCGTCGCTGGATCTGGATTCCAAACATTTTCATTGGTTCTATGCCGCCTTCGTCGGGCTCACGGTGGCCGGCGTCGGTGTGGTCGCCGTGCCGGGGCTTCCGCTCATTCAGTTGATCTACAGCAGTCAAGTGTTGAACGCGGTGATGTTGCCGTTGCACATCGTCGCCTTGCTGCTGTTGGCGGGAAACGCTGAGATTATGGGAAGCGCGCGCTCGTCAACGGGCGCGCGATTCCTGGGTTGGATCAGTTTCGTGCTCGTACTGGCCTGTCTCGGCGGCATGGCCTGGAGTTGGATCGGCTAGCCCGTTTGCATACAACCTTGTCCAGTGTCTCATGTCGACATCACGTCGTGTAGTCCGTGCGGCAGCCCTCACGGCTGGCCTGTCGCTGTTCGCGCTCAGCGCACAGGCGCAGGAGGCACCAAAGCGGCCGTACGAATTTGCCGGCGATTTCTCACTCGCGGCCAGTCAAGGAAATCAGCAGGTGACCACGATCGCGCTCGGTCAGCGCTACAGCTACAAGTTCGCGCACTGGAAGTTTTCGCAGAGCGCCGCAGCGCTCCGTGGTACGGCCAATGGCGTGCGCAATGCGGAGCTCTATCAGCTTTCGCTGCGTAGCGATTACGACATCACCAAGAAGCTCACCGCGTATCTGAGTGCCTCCGGGTTGCGTAATACACCGGCCGGACTCAACAGCCAGCTCCTGGAAGGGGTGGGACTCGGCTACCAGTTCATCGACACCGAGCGCGACAAGCTGCAGTTCTCGCTTGGGCTCGGCGCGTTGCAGCGCAGCTTCGTAGGCGACGCCGAATCGCAGAGCGATTTCGTAGGGAACGCCAGCGGTAACTATCGCCACGCTTTCTCGAAAGCGGCGTATCTCGAGCAGACCGCCACGTTCACGCCGAACTTCACCACGAGTGATGCGTGGCTGCTGACTGCGAAGTCGGCGGTGGTCGCTCCGCTGTCGGCGCGTTTCGGCATCAAGGTGGGATATCTCGTGAACTTCAACAACGCGCCGCCGTTACTGCCGCCGGTGAATGGTGTGGCGCAGACGGTGCGTTTCAAGAAGTTCGATGGATTGCTGACCACGGGCGTCCAGTTCACCTACTGATGCATTCCACGATCGATCGCACGATCGGCAATACTCCGCTGGTCCGTTTGCAGCGCATTCCCGGAGCCGACGTTGCCGCGCGCGGCACGGTGATCCTGGGAAAGCTCGAGGGAAACAACCCGGGCGGTTCGGTGAAGGACCGTCCGGTGTTGTCGATGATCCGTGGCGCGGAGGCGCGCGGCGAGATTCATCCGGGCGACCGGCTCATCGAAGCCACGAGTGGGAACACCGGCATCGCGATGGCCATGATTGCGGCGATGACGGGCTATCGCATGACGCTCATCATGCCTGACAATCTCAGCGCCGAGCGTCGCGCCAGCATGCGGGCCTACGGCGCCGAGTTGATCCTCACGCCCGCCGTGCAGGGCGGGATGGAGTACGCGCGCGACCTCGCCATGACCATGCAGGCGAACGGCGAGGGGCGCGTACTCGACCAGTTCGCGAACCCCGACAATCCGCGTGCGCACTACGACACGACGGGACCGGAGATCTGGCGCGATACGCAGGGCGGCATCACACACTTCGTGAGTGCGATGGGCACCACCGGCACGATAATGGGGGTGTCGCGGTTTTTGCGCGAGCAGGAGGCGGGTGTGATGATCGTCGGCGCGCAGCCATCGGAGGGCTCGCAGATCGCGGGCATCCGGAAATGGTCGCCGGCGTATCAGCCGAAGATCTATCAGCCGTCCGAGGTCGATCGCATCGAACAGGTGTCGCAAGCCGACGCCGAGGAGATGGCGCGGCGACTGGCAGCGGAGGAGGGGATCTTCTGCGGCCCGTCGGCGGCCGGCGCGTGTGTGATCGCGTTGCGCGTAGCCGCTGAGGTGGAGAACGCGACCATCGTGTTCATCGTGTGCGATCGCGGGGATCGGTACTTGAGCACGGGGTTGTTTCCGGGTTAATGGGCGCCGTAGCTCTGAGCGAGGAGTCGAGCGGGATACGAATGGAAAAAGGCGGTTCCTGCCTGACACGGATACGAATTGATACGAGCTGATACGAACAGATCATCGTCGTTGCGCGCCAGACTCGGTGGCTCGGCGGCTGTTCAATTTGGAGAATGAACAGCTTGCGCTCGATGGTGATATCGCGCGCGACACGGAGCGAATCCGTTCGCAGCCGTTCCTGTCGGTTCGTATCCGTGTCAGGCAGGAACTGTTGGTTTCCGCTGCTATCCCGAGGCCGGTCGCGGCAGCCCGGAACATATCCAAGAGAAATTACGCGCCCGGCGTGACCCGCCAGATCTCGCCACCGTCGGTCGCTACGTACAACGAACCATCCGGCCCCATCGTGAGCGCGCGGTATCGCGTACCGGGTAGGTCGGCGCTCACGCGACCGGTGGCGAGACCCGCGCTGTCGATCGTGAGAATGTCGAGGCGCTGACCGGCCATGACGCCGACCGCGAGCGCACCGTTCCATCCGCGCCAGGAGGTGCCGGTGAGAAACACCAGCGGACCCATACCCTGCGAGGAGCCGCTGTTCGACCATGCCGGTCGCATCGCGTTGGGGAAGCGCGCAACGTCCGTCATCGGCATCGTGCTCGCGTTGCCGGCGTAGCCGCAGTAGCCGTCGGCGCAATTCAGTGCGGGCCGATTCTGGGGATCCCACCCTCCGTTTCCGCCGGCCACGAGCGGCGTGACCTCGTCGCTGTGATTCGGACCATGCTCGGCGATGAACGGTTGTCCCGTGCCCGGACGGAACGTGATGCCCTGCACGTTCCGATGACCGTAGGTGAAAATGCGCGCGTCAAAGCCGGCCGGCGCATTGTTGCCCGGCGCGGCGGCACCGCTCGTGGAGATGCGCAACACCTTGCCGCCGAGCACGGTCGGACTCTGCGGAATGGTGCCGTTGTGATTGTCGCCCGTGGTGACGTACAGGAATCCATCCGGACCGAAGCGCAGCCGCCCGCCACTGTGCGAGCCGGCACCACCGTGCGCGTTGCCCTCATTCTTGAACGCGATATCGGTGACGATTTCGGTGCGGTTGCTCGCACTGCGCTGGTCGGCGCCGAGCACGAGCCGCACCACTCGATTCGTGCGCGGTGTCGTCGCGCTCGACGTCATGTACACATACACGGCGCGATTCGTGGCGAACGCCGGGTCGAGCGCGATGCCGTGCACGCCGCTCTGGCCCTGGCAGAGCAGATCGGCTGCGACCAGCGACGAGCCCGCCGTACCGAACAACCGTGTCACCGAGCCATCGGAGTGTCGCACCGAGAGTCCACGGCAGCGCTCGGTGAAGAACATCGCGCCATCACTGCCGAAGGCGATATCCCACGGATTGCTGAGACTCGAGAGCACCACCGTGCGGGTGAGCGTGGGCGTGGCCGTGCTCGGCTGGTCTGGCAGTGTCGGCTGCTGCTGCGGCACACCGGCCGGACTCGAGCAGGCAGATGCGGCGACGACAAGAGCGAAGCCGGTGGCGATCACGCGAAACGGGATGGTCAACATCCGAGCTAGTACTCCCGGACAGCGGGGAAGGTTGCCGAGCTTGTGATTTGGTGTTCACCTTCCTGCATTCCACTCGAGGAGAGAGGCATGGCGGGATCGGTAAGCTGGGTGCTGGAGTTGCAGGTGCAGCCGGGACGCTCGGACGAGCTTCGCACGCTGATGGAAGAGATGGTCTTGAGCACACACGCACATGAGCCAGGCACGCACGGCTACGAGTGGTACATGAGCGCCGACGGCAGCCAGTGTCATCTGTACGAGCGTTACGCCGACTCGGCCGCGGCACTGGCGCATTGTCACACGTTCGGCGCGCGATTCGCGGGACGGTTCATGTCGCTGCTCACGCCCACGCGATGCACCGTGTACGGGTCACCGGACGCGCCGCTGCAAGGCGCCCTGTCGATGCTGCGCCCGACGTATCTCGGGCAGGCCGCCGGATTCCACCGCTGACGCCGCGTGCCATGCGAATTCTCCGTACCGCGCTCGTGCTGGGCGGACTCATGATGTTGACCGCGGCCGGCGATGCGAATGCGCAGTCGGCGGATGCGCAGTCTGTCCGAGCGGCACGCGCGGCGCAGAACGCCGCCATCGCCGCCGGTGATCTCGACGCGGTCACGTCGTTCTGGACCGATGACATCACGGTGCGTCGGGCCCTTGGCTCGCCGGTGGCCGGCCGCACCGCTGCCCGGGCGGCTTTTGAGCCGCCCAGCGGCGCGACCGCGTCCGCGGTCTCTCCACGCATCGTGTACCGCCGCATCCCGAACGAGGTCGAGGTGAGCCCGCAGTGGCCGCTCGCCTTCGAAACCGGCGTCTGGGAAGGACGCGAGGGAACAAGTGATGGCCCCGTCATCATCGGGGGTCGATTCTCCGCGCAGTGGGTGAAGCGCGACGGCCGATGGCTGATCCGCTCCGAGGTGTTCGTGGCCCTCACCTGCGCAGGGACTGGCTGTTCGCTCGTGGCCGTGCCATAACTCAGGCATGAACCGACTCGCGCTTCCTTTGCTCCTGGCCCTCGCGCCCTCGCTCCTTCGCGCACAAGCTGCGCCTCCACACAGAGCCGAGCATCGCGAGTTCGTGGTGTCGAACTTCACGACGGAAAGTGGCGTCACATTGCCGCAGGCCCGCATCGTGTACGGTACCTACGGCAAGCTCAACGCCGCGCGTGACAACGTCGTGCTGCTACCCTCGCACTACATGGCCAATCATCACGGCTACGAGTGGCTGATCGGCGATGGCTTGGCGCTCGACACGACGAAGCTGTTTCTGGTGGCCACGGAACTGTTCGGAAACGGCGCCTCGTCGTCGCCGAGCAACACGCCGGAGCCGTTGCATGGCCCGCGTTTTCCTCTCACGACGATTCGCGACAACGTGCAGATCGTGCATCGTCTGCTCACCGAGCAGCTGGGGGTGACGCACCTCCGCGCGGTGATCGGCTTCTCGATGGGCGCCCAGCAGGCGTTTCAGTGGGCAGTGAGCTATCCAGCCTTCGCCGACCGTATCGTGGCGACGTCGGGCACGGCGAAGACGTACGGCCATGGGATTATGCGGCTCGAGGGGCAGATCGCTGCCATCACGGCCGATCCGTCGTTCAATAACGGCGACTACGCTGCGCCACCGAAGGCAGGACTCGAAGCGTTCGGCATGGTGTGGGCCGCGTGGCTGTATTCGCAGGAGTGGTGGCGCAAGGAGCTGTGGCGAGCGAGCGCGCGACCTGGCACCAGCTTCGATCAGTTCGTGCAGTCGTGGCGCACGCGCTTCTCGGCCGATGCCAACAACTACATCCTGCAGGCGCGCACGTGGGAGCGACACGATGTCGGCACCACGCCGGGCTTCAGCGGCGACACCGAGAAGGCGCTCCGGTCGATCTCGGTACCGTTACTGTACATGCCGTCGGAAACCGACTTGTACTTCCCCGTCGGCGATGCGCGCTACGAAGCGCAATTCATTCCGAAGGTGCAGTTGGTGCCCATCCCCTCGCTCTGGGGACATCCGGCTGGTGCCGGTGCGAATCCCGAGGACAAGCGGTTCCTGAACGCGAAGATCACCGCGTTTCTGGCCGGCGGCGACGCCAACCGGGCACGGTAGTGGCGAACACGTTCCGCGTCGATTCCGAGGAGCTGCGTGCGCGATTGCACGCGCTCTTCGGTAGCGAGCTGCGGATCGATCGTGAACTCGGACGTGGCGGCATGGCCGCGGTGTTTCTGGCCTTTGATTCCGCGCTGGAGCGACAAGTCGCGGTGAAGCTGTTGCTGCCCGATGTGTCGGTGCACGGCGATGTGGTGGAGCGGTTCCTGCGCGAGGCGCGCACGGTCGCGGCGCTGCAACATCCCCACATCGTGACCGTGTACGGCGTGCGCAGTCGCGACGACGCGCACGCGATTGTCATGCAGTTTGTGGACGGCACGAGCCTCGATGCGGTGGTGGCCGAACAGGGAGCGCTGCCCCCCGCACAGGCGGCCCGCCTGCTGTCGCAGGTGGCGGCCGGATTGCAGCATGCGCACGATCGCGGGGTGGTGCATCGCGACGTGAAGCCGGCCAACGTGCTGGTGGATGATCAGGGCAATGCGTACGTGTCGGACTTCGGCATCGCGCGTCGTAACGACGGCGCGATCGTGACACGGGCCGGGTTCGTATTGGGCTCATGGGACTACATGAGCCCCGAGCAACGCACGGGTGAGCGCGTGACGCCTGCCGCCGACCAATACGCGTTCGGTGTGATGGCCTTCGAAGTGTTCACCGGGCGGTTACCGTTTCCGGGTACACCGGCAGAGGTTATTCGTGGCCACATGGACACGCCGGCGCCATCGTTGCGCGCGGTCGTCCCGGAGCTCACACCGACCATCGATGCGTTGATCGCCCGCATGCTGGCCAAGGATCCGTCCGACCGCTGGCCGTCGCTGGCCGAGGCGCGGTTGCGTCTCGATGAACTCGCGGAAGGTCGCACGTCGGGCGCGCACGATGTGGTGCCGACGGCGACACCGGCGGTGTCGACGCGGGCCGTGTCGACGCGCGCCGTCACGATCGGCGTGGTGGTGCTGCTGCTGGCCGCGATCGCCGCGTGGGCGCTGGGGCTGTTCGGCTCGTAGTCCCGTCACGGCGAATGCCGCGGCGTTGGGATTGAACGGATACCAACGGTTCCTGCCTGACACGGAGACGAACTGATACGAACCGAGAGCAACTGATCATCAGTGCCACGCGACCGAGCCCGTGGCTCGACGGCTGTTCAATTTTGCCATTGAACAACTCGTGCGTGATTACGATCTCGCCGACCGCACGGGGCTGATCCGTTCGCATCCGTTGCTATCGGTTCGTATCCGTGTCAGGCAGGAACCGCCTGTTTCCGTTCCTATCCCGCGGGCCGCCGGATCAACAGCGGATACCAACGGTTCCTGCCTGACACGGATACGAGCTGATACGAACCGATAGCAACTGATCATCCGCGCCACGCGACCGAGCCCGTGGCTCGACGGCGGTTCAATTTTGCAATTGAACAACTCGTGCGTGATTACGATCTCGCCGACCGCACGGGACGGATCCGTTCGCAGCCGTTGCTATCGGTTCGTATCCGTGTCAGGCTGGAACCGCCTGTTTCCGTTCCTATCCCGCGGGCCGCGATCGCAGCAACGACGGACGTGGCGGCTCGACGAATGTCAGGGAAATACCGGTTGCGAGAGGGAGCACGCGGTCCCACTGTAACTGGGACTATGAATACCGGATTACGTCGGACTTTCGGCGCCTATGCGGCGGTGGTCTCGCTACTCGGAGTCGTGGCCGCCACGCTCGGCAGCACGCCCACGTCGGTCGCCAGACGTTCGCGCTCGTTCGCCCCCGCCACGCGCGATCCCATCGCCCGGTTGCAGTCGCAGCTCGACGTGGGGCAGGTCACACTGGCCCACGACTCGCTGTTGGGCTACCTACCCGCGTTGCTGAAGACGCTGAAGATCCCTGTCTCGTCGCAGGGGCTCGTGTTCTCGCGCACCAGTTTGCAGACCGACAAGATCACGCCATGGTCGCCGCGCGCGATCTACTTCAACGACGAGGTATACATCGGCTACGTGCAGGAAAGCACGTTCCTCGAGATTGCCACTGTCGATCCGGTGAAGGGTGCGGTGTTCTACACGCTGAGTCAGGAACCGCGGGCTCGCCCCGTGTTCTCCCGCGAGACGACCACGTGTCTCATGTGCCACCAGTCCCGCACTGCCACCGGCGGCGTGCCGGGGTTCATGGTGATTTCGACTATCGCTGACCGCTACGGCTATCCCGTGGTGGGGATGCATGAAGGCAGTACGACCGACGCCACGCCGCTTAGGCAGCGCTTCGGTGGTTGGTATGTGACCGGCTCTGCCGGCGCACAGGGACATGCCGGCAACGTGTACTCGCCCAAGCTGGCGCACGAGATCACCGACAAGCCGGCGTATCGCGCGCAGCTCGACATGAATGCCGAAAGCGCACGCCCGGATCTCACCGGCAAGTTCGATCCGACGCCGTATTTGTCGGCGCAGAGCGACATCGTGGCGCTGATGGTACTCGTGCATCAGACTGTCGTGCACAACCTCATTACGGCGGTGCATGAAGCCGCTCCCGACGCCGTGTTCGAAGACTCCATGTCGCGGGCCAGTGGACGCGACACCACCTCGCGCGCACAGCCCGGGGGCGGACCAGCGGCCCGTCTGCGTCGTGACGTGGAGAAGCTCGTGCGGGCGATGCTGTTCGTCGGCGAAGCCCCGTTCAGTGGCACGGTGAAAGGCACCACCACGTACGCGCAGGACTTCGTGAAAGCGGCGCCACGCGATGCGAAGGGGAGGTCGTTGCGGGATCTCGATCTCGAGAAGCGGCTCTTCAAGTATCCGCTCAGCTTCCTGATCTACTCCGACAGCTTCAACGCGCTCCCCGCTCTAGCAAAGAGCGAGGTGTACCGGCAGTTGCGCGCGATTCTGACCGGCGCCGACGCGAGCGCGGAGTTCGCGCAACTCTCAGCCAGCGATCGCGCGGCGATTCTGGAAATTCTCTCGGCCACCAAGCCGGACTTCCCGCGCTAATCCAACGAACTCAGTGCGTCAGCCCGTACACCACGTAGTTCGTGGCGAACTTGTACGCGTCGTTGGAGAAGTTCACGGGATACCAGCCTTCGCCCGACCACTCCATGTAGTCGCCGATGTCGTTGTTGTAGTTGATGATCACCTGCAGCCGCTTGCTCGGGTCGTTGTCCTCGTAGATACCGAGGTACTCGGCCTTGGCCAGCGGCGTGGCAGGGTGGGTCATCCCGACCAGCGTCTTGATGTGAAAGAACGAATTGAAGATCAGATGCGATACGTCCATCGGTACGATGCGCGCATTGGGCAGCACCGACAGCATCGCCTTCTCGAACACCTCCCACTGGCGGTCGAAGTAGAAATCGTCGACGATCAGAAATCCGCCTTTCTGAATCCAGCGACGCAGCGCTTCGGCTTCCTGCTCCGTGGGAATCCAGTAGCCTGGCTCCGTGAGATACGCGACCGGGTAGTGATTGAGCGCGGGATCGTCCAGCACATGCACGTTGCTGACTTTCTTGTGGAGCCGCAGTGTGGAGAGATCGCCCAAAATCGTCATGAAGTTGCGCTCCATCTGCGGATAGTCCGCACTCCAGGCCATGCGGTATCCCTGGGTGTAGCGCAGCCGTACGAACGTGTAGCGACCGTCGTACGGCACGTTCGGCTCGATCATGAAGCGCTGCCGCTGCGATCAGTCGCTCGGTGGGAGTCCGACCATCTGCTCACTCAGGGTCCAGAGTCGCGCGGCGCGCGCTACGTGCTGTGCTTTGGCGGCCAACGGCTGCGCGAACGCGGTGCGGCCGTTCTGTCTATTGCCCCAGCTCCAATGCACCCCGCTTTGCGCGAACGCGTCGTCGGCCACAACCTGCGCGACGCGGTCACCCGACAACTCCTGCGTCACGTAGCCTTTGGTGATGTGCTTCTGGAACCACGGAAAGATGCGCTGGAACGCCGGCGGTGTGTCGCGAAACAGGGCCGTATCCGCTACGCACCCAGGGTAGAGCGTGTTGAACACGATACCCGTGCGCTCATGATACCGTCGATGCAGCTCGCGGCTGATGATCATGTTGCACAGCTTGCTATCCTTGTACGCCTTGCCCGGCTTGAACGGCTTGCCATCGATCATCGCCACCGGCGTGCGGAACCCTTGCTCGAGTCCCTCGAGTTCGCCGAGGTCGGCCGGCGCCGGAATAGGGACTTTCCCGCCGAACTCCTCCGCATTCGCCGTGACCGTGCCCAGCGTGATCAACCGCGGCGAGGCGGCCTGCTGCAGCTTGGCCATCAGCAGGCGGCTCAGGAGAAAGTGGCCAAGGTGATTCGTCGCGACACTCAACTCATACCCTTCAAGTGAACGGGCCGGTTCCGTCAGGCGCGGTTTGTACACGGCGGCATTGTTCACCAACGCATCAAGATCGCGTCCCGATGCCAGGAACTCGGCCACGAACGCCCGCACGCTGTCCTGCACGCCGAGATCGAGGTGACTGACGGTAAAAAGCGCTGGATTCAGGCCGAGCGAGCCGGCGACACGTGATGCCTTGGCGAGATCGCGGCACGCCATGACCACGTGCCAGCCGCGGTCGATCAGGGATTTGGTGGCGTAGAGGCCGACACCCGAGGAGGCGCCGGTGACGATAGCAGTTGGCACAAGAGGTACGCGGGAGGGAGAAGACGCGATACGGCGTTGGTTCGCCGCATCACCGGTCACGAGCGATCACCGAGGGAATCTGTTCCGATTCTCATGTCGTGGCTACACTATCGGCATGTCATTTCGCTTCCCTCACCGTACCCGCGTGCGGGCGGCCCTGGCTCTCGGGGTCACCTGCCTGACGGCGTACGGCGTACGCGCTCACGCCACGCCGCAGGCCACCGCTCACTTCGGCCCGGGTGCACGGGTGTTGTTGGACGCGCACAACGCGTACCCCGAGCGGGGCCGGTGGAGTACGCGGATCGATGACGCGCTGGCCATCGGCCTGCCGATCGCGATCGAGCAAGACCTGCATTGGCGGGTGACGGGCGGAAGCGCACCGCAAACGGTGGTGGCGCACGACGACGACGCGCTCGAGGGCGCCCCGTCGTTCGACGCCCACTTCTTCGCCCGCATCCGGCCGATCATGGAGCGCGCGCTGGCAGAGGACAGGCGGGACACGTGGCCGTTGATCACGCTCAATCTCGATTTCAAGGACAACACACCGGCGCATCTCGACGCGGTATGGGCGCTGCTCGGCACGTACGAGGCTTGGTTGACGACTGCCACTCGCACTGCCACGCCGGCGCACCCTGAGGCGCTCGTTCCAGGGCCGCTACTCGTGCTGACCGGCTCGGATACGGCGCAACGCCGCCGTTTTCACGATGATGTACCCGTTGGCGCCAAACTGCGCGCCTTCGGTGCGATGGCGCCCGTGCCGGTACGTGGGGCCACCAAAGCCCTACGGGCGCAGCGTGCCATGCGCATGACGAGTGCACAGCACATCGATGCGCACGCCGACAACTTTGCGCGCTGGGTGAACTTTCCGTGGAGCGTGATCGAGGCCGGTGGGCAGAAAACTGCCGGCGCATGGGTTCCGGCCGATTCGGCACGGCTGCACGCGTTCGTGCAGCGCGCCCACGCGCAGGGCTTCTGGATTCGCTTCTACACGCTCGACGGATTCTCCCCCACCGAGGATCGCGGCTTCACCGCCTCGTACAACTTCGGGTCGCGGGCGGCGGCCGCCGCGCGATGGCGCGCGGCCATTACGAGCGGCGTCGACTTCGTGGCGACCGATCAGTACGCAGCGTTCACCGATCTCCGTCGCTAGCCGTCGCGTACGCCCGACGGCAGACGGTGGCGTTATGCCGGTGTGATGTGCTTGAGCGTAATGTCGGCGAGTGATCGGGTGCCGCTCTGCTTCATGGCGACTTCGAATTCCTTGCGCAACAAGCCGAGTACGGCTTCCACGCCTTCCTGCCCGAAGGCGCCAAGGCCCCAGATGTAGGGACGGCCAATACCGATGGACGTGGCGCCGAGTGCCATGGCCTTGAACACATCGGTGCCGCGGCGGAATCCGCCGTCGCAGATCACGGGGATGCGACGTTCGGTGCCGAGCAGCACCTCCGGCAGCGACGTGATCGTCGCGCGATGCGAGTTCTCGGCGCGACCGCCGTGATTCGACACGAACAGTCCGTCCACGCCGTGCTTCACCGCGAGATCGGCATCTTCGGCGGTCACGATGCCTTTGATCAGGACCTTCATGCTGGTCGACTGCTTGAGGCGATCGATGAACTCCCAGGTGGGCGTGCCCACCTCCGGGATCGGCGTGGCTTTCTGATAGCCCACGAGATTCGGCTTACGTCGGTTGTCGCGATCGTCCACGCGTCCGCTTACACCGGGGAGCGGTGCCCCGCCCAGATGGCACTTGGTGCAGGTCCGCGTGTCCTTGCGCGCTTCGCGGATCATGGTTTCGCGATTACTGCCACCCAGCAGATCGACCGTGAACGCGATCGCCGGGGCGCCCGCCTTCTCCACGCGCTTCACCATCTGCTTGGTAACCGCCCAGTCGGATTGGTGATACAGCTGAAACCACACCGGTCCACCGCGCGCCTCGATGGCGTCTTCGATCGACGTCGTGGCCACCGTGGAGAGTACCATGAGGTGATCTTTCGTCTTGGCCGCGCGGGCCGTGGCGATTTCGCCGAGCGGATTAAAGGCCTTCTGGCTGCCCAGCGGGTTGACGATGATCGGCGTGGGGTACTTGGTGCCGAACCACGACACGCTGGTATCGAGCCGACTCACGTCGATCAGGCGGCGAGGACGCATCGCCCAACGATCGAAGCCCTGGCGGTTGGCTTGGATGGTGGCGTCGTCGTCCGTGCCGGTCGCGAGATAGCCCCAATGGGCCACTGGAATGTTCTGCTTGGCGACCGGCTCGAAGTCGAAAACATCCAGCGCTTCGCCGGCGGTGCGGATCTGCTGCGCCAGCTGAAGAGCCGTGTCGTCCAGGCGAGTTCGCGGTCCGTCGCTGGCCTGCAGCAGGCGTGAGAACACCGATTCGTCGAGACCGGCGGCAGCCAACAGCGGACTGCCCGCCAGAAACGTAAGGAAATGACGGCGAGAGGGGTCGATGGACATGCCCCAAATGGCACTCATCGCTCGCCGTTGTCCAGCGTCATAGATTGACCGCACTCCCCCCACCCACCCGCAGCTCCCCCTCCTTTGCCTTTCTCGTCCACGCGGCGAAACCCCGCGCTTCGCACGTCCGCGACCGCGTTCCTTACCGCGGTCGCCCTCGCCACGGTCGCTCCGACGGCGTCTGCGCAGGCGACCCCACCGGCGACCACGCCGATACGCCTCGATGCCGCCGTGGCCGACTCGTTCGCCCGTGCGGCCCGCGCCCGTCCGCGGCCCTCATTCAGCGCGCTGCGCGTGACCACCGCGCCGACGATCGACGGCAAGCTCGATGAAGCGATGTGGTCGGAGGGAACGCCCATTCGCGATTTCGTGCAGCGTGAACTGAACGAAGGCGTTCCCGCGTCCGAACGGACCGAAGTCCGCCTCGCGACCGACGGCGTGAATCTCTACATCGGCGCGCGCATGTACGACCGCGAGCCGCATCTGATCGTGCCCGGCGAGAAGATTCGCGACGTGCAGCTCGCCAACAGCGATCATATCGCGTTCGTGTTCGACACCTACCACGATCACCAGAATGGCTTCGTGTTTGCCACCACACCGGCCGGTGTGGAATACGACGGACAGGTGATTCGCGAGGGCGAAGGCGGCGGCGCGCAGGTCGCGGGCCAGAATCGGACGCAGGCCGGCGGGTTGGGCGGCTTCAACGTGAACTGGGACGCCAGCTGGACGGTGGCCACCACGGTCGACTCGCTTGGCTGGACGGCGGAGTTCCGTATTCCGTTCTCGACGTTGCGGTATCAGTCTGGAAGTGCCGAACAGACATGGGGCATGAATGTCTCGCGTAACATTCGTCGCAAGAACGAGGAGCTGTACTGGTCGTTCATTCCGCGGCAATTCAACCTCTATCGACTCTCGATCGCGGGCACTCTTGCCAATCTCACGCTGCCGGTGCGGCGCATCCGCACGGTCACGCCGTATGTGCTCACGTCGTCACAGGAGCGGTGGACCAGCGGGATCAAGCAGGACAGCAAGCGTCCCACGGAATTCGGTGGTGAAATCAAGTACGGCGTCACACCGTCGCTCACGCTCGATCTCACGGTCAATACGGACTTCGCGCAGGTCGAGGTGGACGATCAGCGGGTGAATCTCACGCGCTTCCCTGTGTTCTTTCCGGAGAAGCGTCCGTTCTTCCTCGAGAATGCCGGCGTGTTCTCGGCCGGTACGCCGCAGGCGGTCGATCTGTTCTTCACGCGCCGCATCGGTATCTCCAACAACGGAACGCCGCAGTCCATTCTGGGCGGCGGTCGTTTGTCGGGACGCGTGGGTGGCACCACGGTGGGGCTGCTGCAGATGATGACCGACGCGCCCGATGCCCAGAATTCCGGTCAGTCGTTCACAGTGGGACGCGCGACGCGCGAGCTCTCGGCGCGCTCGCGCGTTGGCGCCATGGTGGTGCAGCGCATGGCCACCGATGACGGCGGCGACGTGAACCGCACGTTCGCGGTGGACAGCCGCATCGGACTCGGCCAGCGGTGGACCAGTGACCTCTGGGCGGCGCGTACGACCACGCGCGATCTCGACGGCGACGCCAACGCGTTTAGTGGACGCATCGCGTATCAGACGAACGTCTGGAATCACAACGCGCGCATCGCACAGATCGGCGAAGCGTTCAATCCGGAAGTGGGCTTCATGAGCCGACCGGGCGGCTACCGCGCCTACGATATGTCGCTCATGCGGCTGGTGCGCAAGCCGGAGTGGGCGTGGTTCCGGCAGTGGAATCCGCACGTGAGCTACCGCAGCGCCTACGGCCTCAACGATGGTTTCTACCAGTCGGGGTACTGGCACATCGATCTCACCGAGATCGAGTTGGCGAACAGCACGAAGTTCGGCCCCGAGTACAACATCTCGCATGAAGGCCTGCAAGCGCCGTTCACGATCGCTCCGGGTGTGGTGATTCCCGCCGGTCAGTACGACTGGGGCACTTTCGGCTGGGACTATACCACCGACCCGAGCGAAAACCTGTCCGCCACGGGCCGCTTTGACGTCGGTCAGTTCTGGACGGGTCGCCGAAGCGGCGGCAGTGGTACGATCACGCTGCGTCGTGGCGCCACGTTCTCCGGGTCATTCACCGCCGACTACAACGATGTGCGGCTGCCTCAGGGCGGCTTCGTCAGTTCACTCGAAGCGGTCCGTCTGAATTACTTCTTCTCGCCGCGCGTGTTCGTGCAGACGCTGACGCAGTACAACAACCAGCAGAAGGTCTTCTCCGCCAACGTCCGCTTCGGTTGGCTGAACACCGCTGGCACTGGCCTGTTCATCGTGCTGAATGATGGTCGCGCGGCGAACAGCTTCTTCGACCTCGGCGCACCGCAACAGCGCTCGGTGTTCCTGAAGTTCACGCGCCAGTTCGGGACTGGCGGCTGACCGGCCCTTGTTGCGACGACGTGCGGAAAGGGTCAGCGCGACGGTACGCTGACCCTTTCCCGTACGCGGCATCTTCCACGCCGTCTAGTCGCGGCCGCTTTCGGCGTGTCTATTTACGAGGAATCACCCCCCTCCCCCAGGACTCCCCCGCATGTCACCGGCTGAACCCGACGTCACGCTGCTCCTGGAAGAGGCACGGCTCGGCGCCGCCGGCGCGGCGGATCAGCTTGCCCGTGCGGTCTACGACACCATGCACCGCATCGCCGTGAGTGCGTTGCGTCAGGAGCGCGACGGGCACACGCTGCAACCGACCGAGCTGGTGGACGAGGCCTTCGTTCGGCTGGTGAATCATCGCGACACCTCGTGGGAAAGTCGCTCACACTTTTACGGTGTCGCGGCAAATGTGACGCGCCGCATTCTGGTCGATCATGCGCGCCGCCGCGCCCGTGTGAAACGCGACCATGGCATACAGGTCACGCTGGACAACGCGTTGAGCGATGAGGGCGCCGGTTCGCTCGATTTGATCGCGCTGGATCAGGCGCTGATGGAACTCGAAACGCTCGCCCCTCGACAGGGGCGCGTCGTGGAGCTTCGCTTCTTCGCGGGTCTCGATATTGATGCCACGGCGGAGGTGCTGGGCACATCCCGCGCTACGGTGAAACGCGACTGGGCGTTCGCGCGCGCGTTTCTTCTGCAGGCGCTCTCGAGCATCCACTGAGCGACCCGGGCCACGCGATGGCGAACGTCCCACTCACCCCCGAGCGGTTGGCGCGCATGCAAGAGTGCTTCGAGCGCGCACTGGAGCTCGAGGACAGCGCGCTCGCTGCGTATCTGCGCGACCTGCAGACCGAAGACGCCGACCTCGCGATGCGCCTGCGCGGGCTCCTCGATGCGCACGCACAAACGGGCAGCGGCTTCGAGAGTCCGGTATCGCTGGAGTTCCCGGAGGACGAAGGGGTCGATTCATGGATTGGACGCACCGTGGGCGTGTACGAGATCACGCGCCGTATCGGTGTCGGTGGCATGGGCGCCGTGTACGCGGCGGCGCGCAACGACGATCAGTTCCGCAAGCGCGTGGCCATCAAGTTGCTGCGCGCGCAGACGGTGAGCGAGTCGGCCGTGCGGCGATTTCGGCGGGAACGACAGATCCTCGCTACACTCGAACATCCGCATATCGCCGCGCTGCTCGACGGCGGCGTGACGGGTGATGGCCATCCGTTCTTCGCGATGGAGTATGTCGAAGGCGAACCGCTCACCACCTACTGCGATACCCGCGCGCTCTCGATCACCGAACGTCTCGAGCTGTTCCGTCAGGTGTGCTCGGCGGTGCAGTTCGCGCACCAGAGTCTTGTCGTCCATCGCGATCTGAAGCCCGCGAACATCCTCGTCAATGCCGACGGTCAGGTAAAACTGCTCGATTTCGGCATCGCGTCGCTCCTACCATCGGCGCTTGACGGTGCAGAGGAGGAGACGCTCACGCGCGCCGGCGCCCGCGCCCTCACACCAGGCTATGCCTCGCCCGAGCAGCTGCTCGGCCTCCCCATTGGCACGCGCTCCGATGTGTACTCGCTCGGCGTGGTGCTGTACGAACTGCTCTGCGGCAAGCGACCGTTCCAGTCACGAAGCGGCGACGCAGTTCCGGCGCGACCCAGCGGTGCGATCACCGCCGAGCGTCTCACGCAACTCTCCGAGCGGTCCAGTGACCGCGCACGGATGCGCGTCGCCGGTGATCTCGACGCGATCGTGCTGAAAGCGCTGCGCACCGAGCCCGAACGTCGTTACGGATCCGCTGAAGAACTGTCGGCCGACATCAACAATCATCTCACCGGTCGTCCGGTCTCCGCGCGGCCGGATAGCATGGGCTACCGCGTCGGCAAGTTCGTTCGTCGCCGTCGTGCAGAGTCGGTGGCGGTCGCGCTTACACTGGTCTCGATCGTGGGTGGTAGTGTCGTCGCCATCCGTCAGGAACGCGCTGCCAATCGTGAGCGCGTTCGTGCCGAGGCCGAAGGCAAGCGCGCCGCCGAAGTCACGGCATTTCTTACTACGATGCTCGGCGCGGCCAACCCCGGCGCCTTTGGTCGTGACGTAAAAGTGCGCGAGGTGCTCGACTCGGCCTCGATCTCGGCCAATGCCCTCGCGCGTCAGCCGGCGCTGGAGTCGGAGATCCGCATGATCATTGGCGGTACCTATCTCGCGCTCGGCGAGTTTCCCCTTGCAGAGGCACAGTACCGACTCGCGGTGCATGCGCAGCAGCGGCGCGGCAGCGCCGGAGGGCGCGGCGAAGCACTCGCCCTCTCGCAGCTCAGCATGGCGAAGGAGTTTCAGGGGCAGTTCGCCGCTGCGGACACGCTGCTGCGTGCGGCCGATACGCTCTTCACACGTCACGGTTTTGTCGATGACGAGCAGCGCATCAGTCATCTCGATGCACGGGCGCGCATTCTGAGTAGCATCGGCGATACCAAGGGTGCTGAGCCCATCTTCATCGAGGCGTTGGCACTGCAACGTCGTCAGGTGCCGGCCAACGACTCGTCCATCGCGGCGTCGTATACCAACCTCGCGGTGGTACAGAGCGACCTTGGCAACAACCGGTCGGCGGAAACGCTGATGGTGGCGGCCGTGGCGGCAGCACGTCGTGCGTATGGCACCTCGCATCCGCATGTGGCCGCCATTCTGTCGCCGCTGGCGAGCATCCAGGAGCGGGCGGGCCTACCGGCGCGCGCCGAGTCGACCTACCGAGAAACCATCGCCATGCGACGGGCGCTGCTTGGCGACGACCATCCCGACCTGGCGTGGACGATGCATAACTTCGCCGACTTTCTGATGACGAAGGAGCGGTACGCCGAGAGCGTGGCGTGGTCACGTCAGGTGCTCGCGATGCGGGGGAAGTCGATGAAGGACGAGCATCCGCTCATTCCTGCGTCGATGAGTGTGTTGGGCCGTTCGCTCGACGGCCTCGACTCGCTCGACGCTGGCGAGCGGTGGCTTCGCGAGAGTCTGGCCATCAGAAAGTCCGTATATCCGCCGGGGCATTTTCTCATCGCGTCGAGCGAGGGACAGGTCGGTGCGCATCTGGCGCTTCGTGGCCGCTACGCGAGCGCGGAGTCGATGCTGCTGAAGAGTGAGCAGCAGCTCGTGGCGGCGCGCGGCGATGGCGCGCCGATCGTGGTGGATGCGCGCACGCGCCTGGTGAAGCTGTACCAGCGCTGGGGGAAGCCCGATTCGGTGCGCGTGTGGCAGGAGCGGATGGCACGGTCGGCTAAGGGGTCCTGACCTCGCGGGACGGCCGTGGAGGTGCGGTTGGGACGGGAATGAGCCGGTTTGCCGGGAACTGACGCCCACCTGAGTAGCCAGTCTGCTCACCACGTTCCCGGACCCCCGCCATGTCTCGACTTCCCTCTGTTCGCTTTGTTGTCGGTGCCCTCGCGCTATTGGGCGCTATTGCCTGCGGTGGCGGTGATTCGCCCAGCGGACCCAAAACGCCGACGCCGACTCCTACGCCAACGCCGACCGTGCAGTCGGTGGTCGTGTCTCCGGCTACGGCCACGCTCGTCGCCGCGGGCGCGACCACGGCACTCACCTCAGACGTCCGACTGTCGAATGGCACGTCGGGGTCGCAGGCGGTGACCTGGAGCTCCTCCACCCCAACCGTGGCGACGGTGTCGACGGCGGGCGTCGTAACGGCAGTCGCTTCCGGTACCGCGACGATCACCGCGGCGGTCGGCGCCGTGACCGGCACCGCGACGATTACCGTCGCCATTCCGTTCGTACAGTCCATCACGGTCACGCCAGCCACGAACACGCTCGCCTCCTTCGGTGCGACCACGCAGGTCGCAGCGGCCGTGATGATGTCCAACGGCGTCGCCGGCACCCAAACACCAACCTGGACGTCGTCAAATCCGGCGGTAGCGACGGTGACTGCGGGCACGGTGACGGCGGTGTCGAATGGCACGACCACGATCACGGCCACGGTTGGAACGGTCTCCGGTACAGCGACGGTCACGGTGGCGCAGGTCGTGGCGTCGGTGCGACTACTGCCGACTGACACGGTGATGAAGACGGCCGGTCCACTGCGTGCCAGCGCACTCGACGCGCGCGGCAACGTGATCGCCAATGCGCCGATCGTATGGACTGCGGTAAATCCCGGGCTTGCCACCGTGAGCCAGACCGGTGCCGTGACCCCACTCAACCCCGGCGTGGCGCGCATGCGCGTGAGTTCGGGCGCGTTTCAGGCCACATCCATCGTGCGCAGCATCGCGAACATCGTGCGCTTGAGCGACATGACGCCGCTGTTCGAGTACACGGCGTCGGCCGGACAGCGTCGTGCCTATTCCGAGATCAGCCAGAGCAATGCGGACGCGCGCGCCATTCTGATGGGGCAAGTCTGGAGCTACCTCGAAACCGTCCTTCCCTTGAGCGGCTCGGCTTCGACCGACATGTTCTTCAGCACGTGGCCGGAGATCTGGCTCGAGGTGTCCCCTTTCTGCGGCGGGATTCTGTTCGCCAATCAGGATGTCTATCAGGGCTGCAACTCACCGACGTGGACCCATTGGGTGGTCCCCTCGGGAACCGACTTCTACCACATCACGCGCTGGCTGTCGCGGCAGTTTCTGTTGTCGTCGATGACGCGCGTCGCGGAATTTCCGTGGTTCTTGGGCGGCTACACGCAGTGGCTGGCCGGCGGGTCGTTCCAAGGGGCGGCGATCACTGGCAGCCCGCTGCGAGCGAGTATCCAGGACTTCCGCACCGGCGACGCGCAGGGGTTCCTGGTGCCGATCGACACCCTCGTGCGGACCTCCAACGCTCGCTTTTTCGAGAACCTGCCGCAGCGCACCCCGGTGGCGATACGGCAGGCGCAGAGCAGCCTGTTCCTGGCGTATCTGAACCGCGACTATCCGCTCGTGATTCCCGCGATTCTGGCACGCATTCGCGCCACGCCGGGCAACGCGTTCACGAATGACATGCTGATCGCCGAGATCCAGGACCGGACCGGCCGCACGCTGGCGCAGCTCGAGCCCGCTTACTTGATCTACGCCAGAAGCCTGCAGCCGTAGCGAAAGTGTTGGTGACTGCGGATCTTTCCGGTTCGCAGTTACCGACACTTCTTTTGTTGCCCATTTTCGTTGCCCATCATGAACGTTTTCGACGCCATCGCCGCCCGCCGCTCCGTCCGCAAGTTCACCGATCGCACGCCCACGCAGGCGGAGCTGGAGCAGCTGCTGCAGGCGGCCGTGCTGGCGCCGAACCACCGCCTCACGAATCCGTGGCGCTTCTACGTGCTTGGCCCTGAGGCGCGGGCAGCCTACGGCCTGGCGCTGGGCAACCGCAAGGCGAAGAAGGCGACCGACGAGGCGCACGCCGAGACGATCCGTCGCAACACGAGCGACGAGCATCGCGCGCAGCCGTGCATGCTGTTGGTGGCGATGGTGCAGAACGAGAACGCCGAAATTCGCGAAGAAGACTACGCGTCGACGATGATGGCCACGCAGAACATCTGTCTGGCAGCGACCGCGATTGGACTCGGCACGCACATCCGTTCCGGCGCGATCATGGACGATCCGGCCGCACGCGCTGCGGGTGGTGTGCCCGAAGGCGAGAGGATCATCGCCGTGCTGACGGTCGGTGAGCCGCTGGAAACGCCCGAGGCCAAGGTGCGTCGCGCGGTGGCGGAAGTCACGCAGTGGCGCGACTGACACGAGCGGCAGTGCGCGTGTGATGGATGACAGGCAAGGTCAGCGCGAAGGTGCGCTGGCCTTTTGCTGTGACGGATCGTGAAAAGCGTAACCGCGGATCACGCGGATAGGGCGCTGATGCTCGCACACGCCGCCGTCGCCAGTGGATGCGACTGCTGTTCAATTCTTGAAATGAACAGCGCATGACGCGCGCGATCCTTGACACTCGCCACGGCGAATCCGCGCAACGTCCGCGAAATCCGCGGTCAGGCTGTTCGATGACCCTCACAAGAAAGGCCAGCGCACACTCTGCGCTGGCCTTTCAAATCCCAATCACAACCGCGACTACATCCGACCCAGCACCCATCCCGGAAGCACGGCGAGTACCAGCGTGCCCACGAGGCACAGCACACCCGCCGCGCGCGCCATACCACCCGCACGCTGCTCACTCGGCGCCGCTTCACCAGCCGTCATGAACAGCAACTGAATCACACGCAGGTAGAAGTAGATGCCGAGGTAGCTGCCCACGAGGCCGAGCACAGCATATGTGGTGTAACCCGCCGCCACGACGTTCTTGAAGATCAGGAACTTGGCGGCGAAGCCCGGGAACGGCGGCAAGCCGGCCAGCGACAGCATCGCGATGGCGATCATCGCTGCCGCAAACGGGTTGCGATGATACAGCCCCTTGAGCGCGTCGAGCGAATCACGCTGCTCGTCGCTGTCGTTCTGCGGCATGACCGCGAATGCCAGCAGGTTTACCACCGAATATGCCACCACATAAAACAGCACCGCCTGCATGCGCCCTTCAGCATCGCCCAGGAACGCGTAGAACAGGTAGCCCGCGTGCGCGATGGAGGAATACGCGATCATACGACGGAAACTCTGCTGCTTGATCGCCGCCAGGTTGCCCCACACGATCGACACCAGCGGCAGCACCAGCAGCAGGTCGACCAGCGGCCCCGTGACATTCGCGCCGGCGAACAAACGCACCGCGGCGAGCAGCACGGCGCCCTTGGTCAGCGTGGCCATGTAGGCCGTGACCGGGATGCTCGCGCCCTCGTACGTGTCGGGCGCCCACGCGTGGAACGGCACGACGGCGGCCTTCAAGAACAACGCCAGCAGCAAGAGCACGACGGCCGTGCGCGTCATGATATCGCTCGAGGCCAGAGCCGCGCCGAAGACATCGACGCCCATCGAGCCTGTCGCACCGTACAGCAGCGACACGCCCATGAGGAACGTGGCCGACGCCGCGCCGCTGAGTACGAGGTACTTGAACGCCGATTCCGCACTCTGTGGGCGACGGAAGGCCAACAGCACCAGCGCATACACCGGCATCGCCAAAAGCTCGAGGCCTAAGAACATCACGAGGAAGCTGTCGGCCGACGGCAGCAGACAGAGGCCGTACAGCGATGACAGCAGCAGGATCGAGAACTCACCGTCGCTGAACTCTGTGCGCGACATGAGCAGGACGGGCACGGCGAGGGCGAGCAAGGCACCCTTGGCCATCAGTATGGCTGGTGTGACCGAGAACTGACCGGCGAACGGTGCGGCCGCGTACGGCACGTTCGACAACCAGAATGCCGCGGCCGACGACGCGATGACGGCACCCAGCGCCACCCACAACGCCGACCGCGATCCACGTCCAAGCACTTCCATGATGATCACCAGCACGATGCCGCCGAGCAGGAGGTGCTCGGGGAGCATCGCCAACAGCGCGTCCTGCGCATTCACTGACGAGGTCATCGCGGGATTCACGGCGTCACCCCCACCATCGGAGAGGCTGCCGGCGTGCGCGACGTCGTCACCAACGACTGATATGTCTTGGCCGCCAGCTCAGTCTTTTGCAACGCGCCGTCCGGGAAGAGGCCAAGCGCGAACACGGCGATCGTGAGCAGCCCGAGAATGCTCTTCTCGCGCAGTGACAGGTCCAGCAATGGATGTTCGGCCGACTGGTGCGGCGCTTTGACTTCGCCGAACAGGAAGGTGAGCGCGAAGCGCAACATGTACATCGCGCCGAGTACTACGCCGGTGACCGCCACTGAGGCGAGCACCAACGGCAGGTTGTTGCCGTCGAGATGCGCCGGCCACGCCGCCGTGAAGGCGCCCATGAGAGCGAGGAACTCACCGGTGAAGCCGCTGGTGGTGGGCAATCCCACCGACGCCAGCGTGAAGATCATGAAGAACACCGAGTACACCGGGAGCAGGCGGGCCAGACCGCCGTACGCGGCGAGCTCGCGCGTGTGGCAGCGATCGTAGATCATGCCGACCAGCAGGAACAAGCCGGCCGCCACGAGTCCGTGGCTCACCATCTGAATGATCGCGCCCTGAATGCCTACCAGCTCGAGACTGAGCAGCCCCAGCATCACGTAGCCCAGGTGACTGATCGACGAATACGCGATGATCTTCTTGATGTCGGTCTGCACGAGGGCGAGACAGGCGCCGTACACGATGCTGATCACCGCCAGCGTCATCAGCAGCGGCGTGAAGGCGCGCGCGGCGTCGGGAAAGAGCGGGAAGCCGAGCTTCATGAAGCCGTACGTGCCCATCTTGAGGAGCACGCCGGCCAGAATCACCGAGCCCGCCGTGGGCGCTTCCACGTGCGCATCAGGGAGCCACGTGTGCAGCGGCACCATCGGCACCTTGATCGCGAACGACAGCGCGAAGGCACCCAGCAAAATCGTTTGTACCGACAGCGGCAACTGCGTCTGATACAGGTCAGCGAAGGCGAACGACAGCACACCGCTGCTCTGCTGCATCGACTGCACGAGATAGATCACGGCGGCCAGCATGAGAATGCTGCCGAAGGCCGTATACAGCACGAACTTGAGCGTCGCGTACACGCGCCGCGCGCCGCCCCACATGCCGATGATCAGGAACATGGGGATCAGCATCGCTTCCCAGAAGAGGTAGAACAGGAAGAGATCCTGCGCGACGAACGCGCCCATCATGGCGAACTGCAGCAGCAGCACCATGACGTGGAAGAGCGGCACATCCTGCTTGATCGACGTCCACGCGCCCAGCACCACGATCGGACCCAGGAACGCCGTGAGCAGCACGAGCAGGATGTTGAAGCCGTCGAGCCCGATCAGATACGACACGCCCCACTGGCCAATCCACGGCAGCTGGGTGGCGAACTGCAGCCCTGCTGCGGTGGCGTCGAACTGGAGATACAGCACGGTGGCGAGGGCGAACTGCACCGTCATCACGGCGACGCTGATTGTGCGTGACAGCCCGTCGTTCGCGCGGGCCGCCAGCAAGACCAGCCCCACCCCTATGATCGGCAGCCACAGGACAAGATTCAGCAGCATCGGTCCCATCGTGAACTCAGACATGACGCCAGCTCCAGAGCAGGGCGCCCACGATGCCGACCATCACCAACAAGGCGTACAGGTGCAGGCTGCCGGTCTGTACGCGACTGAGCACACCCGCCGTACGCTGGGCGAGTGACGCCAATCCGTTCAGCGAGCCGTCCAGCAGCATCTTGTCACCGCCGCGCAGCAGCACGACGTCGGAGAACCAGGCCAACGGCTTCACGATCATGCGATCGTACAGTTCGTCGACGAAATACTTGCCCGACAGCAGTCGGTGAACTGGCAGCAGCGCCTGTTTGATGCCTTCAGGGCGCGCCGCCGGACCACCGAACATGAATGCCGCGATTCCGAGTCCGGCGAAGGCCAGCACGATCGACACGATCAGCAGCGGCTCCTTATACTGCTCGAGGCTATCCACGACCGGCGGCAGGGGAATTTGCGCCTCGAGGAAGTGCGGAATCGCGATATAGCCACCGCCCGCCGACAACAGCGCGAGCAGCATCAACACGCCGGTCATCGACATCGGCGACTCGTGCACATGGTGCTCCACCTCGTGGCTCATGCGCGAGGCGCCCATGAACGTGAGCCACAACAGGCGGAACATGTAGAAGGCCGTCATCAGCGCCGTCAGCGCGGCCATGCCCCAGAGCCACGGTGCGCCGCCCTTCGTACTGGCGAAGGCGTACCAGAGGATCTCGTCTTTCGAGAAGAAGCCTGCCAACCCCGGAATGCCGGCAATCGCCGCCGTCGCGACGGCGAAGGTCCAGAAGGTGAGCGGAATCTTGTTGCGCAGACCGCCCATCTTGCGGATATCCTGTTCGCCGCCGAGCGCGTGAATCACGCTACCCGCACCGAGGAACAGACACGCCTTGAAGAAGGCATGCGTGACGACGTGAAAGATCGCCACGCCGTAGGCGCCGACGCCGAGCGCCAGGAACATGAAGCCTAGCTGCGACACGGTGGAGTAGGCGAGCACCTTCTTGATGTCGGTCTGCACCAGCGCCACCGTGGCGGCGAAGAACGCCGTCAGCACACCGACCACGGCGATCACGTGCGAGGCCTCGGGCGCCATCATGTAGATGCCCGACATGCGCGTCGTGAGATACACACCCGCCGTGACCATGGTAGCGGCGTGGATCAGCGCCGACACCGGGGTCGGGCCGGCCATGGCGTCGGGGAGCCACACGTACAGCGGAATCTGCGCCGACTTGCCGGTGGCACCGACGAACAGCAGCAGGCCCACCAGGCTGGCTGGCACGAGCATCGCCGCGCCGGTGCCGCTCACGAACGCGCCGTTGATCGTGTCCATGTCGAGCGTGCCGAAGGCGCGATACAACAGGAACATGCCCAGCAGGAAGCCGGCATCACCGATGCGGTTGGTGATGAACGCCTTGCGGCCGGCCTTGGCGTTGGTGAGATCGTCGAACCAGAAGCCGATGAGGAGGTACGACGCCATTCCCACGCCTTCCCAACCCACGAACAGCACGAGCATGGAACGACCGAGCACCAGCAGCAGCATGAAGAACAGGAAGAGATTCAGGTACGCGAAGAAGCGCCCGAAGCTCTTGTCGTCGTGCATGTAGCCGGTGGAATAGATGTGGATCACCGATCCGACACCCGTGACCACCAGCGTCATGATCGCGCTGAGGCGATCGAAGTAGAACGCGATCTCGAACGACGACGAGCCGATCAGCGCCCAGCGATAGAGCGGCTCGACGATCGGCGTATAGCCACCGCCCTGCAGGTCGAAGAATGCCTTGATCGTGAGCGCGAACGCCGCGATCGGAAAGGCGCAGCCGATGATGCCGGCGGCGCGCTCGCTGGCGCGGTGGCCGCCGAGCGCCGTGGCAAAGAATCCATTGAACAGAAAGCCGACGAGAGGCAGCAGGGCGATGAGCGCCAGCGTATGAGGCATGCGGCTCAACCCTTGAGATCAGCGTAACGATCGATGTCCATCGAGCGCTTGAAGCGCACGAGCAGCAGGACGATCGGAATGGCCAGTGCGATTTCCGCGGTGGCCACGACGAACACCAGGAACACCAGCACGGCGCCCGCGGCATCGCCGCGTTGCTGCGAGAAGGTGACCAGGCTGAGATTCACGCCGTTCAGCATGAGCTCCATGCACATCAGCATGACCAGCGCATTGCGGCGCACGATCACGCCCAGCAGGCCGAGCGAGAAGAGCGCGCCGGAGAGCACGAGCAACAGCTGCACCTTATCCATTGGCCCGTCCCTGCGCTCGGCGGCTCACCTTGATCACGGCCAGCGCGGCGACGATCACCGCCACCAGAAACACCGACGTGAGCTCGAACTCCAGCCAGTACTGCGATAGAAACGCGGTAGAGAACTGCGTCAGGCTGAACGGCGCGGCACCCGGTGCCGTGAGGACCTCGGCCGAACTGCGGTACACACTGATTCCCAACACACCCACCAGCGCCGCGAAGCCCATGACACCGGGCACGAGCCAGCGAGAAAATCGCGCATTGCCTGGCGCCTCGCGCACCTCGAGCAACATGATCACGTACACCATGAAGACCATCACCGCGCCGACGTAGATCAGCACTTGGAAGGCGGCGATGAAGTGCACGCCCAGCAATCCATAGATGCCACCCAGCATGACCATGCTCGTGATCAGCGCCAGCGCAACGCGCATGGGCTCACGAATCACGAGCATCAGCACGGCCGAGATGAGCGCGATGACGCCCATCAGGCCCAGAATCAGTGTGTCGATGACTCGCGCCCTCGCATAATGCTGTCGCTGACCTTCAAAGCAACCGGCTTCGGTGGATAGGGCTTGAGCACGTCCTGCTTCGGATTCCAGGTCAGCATCTCATCCATCGTGAGCCACATGTTGTAGCGATCGCCCGACACGAGGTTGGGGATGTCCTGTTCCATGCGGATGGCATCCTCCGGACAGGCCTCGACACACAGGCCGCAGAACACGCAGCGCGAATAGTCGATCTCAAAGCGGATCGGCGACTTGGGATGCGCCGGATCGTTGATGTCGAAGGCGGACTCGATCTCGATCACCTTCGCGGGGCACACGGTCGCGCACATGTTGCACGCGATACACTGCGGCGACCCGTCGGGACGCTGTGTAAGGATATGCTTGCCGCGGTTCGCCGGCGCAAAATCCGCGCGCTTCTCTTCGGGATAGTACGTGGTGACGGCGCCACGACGGCCGGTGATCCACTTGCCCATGTTACGCAGGAAGATCCCGGTCGTGATCGCCAGCCCGCGCAAAACTTCGGGCAAGTACGCCTTCTCCCACCACGTCATGGTGGGCTCGTTCCAGTACTGCTTCCGCGCGTACTTCACGGTGCGCACAACAGGCGGAGCCGGGGGCTTCACGTCGGGCTTGATCGGCGTGGTCACTGGCCACCCCCCATCAGCCACATGGCCACGGCGGTCACCACCAGATTCGCCAGCGACAACGGCAACAGCATCTTCCACGCGAACGACAGCATCTGGTCATACCGGAAACGGGGCAGTGACCAGCGGATCTGGATCTGGATCACGCACATCAGGAAGACCTTGGCCAGGAAGCCGAGCATCTGCAGCGGCACCACCAGCCCGTGACTGAGCGCCACCGCATGGCCGCCGGGAAACAGGAAGCCGGCGTCGCTCATGAACGGCAGGTTGTAGCCACCCAGAAACAGCGTGGTGAACAGCGCGCCCACGATCGCGATCTGAATGAACTCGGCGAACATGAAGAGACCCATCTTCATGGCGCTGTATTCGGTGTAGTAGCCGGCGATCAGCTCCGACTCCGCCTCAGGCAGGTCGAACGGGATACGCTTGTTCTCGGCGATCGCCGCCGTGAGAAACAGGAACGCCGCAAAGGGCTGCATGAACACGCCCCACTTGGGCAGCACCCCCAGCATCACACCCGACTGCTGACGCACGATCGCGCCCAGATCGACGGTGCCGTACACGAGAATCAGGCCCATGATGGTGAGGGCCATGACCAGCTCGTACGAAATCATCTGCGAACCGGCCCGCAGTCCGCCCAGGAGCGAGAACTTGTTCTCCGAGCTCCAGCCGGCCAGCATCGTGCCGATGATCGTGAGTCCGCTGAAGGCAAAGACAATCAGAATACCGGCGTCGAGCTGCGCGATCTGCAGCGGGTACGTGCGGCCACCGAACCACGAGGCCAGCGACGGAAACAGCTGGGCCGGATCGAGCGTGCCGCCGAACGGAATCACGGCGAACACCAGCAGCACCGGCGCGAACACGATGAACGGCGCCAGGAAGTAGCCCAGCGCGTCGTGCGTCTTCGGCTTGAAGTTCTCCTTGAGGAGCATCTTCAGGCCATCGGCCATGCCATGAAAGAGTCCCAGCCACACCAGCTTGATGTTGGTGAACGGGATCTTGATGTAGGCGCGGTTGGCGCCGATCCGGTCTGACATCACGGCGGCCTGCTTGCGCTCCACCCACGTGAGTAACCCGCCGAAGCTGAGCAGCACGACGATGGCATACGTGATGAAGACCAGCGACACGACGAGATCGGGCATGAACACGTTCATGCGCCCGACGCGGCGGAGAGCGCGGCGAACAGGGCCTCAGCGTGCACGATGCTGGGCTTCACGGGAAAGCACGCTTCGAACGGCGTGACCACGCCGTTGAAGTTCGTGTAGTGACCGCTTCGTTCGGTCTGCACGCTGATGGGAATGAACACATCGGCCGCTGCGTTGGCGGCATGCGCGTACGAATCGAGGCGGATCACCTTCGCCCCCGACGGGACCAACGCGCTGTCGAAGCCTTCACCCCACACCAGCACCACGTCGCTATCGGCCGACAGGGCATCACTCACGCGCTCGGGAAGCGCCGAATACAGCGCAAGCGCCGCCTTGCGATTGGGATTCTTGTCGGGCTTGATGAGTAGATGATCCTCGAGCACTTCGCCGGGGAGCGGCAGGTGATCGGCCTTCACGAAGCCCGGCACCGTGGTGCCGAACGCAGTATGGAACGCCGTCAACTCCTCGTTTGACCCCCAGCTCGACACGATCGCCACCGGCTTGCGTGCTGCGGCAATCAGCTGCTTCGCGGCGGCGATCGCGACACCCAACTCCACCGGCGCGCCGTGCTGCATCGACTGCTCCGCGCGCGGTCGTTCGAACAGATGCGCGAGATCACGGGCTTTATTGCAGACCCAGAGGCCGTTCACCTCGGGATTCTCGTGCGGTGTGACTCGATCGATCGTCGTATTCAACCGCGGATCGAGCGCGTTCAGCTTCCACTCGTGCTTGCGGTGCCACACATCGATGCTGCAGCCGCGCTCGCACCCTGGGCACACCGACGGCGTGGCCTGCAGGTACCACACGCGCGCATGATTCATCAGCTCGGTGGACAGCAGCGCACCCACCGGGCAGAGGTCGATCACGTTGTCGGAGTAGACGTCGAGGTTGAAGTCGGCGTCCTCGGCGGGACGGATCAGCGCATGATCGCCGCGGTTCACGGCGCCAAGCGCCTTCGAGCCCGACACTTCGTTTGTGAAGCGGACGCAGAGCGTGCACATGATGCACCGCTCGTTGTCCAGCATGATGCGATCGGACAGCGGGAAGAACTTCGTGGCGTGCGTTTTCGGATCGCGCGACTTCGACGCAGCGCCGTTCAACTCGTAGTGATAATCCTGCAGCAGACACTCACCCGACTTGTTGCAGACGCCACAATCAACCGGGTGGTTGAGCGTGATGAACTGCATTGTATCCTGATTGAGCGTCTTGATCTTCTCCGACTTGGTCAGGACGCGCATGCCGGCGGTGACGGGCATGTTGCAGGCGATATCGAACCACGGGTCGCCCGAGTCTTGCTCGATCTCCACCATGCAGATGCGGCAGTTGCCGGGCACCGACAACTGCGGATGCCAGCAGAAGTGCGGGATCTCCACGCCGTTGGCACGCGCCGCCTGAATCACGGTTTGCCCGTCTTCCGCCTGCATCGGTACGCCATCGATGGCGAAGTCGAGCATCTTCTTGCTCACGAGGCGGCTCCGACCAGCGCATTCGCGAATGGAGACGTCGCGAACGGGTCTTCCACGGTCAGGTTGCCGTCATACATGGAGCGTCCGTTCGTGATGTAGTACTCGAACTCCTCACGGTAGTGATCGAGGATGGCCGAACAGGCGTAACCCGCCGAGTCACCGAGACTGCAGATGGTGGTGCCGTCGTTCGCCTCGGAGATCTTGTAGAGCTGGTCGATGTCCTCGGGGCGTCCACCGCCGGCCACGATGCGATTCAGGATGCGCTCCATCCAGCCCATACCCTGACGGCACGGTGTGCACTGCCCGCACGACTCGTGGTGGTAGAAGCGCTGAATGACCGCCGCCAGACGCACCATGCAGGTGCCTTCGGCGATCGCGATCATGCCTCCCGAGCCAACCTGCGAACCCGCCGCCACCGCCGAGTTGTGATCGAGCGTGACGCCTTCGATCGCGCTCGCGCTGAGCAGCTTGGTGGACACGCCGCCCGGAATGATGCACTTGAGCGCCTTCCCGTTCTGCATGCCACCGCAATCCTCGTAGATGAACTTCGTCCACGAGTATCCGTACTCGACCTCGTAGACGCCCGGCTTCGCGATATGGCCGGAAATCGAGATCATCTGCGTGCCCGGGCTCTTGGCCGTGCCCACCTTCCTGAACTCCGCCGAACCGAGGCGGAGGATCACCGGCACGTTCGCCAGCGTTTCCACGTTGTTCACGACCGTGGGCTTCTGGTACAGCCCCTTCACCGTGAGACGCGGCGGACGATTGCGCGGCCAGCCCTTCTTGCCTTCGAGCGACGCCAGCATGGCCGACGCCTCGCCGCACACATACGAGCCGGCACCGCGATACAGCACCACGTCGAGCGAATAGCCGGTGCCGAGGATATTCTCGCCCAGCAGTCCGGCCGCGTACGCCTCTTCGATGGACTCGGCCATGCGACGATGCGCCAGATCGAATTCGCCGCGAATGTAGATGAAGGCGTGACGTCCCTCCAGCGCGTACGAGCCGATGATCAGCCCTTCGAGCGCCATGTGCGGCACGCACTCCATGAGCCAGCGATCCTTGAAGGTGCCCGGCTCGCCTTCGTCGGCATTCATGCAGACGTAGTGCGGCTCGCCGTCACCCAGCTTGACCACGCCCCACTTGCGACCGGCCGGGAAGGCGGCGCCGCCGTGGCCCAACAGGCCCGCTGCCGCGACTTCCTTGGTCACGTCAGTCGGCGTCATGCTCAGCGCCTTTTCCAACGCCTGATAGCCGAAGCGCGTGCGATACTCGGCGAGCGTGTGCGACGTGTCGGTAACGGGGAAGTTCATGAAGAATTTCACGATGTCCCCCTCAACTCAGTAAGCAACGCGTCGACCGACGCCGGCGTCAGATTCTCGTAGAAGGCATCGCCCACCATCATCATCGGTGCCGTGCCGCACGACGCCAGGCATTCCACCGTGGTCAGCGTGAACTGCCCGTCGGCGGAGGTCTCGCCCGGCTTGATGCCGAGTCGTCCGCACAGATGCTTCACCAACCCTTCCGCGCCGCGCAGCGAACAGCTCACGTTGTGGCACACCTGGATGTGGTGCGTGCCCAGCGGCACGCGCGTGAACTGCGTGTAGAAGGCGACAACTTCATCGATCTGCGTGCGCGGCACACCGAGGTACGCGGTGAGATCGGAGATATCTTCGTCGGCGATGTAGCCGCGCTCTTCTTGAATGCGACGGAGCGCGGGAATCGAGAGCGAACCGTCGAAGCCGGCCGGATAGCGGCGCTTCCACTGTTCGAACTCGGGGATCAGACGTTGTACGAGACCGGTCATCGGTCGCACTCCCCACCGATCATGTTCACGGAGCCGAACGTCGTGACGATGTCGGCGAGTTGATAGCCATCGAGCATGCGGTGGACGCCACCCATATGCACGAAGCTGGGCGACCGTACATGCACTTTGTGCGGCGTGCCGCCACCGGTGCTCACGAGGAAGAATCCGAGCTCTCCGTTGGGCGCTTCGTGCGCCAGATAGATCTCGCCCGCCGGCACCGACGGGCCTTCCATGACGAGCTTGAAGTGGTTGATCAACGATTCAATCTCGTTGTACACGAGCGTCTTCTCGGGAAACACGCAACGGCGATCGTCCAAGTTGATCGGACCTTCGGGCATCATGTCCATGAGCTGACGGATCATGTACACCGACTCGTCCATCTCGCGCATGCGCACGTAGTACCGATCGTAGTTGTCGCCGTTGATTCCGACCGGTACGTCGAAGTCGAGCTCGGCGTACGCCAGATACGGCGTGTCCTTTCGCAGGTCGCGCGGCACGCCGGTACTGCGCAGGATCACGCCGGTGAAGCCCCAGTGCAGCGCGTCGGCGGTGCTGATCGTGCCTACGTTGCGCAACCGGTCGATGAAGATGCGATTGCGATCGACCAGGCCGTGCACACGCTCGATATACGTCTCGTACTCGGCCAGGATCTCGTGCAGGCGCGCGAACCAGCCATCGGGCACGTCGTTGGCGAGTCCGCCGATGCGGCCGTACGAGTACGTTACGCGCGCACCGGTGAGCGCGGCGAGATGCTCGTACATGAAGTCGCGCACCGTGACGAGATACAGGAACGCCGTCATGGCGCCAAGCTCCATGAGACTCGCCGCCACGCACGTGAGGTGGTCGGTGATGCGTGAGTACTCGGAGAGGAGCGTGCGCAGGTACTTCGTACGCGGCGTGATCTCGATACCCATCATCTGTTCCACGGCATCGCAATACGCGAAGTCGTTGATCAGCGCCGAGCAGTAGTTCAGGCGGTCGACGTACGGAATGAGATTGTGCCAGGTGTGATCCTCGCACTCTTTCTCGAACCCGCGATGCAGATAGCCGCAGTGCACGTCGGTGCGAAGCACCTTCTCGCCATCGAGCTCGGCGATGATCTGCACCGTGCCGTGCGTCGCGGGGTGCGACGGTCCGATGTTGACGATGACGGTGTCGTCGCGCTCGTGTGTGGTGAAGGCGGAGCGGACCGGATTCGGGATGCTAGCGGACAAGGGTACCCTGCGGCGGACGGTAGGGGACCAGCGGCTGCTCCAGCTGCTTGGGGTAGTCTTTGCGCAGCGGATGTCCCGAAAAACCTTCGTACAGCAGAATGGGGCGCAGGTCGTCGTTGCCGCGGAACACGATGCCGTACATGTCGTGGCACTCGCGCTCCATGTACCCGGCCGATCCGAACAGCGACGTCAGCGTGTCCACGGTGGGATCGCTTGCACTCACGCGCGTTTTCAGCCGGACGCGCACCTTGTGCGTCGTCGAGTAGAAGTGGTGCACGACCTCGAAACGGAGCGCGTCGTCGGGCCAATCGATGGCGGTGACGTCGAGAAAGAGGTCGAACGCGAACTGCGACTTCAGGCGTTCGGCCACCGGCAGCAGTGCCGCCGGCTCGAGGTGCAGTACCAGCACGCCATGCTGCACACCATGCGACTCGATGCCGGTGCTCGGCGCAAACTGCTGCTCCACGAGATCGAGAAACGGTGTGGTCACGATCAGAACGACTCGTTCACGATGAGATGCTTGCCGTTGGCGATCTTTTCCTGCAGTTGCATGATGCCATCGATCACCATTTCGGGGCGCGGCGGACATCCCGGCACGTACACGTCCACCGGGATGATGCGATCGATGCCGGGCAGCGAGGCGTAATTCTGATAGAAGCCGCCTGATGTTGCGCACACGCCGAAGGCCATGACCCACTTCGGCTCGCACATCTGCTCGTACACTTTCAGAAGAATCGGCGCCTGCTTCTGCGTGACCGTCCCGACCACCATGAGCAGATCGGCTTGACGGGGCGAGAAACGGGGCAGGGCGGCGCCAAAGCGGTCGGTGTCGTAGGCCGAGGCACTCACGGCCATGAACTCCATGGCGCAGCAGGCGGTCACGAACGGATACGGGAAGAGCGAGAACTTGCGTGCCCACCCCACCAGTTCGTCCTTCCGCGTGGTGAGATACTCGAACGACGCGGACTTGGTGTGCGCGGGCGCGTTCACGGACGCGTGCGCTGACGCAGCCGGCGCGCCGAGGGCGTCCACGATGGGAAGCGGTTTGCCGTACATGATTACTCCGTCACCGCTTCCAGAATGCGCGCCTTGTAGACGTACAGCAGGCTGATGACCAGCAGAAAGATGAACAGCGCCAGCGTGAACATCAGGAACCCCGAGAGCGGTCGAGCGCCAAGAGCCCAGACGAACAGGAACATCGTCTCGAGGTCGAACAGGATGAAAATGATGGCCACCGCGTAGTACTTGATGGGCACCGCTTTCACGTTCACGAAATCCACCGGCGTCGCACCACATTCGAAGGGCTCGAACTTGGTGCTCGTCATCGCCGGCTTGGGGCCGAGCCACGCGTTCAGCGTGAGCACCAGCCCCAGAAATCCGACGATCGCCAGCAGATACAGCAGGAAGGTGATGTAAGGGCTCATCGTACGTGCAAACTAGCGCCTGAGCCTTCTTGATGCCTAATTCCGGGCGCGACGGTCCGGCTGAGCCTCTACTGAATACTCAGGATCGCCGCGCGCACGGTCGTCAACAGCGAATCCGCCGAGAACGGCTTGGCGAGGAAGTCGGATGCACCCTCGAGCAGCGCATCCCGGCGACGCTCCGTCGTGGCCAGCCCGCTCATCGCCACGATTCGCATGGTGGCATCGATGGCCCGGATGGTCCGAATCGCCTCGATCCCGTCCATCACCGGCATCATGAGGTCAGTCAAGACCAACGCGATCTCAGCTTGGTGCGTCGTGAATTGCTGCACCCCTTCCGAGCCATTGCTGGCCACGTGCACGCGGTAGCCAGCGCGACGGAGCGTGGTCTGCAGGAGGCGACGGATCGAGTCCTCGTCGTCGATGACTAGAATGCACTGGCCGGCGCCTTGCGGCATCGTCGGCATGGGATCGGGCGTCGGTGCCGCCGATGACTGCGATGCGGGAAGTGACACGCGGAAGATGCTGCCGCTGCCCAGCGAGCTCTCGACCTGAAAAAATCCGCCGTGGCTGCGCACGATGGCGTGCGAGGTCGAGAGTCCGAGTCCCGAACCCTCGCCGATCCCTTTGGTGGTGAAGAACGGGTCGAAGATCTTGTCCAGATGCTCGGTCAGAATACCGTAGCCGGTGTCGCGCACTTCAATCTGTAGGTACGCACCGGGCGGCAGTCCGGGCTCGGGAATATCGACGCTGCGGAGGTCCACGTTGCGCGCTGCGATCGTGATCGCTCCTCCGCCCGGCATCGCGTCCTTGGCATTCAGCAGCAAATTGAGCATGACCTGCTGAATTTGCGTGGAGTCGCCCGCGAAGGTCCACAGGTGTTCCGGGAGTGACGTGTGGATCTGTACGTCGGACATGAGGCGATCGCGCACCAGCCGCAACACATCGCGCATCACGGCCGACATGCTCAGCGTCACGCGCTGGCCCTCCACGCCGCGGGCATACGACAAGACTTGCCGCACCATGTCGGCACCCCGCCGGGCGCTTGCCTCGATCGTCTCGAGTACCTCGCGCTGCGTGTCGGAGCCCAGTTCGTCCTTGAGCACCTCGATCGAGAGCAGGATCGGCGCGAGCACGTTGTTCAGGTCGTGGGCAATCCCGCCCGCCAACGTACCGATGCCCTCCATGCGCTGCGCACGGGCCACGCGCGCCTCCAGCAGCCGACGTTCTGCCTCGTCCCGTTTCTTCTCGGTGATATCACGTACCACGCCGATCACCTGGCGCGTATCGACCTGCGGATGCACGCTCCACGACAACCAGCGATACGAACCGTCTTTGCACCGATACCGATTTTCGATGTCACGCATGGGCTGTCCGGGAAAGATCTTCTTCCGGTCGGCAAAGACTTTGTCCCGATCGTCGGGGTGAACAAACTCGATCAATGGACGACTGGTGAGTTCCTCGGCCGTCCATCCCAGGCATCGCGTCCACGCCGGATTCACATGGGTAAACCAGCCGTCGTAGTTGGCGATGCTGAGCATATCGAGCGACAGATCGAAGAACCGATCGCGCTCGACCTGCATGCGCCGGCGTTCGGTGACGTCCTCGGTCATGCGCACGATAAACGCCGGCGTCCCGTCGTCTTCGCGAATGACCGAGAGGTTGACGCTCCCCCAGACCTCGCGGCCGCTGGCGTGGACGAAGCGCTTCGTGATCACATCGCTGCGGCGCACGCCCGCGAGCAGCTCGCGCAGCACGCGCGAATCGACCGCCTGATCGTCGGCGTGAATCAACGAGGCAATGGAGCGGCCACACAGGGCAGTTTCGTCGTAGCCGAGGAGACGGCAGAAGGCGTCATTCGTCTGGACGATCTGACCGTCGGCATCGGTGATGACCATGCCGATGGCGACGTCGCGGAACGTCTGGCGTAGCGCGTCGGAGCTTGAAACGGTCACAGGTCCAATCCAGTCGGGCCGGAAAATGCGTGGCAGCACGTCATGGCAGCGCCATGAAGTGTAGACGCCTGTACCGTGCGAAGGCTACTGGATGGTCGCGGCGAACCGTCGCAACCGCAAACTGTTCGAGACCACACTCACTGAGCTGAACGCCATCGCCGCGCTGGCCAGAATGGGGCTGAGCAGGAGTCCGAAGGCGGGATACAGCACACCCGCTGCCACCGGGATACCGATCACGTTGTAGACGAAGGCCCAGAACAGGTTCTGCTTCATCGTGCGCATGGTCCGACGGGAGAGCGCGATGGCCTGGGCCGCCGTCCGCAGATCCCCGCGCATCAGCACAATATCACCCGCCTCGATGGCGACGTCGGTGCCGGTGCCGATCGCCATGCCGACATCGGCTTGCGCCAAGGCCGGGGCGTCGTTGATGCCGTCGCCGACCATCGCCACCACCCGTCCCAGCGCCTGCAGGCGGGTGATCTCCGCGACTTTGCCGGCCGGCAGCACGCCGGCGACCACGCGATCGATGCCAGCCAGGCGCGCTACCGCGTCGGCGGTACGCTGATTGTCGCCAGTCAGCATCACGACCTCGAGACCCATGGCGTGTAGCTGCGTGATCGCGGCCCGTGAACTCTCCTTGATGGGATCGGCGACGGCGATCACGCCGGCGAGTACGCCATCCATCGCCACGAACATCGGCGTCTTGCCATCGCTGGCCAAGCGATCCACATCGGCCTGCGCCGACGCCGTGTCCACCGAATAGTCGGCCATGAGCGCCGCGTTCCCGACGGCGATCGCGACGTCGCGGCCCGTCGTCGCGTCGCCATCACGCACGACGCCGATCGCGCCGCGGCCGGTTTGCGATTCGAAGGTGTCGGGTTCAGCCACCGTGAGGCCCAACCCCCGCGCATGACGCACGATGGCATCGGCCAACGGGTGTTCGCTGCGTGACTCGATCGACGCGACCATTCGCAGCAGGTCATGCTCGCGGTGCACGAACGCGCCATCGGTGGCGAGGACCACGTCGGTGACCGCGGGCTTGCCCTCGGTAACCGTGCCGGTCTTGTCGAGCACCACCGTGTTCAGATCCCCGGCGCGCTGCAGAGCTTCGCCCCCTTTGATCAGCACACCCAGCTCGGCGCCCTTGCCGGTCGCCACCATGACGGCGGTCGGCACCGCGAGCCCCATGGCACACGGGCAGGCGATGATCAGCACCGCCACCGACGCGGCAAAGGCGCGCACCGCCGGCGCACTGTCCGCGGCGACGAACCATACCATAAACGTGAGCACCGCCAGCGAGAGGACGATCGGCACAAAGATGCCCGAGATGCGATCGGCCAGCCGTTGAATCGGTGCCCGCGAGCCCTGCGCATCGCGCATCAGCTTCACGATCTGCGCCAGCACACTATCGCCACCCAGAGTGGTGGCGCGGAATCGAAAGGCGCCGGTGGCGTTGATGGTGCCGCCGATCACGCGGTCGCCAACCCCCTTCGTGACCGGCATCGATTCCCCGGTCAGCATGCTCTCATCGACGGCGCTGCTACCGGCGAGCAGCTCGCCGTCAACCGGAATGCGCTCGCCGGGGCGCACGATCACGGTATCGCCGGCCATCACCGACTCGACCGGCAGGTCGAGCTCCTGCGCATCGCGCAGCACTCGTGCGGTTTTCGGCTGCAGGTGCACCAGCGCCCGCAACGCCGACGAGGTGCGCTGCTTGGCGCGCGCTTCGAACATGTTGCCGGTGAGAATCAGCGCGATGATGAGCACCACGGCTTCGTAGTACACATCGGGTGCCAACCCCCGACTGACGAAGAATTCGGGGGCGACGGTCGCTACCACGGAGTAGAGAAACGCGGCGCCGGTGCCGACCGCCACGAGCGTGTTCATGTCGGCGGCGTGATGGCGAAAGGCAGACCAGGCACCGGTGTAAAAGTGCCGTCCGGCCCAGGTCATCACGCCCAGCGTGAGCGCCAGCAGGAGCCAGGTGGTGACGCGCGGATCGATGGCGTACATCCACGGCGCCACACGGCGGAGCGCGGGGTCGAGCACGGTCATCGACCAGCGCATGAAGGGATCGCCGATGGTGGACGCGCCGCCGTGCGCGTGCATGGTGGCCGCCAGCTGGCTCATGAGCGGCATGGAGATGATCATGGCGATCGCCCCGGCGATACCACTCACGATCGCCTTGCGACGCAGTGTGAGATATTCCGTGGTGGTCGCGCGATCACGCGCTTCCTGCTCCTCGAATGCCGACTGATCGGGCGGGGCCAGCGCTGCCCCGTACCCGGTGTCGACAATGGCCGCAACGAGTGCGTCGGGCGACGTCGCGGCCGGATCAAAGGTCACGGTCGCATTGTGCATCATGAGATTGACCGTCGCGTCGCTGACGCCCGGCTGTTTCTGCAGTGTGCGCTGCACTCGCGACTGGCACGCGGCGCATGTCATGCCGCTGACCGGAATACGAATGGTGTCCATTGAACCTCCTTGTTGCCCGTGTGCGCCGTTAGGCCACAGCGATCACGGAGCCGCGCAGCATGCTCATGCCGCACATGAAAGCGTAGGTACCAGCTTTGGGTGGTGTGATTTCGATCGTCGTCTGTTGCCCGGTCGGGAGAAATTTGCGGATCCCGAAATCGGGGAAGACGACCTCGTCGGAGCAGCTCCCGGTGTCCCGCCGGTCGAAGATCAGGCGTACGGGCTGTCCCGCCGGGACCTGCACCGACTGCGGGCTGTAGCCGCCGTCGACCGTGATCGTGATACTCGGCGGTCCGGCCGTCGCCGTGGCCCCGGCCGTGGCGACGGACGCCACAGCGGAGGCGGTGACCGAGGCGGTCACCGGCGACGAGGCGAAGAAGTACCAGTTGATCCAGACGATCGTGGCGGTACCGCCCAGCACAACGATCCACTCGATACCGGTCATGGCGGTCTCCGGGTTAGGCCGCGGTGACGACGCGGTAGCCTTCTTCTTCAACGGCCTTCGCGATGTCCGTCGGCGTCGTCGTGTTCGCGTCGTACTCGACCGACGCGGTCCCGATGACCACGTGGTCGACGGTGACGCCAGGAACACCCTTGAGGGCGCGGGTGACACCGGCCACGCAATGGCCGCAGGTCATGCCGGAGATCTGCATCGTGAGCTTGTCCATCGGGTCGCTCCAATTGAAATGGGGGAGGGGCAAGTGCCCTTGAGATTAAGTGTATATACCCCCCACCCCTATGTCAACGGCGGGGAAGACTGGGAAAACGCGGAAACGGGCGGTTCCTGCCTGACACGGATACGAACCGATAGGAACGGCTGCGAACGGATTCGCCCGTGAATGGGGGCCATCGTCAAGAAACCCGACTTTTCATGTACTGAACTGAAAGGCGGTCGAGCCGCTGAGCCCGTCGCGCACCGACGGGGATCGGTTGCTATCGGTTCCTATCAGTTCGTATCCGTGTCAGTCAGGAACCGCATGTTTCCGTTCGTATCCAGCTAGCGACCACAGGAACGGCGGCACAGGTTGGGAAATGCGCACATTCTGCCTTGCCGTCGTCCTCTTCGCGTTGTCGTCACCTCTCGCCGACGCACGCGCCCAACTGCCGCTGCCGCAGTTCGATCGCGTGCTCCTGCTCGAGACCACCGCCGAAACCTCGGCGAACGCCAGCATCGGGGACGTGAACGGCGACGGCAAACCGGACATCGTGCTCGCCAAGGGGCGGCATTGGCCGTTGGTCGACCGGGTGCTGATCGGCGACGGCAAAGGCGGCTTCGCTCCGGCGCGTGACCTGGGCACCGCCTCCGACCGATCATATGCAGCCCGCTTGGTGGATCTCGATCGTGACGGCGATCTCGACGTGGTGCTTAGCAACGATCGTCCCGACCCGAGCCTTGTCTACCTGAACGATGGCGCGGGACACTTCTCGGTTGGATCCACGTTCGGCAAGGCCGAGTGGCCCACGCGAAATGCCAGTGTGGCCGACATCAACGGAGACGGCCTCCCCGACATCATCGTGGCCAACCGGTACGGCAAGAATCCAGGTGGCAACTACGTCTGCCTGAATCGCGGTGCCGGCCGGTTCGACGACCAGTGCATCCGCTTTTCACGCGAGTCGGCCACCACGATCACGCCCGCCGACGTGAACCGTGACGGGCTCGTCGACCTCATCGTACCGCACCGAGACGGCGGGCAGAGCATGGTGTATCTGCAGCAGCGGCGCACCGGGACCGGTCCCGGTACCGGTATCGGTGCCGGCCTTGGCCCCGATCCTGTGTTCGCGGGCGTGCCCTTCGGTCCGGCCGACGCGGCGATCCGGGCGTCGGAAACGGGCGATTTCAACGGCGACGGGATTCTGGATCTGGTCGCCATCGACGAAGCAAATGGCCTGTCGCTCTATACCGGCGTACGCGACGGTGGCTTCGCGGCCGGCGTGTCACTCGGTCGGGAGCAAACGGCGCCGTACGCTCTGGCCGTGGGGGATCTCAACGCCGATGGCCTGACCGATATCGTGGTGGGCTACGTCGAGGCGGAGTCGGTGGCGTACATCCGCACCGGGACCACCTTCGCGAGGGTACGGTTCGGCGACGGCCGCGGTACGGTGTACGGCTTTGCCATCGGCGATGTGAACGGAGACGGCCAAGTGGACATCGCGGCCGGGCGCTCGGAGGCACCGAACGTGCTGTACTTCGGCCGGCGCGCGGCGCTGAAGCCCGCTCCGCTGAAGCCCGCTCCTCGCCGATAGGGACCGCACGCCATGCCGAATGACGTGGACGGCCTGCTCGCCACGCTCGATCATCCGCAGCGCGATGCCATCGACACGTTGCGGCACATCATCCTGCAAGCCGACCCCCGTATCGGCGAAGCGGTGAAGTGGAATGCGCCCAGCTTCCACACCACGGAGCACTTTGCCACGTTCCACCTGCGCGCGAAGACCGGCTTCCAGCTCGTGCTGCATTTGGGCGCCAAAGGTCGGCCCGACGCCGCGGTGCGCGCCACCGTGCCCGACCCGCACACGCTGCTGCAGTGGAAGAGCGCCGACCGTGCCATCATCGCCCTGCGTGATCTGGCCGATGTCGACGCCAAGCGTGACGCGTTGACGCACATTCTGCGACACTGGATCGAGGAGGTCCGCTAATGGCTCCGCACGCTCTCGCGGCGATCGATCTCGATACACATCGGGCCGCGCTCACAGGTCACTGCTATCGTATGCTGGGTTCGGTCGTCGACGCCGAGGACGCGGTGCAGGAGACCATGCTGCGGGCCTGGCGCGCGCTCGAGAAATTCGATGGTCGCTCAGCGCTGGGCACGTGGCTGCATCGCATCGCCACCAACGTATGTCTCGATGCGCTCGGCGATCGCACGCCGCGCGTCCTGGCGTTCGACGACATGCCGCGTTCCGCGACTACCGACGAGCTGACGACGCGCCCGCGTGCGCATTGGCTCGAGCCCATTCCCGATGTGCGCGCGATCCCGTCGACCGACGATCCGCACGAGCGCGCCGTGATGCGCGAGAATCTGCGATTGGCCTTCGTGTCGGCGCTACAGGCGTTGCCGCCGCGTCAGCGCGCGGCCCTGATTCTCACGCAGGTGCTCAACTGGTCGGCGGCGGAAGTCGCCGACTGCCTCGACCTCAGCACTGCCGCGGTGAACAGTGCGCTGCAGCGGGCCCGGGCCACCCTCGACGCGCGCCGCTCGAGTGCGCCCACCGGCACGCCGATGGAGTTGAACGCCCAACAGCAGCGCACGCTCGAGCGGTTCGTGGCCGCCTTCGAAGCGTACGATGTGCCGGCCCTCACGGCGCTGCTGCGCGACGATGTGGTGATGTGCATGCCGCCCTATGCGTTCTGGTTGCAGGGCCCCGTGGACGTGGCCGACTGGCTCACCGGCCGTGGCGCCGGCTGCAAGCCCTCGCGCCTCGTGGCGACCCAAGCCAGTGGAGCACCGGCCTTCGCGCAGTACCGGCAGAATGGGGCTGAGCCCTGGTCGCTCATCGTGCTCGACTTCGTCGGCGATCGCATCGGCACGATGCACTACTTCCTCGACACCGAGACGCTGTTTCCCCACTTCGAATTGCCGATGCGACTCGACCGATGATTTTCGGGTGGATGGTGGGTCGAAGAGATATATGCCGATTGTCTACGCCGTCTCCCTCACGCCCAATCCTCCCATGGCGACCGCCCGCAAGATCTTCCTCAACATGTCGGTGAAGGACCTGGACGCCACGAAGGCGTTCTTCGCCGCCCTCGGCTTCACGTTCAACCCGCAGTTCACCGACCAGAACGCGGCGTGCATGATCGTGAGCGAGGAGGCCTACGTGATGCTGCTCACCGAGCCGTTCTTCGGCGGATTCACGACGAAGGCGATCTGCGATACGCGCACGCACACCGAGTCGCTCTTCGCCCTGAGTTGCGACAATCGCGAGGAGGTGAACGACATGGTGCAGAAGGCCGTCGCCGCCGGCGGACGGGAAGCCATGCCGGTGCAGGACCACGGGTTCATGTACGCCTGGAGCTTCTACGACCTCGACGAGCATCACTGGGAGGTGTTCTGGATGGACCCGGCCACCATCCAGTAGCGCGAAAGGCTCGCGGGAGGGGAGACAAGCGGGCAGCGCGGGTGCCATTGTCAGCGGGAGTCCGCCATTTTTCGTGACGCCCGTCGCCTGCCCGCCTCCTTCTTCCGTCGTCCCGCATGCCTGTCACCCCACAACGGATCGTCGTCACAGGTGGTGCCGGATTTCTTGGCTCGCATCTGTGCGAGCTGCTGCTGTCGCAGGGGCACGAGGTGCTGTGTGTCGACAACTTCTTCACCAGTTCGCGGCGCGGCGTCGAGCATCTGCTCGACTATAAGCGCTTCGAACTGCTGCGGCACGACGTCACGATGCCGCTCAATGTGGAAGCCGACGAGATCTACAATCTGGCCTGCCCGGCGTCGCCGGTGCATTACCAGCACGATCCGGTGCAAACCACCAAGACCAGTGTGATCGGCGCGATCAACATGCTGGAGCTGGCCAAGCGGCTGCGGGCCAAGGTGCTGCAGGCGTCCACGTCGGAGGTGTATGGGGACCCGATCGTGCACCCGCAGACGGAGTCGTACTGGGGCAATGTGAATCCGATCGGTCCGCGCTCCTGCTACGACGAGGGGAAGCGATGCGCCGAGACGTTGTTCTTCGACTACTACCATCAGGAGAAGGTGCGCATCAAAGTCGTGCGCATCTTCAACACGTACGGCCCGCGCATGCATCCGAATGACGGGCGCGTGGTGTCGAACTTCATCATGCAGGCGCTGCGCGGCGACGACATCACGTTGTTCGGCGACGGCGAGCAGACGCGGTCCTTCTGCTATGTGAGCGATCTGATCGACGGACTGCATAGGATGATGAAGTCGCCCGACTCCGTCGTTGGCCCGATCAATCTCGGCAACCCGGAGGAGTGCACCGTGCGAGCGCTTGCTGAAACCATCATCGGCCTCACGGGATCCCGCTCCAAGCTGGTGCGCCGCCCGCTGCCGCCCGATGATCCACGCCAGCGTCAGCCCGATATCACGAAGGCGCGCGAGGTGCTGGGCTGGGAGCCGAGCGTGTCGATGCAGCTTGGTCTGGCCAGCACGATCGCGTATTTCGACACGCTGCTGGCGAGTGGTGAAGTGCCGGAGCTCATCGGCGGGGCGGGGCTGGCGAGCGCCGCGGAGCGGTGAGCGCGATCGTGGGTGCATTGGCGAGCGCGTTTACGATCCACGAGTACGGTGACGCGCGAGTGGCGGCGGTGATCCCCGCACGGAACGAGGCGCGCACCATCGCCGAAGTCGTGCGCGAATCCGCGCGCTATGTGCACGAAGTGCTGGTACTCGACGGTGGATCGCGCGACGGCACCGCCGAGCAGGCCCGCGCCGCGGGTGCGCGCGTGATCACCGACCGCGGACGCGGCAAAGGCGCCGCCGTTCGGCAAAGCCTCGGCGAGACCACGGCCGACGTCGTCGTCTTTCTCGACGCCGATGGTTCGCATGATCCGACGGATATTCCGTCGCTCGTGCGACCGGTGCTGGCCCGCGAGGCTGAATTGTGTGTGGGCAGCCGTTTTTCCGGTGGCACCGACGAGCTGTCGGTCACGGTGGGCCAGCTCATTCGCACGATCGGCAACATCTCGATGAACATTGCGATCAACCGGCGGTTCGATGTCGCCCTCACCGATACCTTGAACGGCTTCCGCGCCATTCGACGCGAGGTCGCGCTCGAGGTCAAGCTCGCCGAAGACCGGCACACCATCGAGCAGGAAATGGTGATGAAGGTGCTGGCCTACGGCTATCGTGTCGTGAACCGGCCTACGCATGAATACGCGCGGTTGTTCGGTACGAGTCACATCGCGGTGTGGCGCGAATGGCCCACGTTCGTGCGCTGTGTGCTGGTGAACATCTTTCAGTCGCAGCGCGCGCCGCTCACGCACGGCGTGCGAGTGAAGCCGGCGTTGGAAACGTGGATGCGGGAGAGTACGCCACTGGAGTCCGCTGCGAGCGACTCGTGACGGGATGCGCCCGGTGACCGACGCGACACGGCAGGCGTGGCCGCGGTCGCGTTGGCTGCTGCTGGTTACCGCGATCGGCGTCGCATTGACGGCAGCGCTGATGCCGCATGCGTGGTATGACGCGCTGCCGCGACAGGCAGAACTACCCCCGCCGCCCATCAGTGGGGTGACGTTGCTGCGCGTCGTGCTGCTGGTACAGGCCGCGGTGATGTTGATGGTGGTCGCCTTCGACTGGCGGTTCGTGCGACTGGCGGCGACTTCACGACTGGCGGGTCATGCGGCGCGCGATGAACCGGGCGACCTCACGCCGCGGGCGGGGGCCATCGGTCTCACGGTCATCACGCTGCTCGCCTTGGCGCTGCGCCTGTATCACCTCGACCGTGATCTCTGGCTCGACGAAATCTCGCCGATCCTCGACTACGCGTCGCTGTCGGTACCGCAGATCGTCGGCAGCTACCTGCGGTCGAACAATCACCTGTTGAACACGCTGCTCCTGAAGGAGATGATCGCGCTGTTCGGCGAACAGGCGTGGTCGGTGCGCTTGCCGGCCGTCGCGTTCGGCGTGGCCGGTGTGCCGGCGCTGTACTGGTGCGCGCGACTGGCCCTCTCGCGGCGCGCCTCTCTGGGGGCGGCGCTGTTGCTGGCGGTGTCGTATCACCATCTGTTCTTCTCGCAGAATGCCCGCGGCTACACTGCCTACCTGTGTCTGGCGCTGCTCAGCACGCGGGCCTTGGTGAATGGACTGCGCGACGATCGCCTGCGCGACTGGCTGTTGTATGTGGCGGCCACCGTGCTGGGCTTTGCCGCGCTGCTCAATACGGCGTTCGTGCTGGCCGCGCAGGGGTTGGTGGCTCTGGCGGTCGTGTGGCGCGTCTACCGGGCGGGCGGCCCGGCGATGCCGCTATTGCGTCGCGTCCTGGTGGTATGCTCGATCGCCGGGTTTCTGAGCGCCGAACTGTATGCGGTCGCCATGCCCGAAGTGTACGTGGTGATTACGAACGTCTACAAAACGCAGAGCACTGGCTTTCTGCTCTTTTCGTGGGAGTTCGTGCGCGAAGTGCTGCGCGGCGTGAGTGCGGGGTTCGGGTCGGGCGGCATCGGCGCCGGTGCGCTGCTGGCGGCAGTGCCGTTCCTGCTGGTGGCTGGGGCCGGCGCGCTGGCGGTCCTGAAGCGGGCGTGGGTGCTGGCCCTCGGCCTCGCGCTGCCGGGTCTCCTCACGCTCGCCTTTCTGCTGGTGCGCGGCCTCACGATCTCGCCGCGCTTCTTTCTGCTCTGGCTTCCGCTAGCGGTGCTCACGGCCGTGGTGGCGATCGACGACGGTGCCGGCTGGATCTGGCGATCGCGGCCGAAGCGGGCCGCCCTGGTCGGCGGCGCCGCCGTGGCGCTGCTGGCCATGTTGTCGGCCGCTTCCTTGGCGCGGTATTATGCGACACCCAAGCAGCCGTATCGCGCGGCGTTGGCCTACGTGGAGCGGGAGCGAAAGCCCGACGACCGCGTGGTGGTGGTGTATCTCGCCGAACTGGGGATGCGGTACTACGGCGCGCGCGCCGGTGCGCCTCTCGAGCAGCGATACCGATTCGTGCGCACCGTGCCCGCGCTCGATAGTGCCCTGGCACGGCGCGGTGCCGGACGAGTGTGGTTGGTTGTCACCTTTGAACGAGCGTTGCAGATGGACCTCCCGGAACTGAACGCGCGCGTGCGCTCCGGCTGGACGCTGCAACAGACGTTCGACGGCACCGTCGGCGACGGCGGGATCAGCGTGTGGCGCGAACGGGACGCTGCCGCCACATCGGGCAGCGCGCCATGACTGCGCAGGCATCGTGAACGGACGGTCGTGGTGAAAGTCGCCGTCATCGGATTGGGCAACGCCGGGGCCACGCTGCATCTGCCGGCGCTGGCTGCGATGCGCGACATCGACGTCGTGGGCGCGGTGGATCTCGACACCACCCGTCGCGATCAGGCGAAGACGACATTCCGTGTGCCGGTCTTCGCGAGTGTTGAGGAGATGTTCGCCACCGCGCGCCCCGACGTGGTGTGCATCGGCACGCCGCCGGGGTCGCACGCGGCGCTCTGCCTGCAGTCGTTCAGCGCGGGCGCGCACGTCCTGTGCGAGAAGCCGTTCGTGTCGAGTATCGCGCAGGCGGACATGGTCTTGGCGGCGGCTCGTGCGGCTGGTCGTCGCATTGCGCTCAATCACGAGTTCCGTGAGATGCCGGTGTTCAAGGCCGTGCGTGATGCCGTGAGCAGCGGCGCCACGGGGGGGCTCAATTTCGCGCAGGTGTGGCAACAGATGGATCTGCCGCCGTGGGCCGAACCCGGCTGGCGCGGCGGCATGCGGCAGCGCACGCTGTACGAGGCTGGTGTGCACCTCGTCGATTTCCTCATGGCGCTGTTCGGGGAGCGTCCGCGCGCGGTGCAGGCATGGACCTCTACCTGCGGCGTGCGCGAGGGCGAGTCAGATGCCGTGGCACTGCTCACCATGGAGTTCAGTCGTGGGCGTCTGGCCACGGTCACGCAGAACCGCCTGGCCAAAGGGGAAACGCAATACTTCGAGGTGCGCGCCGACACCGACCGCGCGTCACTACGCGCGTCATTCGGCGGCCGTGCCCGCATTTCCGCCGGATTGTTTCGCAGCACGCGCCCGCATGTTCGTGTGGAATACGGCATCGCCGGCATCGCCTGGCAGGAAGTGGGCACCACGCGCTCCATGCTGGCGCGCAACCCGAAGGACCCGAGAATGGTGGCGACGCGATACGTGTTCGAGCGCTCGCTCGCGGCGTTCCGCGATGGCACCGAGCCACCGGCCAGCGGTGAGGTGGGCCGCGACGTGATGACGGTCATCGCCGCGGCGTACCACTCGGCCGCGATCGGGCAGCGGGTCGCGATCGACGACGCTCTGATTGCGGAGTTGCGCGATGTGCATCTCGGGTAAGTCGCGATGAGTCACGCACCGATCGGCGCGCTGATCGTCGGAGCCGGCCTGATGGGTCGTGCTCATGCGCACGCCATCACGGCGAGCGGCGGGGTAGTGGTGGGTGTGGTCGACCCCGATCCATTGCGTGCCAGCGCACTCGCTGGCACCTCTGGCCGCGTGCCAGTGTTCGCGGACGTGGCCTCGGCGCTGCAGGCCACGACGCCCACGGTGGTGCACGTGTGCACGCCGCTGCCCACGCACCGTGCAGTGATCGAAGCGGCCTTGCACGCCGACTGTCATGTGATCGGTGAGAAGCCGCTCACGGCCACGGCACCCGAAGCGGAGGCGCTCTGTGCGCTCGCGGCCGCCCGCGGCCGTCATCTGGTGCCGGTGCATCAGTTTCCGTTCCAGCAGGGAGTGGGCGATCTGCTGGCGAAGCACGACGCGCTGGGCACCATCGTCCACGTCGAACTCACGATAGCATCCGCTGGCGCCAGCGGCCCGCGCGACGCCGACGATGTCGTGGCGGAGATTCTGCCGCACTGTCTGTCCCTGACGCAGGTGCTGTTGCCGACGTCGCACGGCGATGCCTCGCATGGCGATGCCTCGCATGGCGATGCGTCGCTCAACGGTTTGCCGTGGCAGGTCACGCGCGTGAGCCCCGGTGAATGGCGCATCACCGCACACGCGAACACCGCGTCGATCGCGTACCTCATCTCCATGTCGGCGCGGCCGACGTGCGCGGAACTGCGGGTGTTCGGCACCACGGCCTCGGCGGTGGTCGATCTGTTCCACGGCTACTCGGTGATCGACACCGGCGCGGTGACCCGCGCTTCAAAGGCGGCGCGTCCGTTTCGCGTGGCTGGCCGCTCGATGGTGGCGGCTTCGGCGAATCTGGCACGGCGCGGACTGCGCGCCGAGTCAGCGTATCCGGGGCTGCAGGCGCTCGTGCATCGGGCGTATCTCGCCTTCGCGGGCCGCGGCGACGTGCCCATTTCGCCGCGCACTCTGCTCGACGTGGCCCGTGCGCGCGACCGGCTGATTGCGCTCAGCGGCTGGACCGCTCCGTGAGTCATTCGTGACCGCGCCGGCGCTGAGCATCGTGCTGGCCGTCTCCCACGACGATGCCCTGCGCGACGGTTCGCTCGCCGCCGCCCTCAGCGCAATCGCGCAGAGTGTCGCCGGGGTGACCGGCGGCCTCACGCACGAGGTGATCGTGGTGGCCGCGAACGCGCAGGGGCTCCCCCTGCCGGGCGCACTTCCGTCGGCGCGCTTGGTCACCGTCGCGCCTGGTGCGCTCACGCCCGTGAACTGGGGCCTCGGCCTGCGTGCCGCCAGCGGACGCGTGGTGGCTTTTACCACGTCGCAGATGCGTGTCAGCATCACGTGGGCCGGTGCGCTGCTGGAGGCGATCAACGGCGGCGTCGATGCCGGGGTGATTGGCGCGGGTGGACCGGTCGACCTGCCAGCCGTCGCGTCGGACGCCGACGCCGCCACGCTGGTCCGCTTCAGTGCATTCCTGCCCGGACGCTGGCCCCGCGTGATGTCGGCCCACGATATCCCCGGCGACAATGCCGCCTATCTGCGCGCGCATCTCGTGGAGCATGAGGACCTGCTGCGCGACGGGTTCTGGGAGGTCGAATTCCATCGGCGGTTCGCGCGCGCGGGCAAGCAGCTGCTGATGGTCCCGGCGGCACGAGCCACCGCGCAGGGCGTCGTCGACCTGCGTGCGCTTCGGGCACAACGCTTCGCGCATGCCGTCTCGTTCGGCAGCAGCCGGGTCGACCGGCATGGTCAGTCGGCGATCCGGATCGTGCTGGCCGCGCCGCTCGTGCCGCTGGTGCTGGCGGCGCGCATCGCCCGCCGGGCACGCGCCGCGGGTGTTGATCATGGTCGGATTCGGCGGGCCCTCCCGGCCGTCGTGCGGCTCACGATCGCCTGGGCCGCGGGAGAGGCAGTCGGTGCGTGGCGCGCCGCCGTCGGGCGCGGCAATCAGGTAACGTTCGCGCATGAGTGACGTGACGCCAATCGCGCCTGCGACCGGGACGGAAACCGCGCACCACACCGAGAGCAACCGGCCGCCGCCGATGCTGTCGGTAGTCGTGCCGTCGGTGAATGGCTGGTCGGATCTCGTCGCCTGCTTGTCGGCGCTCGAGCGGGCCGAGTCGCGCACACGCACGCGGCTCGAGGTCCTCGTGCCTGAGCGGTGCGGTAGTGCGGTGCGCACCCACGTGTCGCAGCGCTTCCCCTCGGTCCGCCTGTTGCCGGTGGCGGGTACCACGACGATCCCACACATGCGGGCCCTGGCGATCGACATGGCCACCGCACCCACGGTCGCCGTGATTGAGGATCATGTGATCGTGCCGGAGCAGTGGGCGCAGCAGATCGTCGACGCGTGCCGCGGCGATGTGCGGGTGGTGGGTGGCGTGTTGGTGAACGCGGCCACGGATAGCACGGTGGACTGGGCCGCATTTTTCTGCGAATACAGTCACGTGCTCACGCCGCGCCCCGCTGGCCCCGCCGAGTGGTTGATGGGTAACAACACGGCCTATGCCCGCACCGCGCTGCAGGAGTGCGCTGAGGTCGTGCACGCCGGGCGGTGGGAGAACGTGCTGCACGACGAGCTGCGTCGGCGCGGCATCGTGCTTTGGAACCGCCCGGACATCGTGGTGGGGCACAAGAAGCACTACACCGTCAGCGAATACAGTGAACAGCGATTCCTGTACGCGCGGGCGTACGCCGCCGATCGCGTGCGCTCGTCGTCGATGCCGTCTCGGCTCGCGTACGGTGCGGCGGCGATGGCGCTGCCCGTGCTGCTCTACGCCCGCATCACGTCGCGCGTGTGGCGGAGTGGCGCCCACCGCCGGGAGCTGCTGCACTCCCTGCCGCTACTCGCGCTGTTCGTGAGCGCGTGGGGACTCGGCGAGGTCACCGGTGCCTGGTTCGGAGACGGCGGTGCCATGGCGAGGGTGTGCTGATGACCGGCGGGTTGGTAGTGGTTGCCGCGTGGGGCAGCGAGGCGCTGTTGCGGCAGTGTCTCGCGCTCCTCGACGCCGAGCGTCACACGCGTGACGTGGCGCGACGCGCATGAAGATCGGCATCGACGCCTGTACCTGGGTGAACCGTCGTGGCTACGGTCGCTTTACGCGCGGGCTCGTGCAGGCCATGGTGAACGCGTGTCCGCAACACGACTTCACGCTGGTGGTGGATAGCACGATGGCGCGCGATGCGTCCTTCCCGGCGCGGACCCATCTGCACGTGGTGCAGACCTCCGAACGTCAGGCCACGGCGGCGTCGGCCGATGGCTCCCGTCGGCCGGCCGATCTGTTGCGCATGGGGCGCGCGATCGGTGCGCTCGACGTGGACGTCTTTCTCTTTCCCACCTCGTTCTCGTACGTGCCCGTGTTCGGGCGGACCCCGGTGGTCACGGTGTTTCACGATGCCACGGCCGAGATGCATCCGGCGTTGATCTTCCCGCGCGCCGTGCCACGGCTGCTGTGGACGATCAAATCGCACCTCGCCCGCCGGCAGTCGCGGCGCATCGTAACCGTGTCGGAGAATGCCCGCGCCCAGATCGCCCACGTGTTCGGCATGCCGGTCGGCGAGATCGATGTGGTCAGCGAAGGGGCCGATCCGATCTTTCAGCCCGTCTCCGACTCCGCCGCCGAAGCCACAAACGTGCGCGCGCAATACGGGCTGCCGTCGGAGGGCGCCCTGTTGCTGTACGTGGGCGGATTGAGCCCGCACAAGAACATCGACGGCCTGCTGCGCGCGGTCGCCGCGCTGCCGCCTTCGCTATCGCCTTGGCATCTGGCCATCGTTGGGGACGTGGCGAACGACACATTCCTCACCTGCGCGCACGCGTTGCAGGCACAGGCGCGTGCGCCTGGTCTTGCCGGCCGCGTCACGTTCACCGGCTTCGTGCCAGACGACCAGCTCGCGGCACTCTATCGCGCGTCCACGGTGCTGGTGTTGCCGTCGTTCAGCGAGGGATTCGGGTTGCCCGTGCTCGAGGCCATGGCGTGCGGTGTCCCGGTGGCGGTGAGCAACCGCTTCTCGCTGCCGGAAATCGTGGGCGATGCCGGTGTGCTCTTCGATCCGGACTCCGCGCCCGACATGACGCAGGCGCTCTCGCGCGTGCTCGGCAATGAAGACCTGCGCGCCATGATGCGTGCCAAGGGATTGCAGCGCGCGGATGCCTATTCGTGGCGCCGCGGGGCGGAGCGCATGGCGCAGTTGCTGGAGCGTGTCGTCGCGCCATCGGGAGCGGCCGCATGACACCGCGTCGCTTCTGCTTCGTCACCACGTTCTATCCGCCGTATCACTTCGGCGGAGACGGCGTGTTCGTGTACCGGCTGGCCGAGGCGCTGGCCGCGCGCGGGCATCGGGTGGATGTGATTCACTCCATCGACGCGTATCGCGCGAAGGTGGACGCCGAACCGTCGGTGGCGTTCACTGACCATCCCAACGTACGTCGTATCGGCCTGCAGTCGGCGCACCCGCGCTGGTCGGCGCTCCAGGTGCATCAGTCGGGACATCCGCTGCCGTACGCGGCACAGCTCGAAGCGCACTTCGCCGCGAACGCGTACGATGTGATTCACTACCACAACGTGTCGCTCATGGGCGCGCCCTCGATCTTGCGCATGGGTACGGCGGTGAAGTTCTACACTACGCACGAGTACTGGCTCGTGTGTCCCACGCACGTGCTGTTCAAGAACGATCGCGAGGCGTGCACGTCGCGGGCGTGTCTCAGCTGCACGCTGCGCAGCCATCGTCCACCGCAGTGGTGGCGCGCCACCTCGCAGCTGGCGGACAGTCTGGAGTCGGTCGATGCGGTCCTCACGCCCAGCCGGTTCGCGCGCGACCGGCACGCGAGTGATGGCATCACCAAGCCGCTCACGCTGCTGCCGCACTTCGTGCCGGTGCCGACGGATGCCGAACTGGCGGTGTCGTCGCCGTCGGTGCGGCCGTATTTCCTGTATGTCGGTCGACTCGAGCGACTGAAGGGCGTGCAGGATCTGCTCACGATCTTTTCGACCTATCGCGACGCCGACCTGCTCATCGTGGGTTCGGGCGAGAGCGAAGCGTCATTGCGCGCCGCCGCGCAATCGATGCCGCACGTGCACTTCCTCGACACCGTGCATCCGTCGGCACTCGACAGCTACATCCAGCAGGCGATCGCCCTGCTGGTGCCGTCGTTGTGTTATGAAACCTTCGCGCTGAGCGCGGCCGAGGCGATGGCCTACGGCACGCCGGTGATCGGGCGGCGTATCGGTGCGGTGCAGGAGCTGCTCGAGATTTCGGGTGGTGGGCTTACGTTCGAGACGCTTGCCGAGTGCCGCGCCGCCATGGAACGGATGCGGCTCGAGCCCGAGGTCCGCGCCGCGTTCGGCGATGCCGGTCGGGCGTTCGCGCAGCGCGAGTGGACGATCGAGGTGCATCTCGCGCGCTACGAGGCGCTGGTGGAGTCGCATCTGGAGACGCGCGCCGCGAGGCGGCCGTGACCGACGCGGCGGTCCCGATTCTCACGTATCACTCGTTGGACGACTCGGGGTCGGTGATCTCGACGTCACCGGGAGTGTTTCGCGCGCAGATGGAGCTGATGGCGCGCCGTGGGTACCGGGTGATCGCGTTGCGCGAACTGCTCGATGCGTGGGACCGCGCCGAGCCGGTGGCGCCGAACACCGTGGTGCTCACATTCGACGACGCCACCGAGAATCTGTTGCCGCACGCGCTGCCGGTACTTTCGGCGCTGCAGTTCCGCGCGACGATCTTTGCGGTGAGCGGAAAGCTGGGCGGTGTGAACGACTGGCCGGGCCAAGCGCCTGGCATTCCCCGCTTGCCGCTGTTGTCGCGCAGCGGACTGGCCGAGTGTATCGCGGCGGGCTGTGAAATCGGCGCCCACACGGCCACTCACGTCCGACTCGACACGCTCTCGCCGTCAGCGTGGTCCGCGGAGGTCGTGGTCTGTCGCGAGGCGTTGGAGTCGACGCTCGGTGTATCGGTCACGTCGTTCGCGTATCCGTTCGGTCACTCGAACGCGGCCGTGCGCGCGACGGTCGCACAACACTACCGCGCGGCGGTCGGTACGCAGTTGCGGGTGGCGGCGGCCACCGACGATCGGTACGGGCTGCCGCGGGTGGAGATGTACTACTGGCGGAGTCCGTCGGTCTTTCCGCTGTTCGGGCATCGTGCCGGCGACTGGTATCTGCGGGTGCGCGCGGCGGCCCGCGCCGTGCGCGCGGTGGCCCCACTGCTCGATGCAGTGGTGCACCGGGGGATCGGTCGCTGAGTACGCGCGCGCCGTCGTCGACGCTCATCAGGTTCAGCTCGCTCGCGTTGGCCGATGTCGCGTCGCGGGGCCTCGCTTTTCTGGGCACGTTGCTGATCGTACGCGCCTTCGCAGACGAAGCGTTCGGCCAGATCGGCGTGGCGACGACGGTGGTCACCTACGCGCTGCAGGCGAGTACCTGCGGGCTCGATGTGTTCGCGGTGCGTCACGGGGCGCGTCATCCCGACCAGATCGGCGCGACGGCGAGCTCCGTGATGGCGATGCGTGGTGCCTTGGGGCTGGCGGCGTACACGGTCCTGCTGGTGGTGTGCTGGGCGCTGCCGGCGCTGCGTCCGATCCTGCCGTTGGTGGCGCTGTTCGGTCTTACGGTCTTCACCGGTGCGCTGTCGCTCACGTGGGTGCCGCAGGCGCTGCAACAGACCCGAGTGTTGGCCACAGCGAATCTTTCCATCGGTGCGCTGTACTTCCTGGGCGTGTTGCTTATCACGCGGACAGGCGGGCCGCTGTGGAGCCTTCCGATGGCACAGGTGGCAGCTGAAGCGCTGGTGGCGGTGGGACTCTTCCGGTGGCTGCGGGGGCGTGCCGAACGACTGGTGGCGCCATGGCCGGTGGCGGAGTGGGGGCGTGTGCTGCGCGAGTCGGCGCCGATCGGCGCGTCGTGGCTGCTGCGAACCGTCGCCCTGGGCTCCGATCTCGTACTGTTGCGCCTGCTGTTGGTCGGCGACGCCCAGATCGGCTGGTATAACGGCGCCTGGCGCCTGTTTGGGCTGATGATGGGACTGAGCGCCGTGTACTTCACTATTCTCTTTCCGCGCCTCTCGCGACGGGCGGCCGAATCGCCGGCCGCGTTCCGCGCGGAAGCGCTCGGATCGCTGGCCCGCGTGATGCCGCTGGCGCTGGCGGGAGCGGTTGGCGTGGCGGTGTTGGCGCCGTGGGCACTCGGCCTCCTCTTCTCACCCTCCTTCGCCGGCGCGGCGATGGCGCTCCGCATTCTGGGTGCGGCAGCACTCGTAAATGTGGTGAACAACCATTTCCGCTATATGCTGCTGGCCACCAACCGCCAGCGGGTGGATTTGCGCAATACGATGCTGTCGACGGGCGCTCACGTGACGTTGAAGCTGGCGCTGATCCCTATCGCCGGGATCGAGGGGGCGGCGCTGGGTACCCTCGGGGGTGAACTGGCGGTGCTGGCGCTCGGCAGCTGGGCCACGCGCGCTGACTTCCGTCGCCGGGGCGCGTCCTGAGTGACAATAGATGAAGCTTCCTCTATACTTGGGGACGACGACCCGGTGGACTGACCATTTTCCAACGAGCATGCCCAGGATTCACAACGTGATGACGTCGTCGGTACTGCCGGCGGTGCTGCTTGTCGGCGCCTTGCTTCCCGGAGCCCGGGCTGCGCACGCTCAGGTGGACTATCGGAACATCGATTCGGGGCGTCCGGTCCGCATCGGCGATGCGACGCCTACTGCGCGCAAGTCGCTCGAACTGAATCTTGGCAATGGACGCGTCGAGCAGCTGTCGCAGGGGCGCTATCGCCTGCAGCTGGAGCCGCGTCTGACGTACGGGTTGCTCCCTCGCACCGAAGTGTCCGTGCGCTCGCCGGTCTTCTTCAACGAACGGGCGCTGCGACCGCGCGCCGGCGTCGCGGGAGTCGGCATCGGCTTCGAGCATCAGCTCCGCATCGAATCGCTGCACTTGCCGAGCGTGGGGCTCGGCACTGAGCTGTTCGTGCCCACCGGTCCGGCGGCGTTGCCGCCCACGTACTCCGTGCGTGGCATGATGACGCGCTCGTTTCCGGTGGGACGCATCCATTTCAACGGCGCCTACGGCACCTTCAACGTGCGCACGCCGGTCGGCTTCGAAAAGATCCTCCCGCCCATTCACGGCGCCTGCAGTGTGGCGCCGACCGAACTGGCGATGACCGTGCGTTTCGCCTGTATGCCCTCGACGTTGCTGAGCGCCGCCGCCCCCGGCGCGACGCGCACGCACGATCGCTGGCTGTTCGGCATGGCGGTCGACAAGTCGCTACCGCTGCGCTCCACGCTGCTCATGGCCGACGTGTTCGGACAGAAATATCGCAGTATCGGTCGTCCGGTCGACTGGACCGGCGAAGTGGGCGTGCGGACCCAGCTCTCGCGTTCCATCGTGATCGACGCGGCTGTCGGTCGCTTGTTCACCGGTGAAAGCCGCGCGACGTTCCTGACCTTCGGCACGACGCTCAGTCGTGCCCTTACGCTATAGGCCATCATGTCCCTTCACACGCAGTCGTCCCGCCGACTGCTCGCACGTACGCTGCTGGCGGCCGCGGCCGTCAGTGGTGCCGTGTCGGCGGTATCCGCCGCGCCGCTACAGGCGCAGGCCGGCAAGTACTTCGAGCAGACGTATCTGCCGGGCGCGCACAGCTTCGCCTTCAACGCGCTGCATCCGCGTGCCAGCTACTTGTTCAACGCCTTCGACTACGGACACGCCATTCTGTACGAACGGTTGTGGCGTTCACCGGGTACGGCGGCGCGTGATCTCGATGGACAGGAATACGACTTCCTGACCAAATCACTGCTCGAAAAGCCGCCCCGTGTGCCGCTCGATGAAGCGGCCGTTGGTCCGTCGTGGTCGCTGCTGGCTCCGGAAACGCTTGCGATGTTCAGCTGGGCGCACATGCTGCACCGGCAGCTGTACGACGTGCTCGCGCACGACGCCGGCAAACCGGCCGAGCGCGACGCACATGTGGCCGATCTGCTGCGTTACTACAAGTCTCGCCCGGCGCTCGCCTTCAGCTCGCATCCGAAGGACATGAACCTGATGGAAGGTCAGTCATACTCGCTGGCCTTCCGCAAGCAGAACCCGAAGTTCAACGGGCTCGTGTGGTCGTACCACTGGATTCAGATGACGCTGTACGACGCCATGCTGGCCTCCGATGCGAAGGCGGACATGGACGTGAACGTGAACGCCGTGGTCGATCGGTTCTACGAGATGACGCGCGGCGGCATCGACAAGTTGCCCACGGTCATGCCGATGTCGCCGGCGATCGCGCCCGACTTCTCCACGCGTTATCCGGAAGCGGCGATCATCTTCGACAACCTGCATTCTCTACATGACGTCGTATCGGACATCCTCGCCAATCCGAATGTCCCGCGCGAGAAGAAGCGCGCCACGATTCTCGAGGCATCGGCCAAGTACCGCGATGCCACGTCCAACATCACGACCGTCGATGAGTGGGTGTCGATGGGACACGCGATGGGACTCACGCAGCAGGGAGGCCCGGCGCCGTTGCCGCGCCGTCCGGCACCGAAGGCGGCGGCACCTCACAAACATCCAGGCTCATGATGCTTCGTTCGCTTCGTTCCGTCCGCTCGTTTGCCCGTCGTGTGTCGACGCTGGCCATGATCGCGCTCGTGTCTGCATGCGGCGGTCCGGCACCGACCGATGCCGATCCGAATGTCCCGGCCCAAACCGCCACGTCGTACTGGGTCGGCATCGAGCAGACCGGCGCAGTGCATCTGCACATCACGTTGGTGCAGACCGGCACGTCGCTCTCGCTGCTCCCCAACTGCGATCCGGAGCGGTGCGGCCTCTTCCCGTTCAGCCCGACGGGCGTCGCATTCGTGGGGAGCGACTTGCCGGTCACGGTGCGGTCGGTCACGGGATCCTTCAACAATCCGAACATCACGTTCACCTTCACGCTCAGCAACAACCGCACCTATACCTTCACCGGACGGATGGCAGAAGATCGCCTGATGACGGGGAAGATCAGTGGGCCGACGTTGCCTGAGACGACGATCACGTTCGAGAAGAGCATTACGACGTGATCGCGCGTGCCCGGGCGGTTCGCTGGATGCGGGCGGTTGGCGCGCTGGCCGCCGTGGCGTGTTCGGGAGACCCCAGCGGTCCCGTCGCGCCCTCGGCGCCGACCGGCGTCACGGTGACACTCACCTCGCTGACGTCGGTCCGGGTCGACTGGACGGCGAACCCCGCGCGCGAATCGGTGAAGAGTTATGCCGTGCTGCGCAACGGCGCGAAGGTCGGCGATGTCACGGTGCCCACGTACACCGACTTCGGTCTCGAAGAGCTGAAGACGTACACATACACCGTCATCGCGCAGGGCAGCGGCAGCGCCCAGTCGGCGCCGTCTCCGGTTACCACGCAGTCCACCTTCACGTTGCCCGATCTCACCGGTCCCACGGTGGTGAGCTCGGTGCCCGCGACCAACGCCCTCAACGTGGCGATCGCGGCGCCGATCACGGTCACGGTCAGCGAGGCGCTCGACGCGAGCACGCTTGTGTCCGCGAACCTGATCCTGCGCGCCGTCGGCTCCAGCCAGAACCTCGCCGGCACGGTGTCGTATACCGCCGGCGCCAAAGCATTCACGTTCACGCCGTCGGTCCCGCTCACGCCCAGCACCGCGTACACGTTCGACGTCACGACCGCGATCAAGGATGGCGCGGGAAATCGTCTGCTCGTGGCCTATCGCGCGTCGTTCACCACCGCCGCCCCAATCGATGCCACGGCGCCCACCGTGCTGGCATTCGCGCCCGTGGCGGGTGCCGTCGATGTGCCCGTGCGCGCGACCGTCACCGCCACATTCAGCGAAGAGATGAATGCGGCGTCGATCTCGGCGACCTCGATGACGCTCGCGCCGACCGCCGGTGGCGCGAATGTGGCTGCCACTGTCTCGTACGCGGCCGGTACCCGCATTGCCACGCTGGCGCCGACCGCGCCGTTGGCGGCGTCGACGTCGTACACGGCCCGTATGTCGACCGCCGCGACCGATCTGGCGGGCAACGGGCTCGCGTCGGTCGCGACCACCCAGTTCGTCACGTCGGCGCCGGTCGATGAATCGGCACCGACGGTCACGGCCGTGTCGCCGGTCAATGGCGCGGCGAACGTGCCGATCGCGTCGGCCATCACGGTGACGTTCAGTGAAGCGATGAACGCCACGACGATCACCGCCTCCACCCTCTCGCTCACGCGCGCCCCGGGCGCGGTGGCGGTGCCGGCCGCTGTGGAGTTCTCACCGGCCACCAACCGCGCCACCCTCACGCCATCGACACCGCTCACGCTCGGCAGCACGTACACGCTGACCGTGACCACCGCCGTACGCGATCTGTCGGGTAATCCGCTGGCGGCACCGTTTACGTCGCAATTCACCGCGATCGGCGCGGACATCGTGTCGCCTACCGTAACCGCCACGTTTCCAGCCAACGGCGCCGCGAATGTCGACCCAGCCTCGACGCTCACCGCGACGTTCAGCGAAACGATGAATGTGGCGTCGCTCACCGCCGCCGCCTTCGTGTTGCGCACCACCACCGGCGGCACCGCGATCGCGGGAGCCGTGACGTACAACGTGGCGACGCGGACGCTATCGTTCGCGCCGGCGGCACGACTGGCCGGCAACACCGGCTACACGGCGACGATCACCACCGCCGCGCGTGATTCCGCTGGTAATGCCCTGGCCGCAGCGCGCGACGTCAGCTTCACGACGGCCGCGACCACCGACGACACGCCGCCGCGCATTGCGAGCAGCGTCCCCGCGGAGAACGCGGCCGCCATCGACATCGCGACGGCGATCAGTGTGCGCTTCAACGAAGCCATGAACGCGGCCACCCTCACGACGGGTGTGATCACACTCCGGGTGGCGAACACCACCGAGTCGATTGCCGGGTCCCTCACCTACGACGCGGCTACCACGACGCTCACCTTCCGTCCCGCCTCGCCGTTGGAATACGTGACCACGTATACCGTGTCGGTGAGTGCGAACGCGCGCGACCTCGCCGGCAATCGATTCGAGGCCACGTCGTTCAACTTCCAAACACGTCCGGCGCCGGCGCGGGTGGTGTCGTTCACGCCGCCCGATCGATCGGTCGACGCCGCCGTGAACGGTCCGGTGTCGGTCACGTTCAGCTTGCCGATGCTTGCCAGCACCGTGAATGGCAGCACGTTTTTCGTGCGCAACCGCAACACCGCCGAACTGGTGCCCGGTACGGTATCGTACAACAGCGCCACTCGCACCGCGTCATTCACGCCGAGCTCCGCGCTGAACAACAACAATGGCTACGTTGCCACGGTGACCACGGGCGTGGCCGATGTAAACGGCCAGACATTGCCGGCGCAGGTACAGAGCTGCTTCACGCCGGTGCCCGGCTCGGTGGCGCCGGTCACGATGACGGGTTTCTGGTCGGGTGAATCGGCGTGCAGTGATGTGCACTGGCATGTCCGCCTCGTTCAAACTGGCAATACGATCGCGCTGGCCTCGCCGAGTGGATGCGCGGCGACTGCCGGTGACTGTCAGCTGTCTGCGCTCAATACCGACGGTGTGCTGGCGTTGGGCGGCCAGAGCATCGTGCAGGTCGCGTCGGTCACCGGTACCGTGAGCGGCAACGTCGTGGAGTTCACGATTACGACGGCGAACGGGCTCACCTTCGCCTTCACGGGCGCGTTCGCCGCGAATCCCTCGGCGCAACCCAATTCGTGGATCATCGGTCGTATCAGCGGAGCGACGCTGGCGGCGGTCGGGATCACCTTCGAGAAGCAGCGACCGTAGTGAGTTCTACGGCGCCATTTCTTTCGGTGGTGGTGCCGGCCTATCGCTGTGCGGCGTACCTGCAGCAGTGTTTGCACGGACTGCAGGCCAGCGAGCTGCCGCGCGCGTCGTGGGAACTGATCGTGGTGGACGACGGCAGTCCGGACAACACGGCCGACGTCGCGCGGGCCGCGGCCGATCGTGTACTGCGCGTGGCCGATGGCCCGCGTGGTCCGGCCCACGCCCGCAACATGGGTGCACGCGCCGCCACGGGTTCGGTGCTGGTGTTCATCGATGCCGACGTGGTCGTGGCGCCGGGCACGCTGCGTGGTTTTGCCGCGCACTTCGCCGCCGACCCCACACTCGGCGCCGCGTTCGGTGCCTACGACGATGCGCCGGCGGAAACGGATTTCATTTCACAGTACCGCAACCTCCTGCATCGTTACGTGCACACGTTGCACCCCGGCGAGGCCGATACGTTCTGGGCGGGCTGTGGGGCCGTGCGGCGTGACACGTTCCTGGCGGTCGGTGGATTCGACGCGGTGCGCTATCCGCGCCCACAGATCGAAGACATCGAGCTGGGCTATCGGCTGCGCGAAGCCGGCGCGCGCATCCTGCTCGATCCGGACTTGCAGGGCAAACACCTCAAGCGATGGAGCTTCAGCAACATGGTGCGCACCGATCTGCGTGAGCGCGCCATTCCCTGGATGCACCTGATTCTGCGTCGGGGCGAAGCGATGCAACGCGGTCCGCTCAATCTTCGCGTGCGCGAGAAGCTGTACACCGTGTTCACCGCGATCGCCGTCGCGGCCACGTTCGGCGCGCTGGTGTTCCTGAACAACGCGCTGGCCTACATCGCGGCGTTTTGTGTGATGATTGTACTCCTGGGCAATGCCGCGCTGTTGTCGTGGTTCGGCTCACGTCGCGGCTTCTTCTTCGCGATTGGGGTGGCGCCGTTGCGACTGCTCTACTACGCCGAGGCCGGTCTTGGTGCCGCCTGGGCGATCGTCACACACAAGCAGCAAGTCGGACCTGTCCGGCTCCCACCGCTCGCGGCGTATGAGCAAACGGCGTCGTAACTCGGCACCGGCGCCAGCGGCGGTAACGTCGCCGTCACCGGAAAGCGTGGCCACTGAGTCGCCCTCGACGGTGAACTGGGAGCGCCTCTGCTTGGCGCTGCTGGCACTGGTGCCGTTGCTGGTGACGGCGTGGCAACTGCTGCCCGAGTTCACGACGCCGGTGCCCGCCAGCAACGATCTCGCCTTGCATTGGCAGATGGTGCAGGGCGCCAGTCGCGAAATGGCGCAGTGGCGCAATCCGCTCGACTTCTGGATGCCGCAGCTCGAACTCGGCTATCCGCAGTTCCTGTATTACCAGAACCTGCCGCACCTCGTGGTGGCGGGTGTGCACCGCCTGCTGTTCGGCCTCGTCGAGCTGCGCACGGTGTTCGACGGCGCGCGCTATCTGCTGCTGATTGGCTTGCCGCTCACCGTGTATTGGTCCATGCGCCGCATGGACTTCTCGGTGCGTGCGGCGGCGATCAGTGCCGCCGCGACCACCCTGTTCGCCAACCGCGATGGCTATGGTTTGGAGTACGACGGGCAGCTGTGGGTCGGTCGCGGTCTCTTCACGCAGCTGTGGGCCGAGCATCTTTCGCTGATCGCGATGGCGGGACTCTATCGCCTCATGCGTACGGGGCGCGGCTACGCCGGCACCACGGCCGCACTCGCCGCGCTCGCGCTGTCGCATTTCATCTGGTCGTACATGATGGCGATGACCGGTGTGTTGCTGTGCGTGCTGCTGTCGACGCGCGACACGTGGAAGGCGAACGTGCTGCGGCTTGTCATCGTGGGCGCGCTCGCGATGGCGATGTCGGCGTACATGCTGATCCCGTTCGCGATGAGCTCCGGCAGCTATCTCGCGATGTTTCCCGGCATTACGTCGCCGGATCTCGATGGCAGCCGTTCGCTGCTCAGCGCGTTGCAGCGCCTGGTGATCGACGAAGACCGCTGGCCGATCCTGACCGCGCTCGCCCTGTTGGGCGGCGTGGCGACGTTCTTTATGCGGACCCGTGCGGCGCGCTTCGCGCTGGTGGGGACACTGGTGTGGCTGCTGCTCTACCAACTCCGCCCCACTGAAGTGAACTGGCTCGGGCGCGTGCTGCGGTATGACGGGCACCTCGTATACCGGTTCATCGGCATCGCCGACGTGTTCTTGCTGATGCTGGTCGGCGTTGGAGGTGAGTGGATTTGGCGCGCCATTGTGGATCGTCAGGTGGGACGCGACTCCGAGGCCATGATACCCCGCGCACCGCGCTCCATCGGTGCGCTCGTGGTCGCCACCGTACTGCTGCTGGCGATCCTCTCGCCGGCGATGCGCGACCGCGCCACGTTCTTCGGTCGCGACGGCCGTGCGATGACGGCGACGCGCGCTGCGTTGGAGGCCGATCCTGACCTGACCACGGTGCTCGACACCATGGCGGCACAACCAGGCGGGCGCGCCTACATGGGTCTCGCCAGCAACGGCGGCAAGCAGTGGCGCATCGGTCCCCTCATTCGCGCGTACGACGTGCTCAAGGGTCGCGGACTGCCGGCGGTGGCGCCGCTGTTCCAGGGGCTGTCGCTCAACGCCGATATGGTCGTCAGCTTCCGCGATCGTGATCCCGCGCAGTACGATCTGCTCGACGTGCGCTACGTGGCGTTGCCGAGCGGCGCGCCGGTGGACGGCTTCATGACGCCGCTCGCGCGTACGCCGCGCTATACGGTCTATCGCGTGGCCACCACCGGTATCGCGACCTACGGTGCAGTGGTGGAACGACGTGCCGCCGGTTCGCAGCTCGAGCTCCTGCGCGGCGTGGAAGCGTGGAGCAAGAGTGCAGCGCCGGTAGCGAAGCAGTTCATCCGCTGGGACTTTCGCCAGCCGAGCGGTCCGGCGGTGCCCACCGGTGCCTGTCCCGGTGGCGGCCGCACACTCTCAGAGCGTGCGGAAGCAGGCATCATCGATCTCGTCGTCGAATGCCAGTCGCCGTCGTCGCTGATACTCAAGACCACGTACCACCCCAACTGGCGTGTGACCGTGGACGGTACGCCGGTGCGCACGTACATGGTGTCGCCGGTGTTCATCGGCATCGACCTTCCCGCTGGGCAACACACCATCGCTGCGCGCTACACGATGGCGACCGTTAAGTGGATCCTGCTGGCTTTTGGTACGCTGGTCCTAGCGATCGTGTGCGTGGTTCGCGACCGATTCGACTGGCTGCCTCGGCGTCTGCTGGCTGCGTCAGCCTGACTGGTTGGTGTCTGCCGGAATTTGTCGGCGTTTTATTTTTGGATACGGACGGAAACCAGCGGTTCCCGCCTGCCACGGATACGAACTGAGAAAAACCGATAGCAGCCAATCATCGTCGTTGTGCGACGGACTCGGTGGCTCGCCGGCTGCGCACCGCAGGGAATGAAAAGCCCGGACTGACGATGGCGGTGCCGTGTGCACGGAGCAGATCCGTTCGCAGCCGTTGCTATCGGTTCGTATCCGAATCAGGCGGGAACAGTCTGCTTCAGGTCCTGTCCCGAGCCCCGACGCCGCGTGATCCAGCGGCCACGGGATACGAACGGACACGTGCTGTTCCAGCTAGAACGGATACGAACTGATAGCAACCGATAGCAGCCGATCATCGTCGTTCTGCGACGGACTCGGTGGCTCGCCGGCTGTTCACGGCAGGGAACGAAAAGCCCGGACTGACGATGGCGGTGCCGTGTGCACGGAGCAGATTCGTTCGCAGCCGTGGCTATCGGTTCGTATCCGAGTCAGGCAGGAACAGTCTGCTTCAGGTCCTGTCCCGAGCCCCGGCGCCGCGTGATCGACCAAGTCTGGAATGACATTAGCTGCGTTGCCGCCCGTATCCGGTGACCACCGCGAACAGCACCGTGGCGACCAGCGCCCAGGCGTAGCTGTTGTAGAGGCCCACGGTACCGGCGGCCAGGGCAGGCATGCCGAAGGCCTCGCCGCTGCGGCTCGCGCTGGCCGTCAGAATCGTAGGCAGAAAGTACGGCAGGAGAAACGGCCACGTGCATACGGTGAGGTCGAGCAGATTGGCGCGACGATAGCCGTCAATGCCGAAGCGCTCACCGGTTTGTCGCGCAAACTCGCCGACGGCCAGAATGGCCACCACACTGTGCGTGGTGAGCAGCACCGCCGCCGACACTACACCCACCATCCATCCTTCCGCCGCGCGGGCGGTATGTGCCCGTTGCTCGGAGGCGCGGACCAACCGATCGAGCACGTCGGTGGCTTGCAGCGTGCCCACCAGCGCCACGAGCAGCAGTGTGAACACGCTCACGCCGATCGCGCGCTTCATGCCTTCCACCAGCACGCCCGTCGCACCGAAGGTCCCCGGCGCGATGTGTAGCAGGTCGTATGGACTCACCAACTGAAACGCGAGCGCGATACCCACGGAGGTCGCCACTCCCGTCAGCAACGCGGTAATGAGATGCGTTCGGCGCAACAGCATCGCGATCACGAGCGCGGGCGAGAACAGCAGCACCAAGCCTTTCGGAGAGGCTGGTGCCGACTGGGCGGTACTCGCGACGGTGGTGGTCACGGCATCGACCACCGTACCGCCGCCCAGCAGCGCCGACGCGACCAACGCGACAAGCCCCGCCGGTACGGCGTATCGCAGCCGACTGCGCACGGTGCCGCCGATATCCACGCGCTGCGTGCCACTCGACGCAATCGTGGTATCCGATACCGGTGACATCGAGTCGCCGAACGTGGAGCCGGCGAGCACCGCACCCATGAGCGCCGCCGGCATCGCACCGGCCGCACCACCAGCGGGATACAGAATCGGGCCACACAACAGGATCGTGCCGAAGCTCGTGCCGGTGGCCGTCGATACGATCGCGGTGGTGAGGAAGGTCGCGGCGACGTACGCACCACCGCTCAGCCCCAACGTCCGCGAAAGCCAGGCGAGTCCGGTCACCAGACCACCCGCGCTCAACACCGCCCCCATCACGCCGGCGAACAGCCAGGCGCACAGCATCACCATCACCACCCGCTGGCTCATACCGTCCAGCATCGCGTCAGCGTACCGCTCGCGATCCTTGGCGAGCAGTAGGCCTAGAATGAGCGCGCCGAGCAGGATCGGCCAGAAACCCTTCTCATCGGGCGCGCCGTTCAGTGCGAGCCACGCCACGCCGCCCAAGAATGCCGCGAACGGGGCCAGCGCGCCCGCGAGCCCGCCGATGAACGTGAGCGGAGCCGGGGGCGTGGCTGCGGGAGATGTTGGGCTTGGCATCTGGCTGGACATATGGCAGGAGAAGGTCGTGTGGCGCTATCGTTCGCGCCATGTCTGAGACCAATCGGGACCCCGCGCGGCACACCACACCGCCCGCGCGCGACGACGCGTTCACGCTTTTCGACCTGCGCGTCGAGGTGATCGGGACCGACCGACCGATGGTGTGCAATCACCAGGTTGGCGACTACTTCACGCTGCGCGGCGAGAACCTCGCGTTCCCCGCCGGTCAGACGTTTCCACTCTATCCACTGGCGGCACTGTTGCCGCTACTGCCGGCCAAGCAGCGCCCGACACATCCCAACGACTGGATGACGACCGACGCCGACATCGCCTGTCCCGATCCGCACTGCGGCGGCCGGTTTCGCATCACGCGCACGGGCACGACGACCTTTCGGCATGCCGATGTCACGCTGGTACCGCTGCCGCCGACACCGGAGCCGTCGTGAGCGCCGCGGAGCATCCGCCGGTTCCTACGCGCGAACTGGCGCCGGGTTATGTGCTTCCCCGTCTCATCAAGGGCGGCTGGCAGCTGGCCGGTGGACACGGCACGGTCGATCGCGCGCATGCGATCGCCGACATGGTGGCTTTCGCGGAAGTGGGAATCACAGCGTTCGACTGCGCCGACATCTACACCGGCGTGGAGGAGCTCATTGGGGAGTTCCTGCGCGGCTGGCATGAACGGTACGGGGCCGCCGCCCCCACGATTCGCGTGCACACCAAGTGTGTGCCGGATCGTGACGCACTGCCCACGCTCTCCCGCGCCGATATCGAGCGTCTCGTCGACCGCTCGCTCTCGCGACTCGGCGTCGAGGCCCTCGACCTCGTGCAGTTCCACTGGTGGAACTTCGACATCTCGGGCTGGCTCGAAGCGGCTGGCCATCTGGCCGAGCTCAAACGCATCGGCAAGATCCGGCAGCTTGGCGTGACGAACTTCGATACGCCGCGACTACGGGCGTTGCTCGACGCCGGTATCCCGATCGTGTCGCATCAGGTGCAATGCTCGTTGCTGGACCGCCGCGCACTGGGCGATATGGCGACACTCTGCGCCGAACGCGGTGTCGGGCTGCTGACCTACGGCGCGCTGGCCGGCGGCTTCTTTCACGAACGCTGGCTCGGCGTGCATGAGCCCATCGCCCCGCTCGAGAACCGCTCGCTGGTGAAGTACAAACTGATCATCGACGAGTTCGGCGGCTGGCCCGCGTTTCAGCAGTTGCTGCGCACCATGCGTGACATTGCCGATACCCACTCCACCACGATCGGCGCAGTGGCGCTGCGTGGGGTGCTCGACGAACCCGCCGTGACGTCGGTGATCTTCGGCGCGCGCCACGCCGATCACCTGCCGGCCACGTTGGCTTCCCTGTCGCTCGAGTTCTCGGTGGCCGAGCGTGCGGTGCTTCAGGCGCTGATAGCTGCCGCGCCCGGTCCACGTGGTGATGTGTACGAGCTGGAGCGAGATATGACCGGTGTACACGCGGGGATCATGCGGTACAACCTGAACACGGCGTGACCGGTCTCTGCGACGGGATATCAACAGAAACGGACTGTTCCAGCCTGACGCGGATACGAACCGACACGAACGGATAACAACCGATTATCGTCGAGGCGCGACGGACTCAGCGGCTCGACGGCTGTTGTGTTCAGGAAATTGAACGCCCCGTGTGCGAGGGGAAGCCGTCCCACTCACGGAGCCGATCCGTTCGTAGCCGCTTCTGTCCGTTCATATCCGTGTCAGGCTGGAACCGCGGTTTCTGTTCCTATCCTGCTGGTGGGATACAAATTGAAACCAGCAGTTCCAGCCTGACACGGATACGAACCGATACAAACGGAGAACAACCGATCATCCTCGATACGCGACGGACTCGGCGGCTCGACGGCTGTTCACGTCAAAAGATTGACCCCCCGTATCCACGGGGATTCCGTCGAACGCACGGAGCCGATCCGTTCGTAGCCGCTTCTGTCCGTTCATATCCGTGTCAGGCTGGAACCGCGGTTTCTGTTCCTATCCTGCTGGTGGGATACAAATTGAAACCAGCAGTTCCAGCCTGACACGGATACGAACCGATACAAACGGAGAACAACCGATCATCCTCGATACGCGACGGACTCGGCGGCTCGACGGCTGTTCACGTCAAAAGATTGACCCCCCGTATCCACGGGGATTCCGTCGAACGCACGGAGCCGATCCGTTCGTAGCCGCTTCTGTCCGTTCATATCCGTGTCAGGGAGGAACCGCTGTTTCTGTTCCTATCCTGCTGGTGGGATACAAATTGAAACCAGCGGTTCCAGCCTGACACGGATACGAACCGATACGAATGGATAACAACTGATCATCCTCGATACGCGACGGACTCGGCGGCTCGACGACTGTTCATGTCAAAAAATTGAACGCCCCGTGTCCACGGGGATTCCGTCGAAAGCACGGAGCCGATCCGTTCGTAGCCGCTTCTGTCCGTTCATATCCGTGTCAGGCTGGAACCGCGGTTTCGGTTCCTATCCCCGATGTGCTACTCGCTTGTCGAATTCCCCGTCCCCCGTTCGACCAGATGGTGTCCACCCCGACTCACCATCCGCCAGGAGCTTGAAGTATGAAGTATCTCTGCCTGATCTATGACGCTGAGGCCACGCTGGCCGCCATGTCGCCCACCGAGATGGGCGCCTTCATGGGCGAATACGGCACGTTCACCAATGACATTATCGCCAGCGGCAACATGATCGCCGGCGAGGAGCTGCAGCCGGTGCACACCGCGACCACCGTGCGCATTCGCAACGGTAAGATGTCCACCACCGACGGGCCGTTCGCCGAGACCAAAGAGCAGCTGGGGGGCTTTTACTTGATCAACGCCCGCGATCTCAACGAGGCCCTTCAGATCGCGTCGCGCATCCCGTCAGCGCGTACCGGCAGCATCGAAGTACGGCCCATCTCCACCCAGATGGCTTGAGTACGACCATGCGCGACGCGATCGAGGCCGTGTACCGGGAGGAGTCGCGTCGCATTCTCGCCACCCTGATTCGGCTCCTCGGCGATTTCGATCTCGCCGAGGAGGCGATGCAGGATGCCTTCACGGCGGCGGTCGAGCGGTGGCCGTTGGAAGGCATGCCGGCCAACCCGCGCAGCTGGCTCATCTCGGCCGGTCGATTCCGTGCCATCGACCGACTGCGCCGCGCCACCCGCTTCGCGGAACTCGACCTACCCAGCGTCGACGTGCACGAGCCTGCGCTCGACGACGAGACCATCGCCGACGATCAGCTACGCCTCCTGTTCACCTGCTGTCATCCGGCGCTCTCGCCTGATGCGCAAATCGCGCTCACGCTACGCGAGGTGTGTGGGCTCACCACCGAGGCCATCGCCCACGCGTTTATCACATCGCCGCCGACCATCGCGCAGCGCATCGTGCGCGCGAAAGCCAAGATCCGCGGTGCGCGCATTCCGTACGCCGTGCCGCTGCCCGCTGATCTCCCCGATCTGCTCGACGCCGTGCTGCACGTGATCTATCTCGTGTTCAATGAAGGCTACTCGCCGTCGAGTGGGGCCGACGTGACTCACGCGTCACTGTCGGCCGAGGCGATCCGCCTGGGGCGCGAGCTCATGACGCTGCTCGATGAGCCCGAGCTGCACGGACTCGTGGCGCTGATGCTGTTGCATGAGGCCCGACGCGATACACGATCCAGTGCCAACGGCGACATCGTCTTGCTGGAAGATCAGGACCGCGGGCGGTGGAACCGCGAGATGATCGCCGACGGCAGTCAGTTGGTCAAACGCGCTCTACGAAGCCGACGCATTGGTGCGTTCACGTTGCAGGCGGCGATCGCGGCGGTGCACGCCGAGGCGCCATCAGCCGACGCAACTGATTGGCGCAAAATCGTCGCGCTCTACGATCTGCTCCGGCGCGCCGATCCGTCGCCCATCGTGGAACTCAATCGCGCGGTTGCGGTCGCTATGCGCGATGGCGCGGCGATCGGTGTCGCCATCATCGACGACCTGTTCGCGCGCGGTGAGCTGGGGCAGTACCGCTTTGCACACGCTGCGCGCGCCGAGCTCTGTCGACGGGCGGGTCGCTTCGCCGACGCGCGCGACGGCTTCGAGCGAGCGCTCGCGTTGAGCGAGTCGGCGCCGGAGCGACGACTGATCGAGTTGCGGCTGGGCTCACTCGCCGGGCATTCCAACGAGTGAACAGATCGCGCTGCGGTTGACCGGATCCGAAGCAGCGCGCATGCTTCTGGGACAAGACGAAGCTCCAAACCACGCCCGCCCCTGTTCGCATGCCCTTGCCCGATTGGCAGCAGACTCTCCGTGCACTGGACGTTGGCGTGGTGGTACAGGCGCGCGATCTGTCCATCGTGTACGCGAACCCCAAGGCCACCGAGATGCTTGGGATCGCCGCTGCCGAGATGACCTCGCGAACGACCGATGACGCACGATGGGATGTCATCGAGGCGACCGGCGACCCCGTCGCGCCGGATGAGCATCCGGGGCCGCGCGCCTTGCGTTCCGGCGAACCCGTGCGCGGCGTTATCCTCGGTGTGCGCCGCGACGATAGGCCGGAACGGGCCTGGATCCAGGTGTCGGCCATTCCTGAGCGATCGGACAACGGCGTCGTCGAGCGCGTCGTGATTACCCTGAGTGACGTCAGCGATGCGCACCGCGAGTATCGCGAGCAGGATGCGGTGTACAAGTCGGTGTTCCGCTCGATGTCAGAAGGCCTGGTGCTACACGCGCCGGACGGGTCGATCCGTGCGGCCAACGCCGCGGCAGAGCGTGTCCTCGGGCTCACCGTCGATCAGATGAGCGGACGCGCCGCCACCGATCCGCGATGGCAGCTCGTGACGACCGACGGCGTGGCGGCTGACGCCACCGTCATCCCGTCGGAAATTGCCCGTCGCACGGGCCAACCCGCCGGCGAGACCATTCTCGGCGTGTCGCGTGCCAGTGGTGCCCTGGCTTGGGTGGCCGTGCGCGCCGACCCGATGTTCGACCCCGGCGACGTCGCATTGCGCGGCATTGTCGCGACCTTTACCGACATCACGGCCGAACGGGAGACCACGCTCGCGCTCGAGGCGAGTCGCGCGCAGATCCAACGCGTGCTCGATGCGGTACCTGGTGTCGTGTATCAGTTCCTTCGACCCACCGAGGGTCCCGACCGGATGCCATTTCTGGCCGGACGAATCCGCGAGGTGCTCGGGGTGGATCCCCAAGTTGCCGCCGCAAACCCGATGCTGCTGCCGACGCTACTCGGCCAGTCCGAGCAGGCCGCCCTGTTCGCCAACATCGACGCGTACGTCGCGAAGCAGGAGATCTTCGATCACGTGCTGTCGGTCACGCTGCCCGACCGGGGGCTGCGCTGGCTGCGTGTGCACGGCATACCGGAGCGCACCGACGAGGGCGTCCTGTACACCGGGGTGATCCTCGACGTCACCGAGGAGCACCGGATGGCAGAGGCGTTGCGACGCCGACAGCGGCGCGAGGCGATGGGCGACATGGCGGCGGGGATCGCGCACAACTTCAACAACATGCTGGCCGTCATACTCCCCAACGTCGAGATGGCGCGGGACGACGCGTCGCCGGAAACGCGCGCATCGTTGTCGGACGCGGCACGTGCCGCCAGCAGCGCCGCCGATCTTGTGCGGCGTATGCTCGCCCTTGGTCGGGCGGAGCCGACGGCCGCGGATGCATCGGTCGATCTCGCCGCGATCACGCGCGAAGCGGTGCACATGTGCCGACAAACCTTCGATCGCGGCATCACGATCGTGGATGACATCGCACTGCCGGTGGCGTTCGTGCGAAGCAGCGCGAGTGAGCTGCAGCAGGTTGTGCTCAATCTGTGTCTCAACGCCCGTGACGCGATGCTCGGAGGCGACCGCTGCCGACTCTTCGTGCGATTGGAGGCGGACGGGGCCGATGCCGTGAGTTTGACGGTGCGCGATTCCGGTCACGGCATGTCGCGTGACACGCTGCAGCGACTTGGAGAGCCGTTCTTCTCAACCAAGGGTCCGGGACGAGGGACCGGGCTCGGCCTGGCGTCGGCCTTTCACAGTATCGCCGACGCGGGCGGCACCTGGCGGGTTGAGTCCACGCTGGGGGATGGCACCGCATTCTTCGTGCGCCTGCCGCTCGTCGCGCCGCAGACCAACGAATCCTCCGCGTCGTCACCGTCGCAATACGTGTTTCCGGATGGCGTTGTCCTGCTGATCGACGACGAGCCGATGGTGCGCACCGCTGTTTCGCGTCAACTAACCAGAGGTGGCGTGCGTGTGGAGGTGGCAGAGAGTGCCGAGGTCGCGCTTGACTGGTTGCGCGAGGTTCGCACGGAGCCCGTTCTCGCGGTCATTCTCGACCTGTCGATGCCCGGGTTGTCGGGCGCGCAGGCGCTACCGCAGATCCGCTCCTCCCTTCCCCGCGTGCCCGTCATTGTGCTCTCGGGGCACGTTTCCGACGCGCAGGAGCTCGTTGGCGCCGCGATGGTACTGCAGAAGCCGATCAGCGGTCGCGAACTGCTGGATGCACTGCAGTCCGTGATCGGATGACACGCACGACGGGGCTCATTCGGGCAGCCGGTCGATCATCGGCTGCGTAATCAACACGCGACCCTTGTCCGTACGGCGGAATCGCTTGGCGTCCTTCTCGGCGTCTTCACCGACCACGAGACCGGCGGGAATGACCACACCGCGATCGATCACCACATCGCGCAACCGGGCGCCGCGACCGATTTCGACGTACGGCTGTACCACGGCGCCATCGAGGTGCGCGAACGAGTGCACCTTGACGCCGGTGGAGAGCAGCGATTTCTCGACGTGCGAGCCGGACACGATACAGCCGCCGGCCACCAGCGAATTGATGGCGGCACCACGGCGATGCGTATCGTTATGCACGAACTTCGCCGGCGCGGTGATTTCGCTGTAGCTCCAGATCGGCCAGTTTTGATCGTACAAGTCGAGCGACGGAATCACGCTGGTGAGGTCGATGTTCGCTTCCCAGTACGCGTCGATCGTGCCGACATCACGCCAGTAGGCCTCCAACTCGCGATGCGCCTTCACACACGACGTGCCGAAGCGATGCGCCACTGCCTTGCCGTGCGCGACGACATACGGAATGATGTCCTTGCCGAAATCGCGTGAGGAGCTCGGGTCGGCGGCATCGCGGCGCAGCAAGTCGAACAAGAACGTGGTCTTGAACACGTAGATGCCCATGCTGGCCAGCGCCCGCTCCGGATTGCCCGGAATCCCCGGCGGGTCGGCCGGCTTCTCGAGGAAGTGCACGATGCGATCCTCGGCATCGACGTGCATCACGCCGAATCCGGACGCGTCTTTGCGGGCCACTTCGAGTACGCCAACCGTGACGTCGGCGTTCTGCGCGACGTGCTGCTCGAGCATCTGCTCGTAGTCCATCTTGTAGATGTGATCGCCGGCGAGAATCACCATGTACTCCGGGTGATACGCCTCGATGATATCCATATTCTGATACACGGCGTCGGCGGTGCCGTCATACCACTGCGTTTCGCTCACACGCTGACTGGCCGGCAGAATGTCGAAGCTTTCGTTGCGCTCGGGGCGCAGAAAGTTCCAGCCGCGCTGCAGGTGTCGGATGAGACTGTGCGCCTTGTATTGCGTGGCCACGCCGATGCGCCGAATGCCCGAGTTGAGCGCGTTCGAGAGGGCGAAGTCGATGATGCGCGTCTTACCGCCGAAGTACACCGCTGGCTTCGCCCGTCGATCGGTCAACTCGTAGAGTCGGGAGCCGCGTCCCCCCGCCAGTACGTAGGCCATGGCGTTACGGGCAATCGTGCTCGGGCGGGATGGTGACGTCATATCGGGGATACTCGCAATCGGGAAGGAAATCGCCCTCTCTGCATTCTGTGTCGCGGGTTGATCGCGCGGAAGGGTGTCCCGAAGCGATTCCAGACTGCATTTTTCAGCCATGAACGTCCTCTTCGCGGCTGCTGAAGTCGCCCCCCTGATCAAGACGGGTGGACTGGCCGACGTGGCTGGTGCGCTGCCGGCGGCGCTGCGGCGCGCCGGGCATGACGTCCGCGTGGTGATGCCCTACTTCCGCGAACTGCGCGAGCGCGGCATCCCGGTGGAAGGCCCCATTGCCGCATCGTTCGTCACGGTTGGCGAGCGACAGGAGGAGCTCCGGGTCTGGCGGTTAGCCGGCAGCGAGACGCCCGTGTATCTGCTCGACATCCCCGCCGCCTTCGAGCGTTCGGCCATCTACGGGGAAGGGGACGACGATCGCCGCTTCATTCTCTTCGCGCGCGGCGTGCTGGCGCTGATGCAGCATCTGCGTGAAGTGGAACGCTGGCAGGTCAACGTGGTGCACAGCCACGATTGGCACGCTGCGCTGATCGCCAATTATCTCAAGACGTATCTCGCGTACACGTTCGGCCACGTCGCCACCGTGTTCACGATTCACAATCTGGCGTATCAGGGGCAGCGCAGCACCAAGACGTTGGCGCTGGCGGGGCTGACCGAAGGCGGCTTGCCCGAAGACGGCATGGGCCCCGGGATCGCCGGCACGTTCAACTTCATGGCGCGTGGCATCCTGTTCAATGACGTCGTCACCACCGTCAGCCCGACGTACGCGCAGGAGATCATGACGCCAGAGTACGGCGAGCGGCTCGATGGCTTGCTGCGCGCCAAGCGGGATCGGGTGGTCGGCATTCTGAACGGCATCGATCGCGAGGCGTTCGATCCGTCCACCGACGCGCAGCTCGCGGCCACTTTCGATGTCGACGATCTCTCGGGCAAGGCCGTGTGCAAGACCGCGCTGCAGGAGGAGTTCGGACTTCCAGTTGCCCCCGATCGTCCGCTGCTGGGCATCGTGTCGCGGCTGGTGGAGCAGAAAGGACTCGACCTGCTCGATCAGGTCATGCCGTGGATCCTGCAACGCACCGATGCGCAGTTGGTGATTCTGGGTTCGGGCAATGCGCACCTGCAGTTTGTGATGCAGCAACATGCGCGGGCTCATCCGCACCGCATTGCCGTGCGCATCGGCTTCGACGCCGCCTTGGCCCAGCGTATCTACGCCGGCAGCGACGCCTTCCTCATGCCATCGCGCTTCGAACCCTGCGGACTGGGACAGATGATCGCGTTGCGCTACGGCAGTGTGCCGATCGTGCGTGCCACCGGTGGTCTCAACGACACCGTGCGCGAAGGCTTTGATGGCAACGGCTTCCGCTTCCATCCGTACGAGGCGCAACATTTCGCCGACGCGATTGCACGTGCGCTGCAGGTGTATCGCGACCCCGAAAGCTGGGCGCTGCTGCGGGCGCGCGGCATGCGCGAGGACAACTCGTGGGATTTCGCGGCCCAGCAGTACGGCGGCGTGTACGACTGGGCCGCGAGGTTGGCGCGACGGTAAGACACGCTGCCCTTGCGATACCGCATGCTCGAGGCGCACGTTAGCGGGATGCTGACATCTCTTCTGCGCCGCGTGGTTGGCTACGCGGTCGCCCTCGTTGCGCTCTCGGTGACCGTCCCCCGAGTCGCCCATGCCACCTGGTCGGTGATCGCCGTCGACGCGGCGACCGGTCGTGTCGTCATCGCCTCGGCGACCTGCGTCAACAACAACGACGCCTTCCTCATGGGCATTCAGGCGGTGGTCGTTCCCGGCAAGGGTGTCGCCGCCTGTCAGGCCGGCGTGGACGGGACGCACGCCAATCAGATGCTGGTGTATCGTGAACTCCAGAAGGGCACCGACCCGACGCGTATCATCGAGATGCTCTCCGAAGATCCCGCCTTTCAATCACGACAGTTCGGTATCCTCGATCTCACCGGGCGCAGCGCCGGACACTCGGGGCTCACCAACGGCTACGTGAGCCAAGACATTCAGGGCCGCGTGCCGGGGACGCAGATCTACTACTCGATTCAGGGCAACATCCTGCGTCCGGGTGAAGTGATCCCGAACGCGGTGAAGGCTTTTCTGCACACCAAGGGCGCGCTCACCGATCGCGTGATGGCGGCACTCGAAACGGCCGATCAGTACGGCGGTGACAGCCGATGTGTCTGTCCGCCCCTGCCGACCGATGGCTCGGCCCCGGCGAGTCCGTGTGAAGGACGCACATCGTACATCGCGTACATCCTGATGGCCAACGCGAACGACGCCAGCGGCGACTCGCACAGCAACGGGACCTACGCGATGTATCTCACGGTGGTGCAGCCGGAGCAGGGTGGACCGAACGCGATCAAGGCCGGCGAGAATTTGAATCCGGTAAAGACGCTGCGAGCACGGTACGACGTGTGGCGGAAGCGCATGCCGAAGTCGTTCTCATGAGCGCCGTGATGACGAAGGCGCTGGCCCGCGTTGCGCTCGTGAGCGCGGCGCTGTGCGTTGCTACCAGCGCGTTTGCGCAGCGTCGGCCGGCGACGCAGGTGATGACGCTCACGTCTACGGCGTTCACCGACGGCGGTATGATTCCCTCCCGCTACGCGCAAGCCGGACGCGATCTGTCGCCCGCGCTGAGCTGGAGCGGTGCGCCCGATTCCACGCGCAGCTTCGTGCTGCTGGTGCACGATGCCGACGCGGCCATCGGTGACGGCTACGACGACCTGCTGCACTGGATGGTGTGGAATATCCCCGGCAACGCCACGTCGCTGCCGGAGGGCGTACCGCAGGGCGCGCAGGCATCGAACGGCATGCGCCAGATCAGTGGTACGGGCCCGTACTATCGCGGCCCGGCGGCACCGGCCACCGGACCGGCGCATCACTACGTGTTCGAGCTGTACGCGCTCGATGCCATGGTGAACGTGGCACCGACGGGCATGTCGCCACCGCTCACGCGGCGCGAGGTGATGACGGCCATGGCCTCGCACATTCGCGGCAAGGGTGTGCTGGTGGGTCTGTACAAGCGGTCGGCGCCGTGACGTCATCGGTGAACAATACGGACGTCGAGATCGATTTCCCGACCGTCGAGGCGATCCGCGCCAACCGCGCACGACTCGGCGATCGCGTGATCACTACGCCGGTGCGGCTGCTGGTCGACGACGCGCTGTCGCGCGCAGTGGGTGACACCACGCGCGTGTGGCTGAAGGAAGAACTCTTCCAACGTACCGGCAGCTTCAAGCCGCGCGGCGCGTTGTCGGTGATGCTCGATCTCGATGCCGACGCACTCGCGCGCGGCGTGGTGGGCGTATCCGCCGGCAACCACGCCATTTCACTCGGCTACTCGGCGCGCGTACTCGGCACTACCGCCACGGTCGTGATGCCCAAAACCGCGAACGCCTTTCGCGTGCAAGTGTGTCGTGAACTGGGCGCCACCGTGGAACTGGTGGAGAACGTACACGCCGCCTTCGCACGCGTGGAAGAGATCGAAGCGAGCGAAGGACGCACGTTCGTGCACCCGTACGAGGGCCCAAAGACCGCGCTTGGTACCGCCGGTGTGGGCATGGAGTTCATCGATCAGGTGCGCGCTGCCGGCGAGGAGCTTGATGCCGTGATCGTCGCGGCGGGCGGGGGAGGACTCACCGCCGGCGTCGCGTGTGCGGTGAAGCAGATGAGCCCGAGCACGGCGGTGTACGTGGTGGAACCCGAGGGCGCCGACACGCTGGCGCGGAGCTTCGCCGCCGGGTCGCCACAGTCGATCGACGCCGTACGCACCATCGCTGATTCACTCGGTGCGCCGCGTTGCGAGCCGTATTCGTACGCGCTCAACCGCCGCTTTGTCGACGAAGTGGTGCTGGTGAGCGACGATCAGATCCGCGAGGCGATGCGTCTCACGTTCCGTGCGGCGAAACTTGCCGTGGAGCCAGCTGGTGCGGCGTCGCTGGCGGCGTTGATGTATCCGCTACGCCAACGGCTAGAAGGGAAGCGCGTCGGCATCGTGGTGTGTGGCGCGAATATCGACGCGGCGACGTTTGCGGCGCAGTTGCTCGCGTGAGCCTAGCATCTCTCGCTCCCTCCGACGCCGGCCTGATGGGCTGGTGGCGCGTTGCTCCCTCGCAGGCCCGCCGCGCGTTGGTCGCCGCCTCCATGGGCTGGGCGCTCGATGCCTTCGACGTGATGCTCTTCTCGCTCACGCTCTCGGCGGTGATCGCCGAGTTGGGCCTCACGAAGGCGCAGGCTGGTGCGCTGGGTTCGATCACGCTGCTGGGCGGCGCGGCGGGCGGCCTGTTTTTCGGATGGGTGGCTGACCGCTACGGTCGCACGCGCTCGATGATTGCGAGTGTGCTGCTGTACTCCGTGTTCACCGCTGCCTGCGGCCTGTCGAACACGTTCTGGCAGTTCGCGTTCTTCCGCGCGTTGCTGGGACTCGGCATGGGCGGCGAGTGGGCCAGCGGTGCCGCGCTCGTGTCGGAAAGTTGGCCAGCCAAGTCGCGTGGACGCGCGCTCGCGTTCATGCAGAGCGCGTGGGCGATCGGCTTCGCGGCGGCGGCCACGGTGGTGGGCTTCGTGCTGCCCACCTACGGATGGCGCGCCGTGTTCTTCATCGGCATCCTGCCGGCATTCTTCACACTCTGGGTGCGCCGCAGCGTGGAAGAGCCCGACGCGTGGAAGTCGCTGCACGCGGCGCGTCTCGACGCCAAGCGGACTGGTGCGGCCAAGCTTCCCGATGCGCAGCGCATGCATTCGGTGTTCGACATTTTCCGCGGCGCGATGTTCAAGCGCACGGCGGCGGTCACGTTCATGAACGCCTGTACGCTGTTCGGCTGGTGGGGCATGAACGGCTGGATTCCGGCGTATCTCTCGCTACCCGCGACGCAGGGTGGTATCGGTCTCAGCACCGCCACCATGTCCAAGCTGGTGGTGTTCATGCAACTCGGCATGTGGCTGGGCTACGTGTCGTTCGGGTACATCACCGACGTCATGAGCCGCAAGAAGGTGTACGTGGTGTACTTGCTTGGTGCGAGCCTGTTGCTGCCGCTGTACGGCTCGTTGTCGAACCCGTTGCTGCTGCTGTTGCTCGGACCCTTCGTGGCGTTCTTCGGCACCGGCTTCTTCAGTGGCTTCGGTGCAGTGACGGCCGAGATGTACCCCACGCAGATCCGCGCCTCGGCGCAGGGATTCACGTATAACATCGGACGCATCGCGAGCGCGGCGGCACCGTTTACGGTGGGGTCATTGGCTACGTCTCGCGGATTTCAAACCGCATTCGCGGTAGCGGGTTCGGCGTATCTATTGGCGGCGCTTACGTGGTCGGTAATCCCGAATACGCAGGGGAAGGAGCTGGAGTAGCGGCAGCGCGGAAGTGACGGCTCCAGCGCCGTACCGCGCGGATTCAGTACTCAGTGAACTGGCTTCAGAACTCTGATCGGTATAGTGTTCAGAATCGAGCAGCGACAGTGCTCAGTACCGAGCGGGTTTCGTGGAGCTGACGGTTCGCGGGGTCTGTCGCGAGCCGTCGCCCCAACGCATCCCCGCCGTCGCACGCGCAGTCAGGATATTCTCGGTACTGAGCACTGCGGCTGCTCGATTCTGACCACTATACCAAGTCTGACGCCTGTCGCCAGAGCACTGAGAACTGAGTACTGAGCAGTTCGCCGCGTCAGCCCGCAAACACCGCTCGCAGCTGTCCCACCGCCCACGCCAGATCTTCCCGGCTCACCACCAGCGGCGGCGACAGTCGAATCACCGTGTCGTGCGTTTCCTTGCACAGCATGCCGTGCGCTTTGAGCGCCTCGCAATACGGCCGTGCCTTCTCGTGCAGCTCGATCGCGATCATCAGGCCGCGACCACGCACGGTTTTGATAGCCGGATGACGCAGCGTACGCACCTGCTCCAGGAACCACGCACCCTGCTCGGCCGATCGCTCCACCAGATGCTCGTCTTGCAACACGCTTAGCGCGGTGCGCGCCACGGCGCAGCCGAGTGGATTGCCGCCGAAGGTGCTGCCGTGCGAGCCGGGGCCGAACACGCCCAATACCTCGCGGCGCGATACCACCGCCGACACCGGATAGAATCCGCCGGAGAGTGCCTTGCCCAGCACGTACATGTCTGGTGTCACGCCATCATGATCGCAGGCGAACATGGTGCCGGTGCGACCAAGTGCCGTTTGAATCTCATCGGCGATCAGCAGTACCTGTTGTTCGGTGCACAACGCCGAAAGCTCGGCCAGAAATCCGTCGGGCGGCATCAGCACACCGGCCTCGCATTGAATCGGTTCGATCAGCACCGCACACGTGTGCGCCGTCATCGCCGCGCGTACTGCCGCGATATCGCCGAACGGTACAAGCACGAACCCCGGTGCGAACGGGCCGAAGTCGGCCTTGTACGCCGGCTCCGACGAGAAGCCCACGATGGTCGTGGTGCGTCCGTGAAAGTTGTTCTCGAAGGCGATGATCGTGGCCTGACTCTCAGGTATGCCTTTGGTGCGATAGCCCCACCGTCGTGCGGCCTTGATGGCCGTTTCCACCGCTTCCGCGCCGGTATTCATGGGCAGCACCATTTCCATGCCGCACAGCGCCGCGAGTTCTTCGCAGAACGGACCCAGCTGATCGTTGCGGAAGGCGCGCGACGTGAGCGTGACGCGCGACGACTGCTGCACCAACGTGGCGAGAATGCGCGGATGACAGTGGCCTTGGTTCACCGCCGAGTAGGAGCTGAGGCAGTCGAGGTACCGCTTGCCTTCAACGTCGGTCACCCACGCGCCCTCGGCGTGATCGATCACCAAGTCGAGCGGGTGATAGTTGTGCGCGCCCCACGCGTCTTCGCGGGCGATCAGTTCGTCGGTGGTGGTCATCGTGGTCGACGTCATGGTGTGCTCCGTGCTTAGAGAATCCGACGGCCGAACGCGCTCGCGATCAGTTCCGCGCACAGTTCAGCGGTCTGGTTCTGTCGATCGAGAATTGGGTTGATTTCCACCAGGTCCATCGCCACCATCGCGCCGGAGTCGTGCACGATCTCCATCGCGAGATGCGCTTCACGCAGCGTGGCGCCACCACGTACCGGTGTGCCCACGCCCGGCGCTTCGGCGGGATCGACCCAGTCGGCGTCGCACGACACGTGTACGCCGCCGGTGCCGTCGGTCGCGATGCTGACCGCTTCGTCCATCACGGCGCGCAGTCCGCGCTCGTCGATGTCGCGCATGGTGTACGCATGCAGACCCAGTTCGCGGATCATCGCCCGCTCGGCGTCGTCGAGATCGCGCAGCCCCACGTATACGAGATGCTCGGGGCTCACCGCTGGAATGGCCGTGGACAGCTGACGCAGCGGACGATGCCCGAAGCCCAGAAGGTGCGCGACCGGCATGCCGTGCACATTGCCGCTCAAGCTCGATTGCGGCGTGTTCAAGTCGGCGTGCGCGTCGAGCCAGATGAGTCCCGTGCGCTGCCCGCGTTCGGCAAGGGCGGTGGCGGTGCCGGCCACGGAGCCGGCGGCCAGCGAGTGATCGCCGCCCAGCACCAGCGGGCGGATGCCGGCGCGCACGGCCGCGGCGGTGCGGTCGGCGAGATCGATGCACACCTCGGTGATCGCGTCGAGCACGGCGCGCGGTTCGTTCGCGAGCGACGTGCGATCGGGCACCGGCACGTTGCCGGCATCTTGCACCGCGAGTCCCAGTCGCTCGAGTTGGGCGGTGAGGCTGGAAAGGCGCATGGCCGACGGGCCCATGTCCACCCCTCGGCGGCTGGCGCCCAAGTCCATGGGGACGCCGATCAGCTGGACGGTGCCGGTCCACGGTTTGACTACTGCGCGGGCAGGGGAGGCGAAGGTCGCATTCATGACTCCAAGCTGCCGATTGCCAGTGACAGCAACAAGTTCAACGAATTGCCATAAATGCTTCACTATCTGACGAAATGCAGGATAAATTTGGCAATATGCTCAAAGACCTAGACGCACAGGACCTACGCCTGATCGGGCTCCTTCGCGAAAACGCCCGCATGTCGGTGGCGCAGCTGGCCAAACAGCTCAAGGTGTCGCGGGGCACGGTGCAGAACCGCATCGACCGGCTCATCGCCGACAACGTGCTGCTGGGCTTCACCGTGCGCACCACGCCGGAAGCGGCGGCGCATCGCGTGCGGGCGATCATGTCGATCGCGGTGGAAGGCGACCGCATTGAAGGGGATCGCTCGGACGCGATCCTGCGCACACTGCGGGGCTACCCCGAGGTGCAGGCGCTGTACACGACCAACGGGCGCTGGGACATCGTGGCCGAAATCGGCACCGACAGCTTGGAGACATTCGACGCGGTGTTGCGTCGCATTCGTAGTATTAAGGGCGTGGCCAATTCCGAGACCAGCCTCCTGCTGTCGACGCAGAAGCTCTGACCACGAGCCTCGCGTCGACAGCGGGAGAAGACCTACACGCGGCGCTTACTTCACGCCGAGGTTCTTCTTGAGGAAGGCGATCGTCTTGGGCCAGCCGTCTTTCGTAGCCGCGAGATTGGCCGCTTCTTCGGCTTCATCCCGCGTGGCCTTGGGGTCACCCTGCGCGCGCAGGAAGCCGTGTGTAGCACCCTCGTAGTTCGTGCCCGAGTAATCCTTCTTGAGCCCCTTCATGATCGAATCGAGGGCCGGCATTGCGGCCGCAATGCGCGCGTCCTTCGAGCCGTTCAACAGCATCACCGGCTGCTTGATCTTGGCGATCGAGTCGGTGTTGATGCTCGCTGGCACCGCGGCCGTCGTCGCCGTCGCGGGCGTACCGCCAGTGGTGTACGGCAGGCCGTAAAACGCCACGCCGCCCGAGAAGCCCTTCAGGCCGCCGTTCACGGCATGCATGAACACCGTCTGTCCGCCCCAGCAGTAGCCGATCACGGCGTACTTCTGCTGCGCACTGGGCAGCATCATGGCGTAGTTCGCGGCGGCACTGATCGCGCGATTGCGCTCGGCTGCATTCACGCCTGCAATGAGCTTGCGAGCGGAATCCGACGACAGCTCCACGCTGCTCGGGCCGCCACGCACCTTCGACAGAAAATCGGGGGCAATCGCGATGAAGCCATCGGCGGCCACCTGATCGGCCACACCACGGACCCACGTGGAGAGTCCGAAGATCTCGTGCACCACGACGACCACTGGCGCCTTGGCGCGGCTGTTCGGGCTGGCGGGGTAGACCACCCACGCCATGATCGAGTCGGCCGACCCGGCTCCCCACGCGATCTTGACCCATTCGGCGTGACGCGGGCTCGCCTTGAGCCGTGCCGGCGCCGTGTTGTTGCTAGCGGGGAGCCCGGCGATGCCCTGACCGGCGGTGGCACCCGCGGCCGGCGCCGCGCGATCGGCGGCATTCATATGCGCCATGTGATCGTCGGCCGTCGGATTGGACGACGAACGCTGGAGCGTGCAGCCGGCGAGGATCGCGACGGTGGGCAGGGCGACGGCGATCAGGGAAGTGCGGCGGGACATGGGAGCTTCCTGGCAAAGGTGGGAACGACACACGGAATCTCAGTGGGGAGAGACCGTCGCGCCAGCGGGCGCGAGAGGAACGCCGCCAACGACAACGCGCCGTCACCTTGGGAGGTGACGGCGCGTTGGACCCAACGAGGAGCGGCTTAGTTGAACGTGTACCGCACACCCAACTGCATGCGCCACACGTCCGAGATGCCGGCGGTGTGCTGGTACGTGGTGTTGAGCAGGTTCGTGCCGAAGTTGCGGAGGCGATACTGCAGCGCGCCATTCGCGTCCGCTCCCTGCGGAATGAGCGGCGTGCTGGACACGAGACGATCGCCGGCGCCCCACTTCTTGTTGATCAGGTTGTCGAGATTCAGGATGTCGAAGCGGATGGCGAGCGTGTTCCGCTTGCCGCCGACATTCTGGAAGATCTCCTGCGTAACGCCGAGATCGCTGCGGAACAGCACCGGCAGGAATACCGCATTGCGCTCGGCGTACTTCCCGCGGCGCGCCGAAAGGTACTTGTCCTGCGTGATGTAGGCTTCCCACGCCGCCTGCTGCTCGGCCACGGTGAACACCTTTACCGGATTCGTGGTGACCACGGTGCCGGCCGCATTCACGCCATACTGCTGGAAGTTCATCTCCGACGTGTTGCGCGGGATGTAGATCAGATCGTTCGCCCCCGCTGCGTCGCCGTTGGCGTCGGCACTGAAGGTGTAGCTGGAGTTACCCTGCGTACGGCCTTCAGTGAAGAGCGAGATCGACGTTGCGCCGAACTTGAAATACTCCTTGCGATACGACACCGCGAGGAACACGCGATGTCCCGGCGAGAACGCCGAGAACTGCACGCCGGGGTTGTTCGGGTCACCGGCCTGCGCGTTCGCCGTCCAGTTCGTGGACGCCGTCGAGCCTGGATCGTAGGAGTTCTTGGTCACGCCGTACGAGTACGCTGATTTCGCGAAGAAGCCGTTGGTGAACGACTTCTGCAGCGAGCCGGCAATGTTGTACGAGTGTCCCGTCGTTGCGTTGCTGATCACGTAGGCCGCGGTCACGTTGCTGTTCACGCGGTTGTTGCCCGCCGTCCAGCGCGGACGCGTGTCGGCGCCGGTGAAGGCGGAGTTGGCCGCCGGCAGGTTCGCGTTGATGTAGTACGGGCCGTTCACTTCCTTGCCGTACAATCCTTCAAGCGTACCGATGAATCCCCACGGCAAGCGACGATCGACGGCGATGTTCGAGCGCCATACCTGCGAAAACTTGTAGTCCGGTGCGGTGACGTTCAGTTCGTACGTGGCCGCCGGCGCGCCGGTCACGGTCGTCGGCTTGTACGTTTCCGGGTTCGGGTTGAACGGGCGCGTGGTGGTGTTGTCGCGCTGATCGAAGCCCGTGAGTACGCCCGTGTTGCCGAGCTGGTTGGAAATCCAGACGTACGGCGGCGTACCGCTGAATATACCCGTACCGCCGCGCACGACCGTGCGACGATCGCCTTCCACGTCCCAATTGAAGCCGACGCGCGGCGAGATGAGCAGGTTGGCGTCGGGCAGCTTGCCGGTGTTGTATTTGACGGCCGCACCGGTCTCGTCGCGAAACGACAGGGCGTTGGCCTGTGCGTTGTTGAACGCAGTGTTTTCGAACACCGGCAGGTCGATACGCAAGCCTGCGGTCACCTTGAGGTTGCGCGTCGCGCGCCATTCGTCCTGCGCGTAGGCGCCGTACGTGTTGACACGCAGCGGCTGGATCGGCGCGTCGATGCCCGGGATATTGTTGTAGCGGACCTGGAAGCGGCCGAGCGTCACCGGTGACGTGGTGCGCGTCGGATTGGCCAGAAAGCCGTTCGCGTCGGTATAGAAGTCGGCGAGCGAGTTGTACACGTACGCGCTCTGCAGGCCGGGCGAGAATCCGTTGTCGGACTGGTAGCGTTGCGCCGTCACACCGAAGGTGAGATCGTGCTTGTCGGTGTAGATGGAGAAGTTGTCCTGAAACTGCAGCGTGTTGTACTTCAGCACGTTGTTCGGCGTGAACGGCTCGAAACCGAACGAGAGATAGTTGGTGCCGTTGTTGTTGATGTCCACGAGCGGGAACAGCGTGCCCTTCGACTCACGGCTCTCATCGTTCGTGGTGTACCCGGCGATGATCTGGTTCGACATGTTCGACCCGATCTGCGAGTTCAACTCACCGATGTACGACCGCGCGTTCTCCTTGATGGCGTAGCCGGAATTCTGGAAGCTCATCGAGTTCAGATTGTCGCGACGATTGCCCAGCGTGCCGAGCGCATTGGAGTTCGAGATCGGCTGGTCGGACTTGGACTCGAGATCGGAGTAGCGGAAGCTGAACTTGTTCCGGTCGTTGACGTTCCAGTCAATCTTGGCAATGATGCGCGTCGACGGGACGGCCAGATTGAAGCCCTGCGCCGGACCGGTCTCGTAGTTGAACTTGTCCTTCAGGAAGGCGCTGAGCGTGGTGATGTCCGTCTGCAGCACGCGCGTCGTGTTGCTCTTGATCTCCTGCCCACCGGTGTTCGCCTGGAAACTGGTGGCCGGCTGGGTCAGTTCGTCCGTCTCGTAGTCGACGAAGAAGAACAGCTTGTTCTTGATGATCGGACCGCTCACGTAGCCACCCGGCTGCGTGAACTTGAACGTGCCCTTGTTGTAGAACGCACCAGCCGTGCTGTCGCCGACCAGCCCCTGATTACGCGTGGTGTAATACAGCGAGCCCTTGAACTCGTTGCCGCCGCTCTTGGTGACGGCGTTCACGCCGGCGCCGGTGAAGCCGCCCTGACGCACGTCGAACGGGGCGATGTTCACCTGAATCTGTTCGATGGCGTCGATCGGGATCGGCGACACGCCCGTGCGGGCACCTGGCTGCGAGCCAAGCCCGAACGAGTTGTTGAAGAACGAACCGTCGAGCGTGATGTTGTTCAGGCGGTTGTCCTGACCCGCGAACGACGAGCCGCTCGACTGGGGCGTCAGGCGCGTAAAGTCGGTGATCGTGCGCCCGATGGTCGGGAACGCCGCGATGGCTTCCCGCGGAATGGTCGTCGAGGCGCCGGTGATGCGCGAGCTGAGCGCGCCGCCCGTGGCGGTGACTTGTACTCCGGTCAGCGTGACCGCGACCGTCTTGAGCTCGAAGCTCACGTCGGTGGACGAGCCGAGGGTGACGTCAAGGCCGCTCTGGGCGTTGCGCTCGTAACCCAGCGCCACGGCCGTCACGGTGTACGGTCCACCGACGCGCATGGCGGGAATGAGGAAGCGTCCGTCGGCGCGCGTCGTCGCCTGGTAGGTGGTGCCGGACGGCTGGTGCACGGCGACGACGCGGGCCGAGGCAACGACCCCCTTGTCACTCTTCACCGTTCCGCTCATCGAGCCGGTGGTGACACCCTGCGCGTGGAGCGCGGCGGTCGGAAGGGCCAGCAGGCACCCGCACGCGAGCAACCACGCTGCCCGCGTGAACTTCATGAACCACGGCTTCATTCCCATCTCCTGAAGGTTTCTATCTAGGGGGCGTGACTAGCTGCCGGGGGGGAATGTACGCGGAGCGGCGTGTGGCGAGCGAATCGGCCACGTCGCGAATGGGCAACAATTCGGCACGGTTCCTCCCATTTTCAGTCCGCTCCGTCCAGTCCTGGATTCGGTCCCGTCCCTGCTAGATCGCAACAAAGCAGACTCTGGGGACTGGCCTAACCCCAGCCAAGGAACGAATTTGCGGGGATCCTTTGCATTACGGGCTCCCAGGCCTCCCCTCCATAAATAACCCCGGACACCCCGTGCTCGAGCAGTACGCTCTCGTCCTTGCCCTCGTGTGCTCGGCCGTTGCCATTGTTTACGGCATCCTTTCGGCCAGATGGATCGTTTCGCTGCCCGCCGGCAATGCGCGCATGCAGGAGATCGCCGGCGCTATCCAGGAAGGCGCGGACGCCTACCTGAAGCGCCAGTACACCACCATCGCCATCGTCGGCGTGGTGCTCTTTCTCGCCGTCGGCTTCGGTCTCGGCAGCTGGGTGACCGCCGTCGGCTTCGCGATTGGCGCCGTGCTCTCCGGGCTGGCCGGCTTTATCGGCATGTTCGTGTCGGTGCGCGCCAACTCCCGCACCGCACAGGCCGCAACCAGCGGGCTCAACGCTGCGCTGAACGTGAGCTTCAAGGGCGGCGCGATCACCGGCATGCTCGTGGTCGGCCTCGGCCTGCTGGGCGTGGCTGGCTTCTATATGTATGTCCTCGGCAACGGGACGGGCGAAGAAGCGATCCGCGCGGCGCTCGAACCGATGATCGGTCTGGCGTTCGGTTCGTCGCTCATCTCGATCTTCGCCCGTCTCGGCGGTGGCATCTTCACGAAGGGCGCGGACGTCGGCGCCGACCTCGTGGGTAAAGTCGAAGCCGGCATTCCCGAAGACGATCCACGTAACCCGGCCGTGATCGCCGACAACGTCGGTGACAACGTCGGTGACTGCGCGGGCATGGCGGCCGACCTGTTCGAGACGTACGCGGTGACGATCATCGCCGCGATGCTGGTCGCCGGTCTGTCGTTCGCCACCTATGGCAACACCGGCGTGCTGTATCCGCTGGTGCTCGGCGCGGTGTCGATCCCGGCGTCGATCGTGGGCACGTTCTTCGTGAGCGTGAAGCCGGGCGGCAAGATCATGAATGCGCTGTACCGCGGCCTCATCGTGTCGGGTGTGCTGGCGGCGATCGCATTCTTCTTCGTGACGCGCACCATGTTCCCCGGTGAACTGGGCACGAACCTGTTCAGCTGCGCGATGATCGGCCTCGCCCTCACGGCAGCGCTGGTAGTGATCACCGAGTACTACACCGCCACCGAGTACGGCCCGGTGCGGCAGATCGCGAAGGCGTCGGAGACGGGACACGGCACGAACGTCATCGCCGGTCTGGCGGTGTCGATGAAGTCGACGGCCGCGCCGGTGCTGGTGGTCGCGGCCGCGATCTACTTCTGCTACGATCTGGCCGGCTTGTATGGCATCGCCATTGCGGCCACGTCGATGCTCTCGATGGCGGGCATGATCGTCGCGCTCGACGCGTACGGTCCGATCACCGATAACGCCGGTGGCATCGCCGAGATGAGCCATCTCGGTCCGGAGATTCGCAAGATCACCGACGCGCTCGACGCGGTGGGTAACACCACGAAGGCCGTCACGAAGGGCTACGCGATCGGTTCGGCCGGCCTCGCCGCGCTGGTGCTGTTCGCCGACTACTCGAGCAAGCTGGGCGTGCATCTGGGCAGCCCGGTCAACTTCTCGATCGACGATCCGAAGGTCGTGATCGGCCTGCTCATCGGCGGCATGATTCCGTACCTGTTCGGCGCCATGGCGATGCAGGCGGTGGGTCGCGCGGCTGGTGCGGTCGTGCAAGAAGTGCGGCGTCAGTTCAAGGAGCTGCCCGGCATCATGAAGGGCACGCAGAAGCCGCAGTACGACAAGGCGGTGGACCTGCTCACGAAGGCCGCCATTCGCGAGATGATTCTCCCGTCAATGCTGCCGCTCGTCATCCCGCCCATTGTCGGTTTCCTGCTCGGTGGCGCGGCGCTGGGTGGACTGCTGATGGGCACGATCGTGACGGGCTTGTTCGTGGCGATATCGATGTGCACCGGCGGCGGCGCGTGGGACAACGCAAAGAAGTACATCGAAGAAGGCAATCACGGCGGCAAGGGCAGCGAAGCCCACAAGGCGTCGGTAACCGGTGACACCGTGGGCGATCCGTACAAGGATACCGCGGGCCCGGCGATCAACCCGCTGATCAAGATCATCAACATCGTGGCGCTGTTGCTGGTGCCGCTGCTGGCGAAGGCGTAGTCGCGCGTCACGACCCAACCTCTGGTCGCATCATCCGCATCATGACCGCGCGGACCGGCAACGGTCCGCGCGGTTTTGCGTCGGCGCCTACTGTCAACGCATTGCTTGCGCGTTTACTCGCACCGACCGATACTCTGCGCTATGTAGAGCGGACGCGACGAGGCGCCTCGTGCAGTACCAGAGCGAATACGGCCTGCAAGGCCCGCCTCGTGCGTCCCACCTTCCGCTCGACATATGACGCTACCGCTCGACCTCTTCCGTGCGCTTACCGAGTCGATGCCGCAGCTGGTGTGGAGCTGTCGTGGCGACGGGCCGTGCGATTACCTCGGCCCGCAATGGGTCGCGTACACGGGAATTCCGGAGTCGGAGCAGCTTGGCTCTGCGTGGCTGGAGCAAATCCACCCGGACGATCGGGTCGCCACCGCTGCCGGGTGGGCATCCGCCGTTGACCGGAAGGAACCCGCCGATCTCGACTTCCGCATCCGTCGGCACGACGGCGTTTACCGATGGTTCAAAACCCGTGCGACCCCAGACGTCGCGCCGGACGGCACCATTCTCCGCTGGTACGGCACCAACACCGACGTGCAGGAGCTCCGGGACAGCGAGACCGCGCTGGCGGCGCTGAACGCTGACCTTGAACTGCGCATTCACCAAGGCACCGAGGCGGCGCTCGCCACCGCGGAGAAGATGCGAGTGCTGGCCGCGTCGCTCGAGACCGCGCAGCAGATTTCGCACACCGGTAGCTGGAGCTTTGATCTCGATGACAATCAAGTCAGCTGGTCCGCTGAGCTCTTTCGCATTTTCCGGTTGCCGGTCGGCGATACGCCCCCGCCGTTCGACACGCATCACGCGCTCTTCACAGAGCGCGATTGGATCGCGTTGTCGGCGGCGATCCGACGCGCTAGAGAGCACGGCGATCCGTACGAGCTGGAACTGCAGCTTGCGGGCGCGTCCGAGACGCCACGTTTCGTGGTCGCCCGCGGATACGCGGAGCGAGACAATGTGGGCGTGGTTCGTCGTCTGTATGGCACCCTTCAGGATGTGACCGAACTGGCGCTGGCGCGCCGCGAGCGGGATCGTGCAGCCGCGCGCATCGCGATAGCGGCCTCCTCTGCCGGCATCGGGATCTGGGACTGGACCGTTGAGACGGGCACGTTGACTTGGGATGACAATATGTATGACTTGTATGACATCCCTCGCGGCACGCCGGTGACATACGACGATTGGACATCGGCCGTGCACGAGGATGACAGAGCGGAGGCCGATGCGATCGTTCAGGCGGCATCCGCCAGCGGCACCAGCTACATCACCAACTTCCGATTGCGGCCGAGCAGCCGCGGCGTGCGGCACCTTCGCGCCAGCGGACGCGGCTTCCTCGACCACGACGGATCCCCGATTCGCATGATCGGCGTGAACTTCGACGTGACTGCGGAGGTGGTCGCCGCTAGCCTGCAGGAGGAGAGCGCTGCGCAGCTCAAGGAGTTCATTCGGCACGCGCCGGCGGCGATTGCCATGCTCGACAAGGACGTGTGTTATGTGGAAGCGAGTGACCGCTGGATGACCGACTACGGTCTGCAGCGCGAGGCAGTCATCGGCCGCTGTCATTACGACGTTTTTCCTCACCTGCCGGAGCGCTGGAAGCTGATTCATCAAAAGGTGCTCGCGGGTGAAGTGCATCGCCATGATGGTGACCCATTCCCGCAGCCCGATGGCAAGACGACCTGGCTGCAATGGGAGGCGCGACCATTCTACGAGGCGAATCATGTACTTGGCGGGATGCTGTTCTTTACCCGTGATGTGAGCGAGGCGATGGAGTTGCAGACCGAGCTGCGGTCGCAAACCGACGAGTTGGCTCGCAGCAACAAGGACCTGCAGCAGTTCGCGTACGCTGCCTCGCACGACCTGCAGGAGCCGCTTCGCGCGGTCTCCGGCTGCGCGCAGATCTTGCGACAGCGGTACCACGGCAAGCTCGACCTGCAGGCCGACGAACTGATCGGCCACATGGTCGGTGGTGCTGATCGGATGCGAAGTCTGATCGACGACTTGCTCGCCTATTCGCGAGTGGGCACGCAAGGTGCCGAGTTGACGGAAGTGTCACTCGCTGAGCCAGTGGAAGAGGCGGGTCGCAACCTTCACCTGTCCGCGACCGAAGCGAGCGCCGTGGTCACGGTCGGCCAGCTCCCTTCTCTGCAGGTTGACCGTCGCCAGATGGTGCAGCTGTTTCAGAATCTCATGTCCAACGCCATCAAGTATGCGGGTAGCGCCCCGCCTCGGATCGAGATCCGCAGCTGGTGTGAAAATGGCAGCTGGATCCTGGCAATCCGGGATCAAGGGATCGGCATACCGACGGACGCGCGCGAGCGGATTTTCGAGATCTTTCAGCGACTTCACACGCGGGAGGAGTACCCAGGCACGGGCGTTGGCCTGGCGCTTTGCCGGAGAATCGTAGAGCGGCATCATGGCCGGATCTGGGTGGAACCAGTTGAGGGAGCGGGAACAGAGTTCCGCTTCACGTTGCCGGCGCCTCGATGACAGCCCGCGTCGCCGCCCCGGGCAAATCGGCCGTCGTGATTCTCCTGGTGGAGGATTCTCCCAGCGATCGCCTGATCACCAAGGCCGCGCTGGAAGAAGCGCGCCTGCTGAACACGCTGCACACGGTCGCCAACGGCGTGGAGGCGCTGGCGTTTCTGCGCCGCGAAGGCTCGTACGCTGATGCGCCGCGTCCCGACCTCATCCTGCTCGACCTGAATCTCCCGCGCATGGACGGGCGCGAGGTGCTCGTCCACATCAAGGCCGATCCCTCGTTGCGCCACATTCCGGTGGTGGTGCTGACGACTTCGGCCGCGCCGGAAGACGTGGCCGCCGCCTACGCCGCACACGCCAATAGCTACATCACCAAGCCTGTGGATTTCCGGCGCTTCCATGAGGCCCTGGCCTCGCTTGAGCGCTACTGGTTCGAGGTGGTCACGTTGCCGCCGCACGCTGCGCCGTCGGGGAGTCCGTCCGCCGTACCTGCCGAGATTGGACGGAGCGCGGCGGGCCGTGTTGCCGTGCTGCTGGTCGAGGACTCGCCGTCGGATGCCCTGCTTGTGCGGTCGTCGCTCGCGGCCAAATCGACGGCATTCGAGCTTGTCCACGTGACCCGGCTTTCGGATGCTGCACCGCTGCTGGCCGAGCGCCGATTCGACGTCATCGTCACCGATCTCTCGCTACCGGACGCGCAAGCGCTGGAAGCGGTGCACGCCCTGCGTCGGCTGTCCACGCATGGCGAGCCAATCATTGTGCTTACCGGCAACGCGGACGGACGGAGCGGGGAGGAGGCTCTGCGCTCGGGCGCCGAGGACTATCTGCAGAAAAATGAGCTCGGCGGCAGCGGACTCGGTCGTGCCATCCTCTTTGCGATCCAACGACGGGAAGCCCGCGACGAGAGGCACCAGCGCCAGCGGGTTGACGCAGTCGGGCGGCTGGCCGCCGGTGTGGCGCACGACTTCAACAACCTGTTGACGGCGATGGCGGTCAGCGCCGAGATGGTGCTGACGGGCAGCGATCCGATGGAGCGGACGGAGTTGCTTCAGGAGATTCTCGCCACCGCCGACCGCGGTCGCGCACTCACCCGGCACTTGCTCACATTCAGTCGACGCGACCGGTTCGAGGCACACCCGATGTCAGTGAACGGTGTGATTGTGGCGATCGCCCGGTTACTCGAGCGATTGATCGTCGTTGATGTCGCGGTTGAGCTTGAACTGGCGGCCGACTTGCCGCTGGTGCTGAGCGATGAGCAGCACCTGGAGCAGGTCGTGCTCAATCTGGCCATGAACGCCAGCGATGCGATGCCGGGCGGCGGCAAGCTCACGATGGCCACTACGCGGCAGGCGGTGGATGTTGCTGCTGCTGCTGCCATCAGCGCGGCGATGCGTCCCGGCGAATACGTGCGCATCTCGGTGCGTGACACGGGTAGCGGCATCCCGGATGACGTGCGCGCGCGGATGTTCGAACCGTTCTTCACGACCAAGGCGGAGGGCCGCGGCACCGGACTAGGCCTCGCCACGGTACACGAGATTGTGCAGCTGCACGGTGGCGCGATCGGCGTTACCGCTCGCGATGGCGGCGGGACCGTGTTCGACGTCTACCTCCCGGCGTGCGACATGCCGCCGAAGCGCGAGGTTCGCGCGAGCGTGCGCGCCGAATCGAAACCCGGCAGCGGCACCATCCTGCTGGTCGACGATGAGGCGTCCCTGCGATCAGTCATGCAGCGGGTGCTCAGCCGCAATGGATACACCGTGCTCGTGGCCGACTGCGCGGAGGCCGCGTGGCACATTTGGGATGCGCAGCGCGACGCCATCGACCTCGTGATCACCGACCTGATCATGCCGGGCAGCTTCACGGCGCGTGATCTCGCGGCCAGGCTGGCCGTCGAACGGCCAGCACTCCCGGTGATTTTTTGTAGCGGCTATTCGGACTCGTTCGACGACCCGACGCTGGCGCTGTCCAAGGGAGCGAACTTCATCGCGAAGCCGTACTCGATCGAGACGCTCCTGAACACCGTGTCAGGCGCGTTGGCGCGTCAGGCTCAGGCGTGGTAGGGTAGCGACGATCGGCGCTACGCGAACACGCGCAGCGCTATCGCTGGAACACCGGCCACCGTCGCCATCGCGTCGCGATCGAATTCGAGTACGGTCGCCGGGTGCGAAGGCGCCGTCACCTCGAGCGTCGTCCAGCCATCGGCATCTGACGTACCGATGCGCAGCTGCAGCCCCGGCTCGGCGAGCGTCATGAGGCGGGCTACGCGGGACGTCCATGCCACCGCGTCACCCACTTCCGGCATCAGTGCGGACGACGCACTGGGGCGCACGAGCGCATGCGGGTGCCACTCGAGATTCCACGTGCCGCGAACCGCGCGCGCGTCGTGGCCGTCGCCGATGATCACTTCGCCCATCCACGTGAATCGGGACGCACGCGCGTAGTCGTGCTCCCCGATCTGTTCTTCGCGCGGACGACGTGAGGCGTCCGCCACTACTTCTTGTCCGCCGCCGCGAGGAACGCGCGCGCGTCCTTCACACTCTGCTCGGCAGCGTCCCATTGCGTGATGTGGGCTGCGTCTTTGTAGACGATGTACTTCGCCCCAGGGATGAGCTTCGTGTGTTGCTCGATGAGCTTGGGCCCGAGTTCGTCGAACTCACCGGTGGTCATGAGTACCGGCACCTTGATCGTCGGCAGGATGCTCATGGCGCTGTATCCCTTGAGCGTGCCGACCACGATCGTCTCGTTTTCGCCCTGGAAGTACCGGTACTGGTCCATACCGATCATCGCGAACATCGAGTCGAGATCGGCTTTGACCGGGCGCCGGAAGACGTTCTTGGCGTAGAACTCCTCGGTGGCGGCCTTGTAGGCGGGTGCCTCGAGATTCTTGTCGGTGTTGTACTGCGCGAAGGCTTTCTGCGCCGAATCCGACAGGGTCGCCACCCACTTGTTGATTTCCTTCTCGGCGGCCGTGATGTCGAAGGCCTCGCCGCTGAAGATGATCCCGGCCACGTGCTCCGGATGCGCCTTGTAGTACTCGACGGCGACGATCGTGCCCCACGAATTGCCGTTGAGAAATACTTTGTCGTACTTGAGCGTGCGACGGAGCGAATCGAGCTCCTCGATGTAGCGCGGAATCACCATCAGCGTGGTGTCGGTCATCCGATCCGACTTGCCCGCGCCGAGCTGGTCGTAACGCACCACCGGACGGTCGACGCCAAGTCCTTCCATCGACTTGAGATAGAAACTGCCCATACCCGGGCCGCCATGCACGAGGATGACCGGGGTGCCTGTGCCAGTGCCGCTCACCTTATACCAGATCCTGCCGCCGGTGACCGGGAGCATGGCCTCGCCCGGGCCAAGCACCGGCGTGGCTGGAGCGGGTGAGGTGGCCGCCGCAGTGGCCGCGGCACTGTCGTTCGTGGAGCGCGTATCACCGCGGCAGGCGCAGAGTGCGGCGGCGGTCAGGCCGCACCAGATCGCAAAGTGTTTGGGCACAGCGGAAGAGTGCAGTACGGAAGGCTGGTGCGCCAACCCTCAGGGAACCTCACCGCTGAGCTTCCCGTTACACCTTTCGTCCCGGCGTTAATCCCTCCTTTCGTCCCTCTCGCCTCCCACCCGCCGAGAGCCGGTCTGTCCGTATCGCCTGAGACCGGGCCGCGCTTCCAACACCCCGCCCCTATGATGACTCTCCCGCTCCGAACCCTCGTGGCCGGACTTGGCGTTGCGCTGTGTGCGTTCGCCATGCCGGCAGTCGCCCAGTCTACCGGCATCGTGACCGGCGTGGTGCGCGACGACGCGAATGCCCCGATCACGGGTGCCACCGTCGTCGTCTCCGGTACGGCCTTCGGCACGCAGGCCAAGGCCGACGGCAGCTATCGGCTGGTGTTGAGCGCCGGCGACTACACGCTCGTCGCCCGCCTTATCGGCTACACCTCCGCCGTCAAGACCGTGCGCGTCGCGACGGGCGCCACCGTGACCGTGGATTTCACGCTCAGCAAGTCGGCCGCGCAGTTGTCGGCGGTTGCCGTGACCGGATCGCGTCGGCAGGAACGGAGCGTGGTGGAAGCGCCGGTTCCGGTCGACGTCATCACGGCCGAAGACATCAAGCAGACCGGGCGCACCGAGACCGCGCAGATCCTGCAGATGCTGGTGCCTTCGCTCAACTTTCCGCGCTCGTCAATCGCCGGCGGTGTGGACGGACAGCGACCGTTTACGCTTCGCGGCATGGGGCCCGATCAGGTGCTGGTGCTCATCAACGGTAAGCGTCGGCACGCCGGCGCGGTGATCGCCGCCAACAATTCGGTGGGACGCGGATCGGCGGGCATCGATTTGAATGCGATCCCGGCGTCGAGCATCGATCGCATCGAAGTGCTGCGGGACGGCGCGGCGGCGCAGTATGGATCGGACGCCATCGCAGGCGTGGTCAACGTGATCCTCAAGCAGAACGCACCAGCCACGTTTTCCACCACCTTCGGTCAGGTGAACTCGTCGTACGACAAGACGAGTTACAGCGACGGTGGCGTGACGCAGGCCGACGGCAGCTGGTCGCGTGGGTTTCGCGATCGTGGCTTCCTCAATGTGAGCGGCGAGTATCGCGACCGCGGGCTGACCAACCGGGCGACGCCCGATCTGCGGCCCTTGTATTTCAACGACGACTCGGTGGCGCGGGTGAATCCGGCGTTGCTGCCGCAGGCGCGTAACAACAGCTGGTATGGCGACGCGGCGCTGCGTGAAGGCGGCCTGATGCTCAACAGCGGCTACTCCACCGCGTCGGGCATCACGCTGTACGCGTTCGGCGGTGGGACGGTGCGCGAATCGCAGGCCTTCGGCTTCCCGCGTCGTCCATCGGAACGTACCGTGGTGCGTGCGCTCTACCCCAACGGCTTCCTGCCAGAGATCTGGGGCACATCGCTCGATCTCTCGCTCACTGGTGGCGCGAAGGGACAGGCGAAGGGATGGCAGTGGGACCTCAGCAGCTCCTTCGGCGGCAACAACTTCCGCTTCGATGTCAAGAACTCGGTGAATCCCACGTTGGGCGTGAACAGCCCCACGGAGTTCTATGCCGGTATGCTGCGCTCGACGCAGTCCACCACGAACATCGACCTCTCGCGTGCGGTGAATATCTCGGCCTTCGCGACACCGGTGAACGTGGCCGTGGGCGCCGAGTTCCGGTCGGACAACTATCGCATTCTGCAGGGCGACAGCACGTCGTACATCGACGGCGGCGTGCGCGTGCTCGACGGCCCCGAGCGTGGGCAGCTCACGGTGCCGGGATCACAGCTGTTCTACGGATTCCGCCCGGTTGACGAGCGCAACGTCGGGCGCACGTCGTTCGCGGGCTATGTGGATCTCGAAGGGAATCCGACGAAGCGCCTCACGGTAGGTCTGGCCGCGCGCGGCGAAAACTTCTCGGACTTCGGATCCGCCGTGATCGGCAAGGCCACAGGCCGATTCGCGATCGGTCGTGGTGTGGCCGTCCGTGGCGCGTACAACACGGGCTTCCGGGCGCCGTCGCTGGGGCAGGCCAACTACTCCGCCACCGCGTCCAACGTGTTGATCGTGGGTGGTGTACCGACGACGAACGAAGTGTACACGGTGCCCGTCGACCTGCCGGTGGCGAAGGCACTGGGTGCCAATCCACTGGAAGCCGAGAAGTCCACCAACACCTCGGCAGGAATCACGTGGTCGCCGGTGCGCAACTTCAGCACGACGGTGGACTACTTCAACATCGAAGTCGTCAACCGCATCGTGCTGTCGGAAAATTTCGTGGGCGCCGGTGTGCGGGCGATCATCGAGCCGTTCGGTCTCCGTGGCGACGTGCGTCCACGCTACTTCACGAATGCCGTGGACACGCGCACGCGTGGCGTGGACGTCGTGCTGCGCTACGTGCGGCAGCTCGAGAATGACGCCTCGCTGTCAACCACATTCGGGTACAACCACAATCGCACGTCGCTGCTGCGCGTGGCAGCGCCGCCGCCGCAGCTGGCGGCGCTCAATCAGCAGCTGTATGGCCGGGTCGAGCGGTCGCGCCTGACCGAGGCGCAGCCGCGCAATCTGGCCCGCATCAACGTTCAGTACTCCAAGCCGTCGTGGTCGCTGAATGTGCAGCAGGCCTACTTCGGCGGATGGTGGACGCGTCCCGACCTGGCGCTGGCACCCACGGTGGCCCGCGCGTCGAGCGATCAGTATTTCACGGGTCGATGGATCACCGACGCGAGCGTCACACGTCGCCTCGACAAGTCGTTCTCGCTCTCGCTGGGCGTGGACAATCTGTTCGACGTATATCCCGACCGCATTTCGGCGTCGAACCCCGAGAACACCGGGGCTACGCGCCTGTTCTCGCCGTTCTCGCCGTTCGGAGCGAACGGGCGATTCCTGTTCGCGCGTTTGGTGTTCACACCGTAAGGAGGGCAGGGCTGTGGATTGGTGTCGCTGCTGATGCCGCTGCTGACCAAGGCGTGAACCGGTAAGCACGCTCGCCGACCACACGCATCGACACGACCGCGCGGACCGACACGGGTTCGCGCGGTTTGTGTCGTTGTGGCCCACGTTCGTTTAGGCGTCGATGTTACGTGACGACCGCCAGTGCGCGCCCGCCAAATCAGTCAGTGCCTCGGCATTATCGGTCGTGCGCTGTTTGTGTTTCACGAAACGAACTCGGCCATTGAGTGCACGGGACCGGTTGAACGAAGAGATCCGGCACGAGTCTGGCGACGTACCGTCCGTGCTGCTTCTTCCTCCCTCCCTCCCGAGCCTCTCATGACGAACCGTCTCTCCTTCCTCCTGGCCGCGATCGTCCTCGCCGCCTGCGCGGAAACACCCACGGCCGTGCCGACCGACATCTCTTCCGCCAGCGCGCGTGCGGCAGAGGCCGGTGCCGCTACTTCTGGCGAGGCCTTGATCGGGCTCACGGAGAACAATGAGCTCGTCAGCTTCAGTTCCGACAAGAGCAATCAGACCACGGGTATCGTGCCGATTACGGGACTGGTCGACGGCGAAACGGTCGTCGGGATTGATTTCCGTCCGAGCGACACCGGCGCCAACGGTGTCAACGAAATTGGCACGCTGTACGCGGTGACCAGCGCCAGCCGTTTGTACAAAGTCGATCCCGTCACCGGTGCTGCCACCATGCCGGTGACGCTGAGCATTCCCTTGGAGGGTTCGGCATTCGGTGTTGGCTTCAATCCGGCGGCGGATCGCCTTCGCATTCACAGCAACACGAATCAGAATCTCCGCATCAACGTGGAGTCCGGCTTGACCATCCGCGACGTGCCGCTGGCCTACTCGATGGGAGATGTGAACGCGGGCGCTGATCCGGATCTCACGGCGTTGGGTTACACGAACAACGACGCCAACCCGGCGACGGGAACGGAACTGTACGCCATCGATGCCGCGCAGGATGTGCTGGTGGAGTTTGGCGCTGGAGGACCAAACGGTGGCATGCTGGTCACGGTGGGCGCGCTTGGCGTTGACGCCGGCCTGCTCTCCGGATTCGACATCAGCAATGCGACCGGAACCGCATATGCCGTGTTGAGCACATCGGCTTCGGAGAAGTCGGTGCTGTACACGGTGAACCTCGACACCGGCCTCACCACCAAGCTCGGCCTGCTCGCCCAGACGAAGGGCGCACTCCTGAGCGTCGTAGTTCGACCGTAAGACGCTTCGCTCACGATGCAACGGCCGCGCGAACCTCACGAGGTTCGCGCGGTTTTGCGTTCGTACCGTGCGTCAGTCGCGACGCGCGAGAGCGCGCCGAGTTGACGGATGTAGGCAGGGACGCCATATCACGACCACACGATCCTGCCTCCTCCACGTCTCCGTCGTCTTTCTCGGGAAATTCCTCATGCGACTCACCTTCGGTTCGCTGCGCCTCGCCGCGCTCGTGGCGATTTCCATCGCGCCAGGTACGACGGTCGCGCAGTCGCCGAGCACTGACGGGCCGTACAAAGTGTTGCAGCGCGCGCGGGTTGGTGGGGAGGGCGGCACGGACTACATCCACGCGAATACCACCGACGGGCGCTTGTATATCACGCGCAATGCGGTGCGTGGCGCAGCCGCCACTGACAGCACACCAGCGCGAGAGGCGATTCCCGGCCGTGTGACCGTGTTTGATTTGAAAACGCTCGCGCCACTCGGTGAGATCATGAATGGTGGCGGCAACGGTGCGGTGGTCGACGCGAAGTCGCATCACGGCTTCGCGAGCAGTCATCCCGATCTCACGATGTTCGACACCAAGTCGATGCAGATGCTCAAGAGCATCGACCCGAATGCGGACGCCCCGTCGGCCAATCCGAAGTTCAGTGCCGACGGGATCTGGTTCGACGCGTCTGACGACCGGGTGTATGTCGGGAGTCATCCCACGAAGGATCTCATCGTGCTCGACGCCCGCAGCGGCAACGTGCTCGGCAAGATCGCTCTCGGTGGTATCCCCGAGCAGACCGTCTCCGACGGCAAGGGCACACTGTACGCGGTGTTGCAGGATTCGGCGGGCAGCGTGGCGGTGGTCGATCAGCGCGCGATGAAAACGACGGCGCATTACCCGTTGGGTGATATCGGTCGCTGCAATGGCCTCGCACTGGACGCGAAGCATCACATTCTCTTCGCTGCGTGCGCATTGGGTCGTACGCCGGGGCAAGCTCCACAGCCCGTCATGGTGATCTTGAGTGCGACAGACGGAAAGATTCTTACCAAGCTGCCGCTGGCCGGTCCTTCGGATGGAGCGGCGTTCAATCCGAAAACGATGGAAGCGTTCAGCTCGCACAGCAACGGCACGTTGACCGTGGTGAAGGAAACGAGTCCGACCACGTTCGAAGTGGTGCAGAATCTTCAAACCATGAGCGGCGCACGCACGCTGGCACTTGATACCAAGACGGGAAACATCTACGTGATGAGCGTCGAGCGCGGACCGGTGCCTCCCGCACCCGCTGGCGGACGCGCAGTCCCCGCGCCGGTGATTTCCGGCTCGTTCACGATTCTCAAGATCGGCAAGTAAGTGGGACCGCGTATGAATATTCGCCTGATCGCGTCAGCTGCGGTGAGCTTCATCGTCGGCATGCTGCTACCGACATCTCGAGCACTCGCACAAACGGTCACGATCGACAACGTGACGATCGTCGATGTGAGTAGCGGCCGACTGCAAGCGAACAAGTCGATCGTCGTCGGGGGCAAGCGCATTGCGCGCATTGAAGATGCCAGCGTAGCGACGCGCGCGACGGCGACGATCGACGGCACGGGCATGTTCGTCATTCCCGGACTCTGGGATATGCACGTGCATGCGTACTTCACCAACGACACGTCGCGTTTTCACACCACCAACGACGTCATGTTCCCGCTGTTCATCGTGAACGGCGTAACGGGTGTACGCGACTTGGGGAGCAATCTCGATGCAACTCTGGCGGCACGCGATAGTGTAGCCGCGCACCAACTCATCGGGCCGCGAATGCTGGTGTCGGGCCCGATGATCGATGGCCCTACGACACGGTACGCGGCGGCGATCAAGGTGACTACGGGCGACGAAGCTCGCGCGGCCGTTCGCATGCTCAAGGCGCGAGGCGTCGATCTGATCAAGACGCAGACACTCGTTCCGAAAGACGCGTACTTCGCGTTGGCCGATGAGGCGGCACGCATCGGCATTCCCTTTGAAGGACACGTGCCGCGTGAGATCACGGGGCTCGAGGCCGTGCGCGCTGGTCAGCGCAGCTTCGAGCACATGATTGGCGTGACCGATACGAACACGAAGCTCATTGCGGCGCTCGCGCAAAACATGGTTTGGCAGTGTCCGACCGTGATCAACAGCGTGGGTACCTCGTCCGATTTTGCGAACGATCCCGGTATCCCGTATTGGCTCCGTTCGGCGGTGGACGGCTGGCGTGCAACGGCCAAGACGCAGGCGGCTCTACCAGATTCAGCGGCTCGGGCGGCCAATCAAAGGGCCACGCGCCGGCTCGCGCTCGTCAAGCAATTGTACGACGCGAAGATTCCGTTGTTGGCCGGCACCGACGCGCCGGCGGGGTACGATCTGGTTCCGGGCGCGAGTTTGCATCGCGAGCTGCAGCTGTTTGTGCGGGCCGGACTCACGCCGTTACAGGCGCTGCAGACGGCGACACTCAATCCCGCGCGGTACTTCGGCAAAACCGACAGCTGGGGTACGATCGAGCCGGGTAAGGTGGCCGACCTCGTGCTCCTGGCGCGAAATCCGTTGGTTGATATCGCGAACACGCGCCAGGTTGTCGCTGTGGTGGCTGACGGTCGGTACTACTCGCCGCGCGAATTGGATCGTATGCGCGTTCGTATCATGGAGCTCGTCGCGAAGTAGCGCGGAGGTTTATGCGCTCAAAAGCGCGTCGAGCTTGTCGAACGAACCCGTCCATCCCTGCGTCATGCCGCTCTTCTCCGCTACGAAGGCGGCGACTTCTTCCGGCGTGGCTGCACCGTACACATCCCAGCGCACCGTCACGCGCGTTTGCGTTGCTCCTTCGGATGTGAGCAGCACCGTGGTCTTCATCTTCTCCGGCCACGTGGGCGCACCGGGGTGCCGCGAGATATTGCCGTCGGCATCGGTGAAGCACTGCGTGTACTCGAGTCGGTCGGGCGGCTGCACGAGCAGGTAGTCCACGCGGCCGTACATCGTGAATTGCCCGTTCGTCATCGCATAGGAGCCGCTGCCGCCCGTGCGCAGGTCGATGTGCGAGAAGCTCATGGTAAAGCCAGTGGGCGGTAGCCACGCCGCGAAGTGCTCCGGCTTGGTCCACATGTCGAACATGGTGTTGAGCGGTGCATTGAAGCTGCGATTGATGACGAAAATCTCTTGATGCGTCGCCTGCTTCTCGAGGTACTCGGCGAGGCGATCCCACGTGGAGTTACCACCCGCCGCCTTGATGATCGCGCGCGACTGCGCCACCTCTTCAACACTGGCGAACGTCATGCGCATATCGAGCTCGGTGCGCTGCCCCAAGTCGCGGAACTGCACCGTCACGCGGAACATGGGCTTCGCGTCTTCCGATGACGCGCCGTGATCGTACACCAACCGCGACTGCGGCACGACCTCGTGATAGCGCGTGAAATTCGGCCAGTCTTTGCCGTCGGGGCCGTGCATCGTGTACACCCAGCTCCCGCCTTCGCGCAGCTCTTTGCTGTGCGTGGTAATGCTGAAGCCACGCGGGCCCCACCACTGCGCCACCTGCGCGGGATCGGTCCAGGCATCCCACACGAGCGCCACCGGCGCGTCGTAGATGCGAGTGATGGCAATGTCGAGGGCGCTATCCGTGGTGGTCATCTGGGGAGTCCGGTGAGGTGGTGGGGGCTGACGGTGGTGTGGTCTTCGTGACGGTCTTCGTGACGGTCTTCAGGTATTCGCCGAGTCGATCGAGGCTGGCTTCCATGTGGGCGCGGTACTCGTCCATCCAGGCCGCCACGTCGTTGAGCGGCTCCGCATTGAGCGTGCACGGACGCCACTGGGCTTCGCGGCCTTTGGTCACCAGGCCGGCCTTCTCGAGCACCTTGAGGTGCTTGGTCACCCCGGGCAGCGTCATCTGCCCCAGGAACGGCTCGGCGAGCTCCGACACACTGGCCTCGCCGTGTCGCAGCCGCGCCAGAATGGCCCGACGGGTGGGATCAGCGAGTGCAGAGAAGGTTTGACTGAGCGTGTCTTGCATGGTTTACCACATGGTTAATTAGCTGAGGGGTAAAGTACGAGGATCGAGTCCTTTGGCAAGGCCTCGCGGTCGCTCTTGACGTATTCCGTTATGGGTATAGGTTGGAATCATGGCTCGCGCACCAACGACGTCGGACCCCTTCAACGCCATCGCGGAACCGCGCCGGCGCGACATCCTGACCTTTCTGGCTGAGGCCGAACGGCCCGTGGCGGAGATCGTAGACGAACTGCGGATGGGGCAGCCGTCGGTGTCGAAGCACCTGCGGGTGCTGCTGGAGGTCGGGTTGGTGGACGTGCGGCGTGAGGGTCGCCACGCGTACTACCGCACCAATCCGGCGCAGATCAAGGCGATCCACGATTGGACACGGCACTTCGAGCGTTACTGGCAGAACCAGCTGTCGCGTATCAAGGCGCGTGCCGAGGGCACCGCCTCCACCGCCGTTCGCCCACCAGGAGACCACCCATGATCACCGTTGCATCCGCACTCGACGACCTGACGCTCGACATCACGCAGGACACACGCGTGCGTGCGTCGATCGAGGACACCTTCGCCGCGTTGCTCGAGGAGCTCGGCCCGCACAACAAGGGCATGGCCGATGCGCCGATGCCGATGGTGCTCGAGGCGCATCCCGGCGGACGTTGGTACCGCGATCTTGGGCAGGACAACGGCCATTGCTGGGGCACGGTGCAGGCGATCCGCTCACCCAACCTTCTCGAGATCAGCGGACCACTGATGATGTCGTTCGCGGTCGCGTCGAATGTGCAGTATCGCCTGCGCGCCGACGGCGACGAGACGGTGATCACGCTGCGGCACACCGCGCTCGGGCTCTTCCCTGAGGGCTTCCGCGACAACCTCACGCTCGGCTGGACGGCGATGACGCGTCGTGTGCAGACGCGCTTCGCTGTTATCACTTGACGCTCGGAGATCACGACGATGTCACTTGCCGCCACGTTGATTCAGGAACTCCAGATGGAATCGGCCACAACGCGTCGCGTACTCGAACGCGTGCCCGACGCGAAGCTGGGCTGGGCGCCGCATGCCAAGTCGCGCACGCTGGGCCAGCTGGCAATGCACCTCGCGAACAATCCCGCCGGTGTCACAACGCTCGCCTCGCAGAATCCGGCCGAGCTTCCGGGCTTCGGTGACGCCGATCCCGCCTCGACCGCCGAGGTGCTGGCCGCGCTCGATGCCAGCGTGATGGAAGCAACGCGGTTGCTGAGCGGCATGTCCGACGAGGCGCTGGCCGAGACGTGGCGGGTGCACGCGAACGGGGCCGAACTCATGGCCATGCCGCGGATCGCGTTTCTGCGCACGATCCTGCTGAATCACTGGTATCACCATCGCGGCCAGCTGAGTGTGTATCTGCGATTGCTCGAAGTGCCGGTGCCGTCGATCTACGGCCCGAGCGCCGACGAGAATCCGTTCGCGGCGTAGCAGCCGGGGACGGGAGGCGGGGGAGAGGGTGCAGCAGAGCGGACAAACGCGGCGTATATAAGCAGAGTCGGTCACCCGCCCGATCTGTTCGCCCGCCGTTCCCCGCGCCCCGCCTCTCCTCGTGTCCAAGCCTCGCGGCAACAATCTGGTCGCTCTCGGTTCAGCGGCCGTGCTGATCGTGTACACGGCCGGCTTCGCGAAAACGAAGTCGGCGGCAGATCGCATGGCGGCGGAGAGCGCCGAACGGCGTCCGCGCAGTGCGTCGCGGGCCGGTGCAGGGGCGGCGGGTGCGCGGACCGCAGCCGGGGAATCGGGAGAGGCGACGGTTCCGGCGATACCGGCGGTGGCGGTGGTGGACGCGCCGACTGCGGCGACTCCGGCGACGGGCGCGGCGGGTGGGATGGGCGCGACGACTCCCGCTCCGTCGTCGCCGGCGGTCGTGCTCTCGGATGCCAAGGCGACTGCGACGACCCCTTCCGCGGCCGTGCAGGTCGCCACGGTTGAAACCGCACCGCCGCCAGCGGTGAGTGCGCCCGCTAGGGTGCCCGCGTCGCCGACGGCCGTGACGCCGCCGGTTGTTGCGCCGCTGACTACGCCGAGTGCACCGGCACCGGTTGCGACTGCTCCGGTGCAGAACACGCCGGCGCCCGTCACGACATCGACATCGGCGCCTACACCGACGCCGCCTGCTGCGGCACCTGCGCCCGCGCCTGCTACCAAGTCGGCCGCCAAGACGACGTACAAAGACGGCGTGTACCTCGGCCGCGGCACCTCGCGACATGGCGATATCGAAGCGATGGTCGAGATCCAGAACGGACGCATCACGAACACCGTGATCTCGCAGTGTCTCACGCGCTACTCGTGCTCGTGGATCGCCGTGCTCGTGCCGCAAGTGGTGGCGCGTCAGTCGGCCGAAGTGGACTTCGTGTCGGGCGCCACGGTGAGCTCGGATGCGTTCTACTACGCGGTGACACAGGCGCTCGCGCAGGCGAAGTGAGTCGCGCCGCGCTCGATGGCGTGCCCGCGCGTGCCGCGATCACCTCGCGCCCGCGCATGGGTACTGTGGTCACGATTCACGTGGTCGGTCACGATCGCAGTGCGCGCGCCCGACGCTCGCGTGATCTCGACATCGAGCGCGCCTACGCCTGGTTTGATCGCGTGGAGTCGGTGTGCTCACGCTTCGATGCGAACAGCGAGCTTCGGCGCGTGTGTGCTTCGCCTGGTGTCGATGTCGTGGTGTCACCCATGCTGTTTGAAGCGGTGCGGTTTGCCATGGCGGTGGCCGAGGAAACACACGGGGCGTTCGATCCGACCGTGGGGGCGCGCATGGAAGCCCGCGGGTTCAATCGCGACTATCGCGATGGCGCCGTGGTGAGTTCCGCGGTGCCCGCCGACGAGCCAGTGTCGTTCCGCGATGTGGTGCTGAACGAGTCCGCGCGATCGATCCGGTTGGAGCGTGCGCTGCTGCTCGATTTGGGCGCCGTGGCCAAAGGACTCGCGATCGATATGGCGGTGCAGGAGCTGAGGCCGCTCGAGAATTTCGTCGTTGACGCCGGCGGCGACTTGTACTGCGGCGGACACAACGCCGCTGAGCAGCCCTGGACGATCGGGATTCGGCATCCGCGTGAGCCGAATGCGCTGCTCACGCGGGTCGCGATCACTGATGCCGCGCTCTGTACGTCGGGCGACTACGAACGGCGTGTAGCCGACGGCGCGGTTGTCGACTCGGCGTCGAGTGAACATCACCTGCTTGACCCGACTACGGGCGTGTCGCCGCGCGAGGTGATCAGTGCCACGGTGATCGCGCCGACCGCGATGGTCGCCGACGCACTTGGCACCGCGGCCTTTGTACTGGGGTGCGCCGAGGGACTCGCGCTGCTGGAACTCCATGACCTTCGCGCGTGCCTCGTGGATGCGCAGCTCGTTCGTCACACAACGCCGGATTGGATCGATGTCTGAAGTGGTCGCGACCATGTCGCCGATGCCGAGCAACTCGTTCAAGTCGCTCACGAAGTTCTTCAAGACACCGAAAGGTCTGCTGGTGATCGCGCTCGCCGTGCTGATCCCGCTCGCGGGCACGCGCAGCGGTTTTGCGGTAGTCGCACCAGGCGTCGCGGCCGCGGCCATTGCCGCGATGCTCGTCGACGCACCGATTCTGCGTTATCGCGACAAGGAGTGGTCGTTTCCGAGTGGCGCGTTGCTCACGGGACTGTTGGTGGCGATGGTGCTGAGCCCGTTCGGCTCGTGGAAGATCGCGGCGATGACTGCGGTGATTGGTGTGCTCAGCAAGTACGTGGCCCGCGGACGCTCGGCCAACGTGTTCAATCCCGCGGCGCTGGCGCTGGTGGTGAGCTATTTCGCCTTCGATACGGGTCAGAGCTGGTGGGGCGCGTTGCCCGAGCTGCCCATTCTCGCGATCGCCGCGTTGTTCGTAACCGGCGTGTTCATCACCGATCGTGTGAACAAGATGCCGGCGGTACTGGCGTTCCTTGGTGTGCACTTTCTGCTGTTCACGCTCACCGCGTTCGTTGGCGATCCGGCGAAGGTGGCCGAGCTGTACCGAGAGCCGGACCTGCACGCGGCGCTGTTCTTTGCGTTCTTCATGGTGACCGATCCGCCCACGTCACCGCCCAAGGCGCGTGATCAGATCGTGTTCGGCGTGATCACCGCGGTGGTGTCGTATCTCGTGTTCGAGCTGGTGGGCGCGGTGTACTTCCTGCTGGCGGGACTACTGGTGGCCAACGGGTGGGAAGCGTGGAGACGATATCGCGTGCGGGCGCGGAGGAACGGATCAGTGAACTGATTACAGACGGTCAGGTACAGGCGTCAGACTGTTTATAGTGTTCAGCGTTCAGCAGCTACAGTGCACAGTTTCGAGAATTTCCTTCGTGACGTGCGCGGCGCGGATTTGTGGTTCGCCCGTCCGATGCGCCGCCAGTCAAACTCTCGCAACTGTGGACTGTAGCTGCTGAACGCTGACCACTATACAAAGTCTGGCGCCAGAATTCTGAAAACTGAGTACTCTGCCGTTCACTGCCGACACAGCGGCGCCGGCCCCATCACCGCGTCCGCCCTCATCGGCAGCACCGTGAACTGCTGCACGCGCGCCGGTTCCGTCGGCGCCAGTGTAATGCCGACCGAAAGCGCCCCGTTCGCGCACTGCATGCGCCACACGCCGCGCAACGCGTTCTCGGCCCAGATCTGACCAACTGCTTTGCAGTTACCGCCCACGGCATTCGACATCTTCTCGATCGCCGCCGCGCGACGCGGGCCTGACTCGTCGAGAAACAGATTCATCGCCGCGATGCTGTCGGCCAGCGGCTGATTCCACTCCTGCACCAGTCGCGTGACTTGGCTCTGCATGGCCAGCAGCACCGGCGCCGGCTGCGGCTCTCGCGGCTTGAGTCCACCGCTGCGAGCCAGGATCTCGAACGACTGATCGATCACACCCGTCCACCCCGTGTACGTGAGGTTGCCCAGCGCCACGACGCCCACGCCGTGCTCGGGGAGCCAACGCATCTGCGAGCCGAAACCCGGCAGGCCACCGGAGTGCGACACGATGTGCGCGAATAGGCAGTTCGACGCCGAGCGCAGCCCGTACGCGTAACCACCGGCATTCAGCGACAACACACCCGCCGCATTGCGCGCGGCCGTCGCGCCGCCGAAGCGCGCGATCTGCTGCATCTCGCGCAGCGACGACCGCTTGAGCACTGGCGACTCAGCGCCGTCGCGCGCCGGCCACGCGTCGAGCATCAATGCGACCCAGCGTGACAGGTCGGCGCTGCTCGTGAGCATGCCGCCCATCGCGCCGAACGAGCCGTCGGGTAGTGCCGCTTCTTCCAGCCACGCACCGTCCTGCAAACGATAGCCGTGCGCCAAGCGATTGGCCGGCACGTCGCGCGCTTCCATGGTGGTGGACGTCATGCCAAGCGGGCGCAGCACCCTCTCCTGTATGTAGCGGGCGTACGGCATGCCGCTAACGTTCTGCACGATACGACCGAGAATCGCGAAGCCGAAGTTTGAGTACTCGTACGCCGTGCCGGGTGCGTTCGAGAACGGAATGCCCGCTTTGATCATCGCCGACAATTGCGCGTCGGTGGCGGCGAGCTGCTGGTCACCCCACGGATTGTCTTCCGGAAAACCCGCCGAGTGCGACAGCAGATGCCGGATGGTGATACGCGGCGCGTCACTCGTCGCGTAGCGCATGGCCTTCAGTTCCGGCACATATCGCTCGGCAGGATCATCGAGCGACAGTTTACCGGCGTCGCGCAGCTGCAGAATCGAGAGCGCGGTGAAGCTCTTGGTCATCGAGGCAATACGGAACACCGAGCTGGTGTCCACCGCCGCCTTGCTCGGCACGTCGCGCAATCCCAGCGCGGACACATGCAACAACTGGCCGTCCACGATCACACCGTAGGCGATGCCTGGCACGCGCGAGCTCGCGGCAAAGGCACGCATCACGCTGTCGATCTGCGGCAGCGCGGCGCGCAGTTTCGTGACGCGATCGGGGTCGGTGAATCGCGCGGGCGGGGCGATGCTGGACTGTGCAGCGGAACTGACGGAAGCGATGGTCGAGAGCAGCGCGGCACCAAACGCACGCGAGACGAAGGCGGAGAGAGGTCTCATCAGGAGCCCGGTTTCGGTTTTAGCACAACACCAAGCCGCCCGCCGCGCGGTTGCACGAGCGGCGAGTTTCCAAGGTTGTACCGCTTCATCGCCGCCTTGAAGCGCGGCGTGGTGCGAATGGGGTCAAACCACGGGTTGGCGAGAATGACCGACGGCACGAGGTCGCCGTCGCTCGCGGCCGCGGCCTCTAGCGCGGCGAGCGCGCCGCTTGTATCGCCGGTCACGAGGCGCGAGCTCATGCGGCCGTACCACACGCCGCGCACATCGTTGCCCATGCGTTCGAGGCGCTGCGATATGCGCGTGGCTTCGCCCATCTGCCCGCCCACGGCCAGCGCGCGGGCCATTGGGCCGAGGTACATGGGGTCGCTCACCAGTGGGGCCAACTTCGCCGCACGCTCGGCGCCCTCTGAATGGCGACCGGCCATGGCAAACGCCGAAAGCATGATGGTCTGAATGGGCGCCACCGTTGGCGCCAAGTCATGCGCGCGAATCGCCAGGGCCACGCCTTCATCAAATCGCCCGGCGCTCGCCATCGTAACTCCTTCCCACGCCAGAATAATTCCAGACAGCGGGTCCAGCTCGCGGGCGCGCGTGAACGCGACCAGCGCTTCCGCCACCCGGCCTTGGTTGCTCCAGTTGAAGCCAAGCCGCCAGTGCGCAATGGAGCTCACGGAATCGAGTGCGATGGCCCGTCGCGCTTCGCGCTCTGCACCGGCCCAATCAAACTGCTCGGCGGCAATCGCGGAGAGCGCGATGTGTACATCGGGGCTGAGCGAGTCGAGGGCCAGCGCGCGCGCCGCCGCAACGCGGGCCACGGGGATGACATCGCGCATGTGGCGCAGCGCGTAGTACGGGGTGCCCATGAGGGCGATGGACTTTCCGGCCCACGCGCGCGCAAACGACGAATCCGCGCGAATGGCCGCGTCGAAATACCGCTCGGCGTCGGTAAAAACTGGCCCGCGGTTGCGATACACCTGCATGCCACGCAAGTACTGTTCGTACGCCTCCGGATTGCTCGTGCCTGCGCTCACGGTTGTGCCGCCGAGACGCAGCTGCAGTTGGGCGCCAATGGCTTGCGCCAGTAGCTCCTGCATACGAAAGACGTCGCGCGCATCCTGCTCGAAGGTATCCTGCCAGAGCACACGTCCGTTGCTCGCGTTGCTCAGTTCGGCGGTGACGCGTACGCGGTCGCCGGCGCGTCGCAGGCTGCCGATCAGGATCGTGCGCACGCCAAGCGTGTCGCCGAGCTGCGTCGCGGTGAGCGTCGAGCCCTTGAATCGCGCGGCGGTGGCGCGGCCGGCTAGGCGCAGGCCGGGTACGCGCGAGAGAACCGTGGTGAGTTCGTCGGCGATGCCCTCGGCGAGAAACGTGTTCGTCGTGTCGCCACCGACGGACGCGAAGGGGATGACGGCGAGCGACGCGACGGCTTCTTGCGCGGTCGCGGCGCTATTCGCTGAGCCAGCCATTGGCGACGTGGCCTGCGAACGCCACCACGCCATGCCGGCCGCGAGCACGGCGATCGCGGCGACGCCGATCGCCACGGGGGCACGCCGACTGGTGTGAGCGGGAGGCGCGGCGGCAGGAGACTCGGCGCTCGTGGACAGCGCGGTGAGCACCACGTCCATGCCCGCCGGCCGGTCGGAGGGATCTTTCGCGAGGCAACGCGTGATCAGCGCGCGGACTGCGGCAGGCACAGTCGCGGCGGTGACGACGGGCGCTGGTGTCGCAATGTGCGCCGCAGTCATCGCCGCCGGTGTCGTGCGATCGGCAAACGGATGTGCGCCCTGCAGTAGCTCGTACGCCAGCACGCCCCACGCGTAAATGTCGGCGCGGTGATCGGTGTTCACGTCGCCAGTGGCCTGCTCGGGCGCCATGTAGGCCGGCGTACCGATCGCCATGCCCGCCTGTGTCAGCGAGGCGTCGGGTGCCTGCGTTCGCGACGCGCTCAGCGCTTTGGCAATGCCGAAGTCGGCCACCACGGCCGTGCCGCTCGACAGCAGCACATTCTCCGGCTTGATGTCGCGGTGCACGATGCCGCGCGCGTGGGCATAAGCGAGCGCCTGAGCCACATTGCGCAGAATGCCCAGCGCGTCGGCAGCCGGGAGTGCGCCGTGGGCGATGCGATCGCGCAAGGACTCGCCGGCCACGAACGGCATGGTGAACCACGGCAGGCCATCGGCCGTTGCGCCCGCGGTCAGCACCGGCACGATATGCGGCTCCTGCAACGACGCGGCGAGCTTGATCTCGCGCGTGAAACGCTCGGCGCTCAACCCTGCGGCCAGCTCGGGCGAGAGTACCTTGACCACCACCTCGCGCCCCAGCGCCTCGTCGCGCGCGAGGAACACCCGGGACATGCCGCCGCCGCCAAGCTCGCGCTGGAGCAGGAGGGTGTCGGGAAGGGCGTGTTGCAGCGTGCTACGGAAGGTGGTGTCGATCATGCGGGCTGATGGGGGGCGCGACAATGTCAGAGAGTCTACTGCGCCGGACAGAGCGGGGTAATGCATGCCGCGGGCGGACCGTGCGTTTTTCCGCCACCACAGGCAGGAAACCGATGATGCACGGTACGCCGCGGACGTCCATCATGGGTCGTGACCCCTTGCCATCTCCCCCCGCTGCTCGGCACACTATGGCCATGCCCGCGCTCATGCCCCGTATCTGGACTGCCGCCGAGGTGCAGGCGCTGCCGGACGACCCGACGCAACGGTACGAGTGTGTGGATGGGGTGCTGCTGGTGAGCCCGTCGCCGCGCACGCTGCATCAGTCGGCGTTGATCGTGCTGACCGTCACGCTGGAGGCGATCTTGCGCCCAGCCGGGGTTGGCGTCGTGTTCGTGGCACCGTCCGACTGGGTCCTAGACCCTCGCACGCTCGTGCAGCCCGACCTCTACGTGGTGCCACTCGTCGACGGGCGGCGCCCGCGTACCGACGAGGAGCGCGGCCACCCGCTGCTTTTCGTCGAAGTCCTGTCGCCCAGCACCGCGCGATTCGATCGCGTGGTGAAGCGCGGCCGCTATCAGCGCGCGAACATCGAGTACTGGATTGTGGACCTCGACTCTCGCCTGATCGAGCGATGGCTGCCGGGTGACGAGCGCCCGAGCATCCACGCCGAGCGCGTGGAGTGGCAGCCTGCGGGTGCCGCTGCGCCCTTCGTGATTGAGCTCGATCTGTTCTTCACCGAGGTGCTGGGTCCGGCCTGACGCGCTGACGCGCTACTTCCGCCGCGCCGCGTCGGCATCCACGTCACGTTCCCACGCCTGCAGCATGAGGGTCAGTCGGCGTACGACGTCCGGCTGCATGCGGGCGAAGTCATGCCGCTCACCCGGATCGCGCCGTATATCGTAGAGAAAAGTGTGGTTGCTCTCGACCACCATCTTGGTGTCGCCATCACGCACCGCGCGCATGTCACGTTTGGCTTGCACCGACCGCCAAAAGAGCGTGCGCGGGGCCACGGGTATCTTCGCTTCGAGTACGGGAAAGAGGTTCATACCCTCGAGCTGCGCGCCGGATGGCACGACGACTTGCGCCGCGGCCAGCACCGACGCCGCGAGGTCCATGGTCATGCCTACTTGCGCTGTCACCGTCCCCGCGCGGATACGCCCCGGCCAGCGCACGATCGCCGGCACGCGGATGCCGCCCTCCCAGGTGGAATACTTGCGATTGAACAATGGCGTGTTGTCCGACAGCCACTCGCCGCCGTTGTCGTTGGTGAAGATCACGATGGTCTTGCGAGTGATCGCCCGGTGCTCGAGGGTGGCGAGCACGCGACCGACGTGCCTGTCCATCGCTTCCACCATGCTGGCGTAATCGGCGCGCGTGCTGGGAAGTGAATCCGCCGGCTTGAGAAAGCGTGCGTTCCCGACCGCTTTGCTGGGCGTGTCGGGGCGTTGGAACGGCCAGTGCGGTGCATTGAACGCGATGTCGATGAAGAACGGCGCGTTGGCGTGCTGCTCGATGAAGGCAATCGCCCGGTCAGCGATCAACGCCGTGCTGTAGCCATCGACCTCCACGCGCGCATCATTCTCCCACAGATCGGGTGCGCCGCGACTGTCGTTGTGATGCCAGTAGTCGTGATAGCCGCTCTTGAGGCCGAAGAAATAGTCGAAGCCGTGTGCGAGTGGGCTCTGCGTGGGTGCGTAGCCCAGGTGCCACTTGCCCACGAGCGCGGTCGCGTAGCCACTGGACTTGAGTAACCGCGGAAGCGAGTACGGCGACGCGTCGAGCCCCCGCTCGCCGTCAGCGACTGCGGCGCCGTTCGCGGGGAGTGGTTGCTCCACGCCGTAGCGCTGCTGATAGCGGCCGGTGATCAGCCCGGCGCGGGTGGGCGAGCAGGTGGTGCCGTTGGCGTAGAAGTCGGTGAAGCGCACGCCCTCGCGCGCCAGCCGATCGATGTTCGGCGTACGGATATCCTTCGCGCCGTAGACGCCCAAGTCGGCGTAGCCCATGTCGTCGGTGATGATGAGGACGACGTTGGGGCGGTTGGCTGGCGATTGCGCGGCGAGTGGCGCCGAGCGCAGGGTGACGAGCACGGCGACCGCGATAGCGCCGAGGCCTGCGCGCAGCGCGCGACGTGTCGCGAAGAAACGCGGAGCAGTTGGTGGGAGCATCGTCGTTGTACGCCTTTCAAGGTCCCGGCTGCAGATTCAACACGACTTCGAGACCAAGCAGCCGGAGTAGTTGTGCCGTATCGATGAAGATCATGCGCGTTCCGTCGGGCGAGATCGTCCAGTTGCGCACGTAGCCGCGATTGAAAATGGTCCGTGCGGCGCCCAAGGCTGCCGTGCCATCAGCACCTGTTGAGAACGGCAACCCGATGAATGCGTTCTTGGCGTCGACGTAGTACAGCGTGCGGCCATCCCCACTCCACACCGGCAGCCGTCCGCCGTTTCCTGACACCGCCGTGCGGGAGGTGGGTGTCGGAAATGGACTCACGTACACTTGGTCAACGCCCGAAACGTTCGCGGAATACGCGAGCCAATGTCCGTCCGGTGAAATCGCGGGTGCCTCTTCGCGCGCGGCAGTGTGCGCATAGGGCTGCACCGGACCGCCCACGCTCCGACGGAACACACCGATGTCGGCGCTCGTCGCTCCGACGGCGGCGGTGCCTGACACGGCAATCCAGTCACCGTTCATCGAGATCTCGTTCACGGTCGACCAATTGGTGAGCGCGGGAAGCGCGACGGCACTACCACTCCCGTCGGACGGTCGCACGGAGAAGGTCAGCGGTTCTCGCGACAGATACACGATGCTGTCGTCGCGCGCCGTGAACGCCGGGAGTCGACCGTAATCATCGCCCGTGACCGTTTGCGTCACACCGCGTTGGAGATCCTGCATCACCACGCGCCAGCCGTCGAAGCCGCTGCGCGACGGCATGATCAGTCGATTCCCGTCGTGCGAAAACGAGGCGCTGCCCAAGACGAACGCGCCGTTGCTGGGAATGACAATCGGTGTATTCACACCGTTGCGTCGCATCGTGATGCTGCTGTTCGGCGTCCATTCCCCGGCGGCGCCGTCGGATTCCCGCCGCGCAAGCACCAAGGTACCGTTCGGCGCAACAGCATATTCGGCGTGCGCGAGAATGGGTGAGCGCAGCACGTTGCCGTCGGCCACTTTCACGGCGGGGCCAGTGGTGTCTCCGGTAACTGGATCGAATGGAAACGCCAGCAGCGCACCGGTGCGATTGACCAGCAATCGTCTCCACGCCGGCACGTAGGTGGGCGTGGCACCCGGCATCAACCGTCGTGGCGTGGTGGAGCCGGTCGGGAGCCAGTGCACCGACGGTACGCGCTCAGGGCCACTGTACGAAAACAGCATGCCGTGGCCGCCATCCACTGCCGATGGTCCAACAGGCTGTCGTTCGAGGGAGTCTGCCTTCAAGAACGTCGACAGCTGCGACGACTGCACATCGGCGCTGTATATGGCCGTACCAACAGTCACCAGGATGCGGTCGTTGCTGAGCCACGTGCTACCGCTCACGAATCCGGTGGGCAGTTGAACGACCTCGGTGACGGCGCCACCACGCAATGGCGTGCGATAGAGTCGTTGCTTGGCGACGAACGCCACCTGTTGCCCATCGGGCGACACGGACATCGACGTCGCGCCGACGGTGCCCGGGAGCACGGTGGACGTCAGTGAACCGAGGTCGCGCACGACCAGCTGTTGCGGTTGCGCCGGGGCCACCGAATCCGTGACGACCGGTCGGGCCTGATACACCAGCGTGCGACCGTCGGGTGAGAGCAGCATCATCAGCCCGCAACAGACCGCCTGGAGCTCGAGCGAATCGGGAGCGGTGACGAGAAATCGAATCGGCTGCGCGTTGGGGTCGGCGGCGCTGGCCGTGCCTCGCTCACGGCCCTTCGCGATCACGGCGCCAATCAATAGGCCAGCGGCGAGACCGCCAATCCACGGGAGTGCACGTCGCGCGGCGGAAGGACGGCTGGCCCGTGCCGAAGCGACGCGTGCACCACTGACATGCCGCGGTACGGCCGTGCTGTCGCTCAGTGCCGCCGCGAATCGCTCAGCACTCGCGTGCCGGTCGGCCGGCAAGTTCTCGAGCGCCGTCGCCACCGCTTCCCACACATGTTCCGGCACACTCTTGCGCAGCTCAGTGAGTGGCACCGGTTCGCTGGCCAGCACCTTCGCCACGATCGCCTGCATCGTGGGCCCGGTGAATGGCGGTTCGCCGGCCAGCATCTCGTAGGTCACCACGCCAAGCGCGAATACATCGGCGCGCGCATCGACGGTCTTCTCGCCCATCGCCTGCTCGGGCGCCATATACTGAGGTGTGCCGAGCGAGAGGCCGGTCTGCGTCATCCGCTGTCCGCCGGCTTCCTTCACGGCGAGGGCAATGCCGAAGTCGGCCACCATCGGACGACCGTCGTGCAGCAGAATATTCTCGGGCTTCACGTCACGATGCACGACGCCACGCTTGTGCGCGTAGTCGAGCGCACTGGCCACGTCTTGCGCGATGCGCACGGCGTCGGCGATCGGCAGCTGGCGTTCGCGCTCGAGTCGCGCGCGCAGCGTCTCGCCATCGACGAAGGGCATGACGTAGAACACCAGTCCATCAGCGCTGCCCGAGTCGAACAACGGCAGAATGTGCGGGTGCTGCAACCCGGCGGTGAGCTCGATTTCCTTGAGGAACCGCTCGGTGCCGAGGACCGCCGACAGCTCGGGATGGAGCACCTTGATGGCGACACGACGGTGGTGCCGCTCATCGTGGGCGAGATACACGGTGGCCATACCGCCGGCGCCGAGCTCGCGCTCGAGGCGATAGCGTCCGGCCAGCGCCGTGGTCAGGCGCGCGTGTACGTCAGACGGGTTCACGGAGTCGGGGCTGGAGGAATCACCACTCCAAAGTACGACCGCGCCCCGACACTACGCGAGTGTGTCCTACTTGCCCTGCGTCTTCTCCCACAGCGCCGGATACTGCTTCTTCAGCGCGTCGATCTTGGGCAGGTCGTTGTACACGATGTACGGCTGGTCGGTGTGGCTGTACAGGTAGTTCTGATGGTACGTCTCCGCGTCGTAGAACTTGGAGAGCGACGCCACCTGCGTCACGATCGGGCGCGGAAATGACTTGGCCTTGGTGAGCTGCGCAATAACCGTAGTGGCGCTCTTCTGCTGCTCGGCGCTGGTGAAGAAGATCGCCGAACGATACTGGGTGCCCACGTCGGGACCCTGTCGGTTGAGCTCCGTGGGGTTGTGGGCCACGGTGAAGAACACGGCCAGCAAGGTTTCGTACGACACGACGGCCGGGTCGAAGGTGACCTTTACGGCTTCGGCATGTCCGGTGCGACCGCTGCTCACGGTCTCGTAGTCTGGGTTCACCACGGCGCCACCGGCGTAGCCCGAGACGACCGACTTCACACCCTTCACGTGCTCGAACACGGCTTCGACGCCCCAGAAGCAGCCACCGGCAAAGACGGCCGTCTGTAGCGTCGCGGCGCGCGCGGTCGAGGTAAGCGAAACGGTGGCCAGAAGAACCGCCGCAATGAGTGTACGAACCATGTCACGTCTCCCGAAAGGAATACTCGCGCAGCGCGGACCGCCCCGACTCCAGCACGCAGGCTGCAGAAGATAGCCGGAATCGGGGCGGGAAGTTCCCGCTAGCGGCGCCGGCCACCACCGCGCGGTCCGCCCACGATGATGGGCACGCCGACGAAGCCGGTGTAGAACGGGCGGAAGCCGAGGCCACCGTAGAACCCGCCGTAGCCGTAGCCACCGCCGTACATGAACGGGTCGAAGTACGGATAGCCGCGGGCATAGGCGTTCCTGTCATCCTTGGCCGTCGCAGCCACTTCGAGCGGAGCGACCATCACGGACGCGTTGCCCTGTACGTCCTTGCACGCGCGCTTTTCCTTCTCGGCCTTGGCCACCAGCTTGCCGCCGATCCAGAGTTCGAGCGGTTCCTTGGCCTTCGATTCAAGTTCGACCAGTTCGCGCGCGCCAAGCGTGAGCTTGGTGTGTTCGGTACCCTTCTCGACGGCGTACTCGAGATCCACCGGCTTCGTGCCGTCGTTGCGGATCACGAAACGGTCTTCACACAGCTGCCCGAAGGTGACGTGGACGGCATCGTCGATCGCCGTGCGCGACACCACGGCAATCTGCGCCGATGCGCGTGAGGAAACGGTGAGTGACCCAAGGGCGAGCGCGAGCAGCGCCGTCCATCGCGTGGAGTGGTGCGTCATGGTGCCTCTCTCTGTGATATGTCGGGATGGCCCTTGGCGCGGAGATACCATCGCGCAGCGCGGGCTCCTGGAGAAAGACACGCGCCGTGGCGCGCTACCCTATTCCGGATCTATGCCGACGCGTTGCGATCGGCGGCATCTTGCCGGCGCTGCGCTTCCTGCCAGTCCACGATGGGCGCGACACCGCGATCGTCGAGCGACAAACTCGCCATCGCGCGTTCCACGACCGGTGCGCCGAGTTCTGGCGGTAACGCCTGACCGAATGCCAGCTCGGCGCGGCGACACAGTCGCTCTTCACGCGGCAGTTCGGCTTCCGTGCGATACACGCCCATCGCGTGCACGCGCGCATGCACGCCTTCGTGCAAGATCGACGAGGCCACCGGTGCCGCGCTGATATCGCGTCGCGCCAGAAACGTGAGTTCGGTGATGATCACGTTGTCCTGCGGAATGAAGGCGCCGCGGCAGGCGAAGCGCTCTACGCGGATGCCGCGGATGTCACGCCGCAGATGCGCCAGGCGCCACGGCTGATACGTACCGATGAGCGCCAGTGATTCGTCGAGTCGCGCCAGCACGTCAGTTGTGTCGATGTCGGGGCGCGTGTTGATCACTTCGACAGGCACGCCGCGCAGCGTGGTGCGCACGATCTCGGGCGCAGAGCTGCTATCACCGGCGGCAGGGGCACCGAACATCGCAGCGAGTCGACTGAAGAATCCGGACATGACGGACAAGTATGGGGGAAAACCACTCTGGCGCGAGACCTTGGGCGCCGCAATCGTTCATCGACTGCCGATCCCGCTTCGTACCCCGTGGCCCGTGAAATGGCTGAGACCGCACTGTGACTGACTCTCCGAGCGCCTACGACCTCGCCTACGCCGCCGCCCAGGCCAATCCCGAGGAGTTCTGGGCCGAGGCAGCGATGGCGCTGCACTGGGACACACCCTGGGAGCGCGTGCTCGACGACCGGGCGGCACCACTGTACCGCTGGTTCAGCGGCGGGCAAATGAACACCTGCTTCAACGCCATCGACCGGCACGTGCTGAACGGTCGTGGTGCGCAGGCGGCGGTGATCTATGACAGCCCGGTCACCAGCACGAAGCGCACGATCAGTTACGCCGAGTTGCAAGAGGAAGTCGCGCGCTGTGCCGGCGTATTGCGCTCGATTGGCGTGGAGCAGGGCGATCGGGTGATCATCTACATGCCGATGACGCCGGAGACGCTCATCGGCATGTACGCCTGCGCCCGTATCGGCGCGGTGCATTCGGTGGTGTTCGGCGGCTTCGCGCCGCACGAACTGGCGGTCCGCATTGACGATGCACAGCCGAAGGTGGTACTCACGGCCAGCTGCGGCATTGAGGTGCAGCGCATCGTGCCGTACAAGCCGCTGCTGGATAAGGCGCTCGAGGTGGCGGCGCACAAGCCGGCGCATTGCGTGGTGCTGCAGCGCGAGGTGCATCGTTGCGATCTCACGCCCGATCGCGATATCGATTGGGCGGAGGCCATGACCACCGCTGAGCCGGTACCCTGCGTGCCGGTGCTGGCCACCGATCCGTTGTACATCCTGTACACGTCGGGCACCACAGGTCAGCCCAAGGGCGTGGTGCGCGACAACGGCGGTCATGCCGTCGCGCTACTCTGGACGATGAAGCATGTGTACAACGTGGAACCGGGCGACGTGTTCTGGGCGGCGTCGGACTTCGGCTGGGCGGTGGGCCATTCGTACATCGTGTATGCGCCGTTACTGGCCGGTTGCACCACCGTAGTACACGAGGGCAAGCCGGTGGGCACGCCTGACGCGGGCGGCTTTTGGCGGGTCATCCAGGAACACAATGTGCGCGTGCTGTTCACGGCACCGACGGCATTCCGCGCCATCAAGCGCGAAGATCCCACCGGACTGTTCTACGCCAAGTACGATGTGTCGTGCTTGCGGGCGTTGTTCCTCGCGGGCGAGCGTCTCGATCCCGACACGTATCACTGGGCGCGCGCGTTGCTGCAAACGCCGGTGATCGATCACTGGTGGCAAACGGAAACCGGCTGGCCGGTAGCGGCCAACTGTCTGGGGCTCACCAGCTTTCCAGTGAAACCTGGCTCGCCCACCAAGCCGGTGCCGGGCTACACCGTCGAGATTCTCGACGAAGACGGGCGCGCGCTGCCCTCGAACAAGGAGGGCGCGGTGGTGATCAAACTGCCGCTGCCACCCGGCACGTTGCCCACGCTCTGGCGTGATGATGCGCGCTACATCGAGACGTATCTCACGCGCTATCCCGGCTACTACCTCACCGGTGACGGCGGCTACATCGACGAAGACGGCTACCTGTTCATCATGGGCCGCGTGGATGACATCATCATCGTGGCCGGACACAATCTGTCCACGGGCTCGATGGAGCAGGCGCTGTCGAGCCATCAGGACGTGGCCGAATGCGCGGTGGTCGGTGTGCGCGACGCGCTCAAGACCCAACTGCCGGTGGGACTCGTGGTATTGAAAGCCGGTGTGTTGCGGTCGGCCGCCGAGCTCTCGGCGGAGCTGGTGCAGCTGGTGCGCGATCAGGTAGGACCGGTGGCCAACCTCAAACAAGTGCTGGTGGTATCGCGTCTGCCGAAAACGCGATCGGGCAAGGTGCTGCGCAAGACGATGCGCGCGATCGCCGATGGTGACGCGTGGACGATGCCCCCCACAATCGATGAACCGGCCACACTCGACGAGATCGCGTCGGCGTTTGCGACGATAGGGCTGGCACGCGGTCCGGGGTCGCCGATCGGCGGGTAGCGCCAGTCGCCGAAACTACAAACGGCAACGGCAACGGCAACGGCAACGGCCAGAACACGGAGATCGCGGAAAGCACAGAACCAAAACAGATAAGCAAAAAGCGCGTTTCATCTTATCGGTGTTGATTCTGTGATATCGGTGTGATCCGTGTTCTGGCCGTTGCCGTTGCTGTTGCCGTTGCTGTTGCCGTTGCCGACGCTTGCGATCTACGCCTCGTCCAGCTCCCGGTGATATCGCTCGATTCGCTCCACTTCCTCGCTAGCGCCGAATACGAAACCGCTGCGCTGGTGCAACCCCGTCGGCTGTTCGTCCATCATGCGGCGCTCACCGGTGCTAGCCATTCCGCCTGCCTGCTCGATGAGAAACGCAATGGGATTTGTCTCGTAAAGCATCCGAAGCCGACCGTGTTTCGTAGCCGACTTGCTGTCGCGCGGATACAGAAACACCCCGCCGCGCATGAGGATGCGATGCGTTTCGGCCACCAGCGAGGCGATCCAGCGCATGTTGAAGTCCACGCCGCGAGGTCCTGATACGCCGGCCAGGCATTCGTCCACGTAGCGCTTCACGGCCGGCTCCCAGAAGCGGCTGTTCGATGCGTTGATGGCGAACTCGCGTGCCGACGGACCCACCCGCAGATGCGCATGACTCAGCACCCATTCACTGAGATCCGGATCCAGCGTAAAGGCGTGCGTGCCGCGTCCGATCGTGATCACCAGCATGGTACTGGGGCCATACACGGCATAGCCGGCGCAGACTTGCGCGGAACCGGGCTGCAAGAAGTCGTCGAGCTTCGCGTGCGCACCGGGAGTCGGTGCGCGTAACACGGAGAAGATGCTGCCCACCGTCATGTTCACATCGATGTTCGACGACCCGTCGAGCGGATCGAAGAGCAACAGATACTTGCCGCGCGGATAGTGCGACGGGATGGCGTACGGGAGCTCGAGTTCCTCCGATGCCATGCCGGCCAGATGTCCGCCCCACTCGGTGGCGCGTAGAAAGAGGTCGTTGCTGGCAAGGTCGAGCGGCTTCTGCTCTTCACCGTGCACATTGCGCGAGCCGGCACCGCCCGCGTCGCCCTGCAGGGCGCCATGGGCCACGCGCCGTGCGATCGCCTTGCAAGCGAGCGCGATGTCGGTGACCAGCGCATCGAAGTCGCCCGTGGCCTCGGGGGCGCGTCGGCGATCCTCGATCAGAAATTGCGCGAGCGTGGCACGTCCGGCGACGGGCATGGTATTAGACTCCACAGAGTGATACGAGCCGCGCCGTGCGGCGCTGGTGAAGGTTCCGCGTATTCTAGCACCGCTCCCACGGTGCGGGGGTGATCGACTCAATGGTGATTGCTGCGCTGTTGGCGCTTCTTGTGGCGCCGCACGTGACCGACACGGCGCCCTGCGCGGAAGCCGCGCGCTTTCTGCGCACCGAGCGGCACATGCTGGCCGAGGTCGAGGTCGATACGATCGACGACTGGCGCACCAAGAAGCGGGTAGCCGGGTGCCGGATTACCGCCGCCGGCGGGACAGAGATCGGCGTGAACAAAGAGGCGGTCCGCTTTTACGAACTGCTGCGCGCGGCGAAGTGGGTGCGCACGCCTGACCCGCGGGATTCCCCGAACGAGGGATCGCTGCGGTTCCGCTGGGAGCAGTCGGATTGCCTGTTCAACATCAACGCCGAAGCCCTGCTCGGCACTGACGCCGAGCAGCGCGTGAACGACAAGCTGCAGGTTCCGGCGGGGCAGACGCGGTATCAGATCTTTGTGATGTGCATGCCCGCCATGGCAGCGGCGCCGCACTAGGGTTCGCTCGTCGGTCGGGATACAAACGGAAACAGACTGTTCCTGACTGACACGGATACGAACCGGTAGGAACTGATAGCAACAGATCAAACAACAGAAACAATGAATGGTCGCCGCTCGCGAGCCGGATCGCGCGGTGATCACGCGGAGCGGATCCATCGTGTCTGTTGCTATCCGTTCGTATCCGTGTCAGTCAGGAACCGTTTATTCTGTTGCTATCCCCGTAACACCGACGCGCGACCCTATCCGTCCATCGGCCACTCCACCGCGCCGGAGTGCGTCACCGCGCCCTGATGCGCCGGGCCGACCAGGCGGGTGTACTTCTCCAGCACCCCGCCGAGTCGCACCGGAACGGCCGCCGGCAATGCGGCCAGTCGCTCGGCCAATTCGGTGTCGCTGAGTTCCACCGTGATACGGCGCGCCACAGGCCGTGCGTCGATCGAGATGATATCTCCATCGCGCAGCAGGGCGATCGGGCCTCTATCGGCCGCTTCCGGCCCCGCATGGCCGATGCACAGGCCGCGGGTGGCTCCGCTGAAGCGGCCGTCGGTCAGCAAGGCCACGTCGGCCCCCATACCCTGACCGTAGATCAGCGCGGTGATGCCGAGCATCTCGCGCATGCCGGGGCCGCCGCGCGGGCCCTCGTTGCGAATCACCAGCACGTCTCCGCGGGCGTATTGCTGGTCGCGCACCGCCACCTGGGCGTGCTCCTCCGATTCGAACACCCGGGCGGGACCGCGATGCACCAGGGTGGTGAGTCCCGCGGTCTTCAGTAGGGCGCCGTCAGGGCAGAGGTTACCGGTCAGCATGGTCACGCCGCCGTCGGTCGAGCGGGCGTTCGCCACCGTGCGTACCACGTCACCGTCGGGCAGCGCCGCGCTCTCGAGCTCCTTCGCCAGCGTGAGCCCCGTGTACGTGAGGCAGTCGCCGTGGAGTGCGCCCGCCTCGAGCAGCGCGCGCATGACCACGCCGGCGCCGCCCACGTGGTACAGGTCGCGCGCCAGAAATCGGCCGCCGGGTTGCAGGTCGGCGATCAGGGGCGTGCGCGCAAAGACCGCGGCCACGTCGTCCAGGTGGAAACGGATCCCGGCCTCGTGCGCGATCGCAGGTAGATGCAACGCGGCGTTGGTGGAACCGCCGGTAGCCGAGACCACGGCGCACGCGTTCTCCAGCGAGACGCGTGTGACGATGTCGCGCGGTAGCGGACCGTCGCCCATCACGGCCCTCATCAGCGCGACGCCGGCCCGACGCATGAGCGGGGCCCGCTCGCTGTACACAGCGGGAATCATGCTCGAGCCGATGGGGGCGAGCCCCAGCGCCTCCGACACCATGCCCATCGTATTCGCGGTGAACTGACCGGCGCAGGACCCCGCCGTGGGCAGACACGAATGCGTGATCTCGCGCAGATCGTCGGGTGTCGCTTCGTTGGCGAGTACCTTGCCGATCATCTCGTACGTTTCGCCGATGTTCGTATCGCGTCCGCGGAAATGGCCCGGCAGCGCGGCGCCCCCATGCACGAACACGCCGGGCACATTGCAGCGTACGATGCCCATCATGAGGCCGGGCAGATTCTTGTCGCATCCACCGATCGCGAAGATACCATCCCACTGATGTCCGCGAGTGGATGCCTCGACACTGTCGGCGATGATCTCGCGCGAAACCAGCGAGAAGCGCATACCGCTGTGCGCGATCGATAATCCATCCGACACCGACGCCACCGGACATTCGTGCGGCATGCCGCCTGCGGCGTAGATCCCCGTTTTCGCATGCAGGGCCTGATCGCGCAGCAACATGTTGCACGGGCTCATCTCGCCGCCCGTGTGAAACACGCCGATGTGCGGCCGCGCGATCTCGTCGTCATCCTGCCCGAGGGCGTGCAGAAACGCCCGCGTCGGTGCGCGCAGCATGCCCTCGTGAATGTTGGCCGAGCGGAAGCGCTTGGTCATACGGTGTGGTCGACGAACAGTTTGATGACGCGTGAGACATCGGGATCGGCGCCGATGCTTTCGACCTGGCTGGCTTCCAGCAACAGCGCCGCCGCGCGTGTTGCCATCGGCGCGTAGGCCCCGCACTCGCCAGCCAAGCGAACGACCTGGTCGATGTCCTTGCGGAAGGTTCCGAGTCCGCCGATGCGCGGCGCGTCCACACCCGATGCCATGCGAGGGCCGAAAACCTGCAGCGGCAAGGAGTCGGCAAAACCACCAGCCATCGCGCCGGGCAGTCGTGCCGCGTCGATGCCCGATTTGTTCGCGAAGGCGAGCATCTCGGCGATCGTCACAAGATTGCAGGCCACGATCATCTGGTTGCAACTCTTGGTCAACTGACCGGCACCATGTCCGCCCATGTGCGTCACCCGCTGCGACAGCGCGTCGAACACCGCGGCCGCGCGCGCGATGTCGTCGGCGTTTCCACCCGCGAACACGATGAGTCTGCCGGCGCGCGCCAGCGGCAGTCCACCCGACACCGGCGCATCGATCCATCGTGCACCGCAAGTGCCGGCCAATCGCTCGGCCATCTCACGCGTGGTATCGGGCGCGATGCTCGACAGATCGATCAGCAGCTGCCCCTCGCGCAGCACAGCGTCGATGCCCTGCGGTCCGAATACGACGTCGTGTACCGCGACGGTGTTGGTGAGACACAAGCACACGATATCGCAGGATTCGGCCAGCGCACGCGGCGATTCGGCCAACGTGGCGCCGAATTCCACCAGCGGCGTGGCCTTGTCGAGCGTGCGGTTCCACACCGACACCGATAGGCCGCACTCGAGCAACCGCTGCACCATCGGCGTGCCGATGAGCCCTGTACCGATGAATCCGACGCGAGGTCGCGCCACGATATCAGGCATAGAGATGCAACCCGTTGTCCATCCGAATCACTTCGCCCGTGATGCCGGGGGCACCCGCCACCAGGAAGTACGCCAACGCCGCCACTTCGGTCACCTCGAGCAACCGTGGCAACGCTTGCGTGACGAGATACTTCTCCTCAACGGCCTTGAGCTGCTCGCCGTCGAGCACGCGACTGGGCAGTCCGCCGCTTACGTAACCGGGCGCGATAGCATTCACGCGAATGTGCGGCGCCAGCGCGCGTGCCAGCGACAGCGTGAGCGTACTCACCGCGCCCTTCGACGCGGCGTACGCCACACTCGATCCCAGCCCCGCCGTGCCGGCGATACTCGAGAGATTGACCACCGCACCGCGTCCCGACTCGCGCAGCAGATCGCGACAGGCGCGGATCATGCGAAAGGTGCCGGTGAGATTCACGTCGTACGTGCGCGCAAATTCACTCTCCGGCAACGCGTCGAGATCGGCGTGCGGTATGAAGCGCGTCGTGCCAGCACAGTTCACCAGTGCGTCGGTGCGTCCGAAGCGCTCGTGCATCGTGGCCGCGGCGGCGTGGCAGCTGTCGTCGCTGGTGACATTGAGCAGCACGACCTCCGCACGCGCCCCGAGCGCCGTGCATTCGCTGGCGACGGACTCGGCCGCGGCGCGGGTGTCGTCGTCGAGCGTGCAGATGCCGACGTCCCAGCCGTGGCTGGCGAAGGTGCGGGCGCAGGCGGCACCGATACCGGTGGCTGCGCCGGTGATGAGGCAGACGGGTCTTGCGGGGGAGGTCATGCGGGAGAGCTTACCGGTGGGGAGGGGAATCGTCCACTCGCCCGGCGAGACAATCCTTGGAGTGCAACATGCTGGAGACATCACGGTGGGTCCTGCTGGCCGTATTCGCGGGCACCATGGCTCTCGTGGCGCTGTCGGATGCCGTTCAACCGCGACCGCAACCCGCACGTCCTGCGTCGTTCCTGTACGTCTGGACGGGCGATGCCGATACCACGAGCTCGGACTTTTTGGCTGTGATCGATGTGCGACGGGGATCCGCCACGTACGCACAGGTCATTTCCACGGTGCCGGTCGGCGCGAAGGGGACAGGCCCGCACCACACCGAACATCAGGTGGAGCGCGACGGCATCCTGTTCGCCAACGGCTTTGGCGCCGGACGCACCTTCCGCTTCGACGTGAACCAGGCGGCGAATCCCAAGCTGCTCGGCTCGTTCACCACCGTCGGTGAGTACAGCTTTCCGCACTCGTTCGTGCAACTCACCGGCGGGCATCTGCTGGGCACGTTTCAGGGACACGGTACCAACAACACGCCGCCGGGCGGGTTGGTGGAGCTCGATCGACAGGGGCGGTTGGTGCGCGAAACCAGCGCTCGCTCCACCGGCTTCGATACGCTCGACATGCGGCCGTATAGTCTCGCGGTGTTGCCGGCGATCGATCGCGTGGTCTCCACCAGCACCGACATGCTGGCCGACCATGGTGCGCACCTGCAGGTCTGGCGTCTCTCCGATCTCGCGCTGCTGCATACGATCCCGCTGCCGAAAACCGCGGGTGGCGACGGGCACCAGCATGAAGGCGCACCGACAGGCAAGTACAACGAGCAGCACCATCTGTTCCCCGGCGAACCGCGCCCGCTGGCTGACGGCAAGACGGTGCTGCTGGCGACCTTCACCTGCGGATTCTATCGCGTGAGTGCGCTCGACTCGCCACAGCCGCGGGTCGAGTTCGTGAAAGCCTTCGGTGGACTCGACTGCGCGGTGCCCGTGCTGGTGGGGAACACGTGGGTGCAGACGATCCCCGACGAGCATGCCGTCGTGTCCCTCGACGTGAGCGATGCGATGCATCCGCGTGAGCTGTCACGCGCGAACTTCGACAGCACGTTCAAGCCGCACTGGATGGCGCTCGATGCTCCCTCCGGGCGCCTCGTCGTGAATGATGGAGAGTCGCAGCTACAGCTGGTCACGATGAATGCGGCCACCGGCGCGCTCGCCATCGATTCGACGTTTCGCGATCGCGGCGCGAGGCAACCCGGCGTCCGCTTCGACCGCGCCACGTGGCCGCATGGCGCGACCGGTCCGGCGAAGGCGCACGGCAGCGTATTCTCCTGGGGACGTTAGTGCATAGCCATCCCGAAATGCTGCATGGATATGCGCAAGCCAATGGCATTCGGCTGCACTACGTGGAGCGGGGTCGCGGACCGCTGGTGATCCTGCTGCATGGGTTCCCCGATTTCTGGTATAGCTGGCGGGACCAGATTCCCGCCCTGGCGGCGGCGGGATATCGCGTGGTCGCGCCCGACCTTCGTGGTTACAACGAGAGCGAGCGGCCGCTCGGCGTCGAGGCGTACACCCTCGACGTGCTCGCCGCCGACGTGGCGGCCCTCGTGCTCGCGTTGGGTGCCGAACGCGCGACCGTGGTCGGACACGACTGGGGCGGACTGGTGGCGTGGCACGTGGCCATGCATCACCCCGAGGTCGTGTCGTCGTTGGTGATCATGAACGCGCCGCACCCGCTCGCGTTTCGCCGTGAACTCAAACACAATTGGGCGCAGAAGCGGCGCTCGTGGTACATCGGCTTCTTTCAGTTGCCGTGGCTGCCCGAAGCGATGCTCACGATGGGCAACCGGTGGCTCCTGCGCCGCGTGCTGCGTCGCGGCGGGCCCGCGCAAAACGAGGCGGAGCTCGCCGCGTACCTGGCCGCGTTCGACGGACCGGGCGCGATGACAGCGGCGCTCAACTACTATCGCGCGCTACTCCAACTTCGGTCGAGGCGACCGGTCACGATTCAGGCGCCCACGCTGCTTATCTGGGGGCTGCGCGATCGCTTTCTGTTGCCCGTGCTTACGGAGGGCACCGAGGCGTGGGTGCCCAGGCTCGAGCGACACGAGGAGCCGCGTGCCCGACACTGGGTGCAGCATGATGCGGCGGCGTCGGTCAACGCACGACTGCTGGCGTTCCTGTCAGTGACCGCCACCGGCTGACGCGTTCGAGAGATCGATGCCGCGCACGGTGACGTTGATGTTGCGGTGCCACGCTGGCGGCTTCCTAATCCATGCTCGAGATGGCGCGCCACGGCTGGGCCGCTGCGCCGCCGTCAGGCGGTGGCCGAGACGAAGCCGCCGGTCGATTCGGCGAAGAGGGCGCTCGCCAGCGATGCGTGGACCGTGAACACCGCGTCGAGCCGCCGGCAGCCGACCGCCGTTGCTACCACATCGAAAGACTGGCCGACGATGCGCACGACGCGATGCAGTGGCAGCTCGAGGCCGCTATACACACTGATGCCATCGAGCGAGAGATCGCGCATCCGCACATCGATCGCGTCGGAGCGCCAGTCGACGTACATGATGGCCCAGTCGGACTTGCTGACGCGCGGAATGCCCCGGCGATCCATCGGCTTCCCACGCGAACCGGTGACCCGTACGGGCGCGAGCGGCGCGTGACAGCGCGCGCACCGCGTGTTCCGGTCGACGTGCGACGGCAGGCCAAGATGGCACATCGGACACACGTGGGCGGGTGGTGTCGGGTGTGCGGAGGCCGCTGGCTGGGCGGTGCCGTGCCGCGAGGCCGTGCGCGCCGCCCGTCGCGCATCATAGGCGGCGCGCTTTGCCGGATCCGACAACACCGCGTACGCGTCGTTCAGCAGTACGGCCTCGTACTCGTTGCCGCCCACATCCGGATGACGGGTGGCGATCAACGCCCGATACGCGGCCTTGATGACCGCGGCAGGCGCATCCGGTTGCACGTGCAGCAGGCGATAGTGATTGCGTCGATTGGTCGTCACGACCGTTTACCGGAGACGCGCGCGTTCGTACTGCGGCGGCCAGGCAATGCTGGCGCCGAGCGTATGGGCGGCCATGAGCGGCCACCGCGGATTTCGCAGCAGTTCGCGCGCGAGGAACACCATGTCGGCGCTGCCGTCCGCGACAATCTGTTCGGCTTGTACCGCGTCGGTGATCAGGCCGACTGCAGCAGTCGCGATCCCAGCATCTGCGCGAATGCGACGCGCAAACGGGACCTGGTAGCCGGGCCCGATCGTGATCTGCTGATGCGACGCCAGCCCACCCGACGAGCAGTCGATGAGGTCGACGCCGCGGGCCTTCAACAGCACCGACAGCTGCACCGATTCCTCGAGGTTCCATCCGCCCTCGGCCCAGTCGGTGGCCGAGATGCGGACGATCAGCGGCAGTTCGGTGGGCCATACGGCGCGCACCGCGTCGGTCACCTCGAGCGTGAGGCGAATGCGATTCTCGAAAGAACCGCCGTACGCGTCGGTGCGGTGGTTGGCGATCGGCGACATGAACTCGTGCAACAGATAGCCGTGCGCGGCGTGCAGTTCGACGACCTGGAACCCGGCCTCGAGCGCGCGAATCGCCCCCGCGCGAAACGACGCGATCACGTGCGCGATGCCGTCAAGGGAAAGCGCATGCGGCGACGGATAGTCGGGCGAGAACGGCACGGCACTGGGCGCCATCACGTTGTCCCAGCCGCCCTCGGACACGGGCACCGCGCCGCCGGGCCGTTCCCACGGGCGGCGCGTGCTGGCCTTTCGCCCGGCGTGCGCAAGCTGAACACCCATTACGGCGCCTTGCGCGCGGCAAAAGTCGGTGATTCGTCGCAGCATAGGAATGTGCGCGTCATCCCAGATGCCTAAATCCTGCGGACTGATACGCCCTTCCGGCGTCACGGCCGTGGCTTCGGTGATCACGAGCCCCGCGCCGCCGGTGGCGAAGGCACCGAGGTGGACAAGATGCCAGTCGGACGCGAAGCCGTTGTCACTGGAGTACTGGCACATCGGCGACACGCCAACGCGATTGCGCAGCGTGAGCGAGCGGAGGATGATCGGAGAGAAGAGGGCGGACATGCGGGGAATCTAGGGAGAGCGTTTCGCGACGTGAGAAAATAGCGCTATCGCCACGGCGACAGCGAGTATCGCCGGGCTGCGGTGTAGCGGTGGCGGAAGATTCCACACCGCAGCATACTGGCGAGGACCGCGTGTCCGTGCCTTGCTGACCACGCCGCCGTGCTGCCCAGCCCTCTCATCCCACAGGCCATGATCCGTGCTCACGCACTCTGTGCTCACGCACTCCGTGCCGTCGCTGCGCTTGCGCTGACGGCCTTCCCGCTCAGCGCATTTCCACTCGCGGCGCAGCAGGCCAATACCGTGGCGAGTACGGCCCCGATTCTCGCGATCAAAGCGGGCCGGCTCATCGATCCGGCCACCGGGACGGTCGCCCTGAATCAGATTATCCTGGTGCAGAACCGTCGTTTTCTGGCGGTCGGCCCCTCGGTCGCGATCCCCAAGGATGCACAGGTGATCGACCTGTCCATGCTGACGGTGTTGCCGGGGCTCGTGGATGCGCACAACCACCTGGCGCTGACGTACAAGGAGGTGCCGGAGCGCAACAGCTACTACATCACAACCATCCTCGACGACACGCCGCTCCGCGCGATTCAGGCCGTCTCCAACGGCATTCAGATGTTGTCGTCCGGCTTCACGATTGTGCGTGACATGGGCAACAACGGCAAGTACGCCGATATCGCACTCCGGCGAGGGATTGAGCAGGGCCTCGTGCCCGGTCCGACCATCATTCCGTCGGGTCTCATCATTAGCGGGATGGGCGGTCAGTTTTCTCCCAATCCTGAGATGGCCTTCGATCGGAAGATCGTCTACCCCGAGTACCTGGAAGCCGACACGCCGGACGAAATTGTCAAAGCGGTTCGACAGAACGCATTGGTCGGTGCGCGGGTGATCAAGATCTGTGTGGACTGCAAGCTGTGGGGATACTCCACCGACGAGATCAAGCTGGTGATCCGTGAAGCCGCGAAGGCCGGTCTCAAGGTCGAGGGTCACGTGCAGTCCGTGGCCGGCGCACACCGTGCCGTCGATGCCGGGATCTGGTCGATCGCCCATGATAACGGCATGAACGACACGATTCACAAGATCATGGCGGAGAAGCGAATCTTCCGCGCGGGCACCGAGACGCCGCTCTCACTGGTTGGACACACCACCGAGGCACGCTACGCGCAAACGGTGTTGATGTTGCGCAATGCGTGGGAGAACAAGGTACCGATCACTTTCTCCACCGACGCCGACTACTACGTGCCGGGCAAAACGCGTGGCGAAGTGGCTATCGAGTTCATTGAGACGTGGAAGGCTGCCCGCATTCCGGCGCCCGACATTCTTCGCGCCATGACGACCACCGGCTACGAGGTGAGCGAGACGACGACCACACGCGGCCCCATCAAGCCGGGCATGTGGGCCGATCTGATCGCCGTGCCCGGTAACCCGCTCCAGTCGATCGATGCGCTGCGCGACGTGAAGTTCGTGCTCAAGAACGGCATGGTGTTCAAGAAGGACGGCGTGATGACACCGGAGGCCTTCTTCAACGGTGGCCCGGTGAACGGCGCCAACGCGCGGTAACGACCGAGCACGGGGCGCACCGAGCGGCGCGGGTTCAGGTCAGGAATTCGTGCAGCAGCGAGTGGAAATGGTGCACCCCGTTCTCGTGGCGCGCCGAGTAGCGGCCGCGATCGTACACGCGCGATCGCAAATTGCGCTGTACCGTCTCGCAGATCTCGATGTCTTCGTCCTGCACCTCGGCGCTGAAGGCCATCAACTTCGTCCATGAGGGATCCGTCGACGCGTCTGCCGGCGGATTGGTGGCGTACCAGTCGAACACCACCTTGCAGCGATCGTGGCCCATGGGAATCACGACATTCGTCTGCATCTGCCCGAGATACACGTTCAGCATGATGTTGGGAAACATCCACACGTACACGGCCTCGGGTGAATCGGTGGTGGACGGATCGTAGATGCGACCCGGATTGCCACCGTGCACGGGCCGCAACGGTGCGTGCTGGATGGAGAAGTACCGGTGTGGCTCCACGCGGTAGTTGTCCATGTCGAGCTCCTTGTGCAGGCCGGGATGCACGACCGGGACGTGATAGCCTTCGAGGAAGTTGTCCACGTACACCTTCCAGTTGCAGGCGATCTCCCAGCTTCGCGACGTGACGTACTGCATGTGCTCGCAACCGAACGCCTGCACCCGCTGCGGGATGTCCTCCATCATGTCGGCGAGTGGCGGTGCTTTGCCGTCGAGGTTCGCGAACACGAGTGGTCCCCACGTCGTGACCTTCACTGGCACGAGCTGCATGTCGGCGGGGCGGAACGATTCCACGCCTTCCATGCCCGGCGCGCGCTGCAACGCGCCGTCGAGTCCATACGTCCAGCCGTGATACCGGCACTGCAGCGTGTTGCGCTTGCCGCAACCGTGCGCCACCGGACCCGCACGATGCAGGCACACATTGTGAAAGCCGCGCAGCGTCTCGCCGTCGCGCAGGACGACGATGCTGTCGTTCCCGACCTGTGCGGTCAGGAACTGCCCGTGTTCGGCCACCTGGTCCACGCGTCCCACGAGCTGCCAGCTGTGCGCGAAGACACGCTCCATCTCGAGCTCGAGATACACCGGATCGTTGTACAAGCGCGCCGGAATGGTCGCGGCGCGCTCGATGTTCGGATCGAATGGGAAGACGAGAGCCATCCCGACAAGCTACCAGCTTCGCAGCACTTCCGCGGCGGACATGCGCGTTGGGCCGGGGTAGGGGTGGGCGGGTCCCTTGATGCTCCGCCACAGGATCCGGTTGAACAGATCCTCCTCGGCCACGTCCTCGTAACGCAGATCGAGCTGTCGTGACTCGTCGGCGCCGCGGCCACGGCCGGGATTGCGGTCGGTGAGCGGCACGGACGGCGTCAGGGCGCGATACGGCCTCACGTCGGGTGACGTGCGCCAGATCTCCCGAAGCGGTCGGCCGTAGTGGTCGAACGGGGACAGCGCATCCAAGCCGAGAATCGTCTCCATGGTCGCGATCACGTCGGTCGTGTTCACAAACCGGCGATGCAGCCCCGCCCTCGCCCACGGTGAGATGACCAGTAGCACCGAGCGGTGCGAATCGACATGATCGGGGCCGGCCTGCGCGTCGTCCTCCAGCACGAATACCGCGGTCTTTTCCCAGAAGGCGGTGTTGGAGAGGGCCTCGATCATGCGGCCGAGCGCCAAGTCGTTATCCGCCATGTACGCCTGCGGTGTCGGCTTGCCGGCCGACGCTCCAGACGTGTGGTCGTTCGGAAGGCGGACGATCTGCAATCGCGGCATCGCGCCAGCGGCGGCGAATCCCTGCAATTCAGAAATCCACACATCCGCCCGTCGCTGATCGGGAATGTCCAGATCGTATCCGGGAAACGCGCGGCTGGTATTGGCGCGCAGGAAGGGCTTGAGACCGCGATAGCCTGCCGGCGCCGCGCCGGTAGTCCTCTCAGGGGCAACGAACTCACCAAAATTCCGGAAGGTGATCCCCTTTCGCTGGGCAAGGTCCCAGAGGTATCCGTTGGCTGGCTCCGCGGCGTCGTCGTCGCCGTCGTCCAAGGGCACGCGACCGCGATTGGTGCCCTCGTAGTCGTAGCTGCGACCGCGCGACGAGTAGTTGGATGGCACCGTCTTCTGCGTATAGTCGGTCGTGTACGCCGCCATGCTCCAGTTGTGTCCGTCGGCGCTCACCTCGGCGTTCACGAAGAAGCGATCGAACAGACCGAAGCGTTCGGCGAGGGCATGGTGATTCGGAGAATTCGAACGCGGGAAAAACACGAGGCTCGTGTCACCGTCGCCCTGAGGCAGGTCTCCCAGCACCTGGTCGTACGTGCGGTTCTCCTTGATCACATAGATCACGTGCGTGACCGGCGGCATGCCCGCCGCGGTCGCCCGATTTTCCCAGTGGTTGGCGCGCACGACGCGGGCCGAAAGTTGCTCGAGCCTACTGCCGCCAAGGTCGGCCACCGCGAGACGGGTGATCGTTCCGTTGATCTGTCCGGCGGTGTAGCTCACGGCCCTCGCGGCGGCGTCGGTCGCGCCCGGCTGCGGTAGTCGCGGATTCGGTGCCGTGCCGCGTCCCTTGGCGTCGACCACGTGCAGCGTGTCACCGACGATCGCGGCGGCGACCGGATACCACCCCACGGGCGCACGCCCTAACAGCGAGTCTTTCACGCCGCTGCCGCGTCCAGCCGTTGCGGCGCTAAGCGCGAACACCGCCACGGCATTGTTGTCACCTTCCGTGACGTAGAGTGTGGCGCCGTCACCGGAGAGCTGAAGTCCCATCGGGGTGCTGCCTTGCCCCAGATTGGCCGGCGTCGGGTCGCGCAGCGTGCTGACCACCGTGCGGCGGCGGGTGTCGACCACGCTGATGGCGTCGGTGGACGCCGACACCGCGAAAAGTCGCTCCCCATTCGCAGAGAGCAGCAGCGTAGACGGATGACGTTCCACCGGAATACGCGTTTCGGCCACGAGACCGTCCGGATGCTCGCGGAACACATGCACATCGCGTGTTCCCCAACTCGACACGAAGACGTCGCCGTTCGCTCCGACGACTACCGCATACGGATAGCGTCCCGACGCCACGCGTTGGATGACGGCGCCCGAGGCGAGGTCGACGATGGCCACCGAGTCGGCCAGATTCTCGGTGACATAGAGACGTCGTCCGTCTCGGCTCACGGCGAGTCCCGCCGGGTAGCTCGTGCCGGACGCGCGCGCATTCCACTTCGTGCGGATGGTGAGCGAGTCTTTTCGCGCGAGTCGTTTGCCGTTCCAGCCATAGCGATAGACCGCATCCGTGTTTCCGCCGGATGCGTACAGCGTGCGTCCATCGGGCGAGAAGGCGAGCCCGATGAATGCGGCCGACTGCTCGGCGGTTTGCACGACGGCACCCGTGCGCCGGTCGACTACCTGAACGCCCTGCTGTCGCCAACCATTGAGGAGCAGCAGCAGATATGCCGAGTCCGGTGACGCGACGACGGCGAGCGGAAAGCTGCCTACGTCGGACCGGGCGCCGGCGGGGTCGAGCATGGCGCCAGTCGGAAGGCGTTGCGGTTCCGCGGCGTTGGTCGGCGCCGAATCGGACGAGACTTGCGAACAGGCGCTACAGGCGAACGCCACGGCGCTGACGCCGACGGCGCGCGCGAGGAAGTCAGAGTATCCCATCCCATGAGAATGCGCGGCACCGACGGCGCCGACGAGGGGGGATTCCGTGGTGTGACGACATTGATGCGAACGCCTGTGCGGATCAGGGCAACGCGAAAGCGACGTAGGTGCCCCCACTCGGCGCGCCGTTCTTACCGCCACCACAGGCGATCACGAGGTACTGCTTACCGTCCACCATGTACGTACTCGGCGTGGCGTTGCCGGCAGCCGGTAGCTTCGCCTCCCACAACAGTCGGCCGTTGCGCTTGTCGTAGGCGCGGATCTTGTTGTCGTACGTGGTGGCGGCAATGATCAGCAGACCATTCTCGGTCACGATGGCGCCACCGTAGTTGTCGGTGCCGGTGTTCTTGATGCCCTTGGCGGCCAGCTTCGGATATTCACCGAAGGGGATCGACCACTTGATCGTGCCGGCATTCAGGTCGATCGCGTTGAGCGTGCCCCAGGGCGGCTTGATGCCGGGATAGCCTTCGTGGTCGAGGAAGATGTCGAAGAACGCGGTGCGATACGGCAGCATGTACGGCGTGGTTCCCACTAGCGCGGCCGAGTTGTCCTTGCCGGTGAGCAGGTAGTTCACGATGTCGTTCACCGCACCGCCCTCGAGTGCGGTGCCGAAGGCCGGCATGCGACCGGTGCCTTCCTTGATGATCGTGGCCAGCTGCTCTTTCGATCGACGCTTGGCGATATCCATGAGCGTGGGACCGGCAGCCGAGCCTTGCATCTTCTCACCGTGACAGCCGGCGCAGTTCGCGGCGTACAGTGACTTGTCGCTGCGCGGCACGAGCTTGAGCAACCACGCCATCTCGTTCGAGTTCACGTAGAGCAGGCCGGTGGTCGGGTCGAACGCGGGGCCGCCCCACTCGCCGCCGCCGTCCACGCCGGGGTACACGATGGTTCCCTGGGTATTCGGCGCGTCGAAGGGATGCCCCGTTTTGTATTCGTTGAACGTCTTGAGCGCGGCAGCGCGCGCGGCGGGCGTGCGATTGGTGAGATCGTTGCGCGTGAGCTGTTGCCGCGCGAATGGCGCCGGCATGGTGGGGAAGAACTGCGAGGCTGCCGGTTTGTCGTCACCAAGCGCGATGCCCGGCATCTTCTGCTCTTCCACGGGGAACAACGGGGTGCCCTTTTCGCGCTCGAACAGCCAAGTGTGTCCTGTCTTCGTGATCTGGGCGACGGCGTCGATCTTCCGGCCGCCGCGTGTGATCGTCACCAGTGCGGGTGCCGCGGGCAGATCGCGATCCCACAGGTCGTGTTTGAGCACCTGGTAGTGCCAGACGTACTTGCCAGTGCGCGCGTCGAGGGCGAGCACGCTGTTGGCGTACAGGTTGTCGCCGAGTCGGTTGGCACCGTAGAAGTCGTACGAGGCCGAGCCGGTGGCGGCGAACACCATGGCGCGCTTGGTGTCGATGGTCACGCCGGCCCATGCATTGGCGCCACCGGCAATCTTCCACGCATCGGGAGGCCACGTTTCGTAGCCGGGTTCACCGGGATGCGGGATCGTGTGAAAGCTCCAGCGCAGCTTGCCGGTGTTGATGTCGAAGGCGCGAATGTCGCCCGGCGCGCTGGGGAGCGCCTCCGGCACGGAACTGCCGATAATGAGCAGATCCTCGAACACCACGCCCGGCGTGCTGGCGCTTACCGAGAGCCCTTCCACCGGCCGACCCAGTCCCTGTCGCAGGTCGACCCATCCGCTGTCGCCGAACGTCTTGATGGGGCGACCGGTCTTGCGATCGAGCGCGTAGAGCCGATTACGATAGTTGAAGATCACGCGATCGCCGGTGACGACGACGCCACGATGGCGGATGCGCGACGTGGGCGCGGCCCCGTTGTTGGGATCGAAGCGCCAGATCGGCGCACCAGTCGCGGCATTGAGCGCGATGACGTGGAGCTTCGGTGTGGTGGCGTACATCACGCCGTCGATCACGATCGGATTCGCCTGCATCTCCGAGCCGGTGAACTCGTCCTTCGTCTCGAACGTCCACGCCACTTTCAGCTGCTTCACGTTGGCCGGCGAAATCTGACTCAGCGTACTGTAATGCGTGTGATCCTCGCTGCCGCCGTACACGGGCCAGTCGGCGGAGCGCCCGGTCGTCTGGGCCTGCAGCGTGGTCGCGGCAAGGAGGAGCGGGATGAGGGCACGGGACATGAGGCGCTGGGCAGAGGACATGGCGTGAGAATGCGCTAGCTTACCTGTTGAACAGCAGTTCCTCAACAGGCGTGGAGTGCGTATGCGGCGGGTGATTGTAATCGGGGCAGGGGCGGCCGGGTCGATGGCGGCCATCTTTGCGGCGTCAGAAGGCGCGGACACGCTGTTGATCGAGGGAACGCGTGACGGCGGTCGTAAGATCCTGATCAGCGGTGGCGGTCGCTGCAATGTGCTCCCGTTGCGGGTCGACGAGTCGCGTTTCGTGACGGATTCCTCACCAAATCTGCTCAAGAAGATCGTACGCGCCTGGCCGCTGGCCGAGCAGCGCGCCTTCTTCGAGGACACTCTGGGCATCCCCCTCGAGGAAGAGACCGAGTCCGTCAAGCTCTTCCCCGCCTCGCATAAGGCGCGCGACGTACGCGATGGCCTGCTGGACTACGCGCGTAAAGTGGGCGTGCGTCTGCGCATGGAATCGCGAGTGGTGGACATCGCGCCGGTGAACGGGGCCTGGGAGGTGACGGTCGACGACGGTACGGTGCTCAAGGCCGAAGCCGTGATCGTGGCCACCGGCGGTCTCTCCGTCCCGAACACGGGCAGCGATGGGGCAGGGCTCAACATGCTCAAGGCCCTCGGCCACACGATGCACCCCACCTACGCCGCGCTCACGCCACTCACCACCACCGACGCCGCCTTCAACGGCCTTTCGGGCATTTCCCTCACGGTGTCGCTGACGGCCAAGAGTGCACTCCAGCAGGCCACCTGGCGCGGCGGATTTCTGTTCACGCACCATGGGTACAGCGGCCCCTCTGTGCTCAACGTGTCACACGTGGCGGTGCGCGCCCGCGCCGGGCATGCACCCAGTGCCAAGGTGCACGTGCAGTGGACGGCGCTCGGCGAGAGGGAATGGGAAGAGGCGCTCAAGCCGCACGGCGCGCGTACGGTGACCGGCGCGCTGCGGGCCGAGATGCCCGATCGCCTCGCGTCGGCGCTGCTGGCCAAGGCCAAAGTGGAGCCCACCCGACCGCTCACCGAACTGCGTCGGGATGAACGCCTGCGGCTCATCGACATCCTGGTGCGCGGTGACCTGCCTTGGCATGGCGACGAGGGCTACAAGAAGGCCGAGGTGATGGGCGGCGGCGTGGCGTTGAGTGAAATCGATCCGCGCACGATGGAGAGTCGTCGACACAAAGGACTATTCCTATGCGGCGAAGTGCTCGACGCGTTCGGTCCGATCGGTGGCTACAACTTCTTGTGGGCGTGGGCCACGGGGCGGTCGGCGGGCGTTTCCGCCGCAGCTATGGCCGTTTGACTTCCCACCGACCAGCAACAGCCTGAACACGGATTGAAAAACGATGGCACTGATCACACAGATAAGCCGCCGCGCGCGTGATTCAGGCTTCGTGGATTCATCGCTTTTGCTTATCTGTGATGTCCGTGATATCCCTTTGAGATCCGTGTTCCCGCTGTTGCTGTTGTCGTTGCCAGCCCCATACCGTGGTCCTGATGCCCGAAAAAAAGTCTCCCGTCAAGAAGGCGCCCGCTAAGAAGGCACCCGTCAAGAAGTCGCCCGCCAAGAAAGCGGCGCCGAAGTCGATGCCGTACGAGAAGGGTGCCTGGGCCGCCGCGTTCTCGGCGCGCGCGCCGGGTGAGATGCGGTATTGGCTGATCAAGAGCGAGCCGGATGTGTTCTCGTTCGATGATCTGCTGGCGGCGCCCAAGCAGACCACGTGCTGGGACAGCGTGCGCAACTCGAGCGCGCGCAACTTTCTGCGCGACGGCATGAAGAAAGGGGATCTCGCGTTCTACTATCACTCGAACGCGGAGCCGTCGGCGATCGTCGGCATTTGCGAAGTGGTGCGTGAGGGCTATCCCGATCACACGGCGCTCGATCCGTCGCACGATTACTACGATGCCGACTCGAACGCGGCGACGCCCACGTGGTTCATGGTCGATGTGAAAGCGGTGAAGAAGTTGGCCAATCCCGTGGGGTTGCCGGAGATCAAGAACAGTGCGGCGCTTAGCGAGATGGCGCTGGTGAAGGTCGGTCGCCTCTCGGTGGTGCCGGTGCGGCCCAACGAGTGGGAGACGGTCATCGCGATGAGTGAAGGACGTTCGTAACACGCATTCCACCCGATTCGGAGGCTCTTGATGTCCCGCTCGCCCTGGCGATTCAGCGCGCTGTGCGCTGCCGCAATCGCTACCACCGCCCCGTTCGTCGCCCAGGGACAAGGCGCCGCCCCTCGCGCCGGTGCACGCGCTCCGGAGAAGCCCCTGCCGCTCGAAGTGGGCCGCACGTTCTCCCTCGACACGCGCGAAGGCACCTGGCTATCGCTCGATGTGAGCCCAGACGGCTCCACGATTGCCTTCGACATGCTCGGCGATCTGTACACCATGCCGTTCGCCGGGGGTGACGCGACGCGCATCACCAGCGGGATGGCGTTCGATGCGCAGCCGCGCTTCAGCCCCGATGGCAAGTCGATCGTGTTCATCTCCGATCGCGAAGGTGCCGATAACGTGCACGCGGTGGACCTCGCTACGAAGACGGTGAAGGCCATCACGCGCGGCAAGACGAACGTGTATCTGTCGGCCGAGTGGTCGCCCGATGGCAAGTACATCGTGGCCAGCAAGGGTGGGTTCCGCGGTGGACTCCCCACGCTCTGGATGTATCACGCCGACGGTGGCAACGGCATGTCGTTGTACACGGCACCGCCGAACGCGGCGCCGGGTACCGCGGTGCAGCAGGCCGGTGCCGCCTTCAGCGCTGACGGGAAGTCGATCTGGTACACGCAGCGTACCGGCGCCTGGAACTACAACTCGCAGTTCCCGCAGTATCAGATCTACGTGTACAACCGCGACACCGGCGAGCGCGAAGTGCAGTCGACGCGCTACGGATCGGCCGTGCGCCCCACGCTGAGCCCTGATGGCAAGTGGTTGGTGTACGGCTCACGTTACGAAGACAAGACCGGACTCCGCGTGCGCGAACTCGCTACCGGCGAAGAGCGCTGGTTGGCCTATCCGACGCAACGCGACGAGATGGAATCGCGCGCGCCACTGGACGCCCTCCCCGGCATGAGCTTTACGCCCGACTCGAAGGAGTTGATCGCGAGTTACGCCAACAAGATCTGGCGCGTGGCGATCGACGGCAGCGGGCAAACGGAGATTCCGTTTCGCGTGCAGGCCACGGTCGAAGCCGGGCCGGAGCTGGCGTTCAAGTATCCGATCTCTGACAGCGCGCAGTTCACCGTACGGCAGATACGCGACGCCGTGCCAAGTCCCGATGGCAAGCAGCTCGCGTTCATTGCGCTCGAGAAGTTGTACGTGATGGACTACCCGGGCGGCACGCCGCGGCGCGTCTCCACGTTGAACACGATCGAGTCGGAGCCGGCCTGGTCGCCCGACGGCAAGTCGCTGGCGTGGGTCACGTGGTCCGACGACGGCGGACGCCTGTACAAGACCGCGGTGTCACCGCGAGCTGCGGCCCCGGTGTTGCTGAGCAAAGTGGTCGGAACGCTGCGTCAGCCGGTGTGGTCGCCGAACGGTACGCGCATCGTGCTCACGCAGACCGCCGCGCAGGGTCGTCGTGATCAGACCGGCGTGACGGCGCCCACGAACATCGTGTGGTATCCCGCCACGCCCACCGCCGTCGGGGGCAGTGAGCCCACGCTGATCGCGCGGGCTGCCGGTCGCAGCGTGCCGCACTTCTCGAAGGACACGTCGCGCATCTACCTGTCATCCAACGCGAACGGACTCGTGTCGATCCGCTGGGATGGCAGCGACGAACAGCGGCACCTGCGCGTGACCGGGCCCGCCGCCGGCGGCAACGTGGACGATCACGACGTAAATCCGTCGGAACTCATGTTGCAGCGCGACGCCGAGGAGCCCAACACGCCGGGCCCGTCGGCGACACTCACGCTCATGTCGCCCAGCGGCGACGTGGCGTTGGCGCAGATAAATCAGGATTTCTACACGGTGGTCGTGCCGCCTCGCGGAACGCAGCCGTCGGTGAGCGTGGCCGATCCGAACACGGCCGCCGTGCCGGTGAAGCGACTCACCGATATCGGTGGACAGTTCCCGGCGTGGAGCAGCAACGGCAAGCGCGTGCACTGGTCGATCGGCAATGCGCACGTGGTATACGATCTTGACTCGGCGGCGGTGCGTGACGCTGCGATCGCCGCGTCGCGCCGTGACTCCACCGTGGCCGATAGTCTGCGTCCGCGGCCGTACGCGCCTGCCGAGAAGCGCGTGCTGGTGCAGGCCACGCGCGACATCCCTCGGGGGACCGTGGTGCTGCGCAACGCGCGCATGATCACCATGAAGGGTGACGAAATCATCGCCCGTGGTGACCTCGTCATCACGAGCAATCGCATCACCGCGGTTGGCGCCTCGGGCAGCGTGACCGTGCCTGCTGGGGCGACCGAGATGGATCTGGCCGGCGCCACCGTGATCCCCGGCTTCGTCGACACGCATGCGCACCTGCGCGCCGAACGCGGCACCATTCACGAAACGCAGCCGTGGGCGTATCTGGCGAATCTCGCGTACGGCGTGACCACCACGCGCGATCCGCAAACCGCCACGACCGACGTGCTCACATATCAGGACATGGTCGATGCCGGTCAGATCATCGGCCCGCGGATCTTCTCCACAGGCCCCGGCATTTTCGATCGCGATCTCATCCGCGACCAGGAGCATGCGCGCAGCATCCTCAAGCGCTACAGCAGCTACTACGACACCAAGACGATCAAGATGTACGTGGCCGGCGTGCGTCAGACACGCCAGTGGATCATCAAGGCGGCGCGCGAGCAGCAGCTCATGCCCACCACGGAAGGCTCGCTCGACGTGAAGCTCAATCTCAGCGAGACGATCGACGGTTATCCCGGCCTCGAGCACTCGATGGGCATCGTGCCGCTCGGAAGCGACGTCACGAAGTTCATGGCGTGGTCGAATCGCACGTACACGCCCACGCTGCTGGTGAATTACGGCGGTCCGTGGGGCGAGAACTACTTCTACACGAAGGAGAATCCGTACGGCGACCCCAAGCTCCAGCGCTTCACCGCGTACGAGGAGCTGGCGCTCAAGACGCGTCGTCGCATGGCGTCGATGCCCGGTGGTGGCACGGCCGGCGGCTGGTTCCGCGATGAGGAGTACATCTTCCCGCAGTTGGCCACGGAAGCCACCAAGATCCTCCGCGCTGGTGGACGGCTCGGCATCGGCAGTCACGGCCAGCTGCAGGGACTCGGCTACCACTGGGAGCTGTGGGCCATGGCGAGCGGTGGCATGACGCCGATGGAAGCGCTGCGCACCGCCACGGCGATGGGCGCGCAGGCGATCGGACTGCAAGGCGACGTGGGCTCGATCGAAGTCGGCAAGCTCGCCGATCTGGTGGTGCTCGATGCCGATCCGCTGGTCAACCTGCGCAACACCCTCAAGATCAAGTTCGTCATGAAGAACGGCCGGATGTACGACGGTAATACGCTGGCCGAGACGTACCCGACCAAGCGTGATGGTCCGGTGGTCCCCAACCGTCCTATCGCGCCGGCTACGAAGGCGGGTTCGAAGTAGTCGCAGCGGGTCCGTAGGCCATTGTCAGAACCTGAGACTATCCTGGAGTCATGCGCTTTCCGCATGACTCCAGGACGTCGACGGGCTCTTCACACGTTAGAATCCCAATCATGAATGTGTATATCGCCCCGCGACTGGGCGTGCTGCGCGACCATCTGATCGCGCGACTGCAGGCGGCGCCTCTTCCGCCGCGCGACACGGAAATCATCGTGGTGCAAAGTCAGGGTATGCGGCAATGGCTCACGCTTGCGATGGCCGACGCGCTGGGCTGTGCGGGTTCGGTGGAACTGCCGTTCCCCGCGCGCTTCGTACGCTCGCTGGCCGCCTCCGTGGGGATGTCGGAGCGCGACGTCGATCCCTTCTCGCGCGAGTCGATGACCTGGCGGGTGGATGACCTGCTGCGTGACGTGGATCCGGGTGACCAGCGCTATACGGCATTGTCCCGCTATCTCGGCGACGGTGACGACCGGATGCGCTTCGGACTCGCCGCTCAAGTCGCCGCGCGGTTCGACGACTATCAGCTGTTTCGGCATGATCTGCTCGAGGCGTGGGAGCGCGGCGAGCACCCGCTCAACTCGCCGCATGAGCGCTGGCAGGCGGCGCTTTGGCGTGCATTGTGCGCGAATGGCGCGGAACACGGGGCGCGCCGGCTCACGCGACTGTTGGCGCATATCCATGCGGCCCCGCCGGGTTCACTGTCGTTGCCGGCTCGGGTCTCCGTGTTCGGCGTGAGCTCGCTGCCGCCTCGCATCATCGAACTGCTGGCAGCGATCGCGCGGCACACCGAGGTCACGGTGTATGCCGCGCTGCTGCCCGATCATGCGGCGTCGGCGGAGACGACACCGCATCCGCTGGCCAAGGCATTCGGCAGTCAAGGGCAAGTTCTGCAGCGCCTACTGGTGGCGCAGGGCGCTACGGTGACGGCACTGCACGACGAGTCGGCCAGCGGCTCGGCTACGCTGCTCGCGCTACTGCAACAGGAAATGGCGAGTGCGGGCGATCGTCGCGCGAATGGCTCGAGCGAGCTGACGCTTTCGGCCGACGACACTTCGCTGCGCGTGCACGCGGCGCACGGGAAGCTGCGCGAGCTCGAGATCATTCGCGATCAGATCGGCCACGCATTCGTGACCGATCGCACGCTCAGGCCGCACGACGTGCTGCTGCTGGTGCCGGACATCAGCGACTGGGCCCCCCTCGTGCAGTCGGTATTCGGCGCGAACGACGGATCGGTGACCCTTCCGTTCACCGTGGCCGATCGCCGCCGTCGCGACGAATCGGTGGCCGCCGCGGTGCTGCGGCTGCTCTCGCTCGAGGGCGGTCGCCTCACGCATTCCGAAGTGTTCGGCGTGCTGGAACAGCCGGCGATACACACCGCAGCCGGCCTCGACGACGGGCAGGTGGAGTATCTCGCGCAGATCACGCGCGAGGCCAACGTGCGCTGGGGGTACGACGACGAGGCACTGGCGCGTCTCGCGCTGCCGGCAGCCGACATGCCGACATGGCGCACCGGACTCGATCGGTTGCTGCTGGGGCAGATGGCCGGTGCGTTTCCGGAACTCGTGCTGGGCGTGCTGCCGCAAGCCGGCGACACGGTGGGCGATCCCGCAGCGATCGCGGCGCTGTCGCAGTGGATCGATATGCTCGCGGTGACGCTGCAGTCCTGGCGACAGTCGCGATCGATCGCCGACTGGTCGGCCGCCTTGTCGGAATTCCTCGACCTCGTCGTGCAGCCCACGTCGGCCGACGAGCGCGAGGGGCTGAACACGGTACGCCTGGTGATGCAGGCCCTCTCCACCACGGCCGAGCAGACGGGGTACACCGCGCTCGTCCCGTTCAGCGTGGTGCGCGACTGGCTCGAGCAGGAGCTCGCCGACGACAGCTTTGGCTCCGGCTTTCTCAGCGGCCGACTCACGGTGGCCGCGCTCAAACCAATGCGCAGCGTGCCGTTCAAGGTGATCGCCGTGGCCGGCCTCGACGACGCGGCATTCCCGCGACGCGACCGTCGCCCGGCGTTCGACTTGCTGTCGTGCGAAGCGCGCGACGGTGATCGCAATCTGCGCGACGATGACCGCCAGCTCTTTCTCGATCTGCTGATGGCGGCCGAGTCGCGCGTGGTGCTCACCTACAGTGGAAACGACCCCCGCGACAACGCGGCGCGGGCGCCATCGATCGTGGTCGACGAGTTGCTCGACCATCTCGATCGACGCACCAATGGAAGCGCACGGGCCAAGCTCGTGCTGCGGCATCCGCTGCAGGCGTTCAGCGATCGCTATGTCAGCACCGACGACCCACGTTTGATCTCGTTCTCACCGTTGGCAGGCAAGGCGTCGGTCCCGGCGGATGCTGATGGCTTTCCGTTCTTCGTGGACACGGTGCCCGATCTCGTGAATGATGACGTGGCCGAGATCTCGCTGCGCAACCTGACCAGCTTCTGGAGTAATCCGTCGCAGTGGTTCTGCGAACAGGTGTTGCGTCTGCGTCTTCCCGACGCCGGTGCGACCGACAGCCCGGACAGTGAGCTACACTGGCTCAACAAGTTGAAGCAGGGCGGTGTGCGCGCCGACATTCTGCGGTCGGTAATGACTGGCCGTCGAGATGTGGAGTGGATGCAGCGTCAGCTGGTGGCGGTCGGCAAGCTGCCACCCGGCGCCCTCGGCGCGTCGTGGTTCACGCGCCTGGAGAACGAAGCGCGACCGGTGATCGACGCGCTGCCCGAGGGTGCCCGCACCAGCGCCGCGCTCACGGTACTCGGCACCGACTGGTGTATCACCGGTGCGGTGGAGGGCGTGATCGAGAACGCCCGCTACGTCGTGCGCACGGGGAGCGTGTCGGCACGGCACCGGATCGTGGCGTGGGTGGAGCACGTCGTGATGTGTGCGGCGAGGCAGCAGGGGGCTGAGGTACCGGGTACCACGGTACTCACGTATCCCGACAGCAAGAAGGAGAAGGCGATCGTCGAGTCGATGATCGAAGTGCCGAACGCTACCGACGTATTGGACGGCTGGATCAGTGCCATGCACGACGCGAGGCGGGCTCCGTTGCCGTTCTTTCCGAATGCGGCCGAGGCGTATCGGGCATCCATGGTGCACAACGCCAAGATCGCGCTCAATCCGAAGTCGCGCGCCAAGGCGCAGCTCCCCATCAAGAAGGCCGTGGCCGCGTTCAGGGGAAACGACTTCGGTGCCCCCGGCGACGAGTCGGATCCGTATCTGCAGTTGTGCTTCCGGGACACACTGGCGTTTGATGCGTCCGACGCGGAGTTCGTGCGCCTCACGACCATGCTGTTCGAACCATCGTGGTCGCCGCACATGGTGGCGGGGGCCGGCCTATGATGCCTTTCAACGCGCTGCGTGTGGCGCTGGAGCCCGGCATCACGCTCGTGGAAGCCAGCGCTGGCACGGGAAAGACGTTCGCGATCACCCGACTCGTGCTGCGGCTGCTCCTCGAACGCAAGGTGGAGCATCTCGGACAGGTTCTCGTGGTCACGTTCACCGAGAAGGCGACCCAGGAACTGATCGGCCGCATTCGTGCGGTGTTGCGCGATGCCGATCGCGTCTGGTCCGATACGCCGCCGCCGCGCGACGCCGGCAACGACGACCTGTTCGTCTTGCGAGAGCTGCACGGAAGCGCCGGTGCGCCCATTGTACGCGCCGCTCTCGGTGCGCTCGACGAGCTCGGCGTGTCCACCATTCACGGCTTTTGTCACCGCGTGCTCTCCGAGAGCGCGTTGGAAAGTCGCGTACATTTCGGCGGTACGTTCCTCGAAGACGACACCGAGATCCTGCAGCGACTCACGCAGGATTGGCTGCGCCGGCGCGTGCTGCATGACCCGGAAGTGGCCGCGCTGATTTCCGATGACGGGGACGATCCGCTGGCGTGGATCCGGAATCTGGTGCGGCCGTACCTGCGGCATCCGCGTACCACGATCGACGCTGCGCCCGAGTTCGCGCCCCAGCTGCTGAAGGACTTCGTGCTCACTGTGGCGAAGGCATTCGAGCAGGAGAAGCAGGCGCGTCACCTGATGGGCTTCGACGATCTCCTGCGCCGGCTGCACGATATTCTGGTGGCCGAAGGATCGGGGGGGCTGCTGGCCTCGCGTATCCGCGAACGCTTCCGCGTGGCGCTGATCGATGAATTCCAGGATACCGATCCCACCCAGTTCCCAATCTTCTCGATGGCATTCAGTGGGTCTCCGCTGTTCCTGATTGGCGATCCGAAGCAATCCATCTTCGCGTTCCGGAACGCCGATGTGCATGCCTATCTCAAGGCTGCCGCGAACATCGAACGCCGCTACACCTTGCTCACGAATTTCCGCAGCACCGATGCGATGGTTCGTGGCGTCACGCAGCTCTTTCGGAACAACCGCGAGCCGTTCGCCTGCAGCCCCGACCTGATCGGTGTGCCCGAGGTCACGGCGGCAAATCAGGTGCGCATTCCCGAAGCCATCGCGGATGACGGCGGGCACGCGTTGGAGTGGATGTGGGTGGGCGAGATGCACAACACGTCGAAGAACAGCATCGCGAAAGAACAGGGCGCTTCGCTGGCTATTTTGGCGGTCACCGTAGAAATGCAGCGCCTGATGGCCAACGGCCTCGGCGCGGCTCAGATGGCCGTACTGGTGCGCACCAATGCCGAGGCACAGGAAATCAAAATGTCGCTCGATGCGGCGGGCATTCCATGTGTCGTGGGCGCGAATCAGGATGTGCTGGCCAGTGACGAAGCTGATGAACTCGTGCGGCTGGCTGAAGCGATTGCCACGCCGCGCGACGGTGCGGCGGTTCGGGCGGCGATGGCCACGCGCCTCTGGGGATGCGACGCGGTGGCGGTGGCGGATACCCTGCGCAACGACGGGAACGGCGCCTGGAACGGTGTGCTCGATCGGCTGGTTCGGGCGCGAACGATGTGGTTGCGACATGGTGGCGCTACGGCGCTGGCGTGGTTGATGAACGAGTGCGGTGCCACGGCGCGACTGCTGTCGCTGGTCGATGGCGACCGCCGAGTCACGAACGTGCGGCATGTCCTCGAGATTCTGCAGGAGGCCGACGCAGTCTCGGCGCTCACGCCCGACGCGGTGCTCGGCTGGGTGGCGAGCGAGCGCGGTTCCGCTATCACGCCCGAACGTCGCGAAATGCGGCTGGAAAGCGATGCCGATGCCGTGCAGATCCTCACCATTCACAAGGCCAAAGGCCTGCAGTGGCCTGTCGTGTTCTGCCCCACGCTCTGGCGCACGAAGTCGTTCGCGCCGAAGGCACTCGATGTACCGTACTCGCTCACGCCGCTCGACGACGGGATGGTGCTCGATATCGGTTCGCCTTCGCAGGCACTGCGCAGTGAACAGAAGGCGCTCGAACAGCTCGGTGAAGATCTGCGTCTCACGTACGTGGCGCTGACGCGTGCCGAGTCCCGATGCTACGTGACGTGGGGCACGTTCTCCGACGCCGCCGCGTCGCCGCTCGGTTGGCTCATTCAGGGCACTGGTGACACGGTGGAGCGGGAGCCGATCGATACGCTGATCGCCGCCAGCGTCGGTACGATGGGTATCGCCGACGTGGTCTTGGAGGCACCGTCGACGCGGTCACCGGCCCCGGCCAAGCCGCCCGAACGCCGCGCAGCGCTCACGTTCGCGACGGCGCCGGGTCAGCTGGCCATCTGGCGCAGCAGCAGTTTCACCGTGCTCACACGCAACGTGTCGCACGTGGACAGCCGTGACGTCGACGACATCCTGCAACCCGATGAGGCGCGTCGCACCGCCATGCATGTGGCGGGCTTTCGCGGTGTGCCGGCCGGTGCCGATATCGGTAACGTGCTACACGGCCTGTTCGAGCACACCGACTTCACGAATCCGGACGCGACCACCGACGCGGCCGTGCAGGACGCCCTTCGCGCGTACGGCGTGACGGTGCCACGCGATGGACGGTGGACTCCGACGCACATCCGCGAGATGATCGACACGGTCTGTCGCGCCGAAATTCCCGACGCGGGCTTCGCGCTGAGCGCGGTGCCGACTGCAGCTACGTTGCGCGAGTGGCGCTTTGCCATGCCCGTGCGGGATTTCTCGATGGCGGCGGTGGCGAGCGCGCTCGAGACGCAAGGCTCAGACCACGCACGCGAGTACGCGCCGATGTTGAGACGGCTGCGTGACGATCAGTTCCGTGGCTATCTCACCGGCTCGATCGACCTCGCCTTTGAGCACGCGGGGCGCTGGCACATTCTCGACTGGAAATCGAACTGGCTCGGCGCCAACGACGCTGACTATACCCCCGCTGCGCTCGGGCACGCGATGCACGCGGCGCACTACACCCTGCAGTATCACGTGTATCTGGTGGCACTCCATCGGCACCTGCGGGCGCGCCAAGCTGGATACAATGCGCGCAACCACTGGGGACAGGTCACCTACGCGTTCCTGCGCGGTATCGCCGCGACCGGACACGACGGCTGGTTCACCGATGCGCCGACACCCGAGCTGCTGCACGCGCTCGATCGCGCCTTTGGAGGCACGCCATGAGTGTGGATCTCCACCGCACTGCATTCTTCGATGCTGCCGTCGAGCAGTACCTGCTCTCCACCAGTGACCGTGTCCTTGGCGAGGTCACGCGCCGACGGGCTGGCCTGTCTGGTGAAACGGCCGTACCCATCGCTGTGGCGGTCGCGCTGCTTGCACGTGCGCGCGACGACGGCCACAGCGCGCTGTCGCTGAGCGATCTCGCTACCGAAGCGACGGAGCTGGCCCGCGAGCTCGCCACGGAGGTCGGCGCCGACGACTGCTGCGCGCAGATACGCGAACGCGATGCCGCCTGGTGGCGCACGATGCTGGAAGCGGTACCTTCGGTTGTGCTGCCCGCGAACAGTGCTCTCGCATCGCCGCTGGTGCTACACGGCTCGATGTTGCAATTCCGGCGGTACTTCGACGCCGAACAGCGCATCGCCGCGCGCATTCACGCATCGCTGAGCCGCAGTGAACCGACGTTTCGCGTGATCACCGGTGGCCCGGGCACGGGAAAGACGACGCGCATCGCGGCATTGCTCGTCGAAACGCTCGAGCGAGAGCCGGAGCTGCGCGTGGCGCTCGCCGCGCCTACCGGTAAGGCGGCCTCCCGGCTCTCTGAGTCGATTCGTCTGCGACTCGATGCCATGGAGGCGTCGCCCGAGGTGCGTGCGCGTGTGCCACAGGACGCGCGCACGGTGCACCGGTTGCTCGGCTATCAACCCGATCGCGATCGCTTCTGGTCGCGCGCCGGTACGCCGCTGCCGTACGACCTCGTGATTCTCGACGAAGCCAGCATGGTGGACGTGCTGCTCATGGATGCACTCGTGGCCGCCCTTCCGGTACACGCCACGCTGCTGCTGGTGGGTGACCAGGATCAGCTGGCCAGCGTGGAAGCGGGGGACGTGCTGGGGGCGATCTGTCGCGTCGCGCAGGACCTCGGCGTAGGCAACCCACTCCACGACCGCGTGGAGCGTCTCACCCGCAGCTACCGGTTCGAAGCGCACCCCGCCATTGGCAATGCCGCCGCCGCCATTCTGGCCGGCGATGCCACGGCACTCGCGGCCGTTGTGCACGATACCGAACGGCCCGACGTCCGTTGGGCACCGGCACCGCACGATCGGGCCGAACTGCTGTCGCTGCTCGTGCCGCATGTGGAAGCGTGTCTCGCTGCTGCCACGCCAGCCGCGGCCCTCACGGCCCTCGATGGATTCCGCGTGCTCTGCGCCGAGCGTGAAGGCACCTGGGGAGTGTCCGGCATCAACGCCGAGGTCGAGCGCTGGCTGCGCAGTCAGGGTACCGTCATCACGGAGCGCTGGTATCATCGGCGTCCGGTGATGGTGATGGCGAATGACTACGGTACGCAGGTGTTCAACGGCGACGTGGGCGTGGCCTGGGAAGACGACGGCGAAATGCTCGTGCACTTCCCAGCCCCAGAGGGGGTGACGCGCGCCATTCAGCCGGCGCGTTTGCCCGAAACACAGACGGCATGGGCCATGACCGTGCATAAGGCGCAGGGCTCGGAGTTCACGAACGTGATCATCATGCTGCCCGCCAAAGGCAGTCGGGTGCTGGGACGTGAGCTGCTGTACACCGCGGTAACGCGTGCACGGCAGCAGGTGCTGATCGTCGGCGATGAGTCGGTGATGCGATCGGCCGTGTCCCGCACGGTGCGCCGAGGCAGTGGACTCGAGGCATTGTTGCGCCAGGCGACGTGTCGCGAGAGCGCGACCCATGGGTGATCCGATTGCGATGCTCACGCTGGCGTGCGCGGCGCTCGCGGTCGTACTGCTGCTGTTGGTGCTTTTCCGCGCGAAGGCTGCCGCCGATCCGGAGGTGGCCCGTCGTGAATTGCGTGAAGAGCTGCGCAGTGCGCGCGACGAAGCGCGGGTGTCGGCGCGTGAGCTGCGAGAAGAAGTCACCAAGTCTATCGACGCCACACAGTCGTCGCTCGACCGCGTGCGCGGCACGCTCGATCAGCGCGTGCGTGAGTTGCAGGAAGGCAATGAGCGCAAGCTCGATGAAATGCGCCGCACCGTCGACGAAAAGCTGCACGATACGCTCGAGAAACGCCTCGGCGAGTCGTTCAAACTCGTCAGCGATCGTCTCGACACCGTGCACAAGGGACTCGGCGAGATGCAGCATCTTGCCACCGGTGTGGGTGACCTCAAGCGCGTCCTCACCAACGTGAAGGCGCGCGGCACGTGGGCCGAAGTGCAGCTTGGGGCTATTCTCGAGCAGGTCCTCACGCCGGAGCAGTACGACAAGAACGTGTGCATCCGGCTGGACACTGCGGAGCGGGTGGAGTTTGCGGTGCGGTTGCCGGGACCAGTGGACGATCCGGCCAGCTGCGTGTGGCTGCCGATCGATTCCAAGTTTCCGCAGGAAGACTGGCTGCGACTGCAGGACGCGTCAGATCAGGGCGACGTCGCGGCGGTGCAGGCAGCCAGTGATGCGCTCATGCGAACCGTGCGCGGGTCGGCCAAGGAGATTCACGACAAGTACGTGCATCCGCCGGCCAGCACCGACTTCGCGATCATGTTTCTGGCCACCGAAGGACTGTTCGCCGAAGTGCTGCGGCACCCGTCGCTGGTGAGCGATCTGCAGCAGCAGTATCGCGTGGTGGTGGCGGGGCCGACCACTCTGGCGGCGATTCTCACCAGTCTGCGCATGGGCTTTCAGACGCTCGTCGTCGAGCAGCGCGCGGCTGAGGTGTGGCGTGTGCTCGGCGCGGTAAAAACCGAATTCGGCAAGTTCGGTGATGTGCTCAACAAGGTGCAACGGCAGCTCAACACGGCCAGTCGCACGATCGAGGAAACCGGTCAGCGCAGCCGGGCGATGGAGAAGAAGCTGCGCGCCGCCGAGCGGTTGCCGGAGGCGGAGGCGGCGTCGCTGTTGGAGCTGCCGTCTACGGACGCTTTTCCCCCACAATGAGCTCATGCTCCGCGCCCTTCTTGCCGTGGGCGCGGCTCTTTTCGGTGGTCACGGTGAGTCCGTTGCGTCGCAGCGCCTTCGCGAAGGCGGGATCGGCGTCGGCCGACCAGTAGATGACGCGTCCACCCGGACGCAGGGCCGCGATCGCCGCTTGTATGCCTGCATCGGCATATAGCTTGGCGTTCCCCTTCGTGGTCAGCGACTCGGCGCCGTTGTCTACGTCCAGCATGATGGCGTCGAACGCGCCAACGTGTTCGCGCAACAGCGGCAGCACGTCGCCCAGGCGGATATCCACGCGCGGATCGTTCATGGCCGCGCCGGCGAGCGCGAACTCGGGGTTCCGGTTCCACGCGATCACCTCGGGGACGATCTCGGCCACCACGACCTTGGCATCGGCGCCCAGTCGCTCGAGGGCGGCGCGCATGGTAAAGCCGAAGCCGAGTCCGCCCACCAGCACGCGCACATCCCGGCGATCGGCCAACCCGCGGCAGGCCAGTGCAGCCAGCTGCACTTCCGACTGGGAACGGCGCGTCGACATCAGCTCGATGCCATCGATGCGCAGCAGGAACGCGCCGTCGTGGCGGTACAGCGTAAGGACCGTGCCGTCGGGGGCGGCGGCTTCGGCGAGGCGTTCGTATGGCTTCACGGAGGACTTGCTCGCGCAGGGTGAGCTATGGAGCTTGAAGAGGAGTCGTATCGACAGCGAAGTGTATCACCGAGCCCTGTTCCGGTCAGTAATGTCCCGTCCGATCGACAATTCCTACGTGGTACCGGGGACCGCGCTGCTGGCCGGCGAGTATCCCGGCATGCGCTTCGGCACGCCGCACGGTGTCCGGGACGCGAAGTTGCAGCAGTTCCTCGACGTGGGCGTCACGGCCTTCGTGGATCTCACGCATCCCGACGACCCGCTCGATCTCTACATCGGGCGACTCCGCGAACTCGCGGCCGAACGCGGGGTGGAGGTCGTGCACGACTACCTCTCCATCGTCGACATGGATGTGTGCGACGACGTGTTCATGCGGCGCGTGCTCGACACGATCGACGAACGCCTCGCGCAGGGCCATCGTGTGTATGTGCACTGCTGGGGCGGGGTCGGGCGCACGGGGATGACGGTAGGGTGCTGGCTCGTGCGCAACGGACGCAGCGGCGACGAGGCGCTGACCGAAGTGAAAACGCTGTTCGCGACCATGTCGCCGGCGAAGGTGGCGTACTTCGGCCCCGACGGCTCGCCACAGACCGACGCGCAACGCGCGGTCGTGCGGGCGTGGATGGAACCATCGACGGAGTGATCGCGTGATGAACCAGACGCCCGTGACATTGCACGCCATTTCGGTAGCCGACCTGGAGACGGTGGCCGCGCTGCACTGTGCCAGCTGGCGCAGTGCCTATCGTGGCATCCTTTCCGATGCGTACCTCGACGGCGATCTGCTCACTGATCGCCTCGAAGTGTGGCACCTCAAGCTGGCGATGATGACCGACCGGCAATTCGGATGGTTGGCCAGGCACGACGGCGAGCCGGTGGGCTTTGCCTTCGCGACGCTCGACGAGGATCCCACGTGGGGCACCTTGGTGGACAACTTGCACCTGCTGCCGTCGCATCAGGGGGTGGGCATCGGTCGGGGACTGCTCACCGCCGTGGCGCGTGGTGCACACGCGCACGCCACGCACCCCGGACTGTATCTCTGGTGCTACGACGCGAACACGCGGGCCCGCGCCTTCTACGAACATCTCGGTGCCGAAGCCGTCGAGCAGATCATGTACGCGGCGCCCGACGGTCGGTCGCATCCCGAGTGGCGCTACGCCTGGCGTGCTACGCCATTCGCGCCATGAACTCGACCACGCGCTGATCGCAACGCATGTCGCCGGCGCCGATCGGTGACTCGAGCGTCATCCCTTCCATCGTGCGACAACGACTGAGCGCGACGTATGTCTGCCCGGGCGAGAAGGCACCGCGGCCAAGGTGCACGTGCACGCGATCGAAGGTCAGTCCCTGACTCTTGTGAATCGTGACGGCCCAGGCGAGTTGCAGCGGCATCTGCTTGTAGCGTCCAACGACCTTCTGCCGGATTTCGTCGGCCTCGTCGTCGTACCAGTACTCGAGCTGCTGCCACTCCTGCGCGTCGACGGTGACGATGGCGCCGCTGTCGAGCTTTACGAGCACACCCGTGGCGCTGATGGCCTGCACTTCGCCCAGTGAACCGTTCACCCAGTTCTCCTCGGGATCGTTCTTCACGAACATCACGCGCGCCCCGCGCTTGAGCACGAGCGGATCGGGGGCTGGATCCTGCTTGAACGTGCCCGTGCCGACTTGCGACCCGAACGTGCCGCTTCGTTCGGCCGAAAATGTGGCCGGCGCGTCGTCGAGTGCATCGAGTCGCCGTTTATTCACCCGTTCGGCGTCCAGCCGTCGCGCCGTGAGAATGATCGTCTCGTCGAGTTCGTCGTCGGTGGCGCGATCGATGCGCGTGTGCAGCAGCCGATAGTCGTCGCCGCTGGGCGTCGCCGTACGCACGCGATCGAGCAGCGCGATCCACACGGGATCGCGCTGGCGATACACCGTGCGGAATTCGATGGTGGAGAGCGGGTCGTACTTGAACACGGCCGCGTCGAAGAAGTGCGGCGTGTCGTACCAGAGGTCGCCAAAGGCGCCCGCTTGCTCCTTCGATACGATCGGCGGCAGCTGAAACGGATCGCCGAACATCACGATGCGCACGCCACCGAAGGGCAGGTCATTGCCCTTCGCCATGCGCATCGCGACATCGATGGCGTCGACCACGTCGGCGCGCACCATCGAGATCTCGTCGATGATGAGCATGTCGAGCTTACGGGCCACCTGCAGCCATTTGCCGCCCTGAATGTCGCGCGCCGTGAGCGGCTTGAGCGGAAAGCGGAAGAAGGAGTGAATCGTCTGACCGCCGGCGTTGAGCGCGGCGAGCCCGGTGGGCGCCAGCACCACGCACTTGGACCCTTGGGCGGCGGCGAGCTGTCGCAGTACCGTGCTCTTGCCGGTGCCGGCCCGCCCGGTCACGAACAGCGGACGCGGGTCGCGCACATCGAGCAGATCGTACAACTCGGCGAGCTCAGCACTACCGCCGCTCTCGGCGACGGCCATGCGTCGCGCCGCCTGCACCGCCTTGCGCGGCATGGGTGCCTTCTCCGGCGGCAGCGTGGCGAGATAGGCGCGATATTTGTCGAAGGCCGACTGACAGAGATCCTGCTCGCGCACGCGCTCCAGCTTGGTGCGCACAGCATCCCGCACAAACTTGCGCAGCTCGTTGCGCTCGAGGCTGTAGAACTGCGCGAACCCGTCGCCCGGCCGCTTCTCGTCGAACACCAGCAGATCCCCGTCTCGCATGAAGCGCAGCAGGTGGAGACCGGCGTCGGTGTGCAGCGGCGCGGCAGGCGCCGAAGGGGCAGGGGGCAGAGACGACATGCTGCAAAATAGTCGGTCGTGGGCGCGTGATTCTCCGCACGTTTCCCCCCGCTGGCACGGTGAATGCTCCCTCATCATCCCGGGCGCAGTCGGTGCCCCATTGCTGGCCAACGCGCAGGCGAACTGTGCCGCCGCCAGCCGCCATTCAGCGGAGGATGTCATGACGGATAAGAAACGACCAGATGATCTCGACCTGAACGAGGAAGGCCTGCTCAACCGCGCCAAGGGTGCGGCGGAAGAGGCCAAGGGCCGCGCCCGCAACGCGATGGGCGGACTGACCGGCGACGGTGGCCAGCAGCTCAAGGGCATGGGCGAGGAGCTCAAGGGCAAGGCGCAGCAGACCTTGGGTAAGGCGCAGCAGAAGCTCGACGATGTGCTCGACCGCAACGACCGCAACATCAACAAGGCGAGGGAGTAGCGCGCCCGCTGGAGCGGCGCGGTGCTGAGCCCATAGCCGACGCCCAGCGTAGCTATTGCGGCGACGCAAGTTGAGGGATCCGGGGCGTCAGCGCTGACAGTGCGCTGACGCCCCGGTGCTTTATTGGCGCTTCCCCCGCACTGGAAGCGCTCTCATGCCGATCATCGACGTACCCGAAGACAAGCCAGTCCGCCATCCCGAGTATGTCTACATGGACTACGCTCGGCACCTGTCCGGAAGGCTGCGGCGCACCATCACCGGCCCGATGTGGCACGGTCCCTCCCTGCGCGAAGCATTGGATGGCATGAACGCCGCCGAAGCGGTGGAGCGCCCCATTCGCAGCATGAAAACCGTGTGGGAGATCGTGTTGCACGTCACGGCGCGGGCCGAACGGGCGCGATTGCGCATGGATGGGCTGGCGCTCGAAGAGCCGTCGCCGGAATCGGACTGGCCTCGTATTCCCATCCCGTGCACGGCCGCAGCCTGGGAATACTCTCAGGCCCAGATGGCGAACGCCTATCGCGCGATGGCCGTGCGCGTCTGCGAGGTCATGTCGTCCGGCTTTCTCAAGGTCGTTGAGAAGCAGAGCTACAACATCGCCACCATGGCTGATGGCGTGGCCGAACACGGTGCCTATCATGCCGGGCAGATCGTGTTGCTGCGCAAGGAGATCCGATCACGCCGACCACGCGGCGCGAACGTCACCGATCTGATGTGGTGACGTTCGCCCGCGCGGCCTACTTGTTCGCCGCCGGCACGCTGCCTTTGCGATAGTCGAGTGCCGGTTTCTGCGTGCCCAACACGGTGCTATAGGTGAAGCCCGCGCCGCGCCGCGTATCGAGCTCCGCCTTCGCCGCCGCGATCGTGGCCGGCGTCGCGAATAGCTCGGCGCCGGTCAACGCCATCGTCTTCGCGGCCACCATCATGCCCTTCGCGCCGATGCTCATGCCGCCGGCGGCGACGGCCTGCCATGAATGCGCCGCCGTACCCGGCACCCACGTGGCCGCCGATAGCTGCACCGTGGGGACCACCCAGCTCACATCACCTACATCGGTGGATGCTGAGCCTGCCGCGCCGATGATAAGCGGCTTGATCAGTGCGGTGTTCGTGAGCGGCTGCGGCATGAACTGCGGCGACTTCTGCAGCTGTTCGGCGAATGTACGCTCCGCCGGCGTGAGGGTGTAGCCGCCAACCCGCTCGAGCATGCGCTGCTGCACCTTAGCCAGCGTTTCGTTCGGCAGCAGCGAGTACACCGAACCGGTGAGCTGCAATTCGTAGGTCGTGCCGGTGCCCACTGCCGCGCCCTTGGCCGCGTTCACGACGCGTGACCAGACGTCGTTCACGACATTCATGTCGACATGCCGCACGTAGTAGTACACCTCGGCTTCGTCGGGCACGACATTCGGCGCGCGTCCGCCGTCAGTGATGACGTAGTGAATGCGCGTGCCGTCGGGGATATGCTCGCGCAGATAGTTCGACATCACGTTCATCACTTCCACGCCGTCGAGGGCGGACCGTCCGCGCTCGGGCGCGGCTGCCGCGTGCGCGCTGATGCCCTTAAAGTGGAACTTGCCGCTGATGTTGGCCATCGTGCGCTCGCCGGTGATCGAGTTCTCGTCACCCGGATGCCACGCGATCACCGCATCGACGTCGTTGAACACGCCGTCACGCACCATGTACACTTTGCCCGATCCACCTTCTTCGGCCGGCGTGCCGATCATGCGCAACGTGCCCTTCACGTTGTTCGTCTGCATCCAATCCTTGAGCGCAATCGCCGCTGCCGTGCTCGCGGTGCCGAACAGATGATGTCCGCAACCGTGCCCGGGGCCGCCAGCGATGAGCGGGTTGCGCGACGGCGCGGCGTCCTGGGAAAGACCGGGTAGCGCGTCGAATTCGCCGAGCAGGGCGATCACTGGCTTGCCGCTGCCGTATTCGGCCACAAATGCCGTGGGCTCGCCGGCCACGCCAGCGGTGATCGTGAAGCCCGCCGTCTTGAGTTCAGACTGCAGCAGCGCGGTGCTCTTCACTTCCATGAAGCCGACTTCCGCGAAGCCCCAGATCTGCTTGGCGACATCGGCGTAATGATCGGCCTTCGTGTCGAGCGCGGTCAGCATCGCCGTCGTGTTCGGCGCGCCGGCAGCCGCCTTCGCCTTCTGGGCGGAAAGGGACGTCGCGGCAGCGCCGTGGCAGAGCAGGGCGACAGCGGCGGAGGTGGCATAGCGGCCAAGCGTCATCAGACAGTCCTCGATTCAGCGAACACAGGTTCCATGAGTCCGCGCAGCGACCGGCCGTGCGGATCTTGCTTAGCCCGAATCTCATTGACGAGTTCGAGCGCGGTCTGTTCGCATGGCGGCATCACGATCGATGATTCGCCAAGCGGTGTGGTACGTGAGCCCCAGCGCACGAGGAGTGCACCGAAAGTGAGGCCACCACCGAATCCGGGCATCAGCAGCAGGCTACCTGGCTTCACGCGCCCCTCCTTGAGCGCGTCGACCAGGCTGACGGGTACGGTGGCCGCGCTCATGTTGCCGTACCTGTGCACGGTGACCATCACGCGATCCATCTCGATACCGGTGTACTTCGCCACCGCTTCGATGATACGCAAATTGGCTTGGTGCGGCACGACCAGATCGATGTCGTCGGCCGATACGTTCGCTTCGCGCAGGACTCGCGCGGCCGCCTCGCTCATGCCGTGCACGGCGCGCTTGAAGATGACCTGTCCGTCGAAGTCCCAGAGCGTATCGCCAAGGGAAACATCCCGGTTCGCGTACCCGCAGCCGATGCCGCGCACGCGCAGACTCTGACGCGCCTCGGCATCGCACCCCAGCACGGTACCGATCACGCCTTCTTCGCTGTCGGTCGCTTGCAGCACGACAGCCGCCGCGCCGTCGCCGAAGAGCACCGCCACGTTGCGATTGCTCCAGTCCATGTAGCGGCTGATGAGCTCCACGCCGATCACGATGGCGTTGCGCACCACGCCGGTCTGGATCATCGCGGTGGCGGTAGACAATCCGTACAGGAAACTCGTACAGGCGGTGTTCACATCCATCGCCGCGGCACGCGTGGCGCCGAGCGCGATCTGCACCCCGGAGGCGCTGTTGGGCACCGCCTCTTCGTTGCTGCAGCCACCATAGATGATGAGGTCCACCTCACCCGCCTCGAGTCCTGCACAGGCGAGGGCGCGGGCGGAGGCGATGGTGGCCATTTCGATGGCCGAGATGTGCGACACGCGGCGTTCCTTCATGCCGGTGCGCTGTGTGATCCACTCGTCGGAGGTCTCGAGAAAGGTCGAGAGATCGTCGTTGGTCAGGATGGCAGGCGGGAGCGCTTCGCCCCAGCCTGTGATTGCGGCATGGCGCGCTGGCGTCATTGCACGGGTAGGTGAGTCGTTCGTAATGGACTGCGGTGTCGGCGTCGAGCGCTCGCGGGAGGGAGGCGAGCCGACGGACTGATCGTTGAACGCTAGGGTCGGATGGCGTGCGCCACAAGAACACTGAGTAACGGATTTCCGATTTTGGCGACGCTTTGGTGGCCTGGAAATACATTTTCGAGATGCCCATCCGACTGCTCTCCCGACATCGCGTGCCGACGCTCCGCCGCGCCCTAGTGGCGGTGGTTGCAGCGGCCCTGCTCCCGAAGGCCGCCGCCGCCCAGACCCCCGTGATTTTTGTACACGGCAACGGCGACCACGCCGGGCTGTGGGACAACGTGATCTGGCGATTCGAATCGAACGGGTATCCAGCGTCGCGGCTGTTCGCGGTGGATCTGCCCAATCCGTCGTCCTCGAGCACGCTCACGGCGGTGGAGCTGAATCGCTCCACGCCCGAGGAGCAGACCGCGGCGCTGGCCGCGTTCGTGACGCGCGTGCTGCTCACGACCGGAGCGAACAAGGTGGCATTAGTGGGGAGTTCGCGCGGCGGCATGACGATCCGCAACTACGTGCGCTTCGGCGGCGGCGCGGCGCATGTCTCGCACGTGATCACCGGGGGCACACCGAACCATGGTGTATTCGCGATTCCCACGGTGCAGCCCGACGGCGAATTCAACGGGGCCGGCCCCTATCTGCGCGCCCTGAATCGCGGCACTGAGGTGGTGCCGGGGGTGAAGTTCCTCGCCCTTCGCTCGGACTCGCTAGACAAGTACGCGCAGGCCGACGGCGCGGGCCTCGGCATGAAGGGAACGGCCACCAACGTGGATGCCAGGGGGCCGGCGTTGCGCGGTGCGCTGAACGTGGTGCTGCCCGGCACGGACCATCGCGAAGTGGCCTTTGGACCTGCCGCATTCCGCGCCCAGTACCGCTTCATCACCGGTCGCGCGCCGACCCACATGGACATTGTGCCCGACACGGTTGCACTGCTTGAGGGCATGATCAGTGGCAACGTGAACGCGAGTCCAACCAACCTGCCGCTCGCGAATGCCGTGATCACGGTGCACGCGGTCGACGCAGCCACCGGCCAGCGCATCGGCGCACCAGTGTACCGCGCGGTCACGTCGCACACGGGACGCTGGGGTCCGTTCCGCGCGTCACCGACCGCGCGCTACGAGTTCGAGCTGGCGAGTCCCGATAGCGCGGTGATCCTGCACGTATTCCGCATGCCGTTCCCACGTTCCAGTCGTGTGGTGAATTTCCGGTTTCCCACCCCGCCGGCCACGCGCGCTGACAGCGTGAGCGTACTCATTGCCCGTCCACGCGGCTATCTCGGCCTCGGCCGCGACACCGTGGAGTTCGACGGCACGCGCGCCACCGGGATCCCGCCCGGCGTGCCAACAGTGGATCGCGCCATTCGCTGGTTCGGTGCCCGCGAACCGATCACGGTGCGCACGCGCGTCAATGGCGAGACGATCGTGGTGCGCACCCAGCCTGGTGACAAACGCCGCTTGGTGTCGGCGGAATTTCAGCGGGAGTAGTGAACTGCAAAAGCAACAGCCGGAACACGGATATACGGAAACGGCACAGACAACGCACAGATAAGCGAAACGGCGCCGAGAGTATTCCTCTCGGCGCCGTTCGCTTATCTGTGTTGGTTCGGTGTATTCCGTGCCATCCGTGTTCTGGCTGTTGCTTTTGCAGTTCTAGAAGCGCCGCGAAACCTGCACCGTCACGAAGCGCGGCGCACCGGCGATGAACGTCGGGATGCCAAACGCGCCGCCGGTGTTACCGGCGTCGATGATGTACTGCTGATCGAACAGATTGCGCGCGATCACAGTGAGCTCGGTGCGATCGTCGGGCAGGCGCAAGCCGCCGCGCACGTTGAACAGCAGCTGGCCCTTCTCCGAGATCGCGGGAAGGTTGGTGTCCTCGAAGAACACCTTGCCGCGATACGTGGTATTCGGCGAGACGTACAGCTGGCCGAAGCGCCGCTTCGTGGCGTCGAGATTGATGCCGGCCGAGTAGCTGTGCATCGGCGTGAGGCGGAAGCGATTACCGGCGCGCGCCTGCGTGTTGCCATTGGCGTCGGTGCTGTCGAACTTCGCATCGGTATATCCCACCGTGGCGAACACCGACGTCTGGGCGTTCACCTGACCACGCACGCTGCCTTCGAAGCCCCAGGCCTTGGCGCGTCCGGCGTCGAGTGTCTCGCTCACCAGTCCCGTCGGTGTGAGGCGGGTGATCGACGTCTGGAAGTTGTTGTAGCGGTAGTCGAATGCGCTTAGGTCGAACTGCGCACGACCGCCGGCGAACTCACCTTTGATACCACCTTCCGTGCTGAGCACCGTCTCTTCGCTGAGCGTGCGCACGCCGGCCGCGTTGACCACCACCACGTTCGGGCGGCGTCCCTTCGAGAACGAGGCGTAGCCCATGTAGTTGCGACCGAAATCGTAGTTCGCGATCGCACGGCCAACGGCGGAGCGAAATACGCCCGTGCCCTCCTTTCGGCCGTTCGTCGGCGCGAAGAGATTGTTCGGCGCGGCGCGCAGCAGGGCGCCGAGCGAACCGGGTGTGGCGCTGTTCTGCACTTCGTACGCGTTCTCGACCTGTTCGTACGTGCCGCGCACACCGGCGGTGAGGCTGAGGCGCGAGATGCGGTAGGTCGCATCGGCGAAGACGTCGGCCGCCGTCGTCTGTCCGAAGTTCTGGTACTGCTCGGTATGCGACGTCTTGAACGGGAGCCCCGTCGACGGATTGTTGACGATGCTCAAGTTGGCCGACCCGTTCGCGGTCACGATCGGCTGCCCAGTGAGCAGCGCGAAGAGGCTGCGCTCATCAGTGCTGAAGGGCACGCGCTGACTGCCGCGCTCCCAGAACCCGCTCGCGCCGGCGAAGCCGGTGAGCCTGCCGCCGCGATCGTACGCGAAGCGCAGTTCCTGACTGGCCTGACTGCCTTCCGCGACTTCGCGGAACTGCAGCACGGGCGCCAGCGTGCCGTCAGCGTCGAACGCTTCGTCGCTGTAGAAGCGACGACCGGCCGAGATGCTGGTGAGCGTCCACGCCGGCGAGAGTTGCTGATTGTAGAGGACGGTGAGGCCGCCGACCTGGCGGTTGATACCCGGCGAGTCGCCACCATTGAGGCCGGCGCGCGCGAACGGCGTGGCATCGCCAGCTGGCGGCGCGAAGCGCGTGCTCTTGAACGATGTGCCGGGCGAATCATCCGTTTGCGCGTTGGCGATGATGTCGACGGTCGACGACGTCGTCGGCAGCCACCGCAACGACGCGCGCACGGCGCCGGTGTTCTTACCGTTCAGCGTGCCGCCCGCGGCGTTTGTGATGAAGCCGTCGCGCTTGTTGTAGATCGCGGCCACGCGTCCGAACAGCTTCCCGTCTACCAGCGGCGCGTTCACCATACCGTTCGCGTACAGCTCGTTGAACGTGCCGCCGCCGATCGCCACCGACGATTCGCGCTTGTTCACGGCCTTGTTCTGAATGACGTGCACGGCCCCGATCTGGGCACCGCGTCCGAACAGCGTGCCCTGAGGGCCCTTCAGGACTTCCACGCGTTCGAGGTCGAACAGCTCCACCACGGAGCCACGCGACTTGGATATCGACACGCCGTCCTGGAACACCGACACGCGAGGCTCGACGTAGCTGGTGCCGTCGTCGGAGGTGATGCCGCGAATCACGAAGCCCGGGTTGTTCGGGCTTTGCAATTGCACGTTGAGGCCCGGCACATATGCCGAGAGGGCGTCGAACTGCTGGATGCTCTGCTTAGTCAGGAAGTCCGCCGTGAGCGCCGTGACGGCGACCGGCACGTCCTGCGCCGACTCACTACGCTTTTGCGCGGTGATCGCGACCTGCTGCAGGGTGGTGGTCGAGCGCTTGAGCGCGAGGTTCCCGCGAATGGTCTGTCCGGCAACAACGCGCAGCTGCACGCTGTCCGGGAGCAGGCCGATCGCACGCGCGACGATCCAATAGGTGCCCACCGGCAGGTCGCTGATCTGGTACCGTCCCGCGACATCTGTGGTCGCACGGGCGTCTCGGCCGCTCACCGAGATCGTCGCCCGTTCCACAGGAAGATTTCCCTCGGCCGTCGAGACGGATCCGGCAACCGTTCCACCGGATTGCGCCGCGAGCGCAACGGGCGAGGCGATGAGGAGCGCGGCGAGTGAAAGGGGCCAGTTGGTGCGTGGCCATGACGACTTCATGATGATCATGTGTGACTCAAGGTGTTGAGGAGAGACGACACCGAGAGAACGCCAGCGCATGTCACGCTTTGGCGACGGACGCGGTCGTAGCGCGGTAACGCCTGCGTGACGATCGGGAGCGCGACGATCATGACGAAGGGGACCGCACCGGCAACTGCCAGAGCACGGAGACCACGGAATTCACCGAACCAACACAGATAGGCAACGAGCGCCTCATCGTGATCATCGCCGTAGGCTTATCCGTGCTGGTTCGGTGTGATCGGTGCCATCCGTGTTCTGGCTGTTGCTGTTGCTGTTGCTGTTGCCGTTGCCGTTGCTGATTTCGACGCCAATGCCGCCCGCATTCCCCGCCCTTGCGGATAGCGCGCCCCTCTCTGCCGGTGCTACAATCGAGAGTTCGCCGAACCTCCACCTCGTCCCGCGCCACATGTCCCAGCTCTGCCCACGTTCGCTGCCGCAATGGTTTGCCGCCGCGGCGGTCGCCCTGACCGGCGTCACGTCTGTGCTCCACGCCCAAGCACCTGACGCCCCGTTCCTGCGCGTGCGCGTGGACGAAGCGCGCAATCGCGCCCTGCTCGATATCCCCGCCGGACAGATGGGCAAGGATTTCCTGCATCAAGTCACCCTCACGACCGGACTCGGACAGAGCAACGGCCCCGGTCTCGACCGTGCCCAGATGGGGCAGAGCGTGGTGGTGCGCCTCGAGCGACGCGGCAATCGCGTGCTGATGGTGCGCGACAACTGGAGCGTGCGGGCCCCGAACGGTGACGCCGGCAACAAGCAGGCGGCGTCCGACGCCTTTCCGCGGTCGGTGGTGGCCTCGTTCACCGTCGACGGCGAAAAGGACGGCATGACGACCGTTGATGCGACGTCGCTCTTCCTGGCGGACGCGTACGGCGTGGCCGACGCGCTCCGCGGCGGTGCAGGGCCGGGCGGCGTCGGTGCCGGCGGCTCGGCCGGCGTCTATCGCGTGGATGCCACCCGCAGCTGGCTCGATACCGCGCGCACCAAGGCCTTTCCGAAGAATGCCGAAGTGCACGCCATCCTCACCTTCGTGAGCGACGCTCCCGGCGGACTCGCGCGCCGTGCCGCACCCGATCCGAAAGCCATGACCTTCGAGGAGCACCACTCACTGGTCGTGCTCCCCGATCCCACCAGCTACCGTCCGCGCAACTTCGATCCGCGCTTCGGCTACGGCGGGACGCAGTTCGCCGATCTCTCGCAGGGTTTCGACGGCACCTATCGCTCGGGCTTCATCAACCGCTGGCGTCTCGTGCCCAAGGATCCTGCGGCGTATCGTCGCGGCGAGCTCGTGGAGCCGGTCACGCCGGTCACGTACTACCTCGACCCCGGTGTGCCGCCGCAGTACCGCGAAGCGCTGCGGCAGGGAGGCAACTGGTGGGCCAAAGTGTTCGAAGCCGCCGGCTTCAAGAACGCCTTCCGCGTCCTCGATCTGCCGGCCGGCGCCGACCCGATGGACGCCCGATACAACATGCTGATGTGGGTGCACCGCTCCGGTCCCGGCCCGAGCGTGGGCCCGAGCTACAGCGATCCGCGAACCGGTGAGATCATCCGCGCCATCGTGCGCATGGACGCCTGGCGCTCGCTGGTCGACTACAACATCTGGGCCGGCACAGTGCCCGCCTCCGGTCCGCGCGGCCCGAATGTGGACGCCGAGACGTTCGCGATGTCGCGCCGCCGTCAGCACGCCGCCCACGAGATCGGCCACACGCTCGGCTTGTCGCACAACTACATCGCGCATTCGCAGGGCCGGACGTCGGTGATGGACTATCCGTATCCGCTGATCACGCTCGCCGCCGATGGCACGCCCGATCTGCGCGACGCGTACCGTAAAGGCCCCGGCGCCTGGGACACGCTCGCCATTAAGCTGGGTTACACCTGGTACGCCGACAGCGCGTCGGAAGCGAAGGGACTCGACGCGATCATGAAGGATGGTCTCGCGCGCAACGTGCGTTTCATCAACGACCAGTACGCCAACGCCAACGGATCGATTCCGGAAGTGACGCGCTGGGTGGAAGGCGCCACGATGTTCGACGCCGTCGAGCGCACGTCGAAGTTGCGTCGCGTGCTGATGGACAAGTTCGACGAGCGCGCGATCAAGCCGGGCGAGCCGATGGCGCTGCTCAACATGCGCTTCGCCCATGTGTATCTGCATCACCGTTACTCACTGGAAGGCCTCGCCAAGAACATCGGCGGTATGGACTTCACGTTCACGCTGCGCGGCGACGGACAGACGCCGACCACGATCGTGCCCGCAGCGACCCAGCGTCGCGCGCTCACGATGGCGCTCGACGCCATTCAGCCGAGTGAGCTTACGGTCCCCGAGCGCGTACAGAAGATGATCCCGCCCGCGCCGCCGGGTTTCAATGCCGACATGACGTGGATCGACAGCAACGGCGGCACCACGTTCGACGCCGTCACGCTGGCCGGTGGACTGGCAACGGAAGTGATCGGCTATCTGCTCGACCGCGAGCGCCTCGCGCGTGTCGTGCTGATCGCGGGACGTGACAACGCCGCGCTCTCGCTCGACGAAGTACTACGCGCCGTCGTGCAGCGCACGTGGGGCAGCACCGCCGCGACCGCGGCCGCCGAGAAGGCCGTGCAACGCGCCGCCCAGCGCGCCGCCGTCGACGCGATCCTTGACCTTGCCGGCGACAAGCGTGCCATGCCCGACGTGCGTGCCGCCGCGCTGATGCATCTCAAGGCGCTCGACACGCAGCTCGCCGGCATGACGTCGGCCGACGCCGCGGTGCAAGCCCACGTGGCCTCCGCGCGTCACGACATCGCGACGTTCATGGACGGCAACGACGACCCGAGCGCGCGACCGAGGTTCCCGGTGATTGTACTACCGTGGCCGTAATTCACGGACAAACCGCGCTAAGAATCGACCGCGCTAAGAGTGAACGGCGCTAAGAGTCAAGCACGCGAAGAGTAAGGGGCGTAAACGACGAACCGCGCCAACAGCCAAGAGCTCAAAGCTCAGCACTGTTGGCGCGGTTTGCCTTTCCCGCCCTTCATTCTTGGCGCCCCCTACCTTAGCGCCGTTCACGCTTAGCGCCGTTCACTTTTAGCGCCGTTGACTCTTCGCGCCGTTTGTTTTCACGGTGCTCTACGTCCATCCGACGCAACCCTTCTCGCCTTCGCCGTGACTCATGCGGTAACCCGCCTACCTTTGGAGCTAACTTCATGAAGATCCCGCTGTGCGTTGCGTTCGTGGCCCTGGCCCTCGCGAATAGTCCGGTGGCCGCGCAGTCCTCCCTCGTCGGCCACTGGGATATCGACTACGAGCGTGGACGTCGCATCGAGAACGACGTCGTCACCCCGGTCATGGGAAAAGCCACGCTCACCATCGCGCTGCAGGGCGACTCGCTCGTGGCCACGCTCCAGCCCACGCCGCGGCCGGACGGCACGCCCGTGCCTGCCGCCACGATGTCCGCGAAGCCGTCGGCCTCCGGCGTCGTGTTCGTGCAGAAGCAGATCGTGCAGCTCAACGTCGATGGCGAAGTGCGACCGCAGGAAGCCACCGTCACCTGGACGCTGCAGGCGACCGGCGATGTGCTGTCCGGCACACTACTCCGCGCGCTGCCGATGATGCCGGAAGCACCGAGCCCGACTGCGGTTACTGGCAAGAGGATGTAAAGGATGAACGGCGCTAAGAGTGAAAAGCGCTAAGAGTCAACGGCGCCAAGAATCAACGGCGCTAAGAGTGAACGGCGCCAACCACGCCGGCGCCGTTGGCTGTTTCGCCCCTTATTCTTAGCGCGGTTCATTCTTAGCGCCGTTCATTCCTAGCGCCGTTGATTCTTAGCGCCCCTCGCCGGTGACAACATGAGGTTCCCCCGCATCGGCGTCGCCGTCATTGTGGTCCGCGACGGACAGGTCTTGGTTGGCCGGCGGCTCGGCGGCACGCAGGGGCACAACACGTGGCAGTTCCCCGGCGGCCATCTCGAGTTCGGCGAATCCATCGCGGCCTGTGCCGTGCGCGAGGTCGCCGAAGAGACCGGACTCGATGTCACCGTGACCGGCGTCGGTCCGTTCACCAATGACTTCTTCGAGGCGGCGGGCAAGCACTACGTCACGCTTTTTGTGCTCGCGACGGCGCAGGTCGGTTCACCCCGCGTGCTGGAGCCGGAGAAATGCGCCGAATGGCGCTGGTGCTCGTGGGATGCCATTCCCGAGCCACGCTTTCTCTCCGTTCAGCATCTGCTTGAGCAGGGCTTTCGCCCGCCCGGCGTTGTGTAGGCCGCCGCTCTTTTCCTGCAGGACCTAATGCTTCCGTAGTGTTCTGTTGCTGCTCGTATAGTGCGTCGAAAATCTAGGGTACGACGACCGTCCGAACCGGCGCTTCGTGGCGAGCCAAGGCGTCGAGCACCGCGTTGATGTCGCGCGCCTGCAGCGGCACGGTGTTCGTGACCACGTCCGCGAGGTTGAGAATGCCCTTGTCGGCCATCTCGACCAGTTCGTACAGCTCGCTCAGGAGATGGTCGTTCGAACCAATCAGCTCCGCCTCGCGGCCGATCAGGTCGCGGTAGGTGTCCACCGAGAGATTGATGTCGGACAAGCCCACCACCACCGCGCGACCGAGCGGGGCGAGCGACTGAAGCGCCGTCCGCATCGTATCCGGCGCGCCGACCAGCTCCAGCGCCACGTCGACGCCGCGCCCGTTCGTCATCGCGCGCACCTGAGCGACCACCTCGTCGGGCGAGAGATTGGCGCCCCGGATGGTCCGCGCGCCGAAACGTTCGGCCAGCGCCAGCTTCAAGGGGTCGCGGTCTACCGCGATCACATCGGAGGCCCCGAGCGCCCGGGCGAGCTGCACCGCCGACATCCCCAACCCCCCGGCGCCGACCACCAGCACCGATTCGCCGACCTTGAGCCGACCTTTGCGGAGGGCGTGCAGTGAGGTGGCCGACGAGCACATCATGACCGCCCCCTGCTCGAAGGGCACGCGATGGGGCAGTGGTACGGCATTCCGGGCCGGGACCGCGATGTACTCGGCCCAGCCGCCGTCGGTGAAGTGCCCGAGCATCTTGACCGTGGCGCAGAACTGCTCGCGACCGGCGAGGCAATCGTCGCACTGCCCGCAGGTGACCAGATAGTGCAGGCAGACCGCGTCGCCGACGTTGTGATTGAGCACGTGCTGACCAACGGCGGCGATCTCGCCGGCCACCTCGTGACCGAGCGTGAGGGGCAGCGGTTCGACGCGCGAGCGCCCGGCTCGATAGTGCACGTCGGAGTGGCAGATGCCGGCGGCGCGAACGCGCACGAGCACGTCACCGGGACCGCAGTGCGGCATCGGGACTTCGGCGTCTTCGACGAGGTGGCCGGGAGCGGGGAGACGAACAGCACGCATAAACGGTCCTGAACGGAGTGACCGGGCGGCTATCTGATCGTTGCCCGCATGCCGCGCAGTGCGAATCCGCACTGCGCTTGCATTGACGTGACGGAGCTACTTGTGGCGGAACGTAATGCGGCCGCGGCTCAGGTCATACGGCGAGACTTCGACCGTAACCTTGTCACCGGCGAGGATACGGATGCGGAACTTGCGCATCTTTCCCGCCATGGTGGCCAGCAACGAATGTCCGTTTTCGAGATCGACACGGAACATCGCGCTGGGTAGAACGTCCGACACGACTCCCTCGAATTCGATGGCGTCTTCCTTCATAGAACCTCCTTGGTCATGCGCACGTCGTACTAGGTCGTGGAACCGGAGTCGATCGGCGCGTCCTGCAGGAGCGCCTCAAGAGCCGTCCGGAGTTGTTCGATACAGCGGCCCGCGAGCTCGAGAGACGCATAGCCTTCGCGTTCCAGCGACTCCGGATGCCAATGCCACGTGGCTTCGCTCGTGGCGGAGGGGAGACAGGTCTCTTCCCAGACCGACTGCGGCGTGGCCGGCACCTGGCGCCATCCGCGACGCTCGGGGGCGTGCTCACCGCGCGGCGCGATCACACCACGCCAGACGATGCACAGCAGCTGGCCGGCGGCCGGGACATCCGTGCCGTTGCGCAGCCACGCAACCGTAAGGGCGACGGGGCCGAGCTGGACGATGCAGCGATCGGGGGACAGGCGAACCGTGGGCGGTTCGATGGACGTCTGGACCGCGAGCACCTTGGTGGCGGCGACGAGTCCTTCGGACAAACGAGCAAACTCGCGCGTGCAGACAGCCTGCGCGCGGTGTGAAGACAAGAAAGAAGTGCGAGCAGCTGTATCGCGCGGATCAAACGCGCGTTCGGCGGGTGCGCTCTCAATCATGCGTGGTTCCCGGTGAGAGGGGACAACGCCGAAGCGCCGTGTGGCGGACAGATGTCCGGGCACACGGCGCTTCGGGTCGTCATGCGTGATTCGTATTACGCGAAGCACTCATGACGAAGGGGCTGGACGCCCGAATTAGCGACCCATCCGCGTGACGTTCTCAGCGGCCGGACCCTTCTGGCCCTGCACGATGTCGAACTCAACGGTTTCGCCTTCGGTCAACGACTTGAAGCCGCCGCCCTGAATGGCAGAATGGTGAACGAAGCAATCCTTCTGTCCGTTCGCCGGGGTGATAAAGCCGAAGCCCTTGGCGTCGTTGAACCACTTGACTGTGCCGGTCGTACGCATCGCGATACTCCTGTTTCTGATTTGGTGCTGGTGTCAGTCGGAGCACGCGGACAGACGAGCCGATGCAGAACGGAACCAACCACCTGGTACTCGTGATCAACCTCACGACGGTCGCCACCACTCGGTGACTACGATGCAAACAAAAAAAGACCCGCTCGATTTGGCAGGCCCGTTTCTATCGGAACTTGTCCATACGCCGAGGCGCATGCATCGCTTCAGAGAAGGTACAATGTCTTCCCCGGAAACGCAAACAATACTCCAACTATTTTTCAGGATCCCGGCCGCCTAGCTCCATGTGGCACGGTGACTTGCCTCCATCCACGAGCGGCCTCGAGGATACCGCGACTGCCCGCAATGTCGAGTTCGCCGGATTCCCGACGTCTGGGGCTCGTGCTTCAGCCCCGCCACGCCGCACACTCTATCAGCGTGTCGAGAACGTTCCGCGAATAGCAGCCAGCGCTCGCGCGAACGGCGCAACGTCTCCGGTGGCCGCGCAGAGCACGAGCGCCCCTTCGATGCGCACCACCGCGTCCTCGGCGCGGGCCTCGGCGACCTTCGGGGTCAGGCCCGCCTCGCGGCCCAGTCCCTCGATCGACTCCATCCAGCGCACGAAGATTCCGCGCAGCGGGCGCTGAAATCGACTCCGGTCGGCGCTCGCCGTCATGCGCTCGAGCAGGCAGGCCTTGCGACCTCCGTCATAGAACGCGTCGATGACGGCGAGCATTCGCGACAGTTTGGCGTTGGGTGTCCCCGGACCCGCCAGCGGCGCGAAGAGCGCCTGTTCAAGCGACTGGGCCAAGTGGGCAAGCACTTCGCTCGCCATCTCTTCCTTCCCACCGGGGAAATAGTGGTAGAGACTCGACTTGCCGAGACCGGTGGCTGCAGCGATGTCGGCAATCGATGCGCCGTCGTATCCCAGGCGTCGAAAGGTGTCCGACAGGCGATCAAGGAGTTCGGGTTTCGTGAGTGTGGTCGAAGCCATGCCGAATCCTAGCGCGAGACAGGGGGTTGCGGAACCCGAACGATCGTTCTATTGTACCGAACGTTCGGTACAGTTTAGCGCAACCCCACTTCATGGAGTTCCCCATGCCCCGTATTCAGCCCGTCGATCCTACTGCCGCCACCGGCGCCGCCGCCGAACAGCTCGCCGCTACGCGTAAGGCCTTCGGGGCGACGCCGAACATGTTCCTCACCGCAGCCCAGTCACCCGCCACGCTCACGGCCTTGAACAGCCTCTTCGGCACACTCGGCAAGGGGCTGCTTGGCGGAAAGATCGGTGAACGCATCGCGATCGCTGTCGCCCAGCAGAACGGCTGCAAATACTGCTTGTCGGCGCATACGGCGATCGGCGGGATGCACGGCGTCGCCGCCGCCGAACTCGATGCCGCGCGCCACGGCGCGTCGGCTGATCCCAAGGCATCAGCCGCCATTGCGCTGGCGCTGGCGATTCTGCACACCAGCGGACGCGTCGACGACGCCGTGCTTGCCGCAGCGCGGCTCGCGGGCCTCTCTGACAGCGAGATCGTGGAAACCGTGGCGCACGTGGCGCTCAACGTGTTCACCAACTCACTCAACAACCTCGCCGACACCGATGTCGACTTTCCGCTGGTCTCCCTCGCGACGGCCGCGTGATGTCGATGCCAGCCATGCCGGCGCTGGTCCCGCCCTTCAACGCCGAGACCGCGCGTCTCAAAGTGCACATGGCGGAGCAGGCGTGGAACAGTCGAGACGCCGGGCGCGTGTCGATGGCGTACACGGAGGACTCCGAGTGGCGCAATCGCTCGGTGTTCCTGCGTGGTCGTCCGGCCATCCGCGAATTTCTGACCGCGAAGTGGGCCCGCGAACACGAGTACCGCTTACGCAAAGAACTCTGGGCATTCGGTGACGACCGTATCGCCGTCCGCTTTCGTTACGAGTGGCACGATGACGCCGGGCAGTGGTGGCGCTCGCACGGTAACGAGATGTGGGAATTCAACGCCGAGGGACTCATGGCGAGACGCTTCGCCAGCATCAACGATGAAGCCATTCGCGAAGAGGATCGGGAGCTCCACGAGGGCACACGCTGATGGCGCTCACGGTTGCGGGGCTGTGGCGATATCCGGTCAAGACACTGGCCGGAGAAGTGCTCGATGACGCGTGGGTCGATGACGACGGCATTCGCGGCGATCGCATCGTCCATGTCCGGGGGCCGGAGGGCGTCCGTACGTCGCGACGGCAGTATCAGCTCCTCGGACTGCACGGGACGCTCGGCGCCGATGGGATACCGTTGGTGAACGGTGAGCCATGGCAGTCCGAGGCGGCGGCGGCAGCTGTTCGGGAGGCCGCGGGGGCGGACGCATGGCTTGCCGCTTACACCGGCGTCGAGCGCTTTGACGTGTTGCCGCTGCTGGTCGCGACCGATGGCGCGGTGCAGGAATTCGGCCGCGATATCCGGCGGCTCCGTCCAAACCTCCTCGTTGGCGGCGTGCCGGGCATGGCCGAGCGCGAATGGGAGGGACGGTATCTGCACATCGGCACCGTGGTCATCCGCCTCGACTCTCTGCGCGCACGCTGCCCCATGACTACGGTCGATCCCGATGCGATCACGCGTGACCCAGAGGTCCTTCGCGATATCGGGCGACGATTCGGTGGCAAGCTCGCGCTGAACGCGGAGGTCGTGCAGCCAGGCAGAATCCGTCTCCACGACGTGATTCACCTGGTGTGAACCCGAGCCGCGCATCCCGGCAGATCGGTGGGGCGGCTATACTCCACCATGGCACGAATTTCCCGGGATCGAGATGACGTCCACATCGCTCTGCTGCGTGGCGTCAATGTTGGTGGTTCGAAAAAGGTGCCGATGCTGGAGCTCCGCGAGCTCGCACGCAGCATCGGCTTCGGCAATCCGCGCACGCTGCTGAACAGCGGTAATCTGGTGTATGCCGCGCACGGTAAGCCGACGGAAGAAGCGGCGATCGCGCTCGAGCAGGGCATTCTGCAGCGCATGAAAGTGTCGACGCGCGTCGTCGTGGTCACCGCCGCGGAGCTCGACACGATCCTCGACGAGAATACCATCGATGGCGAAGACGTCGACCCGAGCCGCCTGTTCGTATCGATCTGGCGCGAGTTCTACGACCGGCAGGCGCTGTTGCCGCTCCTCGAGCAGGACTGGGGAGAAGAACAGCTGCACGTCGGATCGCGGGCCGCGTATCAGCATGCGCCCGAGGGCGCCACGGAGAGTCCACTCGTCGACGCCGTCGCGAAGCTGCTCGGTGACCGCGTGACGGCGCGCAACTGGAATACCATCGGCAAGCTGCAGTCGCTGGTAGACGATGTCGCGGCGGCCGCGAACGAAGACGCGTAGTTGGAGACCAGCGCGGACGAAATGCCGGCCCCCGGCGCCGCGCCCGCGCTGAAGCTCCGCGTGCTATACCCGGTGCTCGTGCTGGCGCTCGGTGCTGCACTCCTACTGCGATTGCGGCCCGCGACATTCAGCGCGCGTGAGCAGGCTGCGGTGCAGCGCGCCGCGCTGCTGGCGCTGTTCGACGCACGGGAACACGCAAAGCGACTCGTGTTCTGGAGCGACACCACACACTTGTCGCCCACATTGCAACTGCTGCGCGACTCCGGGGTCCCGTTCGAGGCACAACCACCCGATACCGCGGCCCTCGCACTGCCCTTGCCGGTGCATCTGGAGTCGTTGGCGACACTCGAGCAGCAGTTTCGCGCCGAGCCCGATGGATGGGAGGCGTGGTTCGCGCGCTATCCGGCCAGCAGCGGACTCGTGGCCCTCACGCGTCCGACCCTGCTCGCGCAGAGCCCCGACGGTACCCAGCGCGACGCGCTCAGTGTGGCCGTGATTGTGGCGCGCACCTGCGGTGAGCACTGCCACTCGGCGTGGCGTGTCACCTTGATACGCGATCGGCGAAATGTGTGGCAGGTGCGCGCCATCGAGCCCCTCACGCTGCCGCGCGACTGAGGGCGACCGCCGTTGCGGGTAGCGCCTTCGCGCGCCGCCCCGCACTATATCGACGGCGGGTAGCCCAGTTCTCGTTGGAGATCACTCCCCGCGCCACCTACGTCCGAGACGCGTATGCTCAAGACTGTCGGCATCATTCTGCTGGTCCTGCTTGGCGCGCTACTGCTCATGGCATCCCGTCAGCCGGATGCGTTCGCCATCGAGCGTGCGGTGGTCATCGCCGCGCCGCCGGAGGTGATCTTCCCGAAGATCGCCGATCTGCATCAGTGGGCCCCGTGGTCGCCGTACGAGAAGCTCGATCCGCAAATGAAGAAGGTGTTCAACGGCACGCCTGGTGCCGCGGGCGCCAGCTATTACTGGAGCGGCAACTCCAAGGCCGGCGAAGGCACGATGACCGTGCGCGAGCTGATGCCGCCCTCGAAGATCACGATGCAGCTCGATATGCTGAAGCCGATCGAAGGACACAACGTGGTCGAGTTCAACCTCGAGCCAGCCTCTGGCGGCACGCGGGTCACGTGGGCGATGCGGGGTCCGAATACCTTGTTATCGAAGGTGATCGGCTTGTTCATGAACATGGACACGATGATCGGCAAAGACTTCGAAGACGGATTGGTCACGCTCAAGACACGGGTGGAGGCGAAGTGAAATCGTTCGGCATCGCCCTCGCGGGCTACATCCTGATGTTCGTGGTTCTCTTCGCCACACTCACGGCGGTGTATTTCGCGCTCGGCACGGAGCGCACGTTTCTGCCCGGTAGCTACGCCGTGACGCCGCTCTGGATCGCGGTGTTTTGCTTCTTTCAGTTCGATTCCGGGCTGGTGGCGGGCATCGTGGTGTCGAAGCTGTCCCGCGATCGCAAAGTGCCGCTCATTCTCGCGGGCATGACGCTCGCGTTCGGCATTCTCATGGCACTTCCGGCGATCACGAGCGGCGTGAACGCGACCGTGGCACGCGACGGCTCGCTCACCAACATGGAGGCGATGATGCAGGCGCAGACACCGGTGTGGATTCAGCTGATCGCCCCGGCGCTCGCCGCGCTCGGTGTGACCGCCGGTGCGACGCTGATGTCCTTGGTCGGGCAGCGTCGCTCGTGAGTGCATCGGTTGAATCGTTGTGGAAGTCGGAGCAGGAAGACCGATGGCAGGCGGCACTTGCCGGTTACGACGCCGCGATCGCCGCCGTACCGTCGGGACGGCTGGTCGAACACGATGTGTGGTATCGCACCGAGCTGCCGGCGCTGATCGCGGCGCGCACCCCAGGCTACGTGTCGCACGAGGAGATGGTGCGCATCACCGAGTGGAAGATGGCGCGCGGCGTCTGGCGCGCACCGAATCTCGTGCTGGTGCGTGGCAACACCCCCGACGCGGTCGTCGAGGCAAGCCGGTCGGCGTGGGAGCAGATTCCGCACCCCACCAAGCCGGTTACCGCTCTGGTGGCGCTCAAGGGCGTCGGTGCTGCCACCGCGTCTGCACTGCTCGCCGTGATGGCGCCCACGGTGTATCCGTTCTTCGACGAGGACGTCGCGGCGCAGGTGCCGCAGCTCGGAGCGGTGGCGTGGACCAACGGGTACTACGCCAAGTACGCCGTGGCGCTGCGTGAGCGATCGGCGCAGCTGTCGGCGACGTTCACGCAGGTGTTCACCCCGGTGATGGTGGAGCGAGCGCTCTGGGCCACGCGCGACGTGTCTCGTCGCATGCCGACGTCGTGATGATGTCGTGATGACGACTGATGTGGTGATCTGTGGGGCCGGTATCGCCGGCATCGCCACGGCGCATGCGCTCGCCGTGACGCATTGTGTGCGCAACGTGCTGCTGGTCGATGAGCGCGCCCCGCTCACCTTGACCAGCGACAAGAGCACCGAGGCGTATCGCAACTGGTGGCCGGGCCCCGACGATGCGATGGTGCGGCTGATCGATCGCAGCATCGATCTCCTCGAGCAGTGGTCGGACGCCAGTGACGATCGATTCGGACTCAATCGCCGCGGGTATCTGTACGCGACGCGCGATCCGGCGACGGCAGACCGTTTCGCTGCTGATGCGGCGCGGGCGAGTGCACAGGGGGCCGGCCCGATTCGCGTCTATCGCTCGATGGCCGATGCTGCGCCGTATCGTCGGAGTCCGCACCGCGGCTTTCGTGGCGTCCCCGATGGCGCCGACCTCTTTCTCGATTCCCACGCGATTCGTCAGCACTTCCCATGGATGCATCCCGATATCGTCGCGGTCCTGCACGCGCGCCGGTGTGGCTGGTTCAGTGGGCAGCAGCTCGGCATGTATCTGCTCGAGGAAGCGAAGGCGGCCGGTGTCCAGCTGCTGAGCGGGCGTGTGGAGCGCGTGGTACACGCGTCGGGCGCCGTGGAGGCGGTGGACGTGGCGCACGCGGATGGCACGCGAACGCAGATCCGGACCCCTGTGTTCGTGAATGCGGCCGGCCCGTATGCCGCGCCGGTGGGCGCGTTGGTGGGCGCGGAGCTTCCGCTGTTTTCGGAGGCGCACTACAAGATCGCCATCGAGGACACCGCCGGGGTGATCGACCGCGACACGGGTCTGGTGATTCTCGATGATGCGCAGCTTCTCGCGTGGGGCGACGACGAGCGCGAAGAGCTGGCCGCGGACGACGCCACCCGATGGCTGACCGAGCCGATGCCGGCCGGCATTCATCTGCGACCGGAAGGGTACGGCGCGAGTCGTACGGTGCTGATGCTGTGGGATTACCACAGCGCGCATCGGTTCAGCGTGCCGGAGTATCCGATGCCTGACGACGCGCTCTATCCCGAGCTCGTGCTGCGCGGCATGACGTCGCTGGCCCCTGGGCTTGCCGCGTATCTCGAGCGATTGCCGCATGCGTACGTGGACGGCGGCTACTACACCAAGACGGCCGAGAACCGGCCGCTGGTAGGCCCTAGCGGCGCACACGGCGCGTTCGTGTGCGCGGCGTTCTCGGGCTTCGGTCTCATGGCCGCACCGGCCTGCGGTGAACTGCTCGCCGCGCAGATCATCGGTGCCACGCGGCCTCCTTACGAGCGGGCATTTCTGCCCACACGCTACGACGATCCGGCGTATGTCGCGCTGTTGGCCAACTGGGGTAGCACGGGGCAGCTGTAGCGCGGTGATGCCTACGGTCGCGGCGCGTTGCGCTTGACCTGCTCGTCCATGATGCGCAGCAGTTCCTGATTGCTCCACGGCTGCCAGCCGTGCGGCTTGAGTGGACGGCCGTAGTCGAACTTGCCGGCGTAGTACGGGCCCTTGCCCGGCTCCTTCGTGCTTTCGAGAAATGTCTCGAAGCGGTACACGCCGAGGTTGAGGAAGTAGTTGTCCATGTCACCGACGGCCACGTGCAACTTGCCGACCAGTCTTGGGCCAATGGTGGGCCAATTCCGCTCCACGTAATCGCGCAGGTCGTAGCCGTTGGTGCGCATCGCCTCGGCGACGCTCTTGTCGATCACACCGGTGCGCTTGTCCCACAGCGACTTGGGGTATCCATCGGCTCCCACCGGCGCCCAGGCGGCTTGCCAGCCATCCCACTGACCGGCTGAACGGCCCTTGGTCGCGATCACCAGTTCGGCGGTGTTCTCTTCGCGCATGGTGAGTTCGGTCATGCCTTCCGGTGAGCGACTGGACGGCACCTCGCGCGGCAGCCACGAGCGCTCGTTCATGACGAACGCATTCGAGTCGGCGTAGACGTTGCCGAACTGATAATTGCGGAAGTCGAGCTGGTCGGGATACAGCGACCACGCGCCACCGAACACGTCGGGATAGTGTACCTGCAGCGCGAGCACATCCCATCCACCGGTGGAGCCACCGGTCAGCGTGCGCGCGTAGGACGACGGAATGGTGCGGTAGCGCCTGTCGATCTCGGGAATCAACTCCTGCGTGATGGCGTCGCCGTACGGGCCATTGTTGGCCGAGTTGAGCACGTAGCTGTCGTCGTAGAACGGCGTGGGGTGCTGAATGAATACGGCGATGAACTCGGGTACCTTGCCCGCGGTCCACGCCTGCTGGAATTCACAGCCCGGTTCACGCGCGCTCCGCACGAGTCGCGCTGCCTTGGCCTGTGCGGTCTCGGGTGTGTCGCATCCATCGAAGGTGAAGCCGAACGGTGCCCGCTCGCTGAAGTGACCGACGGTGTACACCACCGGATAGCGCTTGGTGGTGTTCTGCTCGTAACCCTTGGGCAACAGCACCACCGCACCGAGTGGCATCTCGTGATTCCAGAAGGCGCTGACCTTCTTCGACGTCATCGTGAACCGCTTTACCCACGGCGAATCGGTGAGCGAGGCAACGGGCGGCAGGACCTTGGTGAGCGACAGCGAGATCACCGGATTCGTGGCCGGGTCGATGCGCAGCTTCTGCACCGCGCTCACGAGCGAGCCGGGCGCGTTGTTGAAGCGTTGGCCTTCCCACGCATCCATGTGCGCCCAGATCGTATGTCCGTCGGCGCGCGCAAACTTGGTGTACGGCAGGATCATGCCCCGCACGAAGTACTCGCCCGCGGGCAGCTGTTTCAGCGACGCCACCGGAAAGCCCAGCGTCGAGCCATCAATCGTGGCCACGTCGCCGGGACGCAGTCCCTCGACATCGACGCCGAAAAATGGTTCGCTGCCGCGACTGGAGCTGGCTTGCTGCCGCGGTTCGCTGCGATCGGTACGCGCGATGAAGAAGAAGGCGCGGCCGGTGATCGGGCCCGAGGCAACCGACGCGTCGAAGCGGAGTTGCACTGTCTGTGCGGCGGCGGGTGCGGTGATCAGGGCGACGCCGGCGGCTAGCCGTGCGGTAAAGCATGCGGTGAAACGGGGGAAGCGAAACATCGACATGGCGGTCAGTGCTGGTGCGAAGGCGGCGGCGGTGCCGCGAAGGGAACTTCCGACGCCAGCCCCGGCGCCGTGGATTCAGGAGTGTCGGAGAGATGTTCCTGCACGATGCGCCAGCGTCCGTTCTCGCGGCGCCAGAGCATCGTCCACGCGCCGCTCACGGTGTGTGGCGTGCCTTGCGGCGTAGTGTGCGGAATGCTGTACACGAGCGTGAGCACGGCGGCGTCGCGCGTGATCACGTCGACGTAGGTGGAACCCAGTACGAAGCGCGGGTTCTGCATGTTGCGACCCACGCGCTGCCAGAATCCGGCGATCTCGGCGGCCAGAGTGTCGCGCGCGGTGCTCACCCGCCCGGCCACCGCGGAGATGACACGTCCGCTGTCCGGGTACAGGCTGAGCAGCCGTGCGGCGGGGTCGGGCTTCGACAAGTCGTAGGCGTCGGTCACGAGGGCGCTCAGCGTGTCGGCGATCGCGCGTCGGTCAGCCGCCGAGACGCGGAGCGGGTCGGTGCACGCGGTCAGCATCGACAGGACGGCGGCGGCGGCGCCGACAGCGAACAGGCGGTGGATGAGTGGGCGCATCGTGGCGTGGGGAACGGGTGCCCGATTGGAACGGTGGACGGCTCTCCGTGAGGATAACGAGGGCGGTCTCATGCCGCTCCCGCTGTTTGGGACCTGTCCACGTTCCCGCGCAGAGGACACCGGTTGTCACCGTTTGAGGACGGTTGGTCGCGCGGAAAAGCGAAGTTCCCTCTGGCAGCGCGCCGACACCAACTGGCGCGGTCATTGCTGTGCACCTTGGTATCGGGATCACACGGCAGGCGCCGCGTGGATGCCCGTCTGCCATGGCCCGGCGGCCAGGAGGAGCGCGTGCGGAAGACGATGAAGACGGCGGCGGTCGTATCAGGAATGGCCGCGGTGTTCGCGCTGGGGGGCTGTGGTGGAGAACGCGATCAGGCGGCCATGACGGCCGACCTCGAACGTGACTTGCAGTTGGCGACGGCCGCCGAGCGCCCACGGACGGCGGTGGTGTCGGCGCTCGAGGGCGGCCCGACTGGCGCGCCCAGCGGTGACCAGGTGGGACGTCGCGATGCCGTGCCCACGCCGCGACGCACCGCGCGCCCCACGCCGAGCGCACCGATCACGGAAACGGTCACGCCGGACGCGGTGAGCGAAGCGCCCGCCCCGGCCGTCGTAACGACCGAGCGCGTGGAGCCCACGCCCGCGCCGAGCCCTGAGCCCGGTGTGCAGGCCCCGCCGGATTTATCGACCGAAGCTGCCGTCACCTCGGGCCCATCGGCCAGCGGCAACGAAGACGCTGGCCGCGATCGCGGCACCGGCAGCGGCAACGTCGGTAACGGCGACAGTGGACGTCGCGGCGGAGGATGGGGCGGCATCATCGGTGTCGTGATCCGCGGCGGCGGTGCCGGCGACGATCACTGCGAAGAGCATGACCGCCGGCGCAACGGCGGCCGCATTGGCACCCGCGTGGGCGGCAACGGCGGCATCATCGGCACCGTGATCGGTGAAGTGATCGACCGAGGACGAGCGCCGGTCGGGACGCCGCAAAGATGGCCGCGCTGATGGTCACGGGCAGACGGCGCTAGGAATAGACAGCGCTAAGAGTAAACAACGCTAAGAGTAAACAACGCTAAGAGTAAACAACGCTAAGAGTAAACAACGCTAAGAGTTAGGGGCGCTAAGAGTTAGGGGCGCTAAGAGTTAGGGGCGCTAAGAGTTAGGGGCGCTAAGAGTTAGGAGCGACGGGGAGAATACGCGTGACCGCACGGGGTGGTCGGCGCGGTTCGCCGTGTCGCTCTTTCCTTTTCGCGCCGTTTATTCTTGGCGCCCCTGATTCTTGGCGCCCCTGATTCTTGGCGCCGTTTACTCTTGGCGTTGTTTGCCGGTGACCCATCAGACGCTACTCTTCGTCACTCCCATGTCTCACTACGAAGAGCTCGGCGGCGAGACCGGCATTCGTGCGCTGGTCGATCGCTTCTACGATTTTATGGACACCGCCCCCGAAGCGGTGAACGTGCGGGCGCTTCACGCGACCAGCCTCAAGGCGTCCCGCGAGAAGCTCTATCTGTTTCTGACCGGGTGGACCGGCGGGCCGGATCTGTACGTAGAGCAGTTCGGCCATCCGAAGCTGCGGATGCGGCATTTTCCCTTTGCCATCGGCGCGCGCGAGCGGGACGAGTGGCTGTGGTGCATGGATCAGGCGCTGACCGAGCACGCGATGTCCGAGGAGCTCCGCGGATATCTGAAGCTCAGGATGCACCAGCTGGCCGATCATATGCGCAACCAACCCGAGTAGCTCAGAAGACCGTTATGCGCATTGTGGCCGGAAAGTTTGCAGGACGACACCTCACCTCACCCAATGATTTCCGGGTGCGCCCCACGGGGGAGACGGTGCGGGTGGCGCTCATGCGACTGCTGCGCAACGATCTCGAAGGGGCCCGCATCATCGATCTGTTCGCCGGCACCGGCGCGCTCGGCCTCGAAGCGCTGTCACGCGGCGGCAAGTACGTGGACTTCGTGGAGTTCCGCCCCTCGAGTCTGCATGCGCTGAAGGCCAACATCGCCGCGCTCGGCGTTCGCGAGAAGACACGCGTCTACAAGAAGGACGCGCTGCCGTTTGCGGGTGCCCTGCCGTCGGGGAAGTTCGATATCGCCTTCGCCGATCCCCCATACGAGTCGAAGATGCTGGACCGCCTCATCGAGAGCTGGCATCGGCAGAAGTTTTCGACGATCCTTGCGATCGAACACGCGCGGGTGCACGTGTTGCCACCGATCGTGAAGCCGCAGCATACCCAAGTGTTCGATGACAGCGCCATCTCGGTGTACCGCCTGTAGTTCTCACCTGTCGACATCCGTAGGCCCTACCATGCGCAACATGCTCCGCTCCGTCATTGCGGCGACCCTGCTGCTCGCGCCATCCATTGCGTCGGCGCAGCCGTCCTCGTGGAAGAAGCAGGCCGACCGCGTCACGATCATGCGCGACCAGTACGGCATCGCCCACGTGTACGGCAAGTCGGACGCCGATGCCGTGTTCGGCATGGTGTTCGCGCAGGCGGAAGACGACTTCAATCGCGTGGAGACGAACTACATCACAGCGATGGGTCGCACGTCGGAAGTGGAAGGCGAGGGCGCGCTGTGGCGCGACCTGCGCATGAAGCTCTTCATCGACACGCTCGACATGAAGGCGAAGTACGCGGAAAGCCCGGTGTGGCTGAAGGCGCTGATGAACAGCTTTGCCGATGGCTTGAACTATTATCTCGCGACGCACCCGCAGGTGAAGCCGAAGTTGCTCACGAAGTTCGAGCCGTGGATGGCCCTGACGTTCACCGAAGGCAGCATCGGCGGTGATATCGCCGGCGTGAACGCCGGCAGCATCGAGCAGTTCTATGCGCCGCGCATGGGGATGGCGCCGGCCGCGCCGTCGCGTGAGGAACTCGACGCGGAGTTCGAACCGCGTGAGCCCACCGGGTCGAACGGTTTCGCGATCGCGCCGAAGAACACCGCCAATGGACATGCGCTGCTGCTGATCAATCCGCATACGGATCACTACTTCCGTCCGGAGATCCACGTAAACAGCGAGGAAGGGCTCAAGGCCTACGGCGCCGTCACGTGGGGACAGTTCTTCATCTATCAGGGCTTCAACGACAAGAACGGCTGGATGCACACCACTGGCGGCGGCGACGTGGCCGATGAGTACCAGCTCACGGTTTCCGAGCGCGACGGCAAGGTGTTCTATCAGTACGCCGGTGGCGAGCGTGAGATGAAGTCCAAAGTCATCGTGTTGCCGTACAAGACGTCGGCCGGCATGCAGCGGAAGACGGTCACGGCGTACTTCAGCCATCACGGGCCGATCATCCGCAATGACAACGGCAAGTGGGTCGCCGTGCGGCTCATGCAGGAGCCGATCAAGGCGCTGATGCAGTCGTTTGGCCGTACCAAGACGAGCGACTTCGCGAGCTACAAGAAGGTGATGGAGCTGCGCACCAACTCGTCGAATAACACGGTGTACGCCGACGCGAGTGGCACGATTGCCTTCGTGAACGGTGACTTCATCCCGAAGCGCAATCCGAAGTTCGACTACACCCGTCCGGTGGACGGCGGCACGCCGGACACGGAGTGGCAGGGTCTGCATTCGCTCGACGAAACGATCCTCGTGACGAATCCGGCGAACGGCTGGCTGATGAACACCAACAACTGGCCGTTCACGGTAGCGGGCCCGAATAGTCCGAAGATCGGCGACTTTCCGAAGTACATGGCGCAGTATCAGGAAGAAAACGCGCGTGGCATTCACGCGATCCGCATGCTGAATGGCCGCACCGACTTCACCGTCGACAAGTTGATCGCGGCCGCGTACGACAGCTATCTCCCGGCCTTCGAGCAGATCATTCCGCCACTCGTCGGCGCATGGGATGCGCTGCCCGGTTCCGACACGGTGCGTACCAAGCTCGCCGACCAGATCGCGGTGCTGCGCAGCTGGGATTATCGTTTCGGGCTCACATCGGTGGCGATGTCGCTGGCGAATGCCTACGGCGAGGAACTCGCGCGCGTCACGCGTGGCAATCGCGCGGCCGCCCGCGACAACGCCGTGATGCTGGGCGCGCTCGCGCGCAGCGCCGACAAGCTGGCCAGCGACTTCGGGACCTGGAAGACGCCATGGGGCGAGATCAACCGCTTCCAGCGTCTCGACGGCCGCATCGCCGCCGTGTACGACGATGCGAAGCCCAGCATCCCGGTGCCGTACACGACGTCGAACTGGGGCTCGCTGGCGGCGTTCTCGCAGAACGGCGTGCGGACCACGAAGCGCATCTACGGGAATCGCGGCAACAGTTTCATCGCCGCCGTGGAATTCGGCCCACGCATCGTGGCCAAGACGTCACTCGCCGGCGGAGTGAGTGGCGACCCCGCGTCGCCGTATTTCATGAACCAGGCCGAGGACTACGCGAAGGGGCAGTTCAAAGTGGTGAACTACTATCGCGAGGACGTGGAGAAGAACGCCAAGCGCACGTACCACCCGGGTCAGTGAGCGTGGTGACCGACGGATCGATGCGCCCCGCCGCTGCGAGCTTCGCCGCTGCGAGCTTCGCCGCTGCGATCGACTTCGGGGCCAGCAACACCGATGTGGTCGTGCGCGACGGCAGCGCGACGCGGCACTGGACGCTGCCGAGCGAAGGGCAGCCCGATGAAGCGCGGGTTAGGCGCGTGCTCGACGCCGGTGGGGTGTCGCCACGCGATCTGGAGTGGATCGCCGTGACCGGTGGGAATCGCACGATGCTCCCCCAGTCGATCGACGATCGCATGCTGCATCGCGTTGATGAGGTGAAGGCGATCGGACACGGCGGTCTGGCGTTGGCCAATCTCGAGTCAGCGCTCGTGACGAGTGCCGGGTCGGGCACGGCGTGCGTCGCGGCCACCACGAACAGCGCGCATCATGTGACGGGTACCGGCGTCGGCGGGGGCACGCTCGTCGGACTTGGGCGACTCCTGCTGGGCACCGTCGATCCGCACGAAATCGATGCGCTGGCGCAGCAGGGATCCGATACGACGCACAATCTCACGATTGCCGAAGTGCTGGGCGGCGCGATCGGCAGTCTGCCGCCGGAGACGACCGCCGTGAACTTCGGCCGCGTGGCCCGTCATCCGGTGGAGGCGTCACGCGAAGACACGGCGGCCGCACTGGTGAACATGGTGGGGCAGGTGATCGCGGTGATTGCGATCAACGCGGCGCGGGCGCAGCAGCTGCCGCACGTAGTGATCGTGGGCCACCTGGCGGATCTCAAGAGCATCCGGCGCACGTTCGGCCTCGTCGCCAAGTTCTACGGCGCCACCATTCTCACACCGCAGGCCGGTGGTTCAGCGACAGCGGTGGGTGCGCTGCTGTCCACCGAGCGCATCCTGCGAACGGGCGCGTAAACTCCGCCCGTTCGCAGTCCGATGGCCTACTTGGTCTGACAGAGATGGTCGAGGGCGACCTTCGGCATGGATCCGGGCAGGGGTGTGGCGTATCCCGGGATTCCGACTTCCTTGTGCTGGGCCACTTTCGTCCCCTTGGCGTCGCTGTAATACCAGTTCTCCTTCACGGCGACGACCTGTTTGCGGCAGTCGAGCAAGAGCAGTGTGCGCGAGCTGTACCAATTGCCGCCTGGTACCTTGGTGGGCTTGTGGAACTGCACACGCAGCGGGGCGGTGATGATGCCCCCGTCGCGCTTCACCGACTTGGACTCGAGCAGCACCGTGCCGCCTTTGATCAGCCCGATCGGCTTGGGTGCCTGCGCTGATGCCTCGCGCGACGACAGCGCGATCACGGCGAGTGACGACAGCGCAACGAAGCGAGAGATGCGGCGCAACGACATCCTCGGCGTGAAGTGGGTGATCGAAGTCATGCACGGGTCCATGAAGGTCGAAACTACCGCGCAGCCCCGGCGACGCGATGCTCCGCATCGAGCAAACGACGGACGGTCTGCAATAGGTCGGCCGTAGAAAACGGCTTCGCCAGAAACGGAAGCTGGTACTCGGCGACGTCACGCACCAGTTCGTCGTCGTCCGGATAACCGCTGATGAAGAGTACTTTCACGAGCGGATATCGCACGGAAATCTCGCGAGCGAGATCGCCACCGGACATCCCGGGCATCACCACATCGGTGATCACCAGTTCGTAGGGACGAGTGGCGCTGGCGAGTGCATCGAGTCCCGCCTGTCCGTCTCCGGCGCGTGCAACCACATAGCCGGCGCGGGCGAGCATGCGCGTGGTGGCCGACGCGACGGCATCGTCGTCTTCGACGAGCAGAATGCGCTCGGCACCGGGCGTCACGGTGGCGGGCGCGATCGCCGCGGCCGCGATCAAGGGGTCAGAGTCGTTGAACGCCCCGTTCAACGACTCTGACCCCTTGATCGCGTTGATCGCAGCCGGCTCGGCAGTGGCCAGCGGGAAGTAGATGTGGAAGGTCGTCCCGCGGCCTTCGGTGCTGGCCACATGAATCGCACCGCCCGACTGCTGCACGATGCCGTACGCGAGGGCGAGACCGAGTCCGGTACCGCGTCCGCGGTCTTTCGTGGTGAAGAACGGCTCGAACATCCGCTCACGGGTGGCTGCGGAGATTCCCGTTCCCGTGTCGGATGCACTGATCTGTATGTAGTGACCAGACGGGAGCGTCGGCGTGTGCAGTTCGTGGTCGCCCAGTTCGATCCGCGACGTGGTGATCTGAAAGCGGCCGCCACTGGGCATGGCATCGCGTGCGTTGGCCGCGAGATTCATGAGCACCTGTTCAACCTGTCCACGATCGGCGCGCATCACACCGAGCTGTGGCCCGAGCGACAACGTCAGCGTGATGGACTCACCGAGTAGGCGCGCGATCATGCGCTCGATACCGGTGATGACGTCGTTCGGATCGAGCAACTGCGGCGCCATCGCCTGCTGACGGCTGAAGATCAGGATCTGCCGCGTGAGCTCGGCGGCGCGCTGCGCCGACGCCAGTACGCCTTCCACGTCATCGCGCACCGGCGAGGCGACGGGAAGATCAGCCAGCGCCATCTCGCTGTGGCCGATGATCGACGATAGATAGTTGTTGAAGTCGTGGGCGACGCCACCGGCGAATGAACCGAGGGCTTCGAGTTTGTGTGCCTGTCGGAGCTGCTCCTGCGATGCCGCGAGCTCCGTATTCCGCTCCACGATCGCGTCGGCCATGGTGTTGAACGTCCGGGCCAGGGTGCCGACTTCGTCGTCGCTGGCGATGGTCGAGCGGCGTGCCATGTCGCCGGTGGAGATGGCCCGCGCATCTCGCGTGAGCGACTCGATCGGCGACACGAAGCGCGCGACGATCCAGTAGCCGAGCACCACGACGGTGAGGCTGAAGAGCAGGCCGAGCAGGACATCCTGCGTGAATTGCGTGCGCGACGGGCCGAAGGCGTACTCGGTCGGGATGCCGACGTACACACGCCATGGGATCTGCGTGAGGGTCTGCGCCCCGAAGAGTCGCTCCACGCTGTCGATGGAGCTGGTCACGAACGTTCCCCACGCCAGTGGCACACTCGTGACCGACGGCCGTGGCTCCTGCGGAAACACCTTGCCGATCCAGGCATCTGCATCGCGCGAGCGAAGGACGATGCGGTCGGCGGAGTCGATCACGGAGAGAATCGAGCCAGAGGGTAGCCCGCGGGCAACATGCATGGCTTCAAGTGAGTCGAGGAGCATGCCCGCACCCACCATCGCGCGCACGCGTCCAGACGTCGAATCAACGATCGGCGCAATGAACGGGAGAAACCATGGGGTGTTGTCGTAGAGCGTGGTGCGCACTGGCGTACCCACAGTGAACCGCTTCGTTCGGAGCGCCTCTTGAAAGTAGGCGCGCTCGCCGAGCGCTACGGCAGCACGGCCCGCGGCGGGCAGCTTGGCGGCCCCGATGCTTCGGCCGAGCGAATCGACGAGAAAAATGTTCGAGTAGCGCACCGGCGTCTCGCGATACAACGCTTGCAACAGCACGTCGTTCCGTTCCGGCGCCGCGCTCAGGTCGACCAGCCGACGGAGGCTGTTCAGCAGCGTCTCTGCGTCGCGGACGGCCCCATCGAGTGACCGCGCAACGATCGTGGCTGTTTGCTGAGACTGTTCGCTGATCCGACGCTCTTCGGCGGCGCGTCGCTCGCGGGCGCGCAAGAACGCCAGCACGGTGATTACCGAAGCCACCAGAATGGCGGCGAGCTGGAGCCGACCGCGAATGCTCAGCGGTGAGAACAACGGTCGGCCGACTGGGGGAGGAGTCACTAGAAAAACTTACAGAGCAAACGAGGCCGCTTCAATTAGTTGGCTCAAGGCGGCCGGGCGGCCAGGATCTGGTCGGCGATGGCGCCGTAGTCGCGGTCGAAGTGATGGTCCCCCGGGCGCTCCCTCACGGTGTAGCGATTGGTATCGAGCGAGGGACAGAGAGTACCGGCTTCATGTTGACCGTACATGCAGAGCATGGCGGGGTGTCGGATACGATCGAGCTCGGGTCGCGCCGGCAGGTCGGTGGGGCGGCTCACGGAGCGTACGAGGTCGATGAGGTGGAACTCGAAGCTCGCCGTCGGCTCCATGCCGAGCATGCCGACCAGCTCAACCCGGGCCTGCAGCTCGACGGGAAGGCGATTGTAGATGAACGGCGCGAAACCCGCACCGCGCGAGTATCCGAGCAGGAGCACGCGTTCGCGTCCCCACGTGGCGGTGTAGTGCCGGATCAGCGCGGCCGTGGCCACGCTGGCGTCCTGAGGCGTGCGCGTGCCAGAGGTGAGCCAACTCCGAGAGTTGATGCCGACGACGGCCACCCCACGCTGCGCGAGGTGCCTGGCGGTTTCCGACACCAGTTCCTGCCATCCGCCGTCGCCGGTCCAGAAGATGGCGAGGGTATTGCCTGAGGTCGCGGGCACCTCGGTGATTGGCAGCGACGCGATGATCTGCTGATCCGACTTCGCCGACTGCGCCGTGAGCGTGCGCGGCACGATCGAGAGGACACCAGCCGCCACCAGCGCGCCGCCAACTGCCGCCGTGAGAGAGGCGGTGAGCGTCGCGGCGCTGACCGTGGCTTTGCGCTCGAGCGTGCCCCAGCCGACCAGGCGTCCGCGAAACGCCGCGAGCACCGACCGGAGCACGACCCAGTACATCACCTGTCGATAGGCGAATCGCTGCAGGACCACCAGCCAAGCCAGTCGACGGTCCTCGCCGCGCTCCATCAGCAGTGCGAGCATCGCGACGCCGATATCGACGACATTGAACACAGCGTAGACCGAGAGCAGATGCTGCAGGTCCGCGCGCCCGTAGGTGGCGCCGTGTGTACGGACGATCATGCCGACCGAGAGGAGGCTGAACAGGAACAGCAGGTCGGCGAGCGGTGACAGCGCGGTCAGGCACAACTGAAAGACCCAGGTGTTCAGCATCGCGATGGTGCCAAGCGTGCCGTATCGCGGACGTAAGAGAGTGTCCCGATGCTTCCAGGCGCACTGCAGTGTGCCGAAGCACCAACGGAAACGCTGGCGGGCCAGTAAGCGCAGTGTGTCGGGCGCTTCGGTCCAGGCGATTGCATCGTCGGCAAAGGCAATGCGCCAGCCACGACGCCGCAGTGCGATCGTGAGGTCCTGATCCTCGGCCAGCGTATCCTCCGAAAAGCCGCCGGCATCGCGCACTGCAGTCGCCCTCCAGGCGCCGACCGCGCCGGGCACCACGGTAATGGCGTTCAAGGCGGCAAACGCGCGCCGCTCGAGATTCTGGCTCGTGATGTACTCGATGGCCTGCCAGCGCGTCACGAGGTTGATCCGGTTGCCGACCTTCGCATTCCCGGCCACTGCGCCGACGCGCACGTCGGCCAACGGTGCCACCAGTCGTGCAATGGTGTCGGGCTCGAACACGGTGTCGGCGTCGAGACCCACGAGGATCTCTCCGCGGGCGCGGGTCATGCCATGATTGAGGGCGGACGCTTTGCCGCCGTTGCGCTTGGTGAGCACCAGCACGCGCTCGTCGCCGGCGAAGGTGTTGCGTGTCAGTGCATAGGTGTCGTCGAGTGACCCGTCGTCGATGACAATCACGTCGAGCAGGCCATCGTATCGTTGCGCCAGTAGGCTGCGCACGGTTTCCACCACGACGGCCTGCTCGTTGTGGGCCGGGACGAGCACGGACACCGACGGCGAGAATGACGGTGCGTATGGCGTCGCGTCTACGGCGAGTCGCCGTGCGTCCATCGTCGCATGCTTCGGCGCGAACCGTTCGCGCAGCGCGAGGAGGCAGATCAGTAGCAGGCGCGCGACGCCCAGCGTCACGGCGACTGTGAACAGCGCGCCGATGCACCATTCGACGCTACCCACCACCGCGTAGCCGGTGAACGCGATCCAACGCCGGCGGGCGGCGTCGGGCGTGAGCGGTGGCATCATCACGCTTGCCGGTGCATCGACCAAGGCGCCGATGCTGCCGATGGTATCACCGCGGGCCCGCAGCGAATCGATCAGCGGACCGATCGCCGCGACGGTCTGCGCGCGGTCGCCACCGCCATCATGCAGCAGGATGACGTTGCCGCGCGACCGCTGCGCCAGCGTGCGCGCGACGATGGCGGCTACGCCCGGCCGTCGCCAGTCGTCGCTGTCGATATGCACCCCCGTGGTGAGGTAGCCGAGCGAGGTCGCGATCTCCACCGGAGCCAGTTCGTCGATCGTGGTCGGTTCGGCATCGCCGAAGTACGGAGGGCGGAACAGCAGACTGCGACGACCGACGACGGCTTCCAGGAGCCGTGCGGTGGCATCGAGTTCGAGGCGGGTGCCGAACGGCGAGACGCGCGAGAGATCGGGGTGCGAGAACGTGTGCGATCCGATCTCATGACCCTCGGCCGCAATGCGCCGCGTGATTGCCAGATGAGACTGCACCTGATCACCGATCACGAAGAACGCGGCGGTGGCGTGCCGCGAGCGCAGCGTGTCGAGGATGGCCGGCGTCCAGTCTCCGTCGGGTCCATCGTCGAACGTGAGGGCCACCCGGTGGGGATGGGCGGCGCCGGTCCGCTCAACGGTCCACGGCTGCGGCATGGACAGCGTGCGGACATCTGTGATCAGCCCCGACAGGCTGTCGTGCGTGAGCGCGCGCGTCCCGGCCGTGGGATGCGACGTGACGCGCAGCAGCTCCCCGTCGCCCTGCATGTCGACGCCATAGCCCGGCGGCTGTACGCCGAGCTCCTCCCACGCCTCCTGATGCACATGCTTTCCGAAGACGCGCCAGATCGCGGGATCTTCGGCCCCGAGTCGCCACAAGGCCGCGCCGGCGGCGCCGAGCGACGTGGTCCGCTGCATCGCGTTCCAATTCGTCGTGGCATCGAGATACCAGAGCACGTGATCGGTGGAATCGGCGTCGGTCCAACTGATCACCGGCTCCAGTGCCTGTCGATCCCACTGTGGCCGCACGCCATGGTGTCTCGCGGCCGCCAGCGCCTCCGCGTACGTGACCGCCTCGGCGGGCTGCGCTGGCACGGCATCGTTCCAGGCGTAACCGAACGCGCCGAACGCCAGCATGACCTTCGCCGCTGGCACCAGTGTTAGCACGCGCTCCGCGGTGGCGGTGAACCACGGCTGGCTGGCGACCGGCCCCGGATCGTCGCGGTCACTGTGCTCGTCGTACAGCATCGCGATCACGACATCGGCATCGGCGCCGTATTGACGCAGGGTCGTCGCGTCGGCGTCCGCTGCTGCAGTGACGGCGACCACCGCGCCGGTGCGATGCAGGCGGGCGCGCAACGCGCGCAGCAGTGCACCAATCGCCGGTGTCTCACGTGACGGCACCAGCTCAAGATCGAGCACGATGCCGCCGAGGTGGTTCGTATCCACGAAGGCCACCGCGTCGTTCACGAAGCGCGTGCGCGCCGCGGCGTCGTGCAGCAGGTGTGAGACACGCTGCCCTGAGAAGGCGCGTCCCCCACTGTCGACGTTGGTGATCATGGCGAGCACGCGCGGTTGCTGCGCCGCTGGTAGGCGGCGCACCAGCGGGAGCACGCGTGGGTCGGTACGCCATTGCAGCGCCAGATCATTGGTGCGGAGAAAGCCCCATTCGGTGATCACCCAATCGAGGTCGCCTGCGTGATGGGAGAGCGACTGGTAGGCATCGTCGTCCCAATTCACGAAGAACGCGGCGCGCAGCGGTGTCGCGCGGGCGGTGGATTTCAGCAGCGCGGTCGCGACGTCGCGTCGAGTGCCCGTCGCCGCATCGGTGCGACTGAGGCGACTGAACAGGCGACGCCGCGCCCGCGCATCGACCGCGTGGGGTTTGACCAGCGCTCGCGGTGCGACCCAGCCGGGTAAGAGCGGCGGCGCCAGAATCCCCACCAATAGATAGCCAACGAGCAGCGTGGTGACGACGCCACTGAGGGCGATGACGCCGCGTACGCGACGCCAGCGACGTCCCGTTGGATCGAGGAAGACCGGGCGACGGACGGTAGTATCGAGTCTGGACATGTGTGTATGGAAACCGCCGGATACTGACGCCAGGATAACGCGCCAGCGTGCGCGACCTGTTATCTGCAGTTCAGGCAGCCGCTTTCAGCTTTCGCGCATGTCGATCACTCCTGCTGCGATGCGTCCTTCGTCTTCTCGCGGATGGCTCGCGCCATCGGTCATGCTGCTGTTGCTGGTGGCGTCGATCGTCATGCTGCACCGCGAACTCGCCGGTGTGGGTACCCTGCGCATCCGCGAGTCGCTGACGGCGATCCCGTCGTCAGCGCTTCTACTCGCCGTCGGGCTGACCGTGTTGGCCTATCTGCTGCTGAGCGGATACGACCTCTTGGCGTTGCGTTACGTCGATGCGGGGATCGGTCTCACACGAACGGTTCTCACGTCATTGATCGCATACGCGCTCAGTCAAACACTCGGCTTCCCGTTATTCACCGGCGGTGCCGTGCGCGTGCGCTACTGGAGCATGTGGGGACTGTCCGGGCCCGAGATCGCGCGCGCCACGAGTTTCGTGAGTGCGACATTCGCCGTGGGTGTGGCCGCGGTGTGCGGGTTGGCGCTGTTGTTGGAGCCGACGCCCTTGCTGGCGCTCTGGCACGTACCGGCGCTCCCCGCTCGCGCGGTCGGCGCGCTCCTGTTGCTGAGCGTGATCGGCTATGCGCTCTGGACTGTGGAACGGGGAGGTGGCGTGCTCTCGTGGCGTCGCTGGGATATTCCCATTCCCCCGCCGACACTCGCGCTCGCGCAGATTGCGCTCGGTCTGCTCGACTGGAGCGTGGCCGGCCTGGTCGCCTATGTGCTGCTGCCCGCTGGGCACGCACTTACGCCGCTGGCCTTTCTGGGCGTGTTCGCCCTGGCGCAGTTCGTCGGGGTGATGAGTCACGTTCCCGGCGGGATCGGTGTGTTCGAAACCGTGATGCTGCTGGCGCTTCGCGGAAGCGCACCGCCGGCGCAGTTGCTGGGCGCGCTCCTCGCCTATCGCGCGATCTACTATCTGTTGCCGTTTGCGGCGGGACTGCTCACACTCACGGCGATCGAGATGTACCAATATCGATCGCGCGTGCCCGCATTCGTGGGCGCCGCAACGACATCGGCCACAGCGGCCCTTGGTCTCGCGCAGCGGGTAGCCATCGTGCTGCAGCCATTGCTGCCGAGTACGATCGCCATCAGCACGTTCATCGGCGGTGCACTGCTGTTGTTCTCCGGCGCCACTCCGGCAGCGCACGGACGGGTGCACGCGCTCACGGCGGTCCTGCCGCTCGGACTCGTCGAGCTCAGTCACTTTGCCGGGAGTCTCGCCGGCGTCGGGCTGCTGGTGCTCGCCGCTGCGCTGCGGCGACGTCTCGATGCGGCATGGGGGGCGACGGTGGTGCTGCTGAGCCTGGGCATCGCGGCGTCGCTGCTCAAGGGTCTCGATTGGGAGGAGGCCTCAGTGCTCGCGGTGGTGCTCGTGGCGGTGGTGATGTCGCGGCGGGCGTTCTACCGTCCGACGACCCTCACCGCCGACGTGCTCACACCGGGATGGATGATCGCAGTGATCGGCGTCGTCACGACCAGCGTGTGGCTGGGGATGCTGACGTATCGACACGTCGACTACTCGCACGCCATGTGGTGGGAGTTTGCGGCACACGGCAACGCGCCACGCTTTCTACGCGCGAGCGCCGGCGCGATCGTGGCGGTGTTCGCGGCCGGCCTCTGGTTGCTGTTCCGTCCGGCCGCACTCGAGCCGGTGCTGCCCTCGGCCGACGAGCTGTCACGGGCGGAGGCGATCATCCATCGCGTACCGGAATCCACGCCGGCGCTCGCCTTGCTCGGCGACAAGGCACTGCTCTTCAGCGATCGCGGCGATGCGTTCGTGATGTACGGCGTGTCCGGTCGCAGCTGGATCGCCATGGGAGATCCGGTGGGTGTACCGGCACGGTTTCCCGACGTGGCATGGCGATTTAAGGAGGAAGCGGACGCGCATGGTGCGATCCCGGTGTTCTATCAGGTGACGCCGAGTCGGCTGCCGCTCTACGTCGATCTGGGCATGACGCTGCTCAAGCTGGGCGAGGAAGCGGTGGTGCCACTCGACACGTTTTCGGTGGACGGCGCAGACCATCGCTGGATGCGGCGTGTGCTGAAGGAAAGCGAGAAGCACCAGCTATGCTTCGAGATCGTACCACCCGACCAGGTGCCGGCGCTTTTACCCGTGCTACGCGCGATTTCTGATGCGTGGCTGCGCGGGAAGACCACGCGCGAGAAGGGATTCTCGCTCGGGCGCTTCGACGACGCGTATCTGCGACACTTTCCCATGGCGCTGGTCCATGCGCCGAGCGCGAACGGCGCGCCAGGTTCGCAGATCGTGGCGTTCGCCAACCTCTGGGCCGGTCAGGACGGTGGTGAGCTGTCGCCCGACTTGATGCGCCGTTCCGCCGACGCGCCGAAGGGCACGATGGACTTCCTGTTCGTGCAGCTGATGCTGTGGGGCAAGGCGCATGGGTACCGCTCGTGCAACATCGGCATGGCGCCGCTGGCCGGCCTGCGCGACACGGCGTTGGCACGGCCGGAGTTGGCGCCACTCTGGGCCCGCGCCGGCGCGTTTCTGTATGGCCGCGGCGATTCGTTCTACAACTTCCAGGGGCTGCGCGCCTTCAAGGAGAAGTTCTCGCCGGTCTGGGAGCCGCGCTATCTCGCGTCGCCGGGTGGGATTGCATTGCCGCGCGTGCTGACGAACGTGGCGTCACTGATTGCCGGCGGCGTCGGTGGAATCGTACGGAAATAGCAACGCGGGGAATGGCTGACATGCCATCCCCCGCGTTGCGCCGTGCAGGTGGTCGGAGCTAGTGCTTCTTGGCCGCGTGCGTAGCCTTGCCGCTGTCTTTGGCGGCCGCGGCAGGCTTGGCCATGGCTGCACCCTTCGCCGAGGCGGCGGAGGCCGCAGCGGGGGCGGTGGCGGTCGCTGCGTGTTTTGTGCTGTCGTGCGCGGCCTTCGCGGCCGGCTTGGCCGGCTGCGCGCCGGCGACCGAGGCGGCGATCAGCAATGCGAACACGGAACCCGTTGCGCGTGCGATGGACATGGTGTCTCCTTGTGCAGTAGCCTCTCCATGTCGGTCCCCAGCCAACCGGCCGGGCACCCCCGGAGGGAGCGACGGTAAGTTGGCATTGGCTACCTGAACGCTACCTAACGGCGCCCCGCCTCACGCCGCACCGCCTCACGGCTCACGGCCCCACGGCTCATCGCATGCGGATTCTGCTCGCGGAAGACGATCCACGGCTGAACGACCTCCTCGCCCGCGCGTTGCGGGAGCGCGCCTATGCCGTGGACGTCGTGACCGACGGCGAGTCGGCGTTGATCGAAGCGGCGGTGAACGAGTACGATGCGATCGTGCTCGACGTGATGCTCCCGCGGCGTACCGGCCTCGAGGTGTGTGCCGAACTGCGGCGTCGTGGCCGGCAAACGCCGATCCTCATGCTGACCGCGCGCGACGCGCTACGCGATCGGGTCGCAGGACTGGACAGCGGCGCCGACGACTACGTCGTGAAGCCGTTCGAACTCGATGAGCTCCTGGCACGGTTGCGCGCGATCATGCGCCGCGGGCCGGCGCTGCAGGATGAACAGATCGTGGTCGGCGACCTCGTGGTCGATACACGTGCGCAGCAGGCATCGCGGGCCGGCGTGCCGCTGGGCCTGACCACCCGGGAGTACGCGCTGCTGGAATATCTGGCGCGACATGCCGGACGCGTGGTGGGTCGTGCCGAGCTCACGGAGCACGTGTGGGACGCCAACCACGATCCGATGTCGAACGCCCTCGAGGTGTACATCGGACGCGTGCGCAAGAAACTCGAGGCGCCGAATCCGGTGGGCATGCTGCACACCCGCCGCGGTTCCGGCTATCTGCTCAGCGACGTGACGGACGACGGACGCGCCGCCGCCACATGAAGCGAGCCGTCGGGCCTCCCTGGACGCTATCGATTCGGGCGCGCCTAACGCTGTGGTATACCGCGGCGCTGGCCGTGCTGCTGGTGGTAATGACGCTCGCCACGTACGGTATGCTCACGCGTACCACGCAAGCCGACGCCGACGGATATCTCACGGAAGCCGCCGATGAAGTCGCGGCGTCGCTCCAGTTGGCGCTGTCTACGGTGCCGCGCACGATCGCGAGCGACACGGCGGCGGCACGGTGGGCCGCCGGACGGACACTCGATAATCATCGCTTTCGCGACATCGGCGTGGCCCTGTTCAGAGCACGCACTGCGACTCCCGACGACGCCAGCCGACTCCTCCTGCTAGCGGTCGACACCACGTCGACGGCGACCCGCGAATTCGGCGGCGCGGCCGGCTGGTTGCTGGCCAGCAAGTCGCCCACACGTGCCCTCACGTTAATGGACACCGATGTGACGACCCTCGGTCCGCACCGCGAGCGGGTGGTCTCGATGCCGGTCACCACCCGTCGCGGCACCTTCGTCGTGGCACTCAGTCAGTCGACCGAGCGGCACGAGGCCACGTTGCAGCGCGTGCGCGAGGCCATGTACATCGGCGTGCCGCTGGCGCTGCTGCTTGCCATGCTGGGGGGCCTGCTTCTGGCTGCGGCGAGTCTGCGGCCAGTCGAGGCCATGCGCCTGACGGCTGAACGCATCGGGGCGCGTACGCTGCACGAACGGTTGCCGGTCTCGCCGGCCGCCGACGAGCTCTCTCGATTATCGCAGACCTTCAATGCGCTGCTGGATCGCGTGGAGGACGCCTTCGAGCAGCGCCGGCGCTTCATCGCCGATGCCTCGCACGAGCTGCGCACACCCGTGTCGATCGTCATCGGCGAGAGCGAACTGGCCCTCACCACCGATCGTTCGCCCGACGCGTATCGAACGGCGCTTGGCGTCATTCACGGCGAGGCTCGCCGGCTTGCGCTCATCGTGGGCGACCTGTTCCTGTTGGCGCGCAGCGACGCCGCCGAACAGACGCTCGTACCGACCAACCTCTTCCTCGAAGAACTGGTGGGCGATTGTATCGACGCCATGGGCACCATCGCCTTGGCCAAGCAGATCACGCTGTGCTTCTCACCCGAGAGTGAAGTGCCGTACACGGGCGACGAGGCCATGCTGCGGCGCGTGGTGGTGAACCTGCTCGACAACGCTATCAAGTACACACCGTCCGGTGGGACGGTCACGGCGCAGGCCGAGCCGCAGTCGGGCGGCGGTGCGGTGATCCGGGTGAGCGATAGCGGAGCCGGCATCGCGCCCGAGCACCAGATGCGCATCTTCGAGCGCTTCTACCGCGTCCAACACACGACGCCCCGCACCGGGTTGCCTGATGCAACTGGTGCGGGGCTCGGATTGCCGATCGCCGCGTGGGTGGCGAAGGCGCATGGTGGCTCCCTCGTGCTCGCACACAGCGATGCACAAGGAAGTGTGTTCGAACTGCGCTTACCGCCCTACCGGTTGCAGCTCGGGTAGGTCGGGTCGGCCCCGCCGATCTCCGGCTTCTCCTTCCGGTTCGCCACGGCCGTCATCACATCATGCACAAAGCGTCCCAGTCGCGCGGCGTGATCGTAGTCGATGTACTGCGGCTCGTCCGACTGCATGTGGTAGTCGGGGCCGTAGCCGAGCGACATATACACGACCGGAATGTTCTTGCGAACGTAGTTCACCTGATCGCTGCGGCAGAAGCGGTTGAGCGGGTTCGCGGGAATGTCCCAACTCTTGTCGATCGCCATCGGCTCCGGGCTGTTGGCGTTCACCGAGTCGATGATGTCGCCGAAGTCACGCGACAAGCGACGCGCGCCCAGCATCTGCACGGAATTCGGTCCGCCGAACTTCACCTGATCAACGCGGCCCTTGCCGACCATGTCCATGTTGTGCGCGGCGACGACCTTCTCGATCGGGATCGTCGGGTTGTCGACGAACCACCGCGAGCCGAGCAGACCGCCCTCTTCACCCTGGTGCGACACGAAGATCACCGAACGCGCCGGCTTCTCCTTGGCGAACCTCTCGGCCAGCTCCAGCAGCACCATCGAGCCCGATCCATCGTCGTCGGCGCCATTCATGATCGAGTCCTTGCGAGCCGGACGCGATGCACGAGCCTTCGCGATCAGGGCGTTGATCTTCACCTGCTGTTCCGCCGTCGGGATGCACGTGGGATCGTTGCTGCCCTGACGACGCGTCACGAAGTTCGTGGCGCGCAGCGAGTCGTGGTCGACGACGGTGGTGTTGATGCCCACGTGGTCGTTGTGTGCGCCCACCAACACGTACTCTTCCTTGAGCGTCGGATCGGAGCCGGGGAGGACGGCGATCACGTTGCGCGCGGCATAGGCCGCCGGACGCCACGTCTGGTTCCACGACGCCGTGATCGGCTGACCGACGGTCCCGACGGTCACCTGATCGATCGGCTTGCCGAACAGCTGCTCGGCCGTCTTGCGCGAGATCGTCGCGCCGGCGGGTGCGTCAGCGTTGAGTGCCGTAGTGGGACGCATGCCGTTGCGGCCTTCGAAGGCCGCGTTCACGGTGGCCGGCGTCATTTCTTCTAGGCCGATCACGAGCACCGCCACCGCCCCCGCCCGTCGGGCGCGTGGATCGCGGGCGCCCGCCGCCGCCGCGGGTGCCGCCGGACGGGCCGGCGTCGCCGCCGCAACCTTGTCGGCGGCAAGAATCGCGTTCACGCCGAACTTGTTTGGCACATCGGCACAGCTCACGAACGACGCCGGTCCGCGCACGCCACCTGAGGCACCGGCACCCGGCGCGGCGAGAAACACCGCCACCTTCCCCTTAAAGGCTTCGGGGTCGAGCATCACGGCGGTGTCGCCCCACGTGCCGGCGAACACGGCGGGTACGCCATTGAGCTCGGCCTTGCCACCGAATCCGTTCTGCGCGCTCGGCGCGGTCGGAATCCAATCCCGCTTCGCCGACAGCGCCGTAGCTCCAATCATGAGGGAGGAGCCGCTGCTATCGAACTGCGTGGGGCCGAAGGGGAGCGTCTGGAAGTACGTCCCGCTATCGCCGGCCGGCTTGAGGCCGAAGCGCTTGAACTCGCCGGCGATGTACTCGGTGCCCTTGAAGTTGCCCTTCTCGCCGATACGACGGCCCTGCATGGAGTCGTCGGCGAACTGGTAGAGACGGGTGCGAAGGTCGTTGGCCGTGATCGACGCCACGGTCGGACGCGGTGCCCACGTGCGCGGACCCTCGTCGGGCCACACCGGACGTTCCGGTCGCGCCACCTTCGTGGCGTTGGGGCGATTCTGCGCGGAGAGCGCGACGGAGGCACCGGTAAGCAGGGCCATGGCCGTGGCAGCAAGACGTGCGGGTCGGAACACGAGACGCATCCTTGGTCGGGTGAAGCGGTGAGCCGGGCGCGAAGCTGAATGCCGAGCGATCCCCAACAATACGCCGCATATTGCTCGGGCGTTCACCTGTCTCCCGCCGACCCCGCTGCCTTATGCGCGTCCGTCCCTTCCGTATGCTCGTTCCGGCCCTGCTGTGGGCCCTTCCCGCCGCCCTGTCCGCCCAGGCGGCGCCGTTAGCGTCGGCGGATCTCGGTGCGCTCCGCCTGCGCAATATCGGTCCCGCCTCCATGAGCGGCCGCGTGGTCGACATGGATGTCGTCGAGTCGAACCCGAGCATCTGGTATGTGGCGGGTGCCACCGGCGGGCTCTGGCGCACCAACGACAACGGCGTGACGTGGAGCTCCACCTTCGACGCGCCGGTGCACTCGATTGGCGACGTGGCCGTGTTTCAGCCCAACCCGCAGATCATCTGGGTGGGCACCGGCGAACGCGCCAGTCGGCAGAGTGTGGGATGGGGCGACGGCGTGTACAAGAGCACCGACGGCGGCGTGTCGTGGCAGAATATGGGATTGGCCACCAGCATGCACATCGGCCGCATTCAACTGCACCCGCGCGATCCGAACATCGCGTACGTGGCAGCGCAGGGATCGGTCTGGGGCGCCGGCGGCGATCGCGGGCTCTTTCGTACGACCGACGGCGGACGCAGCTGGACGCGCACGCTGTTCGTGGACGACGAGACGGGGGCCACCGACGTCGCGATGGACTGGAACGATCCGAATGTGCTCTACGCGAGTACGTATCAGCGTCGTCGCAGCGCGTACGGATTTGATGGCGGTGGTCCCGGCAGCGCGCTCTGGAAGAGCACCGACGCCGGCGTGACGTGGACCAAGATCACGGGACACGGCTTGCCCGAGGGCGAGTACGGCCGCATCGGCATCGGCGTATATCGCAAGAATCCGAAGATCCTCACCGTGAGTATCGAGCAGGGCGCGCGCTACAACGCGAGCACGGCGTACATCGTGCGCAAGGCAGGCGTATACCGCAGCGAAGACGCCGGCGCCACGTGGACGTTCATGAGCGACTGGAATCCGCGTCCGATGTATGCGAGTCAGGTGATCATCGACCCGAACGACGACCAGCGCATCTACATGCTGAACGCGTATTCGTTCAGCGACAACGGCGGCAAGACGTTCACCGCGCCGCGCACCACCACGCATGGCGACGACCGCTTTGTGTGGGTGAATCCGAACAACAGCCGTCACGTGGTGAAGCTGGACGACGGCGGTATCGGCATCAGCTACGATCGCGGCAACAAGTTCCTGTACGTCACGTCGCTCCCGCTGTCGCAGTTCTATCGCGTGACGACCGACAATGCGGTGCCGTTCAACATCTACGGCGGCCTGCAGGACAACGGCTGCTGGATGGGACCGAGCGCCAGCTGGACGACGGGTGGCGTGCTGAACGATCACTTCTCGCGCCTCTGCGGCGGCGACGGCTTTCACGTGACGCCCAATCCGCTCAATTCGCGCACCGTGTACTCGGCCTCGCAGTTCCTGGGGCTGCAGCGCAACGACACGAAGACGTGGGAAGTGCAGGACATTCGCCCGGGCGATTCCACCGGACACATCGCTGGTCGTCGCAACTGGGAAACGTGGGGCAAGCCGGGCGCCGAACAGGTGCTCGGCAACGCGATGCATCCGGCCAACTGGGATGCGCCGTTCATCATCTCGCCGCACGACACGGCCACGGTCTACGCCGGCGGGCAGCATCTGTTCAAGTCGGTGAACAGCGGACGCACCTGGAAGGACCTGGGTGACATGAGCACGGGCGTCGATCGTTCGCGGTTGCCGCTGATGGGCCGCCTGCCGGGCGAGAATACGTTGTCGCTCGACGACGGCGTGCCGTACTTCCCTGGCGTGACGGCGTTGGCCGAGTCGCCGCGCGTGAAGGGCCTGTTGTACGTCGGCACCGATGACGGTCGCTTCCGCGTGTCGCGCGACGGCGGCGCGACGTTCACGGATGTGCAGAGCCGTTTCCCGGGCCTGCCGAAGGACTCGTGGTTTGCCGGCGTGGAAGCGTCGCGACATGCCGCAGGCACAGCGTATGTGGTAGTCGACAACCATCGCAGCAACGACTTCACGAACTACGTCTACGCCACGAGCGACTTCGGCGCCACCTGGCGCCGTATCGACGCCGGACTGCCGGCCAATCGGGTCACGCGCACGGTACGTGAGGATCCGCGCAACCCGACGCTGCTCTATCTCGCCACCGAGTTCGGGGTCTTCATCTCGCCCGATGCCGGCGGCCAGTGGCTGACGCTGCGCAACAACATGCCGATGATGCCGTTCAACGACATCACGATTCAGGCGCGCGACAACACGCTGGTGTTGGGTTCACACGCGCGCGGCTTGTGGATTCTCGACCAGCTGAACGCGCTGCAGGAGCTTACCCCTGCGGTGGCGGCCAGCAGCGCGCATCTGTTCACGATGCAGCCGGCGATGCAGATCCGCACCACGAATCTTCGTCCGCACACGGGCGACATGATCTTCCGCGGCGAGAACCCGGCCAACGGCGCATTGATCGACTACTGGGTGCGCGACGCGGGAACCGCAGTGACGCTCACGGTGCTCGACAGCGCCGGTCGCACGGTACAAACGCTCACGCCCACGAGCCGTCGCGGTGTGAATCGCGTGGTGTGGAATCTGCGCTATGCCGACCTGCCGATCCGAAGTGGAGGCGGCGAAGACGATGACGCCGGCCCGAGTCCGACGTCGCCGGGCCCGCTGGTGCTGCCAGGTACGTACACGGTGCGACTGTCGTACGGCGCGACGGCACAGCAGCAGCGCGTGGTGGTGAAGGACGACCCGCGCATTACCGTGTCGCGCGCCGAACGTGCGGCGTGGACGGCGTTCCATCGCGAGATCGGCGCGCTGATCACGTCATTCGTGCCGGTCGCCGAACGGTGGCGCGCGCAGCCCGGCACCGATGCGGCGACGCGCGACGGTAAGCGTCAGGCCGCCGAGTTGAGTGCGCGCCTGTCGGGGCTGTATGGGGCTGTGGCGCGCTACACCGGTGCGCCCACGTCGGATCAGCGGTCGGAGCTGCGCTTCTACACGCGCATGGCGGCGGAGCTGGAGAAGGCGGGACGGTGAGGTTCGTGCGCGGTTGATGGTTCGTTGAACTGATCACGCAGAGGGGCAGAGGGCGCAGAGAACGCAGAGGCGTGCTACGGAACGGTCGTGGCACGCTTTTGTGTTTTTCATGAAAGGCATTTCTCTGCGAGCTCTGCGTTCTCTGCGCCTCCGCGTGATCTGTTCCAGCGAAGCGAGTAGAATTCACCCATGCTCCACCTCTGGTCGTCATCCAAGTACGCCATCGAGCTCCCCGACGGGCATCGGTTTCCGATGTCCAAGTATCAGCTGTTGCGCGAAGGGGTGTTGGCCGAGGGGCTGGTGCCACCGGAGCGGCTGCATGATCCGCAGCGGGTGCTCGTGGACGATCTGTTGCTCGTGCACACGCGCGAGTACGTGGATCACATCACCAACGGCACGTTGCCGACGGCGGAGCAGCGGCGGATCGGGTTGCCGTGGTCGGAGTCGTTCGTGGAGCGCGCGTACCGGGTGGTGCAGGGCACGTGCGAGGCGGCCGAGTCGGCGTTGCAGCACGGCGTGGCGATGAATCTCGCGGGAGGGACGCATCACGCGTTTCCTGATCGCGGCGAGGGGTTCTGTACCTTCAACGACGTGGCCGTGGCGATCCGACGGTTGCAGCGTGACGGGCGCGTGCGGCGGGTGGCGATCGTCGATCTCGATGTGCATCAGGGCAACGGCACGCACGGCTGTTTTGCCGGCGACGCGCAGGTGTACACGTTCAGCATGCACGGCGCGAAGAACTTTCCGTTCCACAAGGTGCCGGGCACGCGCGATGTCGAACTCGACGACGGTACGGGCGACGCCGAGTATCTCGCCCTACTCGAGATGCATCTGCCGACCGTGCTGCGCGACGCGCGCCCCGATCTGGTGGTGTATCTGGCCGGCGCCGACCCTCATGAAGGCGACAAACTGGGGCGGCTCAAGCTCACCTTCGAGGGACTGCACCGCCGCGACGCCTTCGTGCTGGAGATGTGCCGGGAGATCGGGGTGCCGGTGTGCGCCACCATGTCGGGCGGGTATGGGCGGGACGTGCGGGACACGGTGCAGGTGCACCTGAACACGGTTCGGGTGCTGCAGAGCTTCGCCGGGCGCTAAATTACCAAGGTTGCCCCTTTCCGTTACCAGGAGATCTCCGGATGGTTCGTCGTACGTTTCTGCTCGCCGCCGCGGCGAGCGCGCTGTTCGCGGTGCCCGCGATCGCGCAGTCGCCCGTCTACAAGTCGTCGGCGCACGACTACCGTCTGGTGACCGTGGCCGACGGCCTCGTGCAACCGTGGTCGATGGCGTTCCTTCCGGGCGGCGACATGCTCGTGACCGAGCGTCCCGGCCGTCTCCGCATCGTGCGCGGAGGCAAGCTCCTGCCCACGCCCGTGACGGGCGTTCCGGAAGTGGTCTACCGCGGTCAGGGTGGACTGCTCGACGTGGTGGCGCATCCGAACTTCGCCACCAACAAACTGGTCTATCTCAGCTTCTCCAAGCCTACCGGCGGCGGGGCGGCGACGACGGCCGTCGTGCGCGGGCGTTTCGAGAACAACGCGCTGGTCGACGTGAAGGAGATCTTCGTGGCCGACACGAAGGGTGCGCCAGGCCACTTCGGCTCCCGCATCGCCTTCGACAAGAGCGGCATGATGTTCATCACCGTTGGCGAGCGCCAGGCGCCGCCCAGTGGTGATCTCGAGAAGCATCCGGCGCAGGATCTGTCGAATCACCATGGCAAGGTCATTCGCCTGTTCGACGACGGCCGCGTGCCGCCTGACAATCCGTTCGTGGGCAAAGCTGGCGCGAAGCCGGAGATCTGGAGCTATGGCCATCGCAATCCGCAGGGCCTCGCGATTCACCCCACCACGGGCGACGTCTGGGCCACCGAGCACGGCCCGCAGGGCGGCGATGAGCTCAACCTGATTCAGAAGGGGCTCAACTACGGCTGGCCCGTGGTCGGCTTCGGTGTGAACTACGGCCCCGGCCAGGCGATTCACGCGGCGACGATGCGCCCAGGCATGGAGCAGCCCAAGAACGTGTGGGTGCCCTCGATCGCCACGTCGAGCCTCATGATTTACACCGGCGACAAGTTCCCGGCGTGGAAGGGCAGCTTCTTCGTCGGCGGACTCGCCGGCCAGCGCATCGTGCGTCTCACGTACGACGGCAAGGTGTTCAACGTCGAGGACAACCTGGTGCGCACGCAAGGACGCATCCGCGACGTGCGACAGGGGCCGGACGGATTCATCTACTTCTCGATCGACGATCAGCAAGCGAAGCCGACCGCGGTCATGCGCATGGAACCAGTGGCGCGGCGGTGAACTGCTGTTTCAACTGCGAACCGCGCTAAGAATCAACCGCGCTAACAGTGAACGGCGCTAAGGTAAAAAGCGCGAAGAGTAAACGGCGAACCAGTGCTTAGCGCGCGGTTCGCCGTTTTCGCGTTTAATTCTTAGCGCCCCTTACTTTAGCGCTGTTCATTCATAGCGCAGTTGATTCTTAGCGCTGTTCGCAGTCCGTCACTCCGGCGCTGGTACGCCCATCGCGCTCCATTCTTCTTTCGCCGGCCCGTACATACCCGGGATGATCAGTCCCGCTTGTCGCATGCCGATCGTGAGCTGACCGCGGTGATGCGTCTGATGCTTGATCAGCACATCGAGCGTCATGCCGCGCGGCCAGGTCTCGCCGTACATGTCGTCGCGTGCGGACAACGTCGCGTCGGTCCACCGCTCGGTGAGCTGTTCGCTCAGCGAGGCGGCGGCGGTGCGGTACGCCGCCACGATGGCGGCGGCGTGCGCGGGCACGGCGTCGTGTTCACCGGCGCCGATGACGGCGAGCCCCGTGCGATTCAGCATTTCGGGAATCGACTGGGCGATGTGCCAGGCCAGGCGGCCGACGGTGCGGCCACCCGGGAAGAGTTCGTGTGACAGCGAGGCGTCGGTGAGGCAGTCGAGTAGCTTCTGCGTGCTCTCGGATTCGTATCGCCAGGAGGCGTGAAACGCGGCGAGGGAGGCGTACATGGGAAATCTCGGTGCATGGTGGTGGGAGGACTGGTGGCCCAATGCTATGCCATGGTCACGGGTCTTGCGATGCAGATATGGCGGGACACTTGACGCGCCGCGTGAGCGGGGGGAAGATGCCGGATGACGTCTATTCTCTCCGCCGCGTTCCGACGAGTCTCGTCGCTGGTGCTGCTGGCCGCGGTGCCGCTTGTGTCTGCCTGTCGTGCGTCGGTGCGCACCAGTGCCGAGCCGCAGTTCATTCATCCCGACGGCCCGCCGGCCAATCCGTTCTCGCCGGCGGTGCGTGTCGGCAACATCATTTTTGTCTCGGGCACGCTCGGTACCAAGCCCGACGGTACGCTGGTGCCCGGCGGCATCCAGCCGGAAACGCGACAGCTGCTCGAGAACGTCAAGCGCACGCTCGCCGCGGCCGGCGTGGGCATGGATCGCGTGGTGAAATGCACCGTGTTTCTGGCCGACCTGAAGGAGTGGCCGGCTATGAACGAGGTGTATCGCGGGTACTTCAGCAACGGGAACTATCCGGCGCGTACGGCGGTGCAGGCCACGTTGCTGTTCGGTGCGCGTGTGGAGATGGAGTGCGCCGCTGCCGCGACCTAGCGCCGGTGTGACCAACGGGCCTCGCTCATGATCACGTACGATCCCAAGAACTGGATCGCCGTCCTCATCGACTTCCCACGCAGCCCCGTCTTTCGCACGCTGGCGATCGACGTGGTGGCGGCCGGGGTGTACGCGGCGCTGGTGGTCTGGATCGAGACCGACGTCGTGAAAGTGGCCGTGCCCTTGGGGCCGAGCTTTCTGTCGATCCTCGGCATCATCCTCGGTTTGCTGCTCGTGTTCCGCACCAACACGTCGTACGACCGATGGTGGGAAGGTCGGAAGCTCTGGGGACAGCTGGTCAACGTGTCGCGCGGTCTCGCGCACCAACTCGACGCGCAACTGCCGGCGTCGGCACCACAGCGTGCGCAGTATGCCCGCGTACTTGGCGCATTTCCCGTGGCGTTGGCCGAACACTTACGGCGTCCGCGCGGTGAGCCTGGTCCGCACGTCCCCAATCAGCTCGTGCAGTCACTCAGTCACGCGGTGTATGCCGACATTCGCGACGGTGTGCTGCCGCGTGAGATGCTGGTGGCGCTGACGCCCGTGCTGCTCGCCTTCGACGACATCACCGGCGCGTGTGAGCGCGTTCGCAATACACCGATTCCGTTCTCGTACAGCTCGTACGTCAAGCAGTTCGTCTTGCTCTATGCGCTGGTCATGCCGTTCGGTCTCGTCCGCGAGTTCGGATACGGCACCGTGATCGCCAGCATGTTCACGTTCTTCGCGACCATGGGACTCGAGCTGCTCGCGACGGAGATCGAAGAGCCGTTCGGTACCGACCGCAACGACCTTCCGCTCGACGAGATGGCCGACCGCATTGCGCGCGACACCCGCGAGCTGTTGACGGGTGCCTACTCCTCCGACGCCAATCCGTCGAGGTTGTAACCCAGGGCGCGCAGCTTCGAGGCCATGTCCTTCTTTTCGGCCGACTTTACGTACGCCTCTTCGGCTTCGACCGTCTTGCTCTTCACGAGGTTCATCAGCGCGTCGTTCAACGTCTCCATGCCCAACTTCTTCTGGGTCTGAATGATGTTGTTAATCTGCACCGTCTTGCCTTCACGGATCATCGAGCTCACGGCCTTGTTCACGAGCAGTATCTCGCGCGCGGCCACGCGTCCGCCGCCGATCTTCTTGCAGAGCGTCTGCGACACGACGCCCTTGAGCGATTCGGCCAGCATGACGCGGATCTGCTCTTGCCGGTCGGCGGGGAACTGATCGACGATGCGATTGATCGTGGACGCGGCTGTGGAGGTGTGCAGCGTGCCGAACACGAGATGCCCCGTTTCGGCCGTCTCGAGCGCGATGGCGATCGTTTCCAGATCGCGCAGCTCACCCACGAGAATGATGTCCGGGTCCTCGCGTAGCGCGGCGCGGAGCGCGCTTTTGAACGACTGCGTGTGTACGCCGACCTGACGCTGCGTGATGAGGCACTTCTTGCTCTGGTGCACGAATTCGATCGGATCTTCGATCGTGATGATATGATCGTGCCGAGAACGGTTGATCAGATCGACCAGTGCGCAGAGCGTCGTCGATTTACCTGAGCCGGTGGGTCCGGTCACAAGCACGAGTCCCTTGGTGAGCGCGCACAGCTGCTGCACTTCGGGCGTTATGCCCATCTGCTCCACCGTGACCGTGCCGCTGGAAATGGTCCGGATCACTGCGGCCGCACCGTTCCGGTCGCGGAGCACGTTGACGCGGAAGCGGGACAGGCCGGTGATCTCGTAGGCGAAGTCGGTGTCCCAATTTTCGGCGAACTCCGCCTTGTTCTTGGCGGGCATGATCGCGTGCACCATGTTCGTGATCAATCGGTCGTCGAGCGACGGGTGGTCCTCGATGCGCACGAGGTCGCCGCCCAGGCGCAGGATCGGACGTTCACCAACGCGCAGGTGCAAATCGGCGGCGCCACGCTGGACCTGCGTGCGAAGGAGCGCCTCGAGCGCGTCGCGTGACGACGCCTCGTCGGTAGCGCCGAAGGGGCCGTCGGTCTCCCGATAGCGGCGGACAGGCTCCTCTGCCGGTACCGATGCCGATACCGAACTCGGTCGAGGATCGGAGGCCTTAGCGGGTGCCGGATCAGCCGCCGAGTTGTGGCTGTTGCCGGACGCGCGGCTGGCGACCGGCTCCGGGCGCGCGTCGGCGGCCGGGTCGTACTTGCGCACGATCAAGCGAGTAAACGTCGAGGCGACGTCTTGCTCCACCAGCCATTGCTTGCCATTCCACGTGTACACGAAGCGAATGTCGCGGCCCGTCGCGACGGCATCCTTGGCCCCGACATCGGCCAGTTCCGTCACCAGAGCGATCACCTGCTTGCTGGTGAGCACCTGCTGGCTGACTTCCTGAAGGCCAGTCGCGGTGAGGCAACAGATGGGGGCGTCGGCCTCGAGAATGATCTGACTAGCGGCGCCTGATTCAAGGCGTGCCAATACGCGGTCTAATTGGGGCACGGTGTCACGGCACTGGAAAACGTGTGGGATCTGCAGCCATGGCCTCGTTTTGACTCCGGCATGCCTGCGCTCTGCGGCATGGACGATTGGGCCCCCCTGCCGGACACATGATCCCCCGCCTTCGGTTGGCGTTGCATAGCTGTCGTGCGACCGACACCGAGCCGAGACGGGATCGTCGGAAGACCGTTGGGAAGCCGGGCGAGACTGCTGTACGACGCCGCACCACGCCGACATCGTCACGACACTGGAGCGCTATGCCCGCCACACTGCTGTCTCACCAAGCCCTCGTCCTGCCGCTCAAGCTGCGTTGGCCCGCGCGATTCTCGGGGATCGCCCTTTGTATCGGCAGTATGGCCCCCGACTTGGAGTTCATCGGGCGGATGCACGACGACTGGCTGCTCAGCCACACGGTGGCAGCGCAGGGCTGGTTCACGGTTCCCTTGACCATGCTACTGGTTTGGGTGACGAGCGCGCTGCTGATTCCCGCACTCCTCCCGTACGTTCCCGACCACGCATGGTGGCGCCCCCACGATCTGGCGGCCATTCGCCCACCGCGCACCGGTCGGGACTGGGTGCGGGTGGCCTACTCGGCGTGGCTGGGCGGCATGTCGCATGTGCTGTTGGACGGCGTCACACACGGTAACCATTCCGGATGGCTGGTCCCTTGGCTGCCGTTCCTGCGAACGCCCGTGCCGCATTTCGGTGGACGCGTTCCGCTGTACGACGCGCTCCAGCTGTGGTGCACGGTCATCTTCGCGGTCGTGACGCTGCTGCTCTGGCGCCACATGGTTCGCCGGCGCGCGCTGTGGCAGTGGCGCGAAGGCTATCTCGCCCTCGGCGCGCACCACGCCGAACGCCGCCTCCCCCGCATGCCCCGGCGGCATGGCGTGATGATCGCCCGTCTGATCGGCGTCGTGGCGATGCTCGGCGCGGCCACCGGCCACACGCTACGGGAGCGCGAGCGCGCCAAGACGGTGGTCGCCGGCACGGCGTTCGGGGCGATCACGTTTTCGGTCGGCGGCGCGGTGCTTCTCGCGCTCGGGCTCCGACAAGGTCGGGTACGCCCGCATGCGACCGGGTGAGGACACGGTGTCGCGCTAGCGGCAGTTCTTGGCGACCGTCGCGGCCGCGGCCTTGTCGCCCAGCTTGGCCGCTTCGGCGAGATCGGCGCAAGCGCCGGACGTGTTCCCCAACGCGACCCGCGCCATCGCCCGCAGCGAAAACACCTCCGGTCCCGCCATCCGCCGGTCTATCGCGGCGGTGAAATCCTTCTCGGCGTCCGCCTCACGTCCGGCCATGCCCGCGGCGCGACCGCGCAGAAACCAGCCCTGGGCGGCATCGGGGACGGCGCGCACGTACTTGTCGAATCGCGCCCAGGCTTTGGCGCCGTCGTCGTTCATCATGTAGCCGATCCCTTCGACCAGATCGAGTTGCGGGTCGTTCATGCCGAGGGCCCGGGCGCTGTCGATGTCGGCGAAGGCGGCGTTCCCGTTGCCCATGCGCTGCTGCACGATCGCGCGCCCCCCGTAGGCAGCGGCGAAGCGCCGGTCTACGGCGATCGCCTGCGTGTAGTCGGCCAGGGCTTTGGGGAACTCCTCGAGCTCGCGGTGGGCGCGACCGCGTTGCTGCAGTCGGGTGGCGTCGCGCGGCGTCACGGCAAGGGCGCCGTCGAGCAAGCGCACCGCCTCGCGCCACTGACTGGCGGCGAGCGCACGATCGATCGCGGTTGCGGCTGGCGACGCCTGCGTCATGGCCGCTCGCGGCGCGACAGAGACCAGCGCCCCCACGAGGATCGCGGCCCACATACCACGTCCCGCCATCTGCTTTCGCATCGACATCGTCAGGCTTCCTGTATCGTCATGATTCGCTCGCGTGCACCCGTACCGAAGAGTGTGAGCAGTGCCCCTGCCACCGCCAGCGCCGCCAGAAACAGAAAGGCATAGTTCGCGCTGCCCGTCGCCGTGCGAATGCGGCCAATGATATCAGGGCCGAAGTGTCCGCCGAGATTGCCGACGGCGTTGATCCACGCGATGCCAGCCGCGGCCGCCGTCTGTCGGAGAAATGCCGTGGGCAGCGACCAGAACGTGGCGAGAAACGACAGCACACCGGCGGTCACGAAACAGAGTGCAATCAGTGCCGGCACCACGTTAGCGCCCACCAGCACCAGGGCCACGAGTCCCGTGGCGGCTACGAACAGCGAGCCGGCCACATGTTGACGACGCTTGCCCGTGCGGTCGCTGCTGGCGCCGGCCCACACCATGGCTACACCGGCGGTGCCCCACGGAATCATGCTGAGCAGTCCGATCTCGAGGTACTCGGTCTTCCCGATGCCCAGCTCCTGCACGATGGTGGGCATCCAGAAGCTCACGCCGTACAGCGAGAAGGTGCCGGCCAGGTAGACGAGCGCCAACACCCACACACGACCACTGCGCAGCGCCTGCGTCGCACTGTGTGCACCGCCATGCGCGGATCCGACGGCCGCCCCGTGCGCGTCGCTGTCCTCATGCGCGAGTTGCGCCGTGATCGCGCTGCGCTGTTCGGGCGAGAGCCACGTGGCGTGCGTCGGACGATCGGGCAGCAGCAACCAGATCGCCACGCCCGCGACGACCGACGGGATCGCTTCCAGCACGAACAGCCAACGCCAGCCGCTCAAGCCACCCATGCCGTCGGCGTATTGCATGATCGCGCCGGACACCGGTGCGCCGATCACGTTGGCGGCGGCCACGGCGGTCATGAACAGCGCCACGGTACGCGCACGTCGCGCTGCCGGAAACCAATACGTGAGATAGAGAATGATGCCGGGGAAGAATCCCGCCTCGGCAATGCCGAGGAGAAAGCGCAGCGCGTAGAATCCGAACTCGATCGGCGCGACACCAAAGAGCGCGGGCAGCGGTCCCCACGGAATCCGGTCCACGAACGCAAAGGCGCCGGACACGATGGCCCAGGTGAACATGATGCGCGCAATCCATCGACGAGCCCCGAACTTCTCGAGCAGCAGATTGCTGGGCACTTCAAACAGGAAGTAGCCGAGAAAGAAGATGCCGGCGCCGAATCCGTACACGGCGTCGGAGTAGCCGAGGTCCGACGCCATCTGCAATTTCGCGAAGCCGACATTCACGCGGTCGAGAAACGCCACGATGTAGCTCACGAACAGCAGTGGCAGCAGACGGCGCGCGGCGATCGCAAATCCCGACTCGGCGGCGCTCGTCGATCCGGTGGCGGTCGTCATTCCGGCAGCGGCAGGAAGTTCAGATCGAGCGCGCCGCATGCTTCGTAGCGCTGGAGCATGGCGGGGGAGATGCCGATATCGTGCGCGAGTACGTGAAGAATGCCATCGCGGTCGAGCGGGCGTGATGCCATGCCCTGCGCCGTGCGGTGGTAACGCACCGGTCCGCGTAACACCACGAATCCGTCGCGGACACTGCGGCGCGCATACGTGAAATGATTGAACGGCCCGAAGGTGCGCGAGAGTTCGTAGCGGTGCTGTACGTATGCCGAATCCGTGGGATCCACCAGAAACCGACAGGGGGTGAGTTCGGGCCCCGGCGCACCGGCGAATCGCAGCACGTGCGTGTCACCCTCACGTTGCCACTCGGTGGCGAACACGGGATCGGTATCGCGATACGCGCCGGTCGACATCGGGACGGGTCGGCTCGTGAGCGCGGAGGAGTCGACGAGCCACTCCTGTTGGTCGATCGTCACGATGACGCTGCCGTGCGTGACGATCCCGGTGTCGCGCATGGAGCCAGCGATGCGTCGCGCGCGGAAGCCGAGTGCCGTGAGCAGTGACCACAGCGCGTGGCTCGACGACCAACAAGTGCCGCCGGTTCCGTCGGACAGCCAGTGCGTGAAGAAGTCAGCGGCCTGTGCTCCCGGGAGTGGTGGCGCGTGTGCTTCGCGAAGCGCGATCAATTTGCGTACGTTGTCGAACGGGACGTGCAGACACCACGCGTCGTAGACGCGCGTCAGTTGCGACGTGGTCGGTGCCTCGAGCGCTACGCCGAGTCGCGCACACAGCTCGTCGCGCAGGGGGGCTGGCAGCGTGTCCGGCATCGTCATGCGATCGCGGGCCAGAGCGCGAGACTACACAGCGTGCCGGCGACGGTCATCACGGTGCGTACGCGGGCATTCCACGGCGGCAGGAGCCCCGCGCGCGACGCCGCGACATCCCAGGCGAGCTGGATACCACCACTGAGCATGAGCAGGCCGAGTGCGGCCTTGAGCGGTGCTTGCGGCAACAAGGCGGCGAGACCGACCACGGACGGCGCTGCGGCCGCGGCCATGCGCCACAGGTTCGGCGCATCCGGCGCGCGGGCGAGTTCCGCGCCCCAGCGCGCCCCGCCGAGAAAGCTGAGCGTGAGCGCGGCGTACACGAGAAAGGTCCGGACAGCGGCGTCGTGCAACGCGCTGACATCGGGCGTGCCATAAGCAATCACGAGGCACACGATGAAGGGGGCGAGCCCCGATCCGCTGATCAGCCAGAAGGTGCGGGTAGGCATCGCGCGAAGGTAGCGCCGACCTGCACCGCGCGGTATATGTCGAGGCCATGCCTACGACAGCCCAGCGCCTCTCCGTCTTCAGCGAATCCGTGATTCGCGGGACCACCCGCCTCGCGAATCAGCACGGCGCCATCAATTTGTCGCAAGGCTTCCCGGACTTCGATCCGCCGGAAGTGCTGCTCGAGGGGCTGGAGCGCGCCACGCGCGGGCCGTTTCATCAGTATGCCGTGACGTGGGGCGCGCCGCGCTTCCGCACCGCGCTGGCGAAGAAGATCTCGCACTTCAGTGGCATCGAGGTCGATCCCGACTCCGAACTCGTGGTCACCTGCGGCAGCACGGAAGCGATGATGGTGGCCATGATGACCGCCTGCAATCCAGGCGACAAGGTGATCGTCTTCTCGCCGTTTTACGAGAACTACGCGGCCGACGCGATTCTCTCGGGCGCCGAGCCGATCTATGTGCCGCTGCATCCGCCGCATTTCAACTTCGACGAAGACGTGCTGGCCGCCGCGTTCGCGCAGCGTCCCAAGGCGATCGTGGTGTGCAATCCGTCGAATCCGAGCGGCAAGGTATTCACGCGCGAGGAGCTGCTGATCATTCTCAAGTACGCGCAGCAGTATGACACCTGGGTGATCATGGATGAGCCGTATGAGCACATCATCTACGCACCGCACACGCACACGTACTTCAATACGCTGCCTGGCGCCTTCGAGCGCACGATCACCTGCAATTCGCTGTCGAAGACGTACTCGATCACCGGCTGGCGCCTGGGGTACGTGCACGCGCCGGCCAGTGTCATCGCGCAGGCGAAGAAGGTGCACGACTTCCTCACGGTCGGTGCCGCGGCGCCGCTCATGGAGGCGGCGGTGGGCGCCCTCGAACTCCCCGATTCGTACTATCACGGGCTCACCGAGCTGTATAGCGCCAAGCGCGAGATCTTCCTCGACATCCTGCGCAGCACCGGCTTGCCGTTCACCGAGCCGCAGGGCGCCTACTACGTGATGGTCGACATCACCGCGCTCGGCTTTGCCAACGACACGCTGGCCTCTGAATGGCTGATCAAGGAGATCGGGGTGGCCGGTGTACCGGGCTCGAGCTTTTTCCGGGAGCCGGTCAATCATCTCATCCGTTTCCACTTCGCCAAACGTGAAGAAACCCTCATGGCGGCCGGCGAACGGCTGGCCGGGCTTTCGGCACGGGTGAACGCGGGACGGTAAGAAGCGCGCGAGCACAGCAATTGCATAAGAGACTTCGGGACTCACTCAATCCTGGAGCCTCTTATGAATTTTGGACTCTACCTCGTCGGCTTCTTCGTCTTCATCGGCGGCGTCGCCTGGGGACTCTCCGTGATGGGCGTCGCGTCGACGTACATCATCATCGCCTGTCTCGTGTTGCTCGGCATCGGTATCATGACGGGCGTAACCCGTACGCGCATGAAGGACCCGCCAAGCTGATACGGCCACTACGTTGCTTCGGCGCTTCGGAGGGGCCGTGCAATGGGCTACCCCTGACATTTCACGCGAAGCTCGCGAAGAACGCGAAGGCACGCGAAGAACAGCGATTCAATTTTGGCTTTTCTTCGCGAACCTTCGCGCTCTTCGCGAGCTTCGCGTGAACCCTTTTTAGCGACCTGAAGGACACGCGACGCACTCGAGAAACGCGCGCGCCGCGGCGGCCGTCCGCACGGGATCTTCCTCGTGCGGCACGTGCCCGAGCTCTGGAAAGAGTTGAATGCGGCTGCCGGGAATGTCGCGCGCGAAGCGACCGGCGTGATCGGGCGGAATGAGTCCGTCGCGCCCACCCCACATGATCAACGTGGGCACGCGTAGCGTCGCAATGGTCGCCGAATCTGCGCCGTCGCGACTTTGTGCGAAGCGGCGCGGGAGTGACGCGCGATTCCCTTCGCGCAACGTGAGCTCGAAGTAGCGCGTGACGAGCGAATCGGTCACGCGTGACGGATCGCCATAGACGCTGCGCACGCTCGACTCGACCACACCGCGCGGCAGGATACGCGTGAAGAGCCATGCCAGACCTTGCGTGCGCGCCAGGCGAAAGCCGATCGGCACCTGCTGCGACACGATCGGATAGCCCACGGCGTCCACCAGGATCAGCGCGGCCACGCGATCCGGTGCGGCGGAGGCGACATGCCACGCCACTTCGCCGCCGAGTGAATTACCCGCGACGGCAAAGCGTGCCACCCCGAGCGAGTCGAGCAACCGCAGGGTGAGGCGGGTGTACGCGTCGAGCGTATAGTCCTCCTCGGGCGACGGCCCGGTGAGGCCGAAGCCGGGCAGATCGAAGCGAATTACGCGGCGCGAGCCGCGCAGCGACGCGGCCCAGCCATCCCACGTGTGCAAGCTGGCCGACGTGCCGTGCACGAGCACAATCGGTATCGAATCGGAGCGCGGTCCTTCATCACGCACGTGGACCCGCATGCCGCTCAGTGCCAGAAAGCGAGAGGGCGGCGGCGCCCAGCGAGCGGCCAGCATCGCGACCGGCTTGTCGGGCGCCCAGACGGAGGCGAGTCCAAGCAGGAGCAGGACCGCCAACACGAATGCCCCCATCAGCCAACGCGCCAACTTCATACGTCCCGCTCCAACTGAAAAAAGAAGGGTGCTGCACCGCGGATATCCATGACGCCGAGCATGGTATGCTCGTCGATCCGCCGGAAGCAGTCGATGATCGGCAGATGATCGTACACCATGGCCGCCGTGGTCGCGCCCCGGTAGGTCACGGCGCGCAACCGCGCCTTTGGTGAGCGCGTACGCAGCAGCGGCGTCGCCAACTTAAAGAGCGCGCGCGCGATGATGTTCCGGCTGAGCGCGTGGTATCGCGACAGCGACAGCGGGATCAGGCGCGGATCGATGGCGTACTTCTCGCCGGTGCGCGTCCGGAATACTAGCGGATGCACGGCCTCTTCGGTCACGAACGACTTGCCATACCACGCATACGTCTCGAGCAACCCGTCCATGTAGTGACCAGTCGGCACGCCGGTGCCACGCCACTCACCCAGCATCTCCGCCGTCGTCACCGCCGGCAACGCGTCGAAACGCGCCAGCGCCTCACTCACCGCAGTCAGCGCGGCCAAAGCAGCGCGTCTTTCAGAGAAACCCCGTCGAGGCGCTCCGACGGTTTGACGCCAAGCAGTTCCGCCAGTGTCGGCGCGAGGTCGACGGTGCGCACGAATTGCGCGTGCGTACCCGGTTTGATACCGGCACCGGCGAAGATCAGCGGGACGTGCGTATCGTATTCCCGCGGAGACCCGTGCGACGCCACGTTGCCGCCCCACGTGCTGTACGGTGTGAGCGTCACCACCAGTTCGATCGGCGCGGTCGCGGGAAACTGATGCGCCCAGCGTCGTGCGATGTCGTCGCCAAGTGTGTCGGCCACCAGCGTCGCGAAGCGGTCGACCCGTGCGACCCCCGGTACCTTGCGGGCGTCTTCGGCGAAGGCGTTCACGATCTCGTCGAGGTCGGACTGCTTCCGGAACGCCCCGCGATTGGCGAGCAGGATCTGCACGTCGAGATCGATCGCGAACGTGTCGAGCTTCTTCGCTTGCAAGCGGGCGACGGTCGCCGGCATCAAGTCATACAGTGAGACACGGAGCGGGCGCGGTTGAATCGACGCCGGCGCGATCTCGGGAATGCTGCCCACGCCGTGATCCGCGGTCACGACGATCGTGATCTTCGTGGAGTCGCGCAGCTTGTAGAGCGAGTCGAGGAACAGGCCGATGGTGCGATCCACCCGGAGCACCTGGTCATGCATCTCGCGCGAGTCGGGGCCGTAGTTGTGGCCGATCACATCGGTGGCCGACAAGGACATCGCCAGCAAGTCGGTTTGCGGTCCCTTGCCGAGCTCCATGGCGTTCACGCCGTGCAGCGCGAACTGCACGGTGAGGTCGTCCATGTAGGGCGTAATGCGGATCTCGCTGCCGGCGTCGATCAGGTCGTCGGTGAGTTTGTGCGGAAAGACGAAATTGCGCCCGCCCATCTCCACGCTGACGCTGTCCGCTTCGTGATAGGCGCTGTCGGCGAGCAACAACGACCACGTGCGGCCGGCATACGCCTTCACCGGAACGCGCTCGTTGAACTCACGCACCCACGCCGGCACATCCTTGCGGTAGTACGTGCTGGTGAGAAAGCGTCCGTCGATCGAATACCAATACACGTCGCTCTTCGACTTGCCGATCGGCAGAATCGCGCCGCGATCCTTCATCGAGACCGACAGCGTTTTCGTCTTACCGTTGGCGCTCTTCAGCCAGTCGGCGAGCGTCGTGCCGACGAAGCGCGCCGGCGAGGCGCCGGTGCCGTAGCCGCCGGCCACCAGCGGAAACGCTTTGTCCTCGACGCCGACGCGGTTGAGCATGATCCCCGTCGACCGCGGGAAGCGGCCCGAGAGCAGCGTGGCATGCCCCGGGGCGGTTTCCGTGATGGCGTGATCATGATGCGCGTTGTCGAATCGTGCGCCACTCCGCGCCAGGCGTGCCAGTCCACCGGTAAGCTGACCGGGATAGCGGTCGAGATAGTCGGCGCGGAACTGGTCGATCGTGATCAGTACGACCAGCGACGGCGTGACTACTTGCGGCACGACCGGCGTGATCGCTTGCGGGACCGTCGCCGCGGACGGCGTCGGTCCGGAGAGGCAGGCCAGCGCGAGCGCTGCGGGCACCACGAGAGACAGTCGCATCATGGGGGCGAATGTGGAGCAGCGAGTGGGACAGGGCAAGCCGCGGAGCCCTCCAGACGTCCCATGGCGCGAACGCACGGCTCGCACGATACTGGTGCGAGCCTGGAGCAGTGCCCATCCGCTGAACGGGCGGCGCGGGCCCGAGCCGGGCCACTGTCGACCGATACCCCTGACGAGCAACCGAGTGCCTCTCCCGACGATGGAACCAGCGTGACGACCACGGTGAAGCGGGCCGACGCCGGTACGCGCGTAGTCGTGCGCGCCGTCGTGTACTACATCGTCCTCATCGGCGGTGCGACGCTGCTGTGGCGCTTTCTGCCGCACGGGTCGGCCGCGATCCCGGCGTCACTCGAAGCGTTGCTGGGCACCGGCACCGAGCCGGATCCGCGCGTCGCGACGCCGCTCGACGAAGTCACGCTGGCCCTGACGGTCGCGGTGGCGATGGCGGCGGCCGTGCTGCTGTCGCTGCCGGTGGCGTGGGTGTACCTGCTCACGCGGGCCAAGCGCGGCTATCAGCAGTCGGTGGTGCAACTGCTGGTCATTCTGCCCACGGTGGTAGCGGGCATCGTGTTGCTCGTGAAGTACTCGCTGGCGCTGGCCTTCAGCCTCGCCGGCATCGTGGCGGCGGTCCGCTTTCGCAACACACTCGACGACAGCAAAGACGCCGTCTACGTGTTTCTCGCCACCGCGATCGGCCTGTCGTCGGCGGTGAACCTGCCGGTGGCGGCCGTGCTGTCGATCGGCTTCAATGCGGTCACGTTGATTCTGTGGTACACCGACTTCGGCAGCGCGCCGGTCGAGATGGATGGGCGCATCGCGGAGCAGCGGCTCCGTCGCGCCAAGAACCTGTCGCGCACCGGCACGTTCGTGGCGCGCGTGGACGACGAGGTGCTCAAGAACATGACCCGCGAGCAACTCGAGGGCATCGCCGAGCGGGCCTGGAAGCGTGCGCAGGCCAACAATCATACGGGCGAGATGCAGGCGGTCGTCGAAGAGCGCATTCTCCGGGTGCAGACCGAGAATGCCACGGCGCTGCGACGGGTGCTCGAGCCACGTTTGCAGGAGTTCACCAAGTCGTGGCGCTTCGGCAGCATGGAATCGACCGATGGCGTGTCGGTGCTCGAGTATCGGATTCAGCTGCGCAAGAAAACCGGACCCGAGGAACTGCTCGCGCTCGTGCGCGCGGCGGGGTCCACGCAGGTCGCCAGCGCGGAAGTGGTATGACCACCTTGTCAGGGAGCCAGGCACTCATGATTCGCACGACGCTTCGTTTCACGTCTCGCCTGATGCGCGTCGCCGCCACGCTGATGCTGGTGGCCGGTGCTTCCGCGGCACAGGCGCAGGACGCCGGCAAGAAGCCCAAGAAGCCCAAGGAGCCGAAGACGGCTGCTGACAGTCTCAAGGTGGCCGGACCGCCCAAGCCCAAGAAGATGCCGGCGCCGCCGATGTTCGCGAGCGAGAAGCCGCTCGAACTCACGCTGACGACGAACATCAAGCAGATCAAGAAGGACAAGTCGGCTGACGCGCCATGGCGCACGGCGACGATCGCCTACACGGGCGAGGACGGCAAGGCGGTCACGGTGCCGGTGCGCGTGAAGACACGCGGCATCTGGCGTCTCAAGCATTGCGATTATCCGCCCATTCGCATCAAAGTGGCGGACAAGGCGGGCAAGGGTACGCTGCTGGAGGATCTCGACGAGCCGAAGCTGGTCACGTACTGCCGCAATCTCGACACGTACGAGCAGTACGTGGTGCAGGAGGCGCAGCTGTATCGCATCAACCGGCTCGTCACCGACGTGAGTCACAAGGTACGGCTCGTGCGCCTGTCGTACGCCGACAGCGCCAGCGGTAAGGTGGAGGTCACGCGGTACTCGTTCCTCATCGAGGATCCGGCGCATGTAGCGCGTCGGATGAACGGGGTCATCCTCGATCGGAAGGGCGCCACCGCCGACGATCTCGACCCCGACATCTCCGCGCTCGCGTTCACCTTTCAGTACTTCATCGGCAATACCGATTTCTCCTTTGGTGGACTCCACAACGGCGAAGTGATCGCGCTGGCCGATGGCCGCAACCTCCCGGTGTCGTATGACTTCGACTTCGCCGGCGCGATCGATGCGACCTACGCCGGGGTCGATCCGCAAATGAAAGTGACGCGCGTGCGTGACCGGCAGTTCCGCGGCTACTGCGCGCATCAGGCGGCGTATCCGAAAGCGTTCGAGCAGTTCGTCGCCAAGAAGGACGCGATCTATGCGCTGTATCGTGATGAGATCGGCCTGCTGATTTCGCCCAATAAGGTAAAGAGCGCGCTGGGCTACTACGACGATTTCTACGAGAGCATCAAGACGCCGAAAGACGCGCAGCGCGACCTGTTCGCCACCTGCGTCAAGTAGCGTCGGAATCGGTCGCAGTCGCGAGCACGAGCACGAATTCCGCCCCTCCGCCCTCGCGTGCGCGATATCGCACGTCGCCGCGCTGGGCCCGGGCGAATGTGCGCGCGATCGACAGCCCCACTCCCATACGCTCCTGCTGCGGATCGAGCGGCGATGCCCGTCGGTTGAGCGGAGCGAAGATCCGCTCCACGTCGGCGTCGTTCAGGCCGGGGCCGCGGTCAGCCACGACGATCTCCGTGAGATGCGTACCCGGCCGCACGGTCACCTCGATTGGCGTTCCCGGCGGGGAATAGCGCGCGGCATTCTGCAGCAGATTGCCGAGCACTTGCAGCGCCAGCGTGAAATCGCAGCGCACGGCGAACGGCCCGTCGGCAGACAGGGTCACGCGCACGTCGCGCGACACCAGCAAGGCTTCCGAGGATCGCAGTGCGGTCTGCACCAGCGCATCGGCCTCATGGCGCGCCATCTCGAGCGGGGATCCAGCGCCGGAATTGGCGAACCGCTGCAGTGTCTGAATGAACTCGCCCAGACGCTCGGCCTGATCGCGGACCCGCGGCATCGCCGCCTCTGGCGTGAACGCGGACTCGGGGTCCGACAGCAGCGCGAGCGTGGCCACCGGTGAGCGTAGGTCGTGCGAGAGTGACAACAGCAGCGCGTTCTTGAGACGATCGGCGTCACGCAGTACCCGCGCCGCCGACACTTCCCGCTCCAGCTGTACGCGGGCATCGCTCAGGCGCGCCACCTCCTCCGATCGCTCGTTCGCCACTCGCACCGCGCGCTGGAGGCCGGCGAAGAGCTGCGAAATCATGACGCCCGTGATCAGAAACCCGATCAGGATCAACACGTCGAGGTGACGCTCGGTCCCGAATCCGAAGCGCGGCGGCACAAACAGCACGTCGACGGCGATGTAGCCTAGCGCGACCATAGCGAGAGAGAGCCAGCGACCGCCCTGCCGGCTCGCCCCGATAATGAGGAGCAGATACACCAGCACGCCGTGCGACGTGCGGAGCTCCGGCAGCTCGTCGAGACGGATGAAGAACAGGGTGACGACGGCGTAGAGGCCTAGCCAGGTCACCCACGCACGTACCGTCGACGGCATGACGGTTCGCCTAGCCGGGGCCGACGAACCGATAGCCTACGCCCGGCTCGGTAATGATCAGGCGCGGCACCGACGGATCGGGTTCGACCTTTCGTCGCAAGTGCGTCATGTGCACGCGCACGTGGGTGGCGAAGTCGCCGAACTCGCGATCCCATACCAGATCCCACAGCTCACGCGGCGAGAGGGCGCGCCCGGGATGCAGGACCAGCGCGCGCAGCAGCGCCCATTCGGTTGGCGTGAGTCGCTGCGGCACCCCGTGCCGGACCACGCGCTGAGCGACCAAGTCGATCTCCACGCCGTCCGTGGTAATGCGCGCCCACGAGCGAACCGCCAATGACGTCGCGGAACGCCGAATCTGTCCGCGCACACGGGCCAGGAGCTCGCTGGCACCGCAAGGCTTGATGATGAAATCGTCGGCGCCGGCGTCGAGGAGCGCCACCTTTTCCTCCTCCTCCGCCCGACCGGACAGCACGATGATCGGGACGTCGGTGATGCCGCGCAGCCGGAGGAGCAAGTCGGCACCGTCTCCATCCGGCAGCCCGAGATCCAACAACACCAGATCCGGCGCCTTGAGAGTGCACTCGCGCACGGCGTCGGAGAGCGTCGACGCCGTGCGCACCGAACGGCAGATCGTGCCGAGGGTATGGACAAGCACGTCCCGGAGATCCACGTCATCTTCGACGACGAGGATCGACTCCGGGTCCGGCCCTTCCGTGAAAAGTACGGGCGACATGTCCGAATGCTAACGCGAGATTTCGGACACCGTCAGCACCCGGCCTTCAATCAGGCTTCGAGCGTGCTGATATCGATGACGAAGCGATACTTCACATCCGACTTGAGCATGCGCTCGTAGGCCTCATTGATGGCCGACGCGGCGACGACTTCGATGTCGGCCACGATGTTGTGCGCGGCGCAGAAATCGAGCATCTCCTGCGTTTCCGGAATGCCCCCGATGAGCGAACCGGCCAGCTTCTTCCGCTTCATGATGAACGAGAACGCGCCAGGGTAGTGGTGCGGCTGGGGCGAGCCACCCAGCAGGCAGAGCGCGCCGTCGCGACGGAGCAGGGCGAACTCGGGCTCGAGGTCATGCGAGGTGCCGACGGTATCGATGATCAGGTCGAGCGAATTGGCAATTGCCTTCATCGCCGCCGGATCATTCGAGATCACCACTTCGTGAGCGCCGAGGCGCTTGGCGTCGTCGATCTTGGAGGGGGAGGTCGTGAGCACGACGACGTGCGCACCCATCGCCGCGGCCAGCTTCACGGCCATGTGGCCAAGGCCACCGATGCCGACGACGCCGACCCGGCTGCCCGGGCCGACCTTCCAGTGGCGGAGCGGCGAGAAGGTGGTAATGCCGGCGCAGAGCAACGGCGCGGCACCGGCCGGGTCCATGCCCTCGGGAATGCGCAGCACGTAGCGGTCGTCGACCACGATCGCGTTCGAGTATCCACCCTGGGTGGGCAGGCCCGTCTGCTTCTCAACGCCACCGTACGTGCCCGTCATGCCGACTTCGCAATACTGCTCCAGCCCTTCCTCGCAGGACGGGCAGGTGCGGCAGCTGTCCACCATGCAGCCCACGCCCACCATATCGCCCGCCTTCCAACGCGTGACTTCAGCGCCGGTCGAAACGACCCGCCCCACGATTTCGTGCCCCGGCACCTGCGGGTACGCGATCGGGCCCCATTCGCCACGGACCGTATGGAGATCAGAGTGACAGATCCCGCAGAACAGGATCTGGATCTGCACATCACGCGGGCCGGGCGTGCGGCGTTCGAAGCTCCACGGACCGAGTGGAGCGACCGCGCTGAACGCGGCAAAACCGAGAGTTTGAGTCATTCGCTAAACGTGTAGGGGGAGTCGTACGTTTTCAAAGGTGAACTTGCAGCATTCCCTCCACCGTTCCCTTCATGTCCCGAATTCGTTCCCTTTCCTGGTTGGCTGGAAGCGTGCTCATGGGTGCCCAGACGCTGGGAGCTCAGGCGCTCGATTCCGCCGCCGTTGCCGGTATGCGCTGGCGTACGGTTGGCCCCGCCAACTTCATGGGCCGCATGTCCGACGTGGTCGGTATTCCCGGCCCCTCCAAAACTCTTTTCGCCGCGGCGGCCGGTGGTGGTATCTGGAAGACCACCAACAACGGCACCACGTGGCGCCCGGTATTCGACGACAAGCGCGTGATTTCGATGGGCATGCTCGCCATCGCGCCGTCGGATACCCAGCAGGTCTGGGCCGGCACGGGTGAGCCGAACTCTCGTAACTCGATCGAGCCGGGCGGCGGCATCTTCAAGTCCACCGACGGCGGCGTGACCTGGTCGGCCAAGGGACTCGAGAAGACCGAGCACATCGGCCGCATCGCCGTGCACCCGAGCAACCCGAACGTCGTGTTCGTGGCCGCCCTCGGCGCCGCGTGGCGTTCCAACCCGGAGCGTGGTCTGTACAAGACCACCGACGGCGGCACGTCGTGGCAGCTCGTGAAGTTCGTGAGCGACAAGGCCGGCATGATCGATGTCGCGATCAACCCGAAGGATCCGAACGTCGTGTTCGCCACCAGCTGGGAGCGGCGTCGCACGCCATACTCGCTGTTCAGCGGCGGTCCCGGTTCGGCGCTCTGGAAGAGCACCGATGGCGGCACCACCTGGGCCGAAGTGAAGGGCGGCGGATTCCCCGCCGGTCAGAAGGGGCGCATGACCATCGACATCAACGCAGCAAACCCGAGCGTGATGTACATGATGATCGAAGCGGCCGCCAACGCGACCGGCCCGATCGTCGGTGAGCGCAGCCCGAAGAACAACGGGCTCTGGAAGAGCACCGATGGCGGCGCCACGTGGACGCAGATGAACAACTACAACGTGCGTCCGTTCTACTACTCGCAGGTGCGCAGCGATCCGAAGAATCCGGACCGCGTGTACTTCTCGAGCACCGACCTGCAGCTGTCGGAAGACGGCGGCAAGACGAACCGCACCACGGCCAATGGCGTGCATATCGATACGCACGGCATCTGGATCGACCCGACCGATCCGGAGCGCTGGGCCGTAGCGAACGACGGCGGCATCGCCATCACGTTCGATAAGGGCGGCAACTTCGTGCAGGGACAGAACATTCCCGTCGCGCAGTTCTACGAAGTGGCCTACGACATGGCCGTGCCGTACAACATCTGCGGCGGCGCGCAGGACAACGGCACCTGGTGTGGCCCGAGCAAGCGTCGCACGCCTACCACGAGCCTCGGTTACTGGTTCACGATCGCCGGCGGCGACGGCTTCTACGCCGCGATGGACCCGACCGATCCGAACGTCGTGTACGGCGAGTCGCAGGGCGGCAATGTGTCGCGCGTGAACCTGAAGAGCGGTGAGCGCGTGGCCTTCGCCAAGCCCACCTGGCAGGCGCGCTACAAGCAGTGGGAAGATTCGATCGCGACCATTCGTGGTAACCCGCTGGCGGCGGCCACCAAGGCGCAGAACACGGCGATCGCGGCACTTCGCGGGCAGCAGGTGAAGGATTCCAGCGAGCTCACGATCCGCTACAACTGGAACGCGCCGTTCTTCATCTCGCCGCACAATCCGTCGGTGATCTACTTCGCCGGCAACAAGGTGCTGAAGTCGACGAAGCGTGGTGAAGATCTGCGCATCATCTCGCCCGACCTCTCGAAGAACCTCACCGCCAAGCTCGACACCGCGTTGCGTCTCACGGGCGGTATCACGCTCGACGCGACCGGCGCCGAGACCTACGGCACGATCGTGGCGCTCGAAGAGAGCCCGGCCAAGCCCGGCCTGCTCTACGCCGGCACCGACGACGGCAACGTGTGGAAGTCGTCGAACGACGGCGCCACGTGGGAGAATCTGTCGTCGCGCATTCAGGGACTGCCGAACGGCGGCGAAGTGTACGTCACACGGATCGAAGCGTCGAAGTTCGACACCAACGTCGTGTACGTGGCGTTCGACAATCACCGCTGGGGGGATTTCCGCCCGCATCTGTTCATGTCGAAGGACGGTGGCAAGTCGTTCTCGTCGATCGTGAACAACCTGCCCACCGGCGGCCCGGGTGACTTCCTGCACGTCGTGCGTGAAGATCCCATCAATCGCGACCTGTTGTACGTGGGCACGTCCATCGGCGTGTACGCGTCGATCGATCGCGGCGCCACCTGGTCGCGCTTCATGGCGAATCTGCCCAGCGTGCCGGTGTACGACCTGCAGATTCATCCGCGTGACCGCGAGCTGATCGCCGCCACGCATGGTCGCGGCTTCTGGATCGTGGACGTGGCCCCGCTGCAGGAGATGACGGCGGCCGTCGCGGCCAAGCCGGTGCATCTGTTCACGCCGAAGACCGGCTTCCAGTGGGGCGAGGAACCGCTGCGCGGCGCGAGCGGCAACGGCAACGCGCAGAATTTCTTCGTGACGCAGAACCCGGCCTACGGCGCCTCGATCTCGTATCGCATCACGACGCCGGGCTCCACGTCGGCGCGCATCAGCATCGTGGACGCCGGCGGTGACACGCTCACCACGCTCACCGGCCCGGGCGCACCCGGTTTGCACACGGTCACGTGGGCGTATGCCATCACGCCGCGCCCGGCCGGTCGCGCACCGCTGTCGGCCAGCGAGAAGCGTGATAGCATCCTGCGCGCGGTGCGTGCCCCGCAGGTGCTCGATTCGCTCACCAAGGCCAAGTACGACAGCGCGGCGATCGCGCAGGCGCGTGCCCTGATCAATCCGCCGGGACTCGGCAACGTGCCGTTCGGCGGCCGCGGTGGTGGTGGTGGTGGTGGACGTGGCGGTGCCGGTAGCTGCGAGCGTCCGCTCACGCAGTGGGAACCGTTCTGCGCCCGTCCGGCGGAAGCGGCGCCGCCGCGTGCCGGCGCCGCGCAGGCACCGGTCGTGAATCAGCCGGCTGCACCGAGCGAAGCCGTGAACAAGATCTTCTCGCTGATCGGTCTGCCCGCGCCGGCCCAGGGTGGTCGTGGCGGTGGTGGATTCGGCGGTTTCGGTGGTGGCGGCACCGCTGACACCGGTGACTACGGCATCGTGCTGCAGGTCGGCACGACGATCGTGAAGGGCAAGCTCCACGTCGAGAACAAGGGGGCGATGGGCGGTGGTTCGCCGTTCGGCCCGCAGGATGACGAAGACCGTAAGTAACGGCGAAGTAGGGAGTACGAAGTACGAAGTAGGGAGTACGGAGTACGGGGTGGGGCGTGTCCTTCGGGACGCGTCCCACCCGTTCGCGCAGGGTTGGAACCCTCTGGCGTGTTCACGGTGTCTAACTGCTGCTGCCCCCTCCTCGCCGTCCCGACCGTCATGCCTTCGCGTCTTCGCACACTCTGCTCAGTCATGATGACCGCCTTGGCGGTCGCGCTGCTGCACGCCTGTGTGCGACCGACACCGACATCGAATGCGCCGGCGCGTGATCTGCTGTACGTCAACTTCGTCGGCACCTGGAAGGGCACACTCGAGGTCGCGGACGGCCTCGGCACGGGCACGCGGGTGACGAGACCGGCTGCGCTGCAGGTGTTGCCGGCGCCCGATCAGGATGGACTCGAGTTGCGCTACAGCTCCGACGGCGCCGTGACCTCGATGCCGCACGTCGACCATCTCCATTTCGATCGTGCCATGACCGACGCGGTCTGGGGCGATGCGGGGGCGCCAGCGCCACAGGCCTTCGCCGTGCGCAGCCGTGAAGGAGGGCGCAACGGTGAAGTGCTCCGGCTCGTACTCGAAGGCGAAGATCACAACGGCGACGAGCCCACGATGATTCGCGAGACGCTCGAGCTCTCGCCAGCCGAGATCCGGCTCGTACAGGAAGCCCGGCCGATCGGGGGCGATTTCGCCTTCCGCCGCGCCTATGTGCTGCAGCGCGCCCAATAGCGAGATTGCAGGGTCGATTCCACCCTGAGGATTTTGTGCGCGAGTATCGTTTTCAAGCCACTCCCGAGACCGTCGAGGCGCTCCGCCAGTTACGTGGCGCATGGCGCGGCATGATGGTGGCCGAGCATTCCGTCACCGTGGTGCTGCAGGATCAGCGGGCGGTGCGCATTCAATGCGACACGGCCGAAATCGAATCGTTGTTCGACGCCTACCGGCTGCAGGCCGACATCGAAGATGCCGAAGGGATGTACGGCGTGCCGGTCGAAGCGTTCGCCAACGGCAACAACGACATCGTGCTGTTTTCCGGTGTCACGTGGAGCGAGCCGCAGGGCACGGTGCGCGCCGAGGGCATGACGGAAGGCTCCGTGATGCACTTCTCCGGGCATCCGGGGCAGCTCACGGAGACCGCCGAAGTGGCGTGCGTGACCACTGATGCCTTCGTGATTGCGGCTAGTGATGGCAGCGGGGTGCTCATTCGCACCGGCCTGCGTCCGGGCTCCGTGGAAGTGGAACGGAACCCGGAGAAGGTGCGCGCGTTTCTCGTCGATCGCGGTTACAGCGCCGCGTAGCAGCGACGCGCGTCGCGTCTACTTCGGGGCGCGCGTGAACAGGATGTAGTCGCCCTTGTCGGCGTGCTCCTTGCCGTTCGCCTTCGACAGATCGGCAATCGGCACGGCGCTCAGCACGATCGTCTTGGCTTCCGGCGCACGACGACGCGCCCGTTCGGCGGTGCCAAGACCGGCATCGCTGTGAAACGCGCCGTCCACCTGAAAGACGATCGCGCCCTTGGGTGCCGCACGCCACGCGTTCACGATGGCCTCGCCCATCGCCTCATCCTTCACGCACTGCGCTTCGTAGAACGTGTCGGTCAGTTTTGCCATCGCCGCCGCATCGCCGGCCGTCGGCGGTCCGCCGCCGGCGCTGTGCCCGGTCATGGTCTGCGCGAACTTCGTGTAGTAGGCGTCCTTCGGGCAGATGTTCTCTTTCGCGATGAAGCGACGATCCGCGGCGTTCAACGTGTCGAGCAACGCCAGTCCGCGACGACCAACGGCACTGGCCAGGCGACGAGGCACATTGGCCGCGACCACCGGCCAGCCACGCACGCGCGCTAATTCCACCAGCGCGCGGTAGTCGGTGGTGTAGCGATCCCACGGGCGCGAACCCGCCAGGAAATTCGCTTCCGAAATCGTCCCCGCGAGATACTGATCGACGAGCGGCTGCACATCGCGTTCGAACATCTCAAGCGTGACCACGACATTCGGCCGACGCTCACCAAGCGCTGCCAGCACCGCCAGTTCACTGGCGTGCGTGGCCGGATCGTCGTGCTGCTCGCCGAAGAAGACGAAGTCGGCCCTGGCCGCGGCGTCGGCCAACTGCGTAAAGGGAATGAAGCGGTTGGCCTTGCTGTCGTACACGCGCAGTGCCGCCGCGGCGGCCCCGATGGGCACGGCGCCACGGGCGCCTCCGGAGGCGCAGGCGGTGGAGAGCAACGAGGCGCCACCGAGCAGCGCCAGGAGGAATCGGCGGGAAGAAGTCATGACCGGAATTTACACATCCGGCGCCTGCTGGACGACGGAAAGCCACCGCGGGTACATTCTCGTCATGACCGTGATGCCAATGGACGCGCTGCTCGCGTCATTTTTCATGCAGTCGGCGCTGGCAGCGGTCTTTCTGGTCGCGCTCTGGGGCATCGCGTTCGTGTATCGGCGCCCCCTCCATCGAGCGCTCGCTACGGGTTGGTCAATTTACCTGCTGCACACGCTGGCCTCGTTCGCCTCGGCGTGGTACGGGCGCGAAGCGCCGCTGTCGTCACTGCGCTGGCATACGGCCACCTTGCAGCTACTCGCCGTAGCGGGCTCTGCGGCGTTCTGGTACGCGTCCCTGCGCATTCTTGCGGGGCGTCAGGAGGGCAGCCGTCCGCCGGCGCGAGGCGTCGTCTGGGCCACGATCGTGGTCGTGGCGATGCTGACGCTGAGCGTCGCGTCCGGACGCGTCATGCACCAGCCGGGTTCAGGTCCCTTGGGCATCCTCTATCCGATGCTGTATCTCGCCCTCGCGGCCTTTTCGTGGTGGGAGTCGCGTCACACGACGGCGCACACACGCGAGTTGTTCTGGATGGGCACGGCGTTCGCGATGTTCAGCGCGCGCATGCTGCTCGTGACGCAGGTCATTCTGCCGGAAGACCAATTCGCGGAGTCCACGCTCACCCAGTTACTGGCGGTAGCGACCGTGCAGTTGCTGCAGATGGTGGCCGTCGGTGTGATTTCCATCGGTGTGGCGGTCACCTACGAGCGCAGCGCGGTGCTCCTCATGACGGAGCGCTTGCACCTCGCGGAGTTGACGGCGAAAAAAAGCCGACGTCTCGAGTCACTGGGACGGATGGCCGCCAGCGTGGCCCATGACTTCAACAACGTGCTGATGATTATCGGCAGTTGCGCCGAGCTCGCCGACGAGGCGGCCGCGCGTCCGGATGACGTACGGCGGGAATTGCGCGACATCCGGCTGGCGGCGACGCAAGGCGGAGGATTGGTGACGAAGTTGTTGGAATTCTCGCAGCCTTCGACGTACGACGCCGCGCCCGCCCAACACGCGCGGGTCGATGCCGTGGTGCAGGAGAACGCCCCGCTGCTGGAAAAATGCATCGGGCCCGAACGGAGGCTCGAACTTGACACGGCGGCGGGTGATCTGCCGTGCGTGCTCGATCGCACGCAGTTGGAGCAGCTGCTCCTCAACATGGTGGTGAACGCCCGCGACGCCACACCTGTCGGCGGTGTGATCCGGCTGCGCACCGGCGAGGAGCGACTGCTGGTGCCGCGACGCATGCACGACGGGACGCTGGGCGCGGGCCGCTACATTCGCGTGTCAGTGGAGGACAACGGCGTCGGCATCGCCCCCGACGTGCTGCCTCACATTCTTGAGCCGTTCTTCACCACGAAGCGCGAGCGTGGCGGCACGGGTATCGGTTTGGCGACGGTGCACCAGATCGTCGTGGGCGTTGGCGGCGAGCTGGCGATTGAATCGGTGCTCGGCGTCGGCACCTGCATCGATCTGTACTTGCCGGTTCCGGCCTGAGTTTTCGAGCAGCCCTTGCACCTCACGTAACGTGAGGACGTAGGCTGTCTTCGTGTTCGCCACCACCGGGCCGGCGGGCACCCAGCGGAACTCTCCGTACCCCGTTCGTTCGTCTACCGATGCTGCGATGACAATCCCCCTGAAGGTCGGAACGCTTGCCCGTCACACCGGGCTCTCGGTCCGCACGCTGCATCACTACGACGAGATCGGACTGCTGCATCCGTCCGCGCGCACGCCGACTGGCCATCGGTTGTACGACGCGAACGATGTGCAGCGGTTGCAGCAGATCCAGTCGCTGCGGGCCACGGGTTTTCCACTGGACGAGATTCGGCGGCTGCTCGACAGCGCGCAGATCTCGGCCCAACGCGTCATCGAGCTGCATCTGGAGCGGTTGCAGATGCAGATCGTGGAACAGCAGCGGCTGGCCGTGCGGCTGCAGAACCTGTCGCGACTCATACACAGCGAGACGACAGCGCCCCTTTCGGAGCTCTGTCGCATTATCGAGGCGACGATCATGATGGAAAAATTCTTTACGTCCGAGCAGCTCCAGGTCATGCAGCAACAGGGCGAGGCTCTGGGGCCAGACCGGATCCGCGAGGTCGAGCAGGCGTGGGCCGAAGTGATCCCCGCCGTGCGCGAGCATATGGCGAAGGGCACGAGCCCGAACGACCCCGCGCTGCAGGCGCTCGGCGTGCGCTGGCGCGAGTTGGTGAACGCCTTCACCGGCGGTAACCGCGAGATCGCGGCCAACGCCCGCGCCATGTATCAGGAAGAGCATGCCACGATCAACGCGGCGAACCCGAACACGCCCAACCCCGAGATGTTTGCCTTTATGGGGAAGGTCTTCGCCACGATCGGCGGCGGACCGGGCTGAGTAGATTCGCGCAGGCCCCGGGGAGACTAACTTCTCGGGGCATGCATCCTGAAACCGCCCTCCTCTTCACGATCGCCGGAGCCTTCGGTGCGGCTTTTCTTTTCGGATTCGCCGCGTCGAAGCTGAAGATGCCGCCGCTCGTCGGCTATCTCCTGGCCGGCATCGCGCTCGGCCCCCATTCACCGGGGTTCGTGGGCAACGTGGAGCTGGCCAGCCAGCTGGCCGAGATCGGCGTGATCCTGCTGATGTTCGGCGTGGGACTGCACTTCTCGCCCGGCGACTTGCTCAAGGTACGTCGCATCGCGCTGCCGGGCGCGACGCTGCAGATGTTCACGGCGATCGGGCTGGGGTATTGGCTGGCCAGCTCGTGGGGATGGACGCCGGCGGCGTCGCTGGTGTTCGGGCTGTCGCTGTCGGTGGCCAGTACGGTCGTGGTGCTGCGTGTCCTCGAAGATCGCGGACTGATGGACTCGATCGACGGGCGCGTGGCCGTGGGTTGGCTGGTCGTCGAGGACTTGTTGGTGGTGCTCGCCCTCGTGTTGTTGCCGGCGATTCTGAGCGCATTGGGCGCTGGAGCCGCCGGCGCATCGCCGATGGGGCGTACCGAGCTGATTACGTCGGTCGCGCTCACGCTGGTGAAGATGGTCGCGTTCATCGTGCTGATGGGCGTGGTGGGTCGTCGCGCGGTGCCGTGGCTGCTCACGCACGTGGCGCGCAGCGGCTCGCGCGAGCTGTTCACGTTGGCCGTGTTGGCCGTGTCGCTCGGGGTGGCTGTCGGTGCCGCCACCTTGTTCGGCGTGTCATTCGCGCTCGGCGCGTTCGTGGCCGGTGTCGTGATCAGCGAATCGGACCTCAGTCATCGTGCCGGTGCCGACGCGCTGCCGATGCAAGACGCGTTCGCCGTGCTCTTCTTCGTGTCGGTCGGCATGTTGCTCGATCCGGGGGTGTTGCTCACGCAACCCATGAAGGTGCTGGCCACCGTCGCGATCGTGTTGCTCGGCAACACCGTGGTGGCCACGGTGCTGATGGTGCTGCTGCGCCATCCGCTCGGTGCCTCGCTCCGCATCGGCGCCAGCTTCGGACAGATCGGCGAGTTTTCGTTCATTCTCGCAGGGCTCGGCGTGTCGCTGGGCGTGCTGTCGGAAGAGGGACGCAGTCTGATCCTGGCGGCGGCGCTCTGCACGATCGTCCTCAATCCCATGCTCTTCGCGACGCTGGACCGCCTGTCCACGTGGATCGCGCGACATCCGCGACTGCTCGACCGCATGGAGCGGCAGAAGGCGCCGCGCATGGCGCATACGGATCTGTTCGAGACGATCACCGTGGGGCACGCGATTCTGATCGGGTATGGTCGCGTGGGACGCACGATCGGTGACGCGCTGCAGCGCCAAGGCGTGCCGTTCGTGGCGATCGAGCAGGATCGTCGCGTCGTAGACGCCATGCGTACCATCGGCGTCTCCTCGATCTACGGCGATGCGACGCGTCCGGGCATCCTGGAGCACGCGTATCCGGGCACGGCCCGGCTGCTGGTGATCGCGGCCCCCGATCCGTATCACGCGCGACACATCATCGACATGGTGCGCGCGAAGAATCCGACGATCGATATCGTCGTGCGCACGCACAGCGATCAGGAACAGGCGATGTTCGAACAGCTGGGCGTCAGCAAGGCGCTCATGGGTGAACGCGAACTGGCCTTCGGCATGGCGTACCACAGCCTGCGCTCGCTCGGCGTCGACGATGACCAGGCGGACGGGATCGTCGAGGAATTGCGCGGCGGAGGGCGGATGCAGACGCGAGAATTCAGCGCGCTGATGCCGACGGATCTGCGGATGTAAAAACTGAAAACTGATCAGTAGTCAGAGTTCTGACGGTCAGGCTCAGGGATCAGACTGGGTATAGTGGTCAGAGTTGAGCAACGACAGTCCGCAGACGCTCAGCATTTGATGATGCGGGCCGCACGGGAAGTGGTGCTCCACGATCAACCGTGCCAAGGCGCCATCATATTCTCGGCACTGAGCACTGTCGTTCGCTGAACTCTGACCACGATAAGCAGTCAGACGCCAGAATTCCGACCACTGACTACTGGGTTTTTGTAATCCCCGGGCGCCCGTGCTCCACCTTCCATCCGCTCGCCGTGTGCACCGGCGCTCCCGGTTTCGTCACGAACGGCACGCTGCGGTACTCGGCGGTCCAATCCGCCTCCGTCACGCGACACCGCACATAGCCACGGCGATTCTCGAACCACTTGAGGTGCGGATTGTCGCCTTGCATGGTGGACAGGCGCTGCGCCGGCACGTCGTTGCCGTCGCCGCCGCTCGAAATACTCGTGCAGACGAACTCGGCGCCGATAGTGGGCTTGTCGGGGCGTGAGAAATCGGTGTGCAGTTCGTTCACCCAATTCGTGTGAATGTCGCCGGTGATGGTGACCGTGCGATTCGGGGCGCGCTTGGCGACCTCGTTCAGCAGCCGATCACGCGCCACCGGGTATCCGCTCCACTGATCCATCGACGTGCGCACTTCGTCGCCCGGCGCCGAGTCATAGGGGGCCATCATGACCTGATTGGCGAGCACCTGCCAGTGTGATTTCGAGGCGCCGAGTCCGTCCACCAGCCATTTCTCCTGGGCGGTGCCCAGCAGTCCGCGTTTCGGATCGGTCCACGGCGCGCACTCCTTGAGCGGCACGTCGGCGCACACCTGAGGGTCGCGATACTGTCGCGTGTCGAGCATCCAGAAGCGCGCCATCGCGCCCCAGTTGATCGTGCGCGTGATCGTGAGGTCCGCCCACGACTGCGCGCGCGGTACGCGCACCGGCTGGTGCTCCCACCACGCCTGATAGGCCGCGGCCCGACGCGTGCGCATCTGCTCTGTCGACTCCATTACGTTCTCGCCGGTGAGCCCAGCGTAGTTGTTGTCGACTTCGTGATCATCCCACGTGACCAGCCACGGGCAGCGGGCGTGTGCGGCCTGAAGGTCGAGATCGGACTTGTACTGCGCGTAGCGTCGGCGATAGTCATCGAGCGTGCGGATCTCGAGACCCTGGTGCTTTCGCACCGCGGTGGACGGACTGGCGTACTCGTAGATGTAGTCGCCGAGATGCACGGCGAGGTCGATCTCTTCCTGCGCCAGGTGTCCGAGGGCGGTGAAGTAGCCCTGATCCCAGCGCTGGCACGATGCGAATGCAAACGCGAGTGGCGTCGTGGCACCGTCGGCCGGTGTCGTACGGAAGCGGCCGGTCTTGCTCACGGCGTCGCCGGTCGTGAAGCGATAGAAGTACCAGCGGTCTGCCTCGAGTCCGTCCACGTCGATGTGGACGCTGAACGACAGCTCCGGCGCGGCGGTGGCGCGTCCCTTCTTCACGACCGTTTTGAACTGGTCGTCGTTGGCGACTTCCCAGTTCACGGCGGTGCGCATGCCGTCCATCCCGCCGTCGGGTTCGAACGGCCGCGGCGCGAGGCGCGTCCAGAGCACACCGCCGGTGGATGTCGGATCGCCCGACGCGACGCCGAGTTGAAACGGATCTTCGGCGAAGCGAGGCCGGCTGGTGACGCGCCAGACGTTGGGAACGACGGCGGCGAGCGCCGCGTAGCGCGAGAGGTCGGTCAGAAAAAGTCGACGGTCCATACTAGTACGCTATGACCGGAGGTCGATCTCGGCTACACGCCCGTGTCACGATGTCGGTACGGTTGAAAAGCCGCGGCAACCCGGACGTGCCATCGGTGCGTTGTGTCGGTATGACGATCTCGGCTCTACCTCTCGACACGCTGCCCCGCGGGCTTACTTACGCTCGAGCGCGGCTCTATCTCGGTATCACGGGCGTCGGGAGCGCGGTTCTGCTCTCGGCGGCGATGCTGTATTTCCGTATTCCATCACAGGGGCTCTCGCTGTCCAGCGCCCAGCCGGTGCCGGCGGCGCTCTTTCGCGTCGGTCTGATTTTCGCGTTTGCGCCGATGGCTTTTCTGATGTTCGACCTGATTGGCGGCGCGTGGCTGGTGCGACGTCGCGAGTGGGCTTCGACGTGGCTGACGCGATGGCTGCGCGGGGTAGCCGTGCAGTGGGTGGTGTGGATGCTGTCGGCCGCCGCGCTGATGCTGGCGTCGCGGGCGGGCGGGACCCCCGCCGCCGTCGCGGTGTTCGTGGTGGTGCAATTGCTCTTGGCCGCGGGGCGGGGTCGCATGTCGCGGGTGATTGCGAACCTTCCGGTCGTGCCCACACCCGATCGCATCGCGCGTGCGGCGACGCAGGCCGGTCTCGATGTGTCGCGGTTGGAGGTGGTCGAGAGCCCCGATGAAAGCTTTGTAGGCGGCTGGTCCGGGCTCACCGCCCACACCCTCGTCGTGCCCGCGCGCTGGGCGCAGCTCTCTGACGCGGCGCTGACCGCGATGCTGCGACGTCGCCACATCATTGGAACGAGCGGGGCGCATATGCGCGGCGTTTTCGGCGCCATTGGCTGGAACACGATCGGCTTCGTGGTCGCACTCCTGCTGACTGGTGTGTCACCCTCCTCGGCGGGCGGTGTGGTCACCCTTGCCGCCGCGATGACGCTCTGGGCATTCGTGGGCGTGCTGCTGCTGCCCACACCGTCGCGCGCGGCGGTGTACGCCATCGACGCGGCCGCCACGGCCTCGACCGATATCGCGTCGATGACGGCGGGCATCGAACAGCTCGACAAATGGCAGGACGACGAGCCCGTTCGGCGCGCTGGAGTGGAGACGGTGTTTCACCCCGTGCCCGGTCGCCGCGGTCGGATTACCCGCCTGGTAGCCAACGCTGGCGCGGTGAAGGCGTGGCATGCCCATCATCTGGCGCGCCACGCGCTGTGGCTGAGCTGGGGGGCGTGCACGCCGCTGTCGCGCGCGGTGCACTGCAACGTGGGCCGAACGGCACTCTGGGCGATGCTGCCGGGGGATTGAACGGATTCAGACGCTCAGAACTCTGGCTTCAGACTGGGTATAGTGTTCAGAATTCAGCAACGACAGTCCGCAGTGCCGAGCATCGGACTGGCGGCGCTTCGATGAGTCTTTCGTCGCACCCCGATCAAGGGAAATGCTCGAAACTGAGCACTGTCGTTGCTCGACTCTGAACACTATACCCAGTCTGATCGCCGAGTTCTGAGCGTCTGATCCGCGGTTCTGCGGCGGTAGCCACCCGCACCGATTCGATGCATGCTTGTCCGCATGCCAACATCCGCGAACCCATCGCCGCCGACCGACCGCGGTCCTGGCGTATCGTTTCCGCCGCCGCTGCTGTTCGTGGGTGGCCTCGCGATTGGTGTATTACTCGATCTCGTGCTGCCGCTTCCCGCCGTCATCCCTGATGCGCGCTGGGTCGTGATCCTGGGCTTCGCACTGGTGGCCATCGGGATGGCGTGCACGTTCGCCGGCATGATCACCTTCCGTAGGTTTCGCACGGCGGTGTATCCGAATCGGCCGGCCACACTGGTGGTGGACACGGGCGTCTACGCGTACACGCGCAATCCCATGTACACGGGTCTCACCATCGCCTATCTGGGAGGCGTGCTCCTGACCGGTGTGCTGTGGGTGCTCATCCTGCTGCCGGCCGTGCTCACGCTGCTCGTCACGCAGGTCATCCGCCGGGAAGAGCGCCATTTGCGCGAACGCTTCCCCGAGGCCTACGCGGCATACTGCGCGCGAGTGGGGCGATGGTTCTGATGCGCGTGCGTTGCCGGCGCGCCGCCAGCCTCGCCGCCACTGTCGCCGTGCTTGCGGCCGCACCCTCGATCAGCCGTGCGCAGCCCGTGCCACTGATCACCCCACGCGCCGGGCTCGTGATCACGCAGTCGGTGAAAGTACGTCCCGGTGTGTATCGACTGCGCGCGTCCGCCGCCCTCGACTCGGCGCTGCTCACCATTCGCGGCAACCACATCACCGTCGATCTGCGCGGCGTCACGTTTATCGGCTCGCCGGCCGACAGCGCGCCAGACGCCAGGCAGGGCACCGCCATTCGCATTGACGGCGGTGAACAGATTCGCGTGCGTGGCCTCACGGCGCGCGGCTACCGCGTGGGCATTCTCGCACGGGGCACGCGCGCGTTGACGCTCGATAGCAACGACCTCAGTCATAGCTGGAAGCCGCGCCTGTTCAGCCTCGTGGAGCACGAGAGCCTGAACGACTGGCTGTCGTATCACAAGAACGAGCAGGACGAGTGGCTGCGCTTCGGCGCCGGCATCTACCTCTCGCGCGTGACCGGCGGCGCGCTGCACGGCAACACCGTGCGACAAAGCATGAATGGTGTGCTGCTCACGCGCACCGACTCGCTCGATATCCGCGACAACGACCTCTCGTACAACTCCGGACTCGGCATCGGTCTGTACCGGTCGAGCTGGAACCGCATCGTGAACAATCGCGCCGACTACAACGTACGCGGCTATTCCCACGGGTTCTTCGCCCGCGGACAGGACTCAGCCGCATTGCTCATGTTCGAGCAGTGCACGCACAACGTCGTGGCCTACAACTCCATGACGCATTCCGGCGACGGCTTGTTCCTCTGGGCCGGGCAGGCAACGATGGATACGGGCCAAGGCGGGTCGAACGACAACGTCTTTCTCGTGAACGACTTCAGCTTCGCCCCCACCAACGGCATGGAGGCCACCTTCAGCCGCAATCAGTTCATCGGCAATCGCGTGGAGGGCAACACGCACGGACTTTGGGGCGGTTACAGCTACGAGTCGTCGGTGATCGGCAACTGCTTCGTGAACAATCGCATCGGTATCGCCGTCGAACACGGCCAGCAGAACACGGTGGGTGCCAACCGATTCGTCGGCGATACGCTCGCCATCCGCCTGTGGGCCGATTCCATCGAGCCGGGCGATTGGGGCTACCCCAAGCATCGCGATACCCGGAGTCGCGCATGGCGCTTCGTCGACAACCGCTTCACGCGGGTGAAAGAACCGTGGCGCATCGCGAACACCGGCGACATCGATAGCGTGCGCAGCGTGGTCGACGACACGGCATCGCAGGCGTGTGATCCCACACGACTCGTGCCCACGACCACGTGGTGGCGCATGCCCAACATCGACCACGCGCCGCTGCGCTGGCCGGTCGCGGCCAATGCGCTGCGCGATCGCGGCGCCATCGTGGTCGATGAGTGGGGGCCGTACGACTGGCAGTCGCCCAAGCTGTGGCCGCTCGACAGCACACATGGCGTGTCGGTGCGGCTGCGCGTGCTCGGCCTCGCGGGGCGTTGGCGTGTGCTGTCCCGTCGCGGCGTCGCCACGCTGTCGGCGACGTCCGGAAACACCGGTGACACGATCGTGGTCACACCGACCGAGTTGCGGCGCGGCGACTGGGAGCTCACGCTCGAGTATCGCGGCGCTGCCACCGTGTCGCCGCGTGGCGTACGCACCGCGCGCAACGTGCCGCAGCGGTTTCGCTACGAGCAGTTCGAACCGCGCACCACGTTCACGCAGCGCGTGTTCGCGTGGAGCGACAGCACCGATCCCGTGAAGCAGCCGGCGGCGTTTGCCGCACTGCTGGCCGGTACGCCGCTCACCACACGCACCGCGTCGCGCATGGACTGGTTCTGGTCGCGTTCGCGCGACGCGCAGATCCCCACGCGACGGATGGCGATGGAGGCCACGGCGACGTACGATCTACCGCCGGGCGCGTACACGCTGCGCGCCCTCAGCGACGACGCTGTTCGTGTGTGGGTGGACGACCGGCTCGTGATCGATCAGTTCACGCTGCACGAAACGATGCCGGGCTACGCGCCGCTCACGGGCGGCGTGCATCGCGTGCGGGCGCAGTACGTACAAAGCGAAGGGTGGACCGAGTTCCGACTTGATGTGGTGCGAGGTGCGGTGCGGCCGAGCTCAGGGTCAGCAGGGCCGCACTGACGGGGAAGCGCTACTTCCCCTTGGTGAAGATCGCCTTGGGGATCATGACGTGCGCCCCCACGTTGCCGTCTACCAGCTGCGTGATGCGCACGTCGCACGCGACGCTCGTGAGCATGTAGGCGTCGTCCTTCGAGAGCCCCTTGGTTTGCAGGAACTCGATCGCCTGACGCAGCGCCGTCTTGGTGGCGACCACGAGGTCCTTGTCGGCGCCCATCGTGATCCAATGCGTGGGCGTTTCGCCGCGCGGCCAGGTGAGCTTCAGGTCCTTCCGCACGATCACTTCGAGAACCCCGGTCAGCGACGTTTCGAGCGCGGTGATGTCCACTTCACCGTCGCCCTGTCCGGCGTGACCGTCGCCCACTTCCAGCAGCGCCCCCGGTACGTGCACGGGGATGAACAACGTCGTGCCGGCCACCAGCTCCTTGTTGTCCAGATTGCCGGCGTGAATATCGGGCGGCGCGCTGCTCACGCGACCTCGTGACGGTGGCGGGGCCACACCGATGCTGCCGAAGAACGGACGCAGGGGGATGTCGATGCCCGGCGCGAAGCGGGCCATCATCTTCTTCGCGTCGAGCGGGATTATGCGCATCTTCGCGTACGGAAAGTCTTCCGGAATGAAGCCGCTGGTACGCCCGAAGGCGTTGTAGGCGTACGGAATCGCCAGGTCGACCTTCTTGATGCGCACCTCGAGCACGTCGCCCGGCTCGGCCCCTTCCACGAAAATCGGGCCGGTCAGAATGTGTCCGCCAGGACCGCGATCCTTCACCTGATCGGTGATCGCGCGCAGGGCCGGTTCCACGTCTTCCGGCTTCACGCCGGCGCCCTCCAATCGCGTGGGATTGGACGTGATCAGCGTGCCGATCGTGACCTCGTCGCCCGACTTGATGCGCAGCACCGGCTTGGTTTCTGACCAATAGTGCCCGACGGCCACCGTTTCCGGTGTGGGCATGAGGCGGTGCTTCGTCTGCGCGCCGAGCGCGGTGGACAACAGGCCGCTGCCAAGGCAGAGGAGAAAAATCGGGCGAACGGTCATGCGGCGGCTCCGAGGGGAGGCAAAAACGAAAAAGGCACGGGCACCACGCAATGTGGTGGCTCCGTGCCCATTCCGTCGACCCGCGTTGCCCGACTCAGGCCACGCGATCGGCGATCTGTGCGTTGCCGTAGGCTGGTGTCTCCCGGATGGCCGACATGCCGTGTGACGCGGTGTTCCGCATGAACGGGGAGCCGTCGGGCTGACCCACGAACAGCCACATGGTTCTGGTGCGCATCGAGAAATACTGCCGGACCATCACGCGTCGCGGCATCAGGCTGCACGAGAAGGTGAAGCTGAACGTGTCGTCGAGCTGGCATTCCGCCACGCCGTCCAGAAACCGTCCGTAGAACTCGGGGACGTTGGCGCTGGGCGCGACTTCGAAGAAATAGTGCTGGCCGAGCGGGCGTGGCAGCATGTCCGCGTTTTCGGCCTCGGCGCGGTTGTACGACAGAATCCGACCGTCGACGTCCAGTTGGACGACGCCGTAGGGGATAGCATCAAGTTCCTCGACCGTGAGACGATCGAGGAACGGCGCGAGCATTCGTGATGTCGTGTCGAGCGGCATTCAACTACCCAGACGAGTCGGCATGTCCAAGGCCGTCATCGACCGTGCAACACCCGCTACCCTTCCCAATCTCGGGACGGGGCCTCTCCGACTTGAGGAGTTTGGTCCCTGATTCCGAGAATGGTCTGTCACCATGACGGCTTAGCCTGTCACGCGTTGCCGACCTGCTCCCCTAGCGCGAGATTCCCGCCCATGAACATCTCCTGGATCGATTGGGTCATCGCGGCGGCCTCCATTCTGGTGTGCTTCGTCCCTGCGCTCTTCCTGGCGAAGCGCTCGGGGGCCAGCACCTCGGAATTCTTTGCCTCGGGTCGCTCGGTACCCTGGTGGCTGGCCGGCTTGTCGATGGTGGCCACGACCTTCTCGTCGGATACGCCGAACTGGGTCACCGAGCAGGTACGCCGCTACGGCGTGGCCGGTAACTGGCAGTGGTGGGCGTTCGTGCTCACCGGCGTGGCCACGGTGTTCTTCTTTGCGCGGTTGTGGCGTCGCTCGGGCGTGATGACCGACCTCGAGTTCTACGAGCTCCGCTACTCGGGGAAGTCGGCGTCGGTGGTGCGCGGCTTTCGCGCGGTGTACCTGGGTCTGTTCTTCAATTGCTTCATCATGGGCATGGTGACGTTGGCGGCGTGCAAGATCGCCAACATCCTGTTTGGCCTCGCGCCGTGGCAGACGATCGTGATCTGCGGCGTGCTCAACGTGGCGTTCGCGGCGCACTCCGGGCTCTGGGGTGTGCTGGTGATCGACATGATCCAGTTCTTCATCAAGATGACGGCGGTGTTCGCGGCCGCGTGGTTCTCGCTGGTGGAAGTCGGTCGCCGTCTGGCCGGTGAGCCCAGTGGCTGGCTCGGTCTCAAGCTCCTCACGGAGCGGTTGTCCACGTTGCAGGTAGTGCAGAGCACGACCGCGAACGCGCAGCCGGTGATGTCGGTGAAGGACGGCACCGGGCAGCCCATTCTCGACATGCTGCCCAACTTCAGCATGTCGGAGTTGGCGCTCATGATCTTCATTCTGCCGATCGCGGTGAGCTGGTGGGCCAACTGGTATCCGGGGGCCGAGCCGGGTGGTGGGTCGTATATCGCGCAGCGGATGTTGGCGTCGAAGTCGGAGAAGGATTCGCTGGGCGGCACGTTGTTCTTCAACATCGCGCACTACGTGCTGCGTCCGTGGCCGTGGATCATCACCGCGCTCTGTTCGATCATCGTGTATCCCGATCTGGCGTCGATCCAGGCCGCGTTTCCGAATGCCGACGCGTCGTTGATCGGTCACGATTCGGCCTTCCCGGCCATGCTCAAATTCCTGCCGGTGGGTTTTGTCGGGCTGATGATCGGTGGATTGTTGGCGGCCAATTCGTCGACGATTCTCACGCACTTGAACTGGGGCTCGTCGTATCTCGTGCACGACTTCTACCGTCGCTTCATCAAGAAGGACGGCAGTGAAGCGCATTACGTGAACGCGGGCCGTCTGTCCACCATCGTGTTGTACATCGTGGCGGCGCTGCTGAGTCTCACGATGAGCTCCGCGCAGCAGGCATTTCAGGTGTTGTTGTCGATTGGTGCGGGCACGGGGCTGCTGTACATCGCGCGCTGGTTCTGGTGGCGCGTGTCGGCGTGGTGTGAGATCGTGGCGATGGTGATGTCGCTGATCACCTCACTCGCCGTACCCTACTTCATGCCCGGCGCCGGCTTCGCCACGACGACAATCGTGCAGGTGGGCATCACCACTGTGGCGTGGTTGATCACGGCGTTCGTGGGTCCCACGACCGATCGCGCCACGCTGATCGCGTTCGTGCAGAAGGTGAAGCCGGTGGGTGGCGGGTGGAGCGAATTGCGTGCGGCGGCGGGTGTTTCCGACGCCGACGTGGCGCAGGAGAATCGCATCGGCGCCGCGTTCGCGGGGTGGATCTCGGGGTGCGTCGTGATCTGGTCGTCGCTGTTCGCGATCGGCAACTTCCTGTACGCGTCGGGCGATCCGTCACGGTTGAAGACCGCGTGGATCCTGACTGCGGTGCTGGCCGTGAGCGGGTTCGTGCTGTTGCGGGTGACGCAGCAATTGTGGACCGACAGTACGGCGTCGCAGGCGCGGGAAGACGCGCGGGTGGCGCGGGGGTAGATGCGAGTGGCCAGCAGGAAACGCGCGTGTCGTGACCATCGCGGTCGCGGCACGCGCGTTATGCGTCATAGCCCATGATGTCGGCGATGCCGCGTGTCGCGTTAGCTCGGTCGATCGAATATCTCGAGCGGAATACGCGCGGGGACGAGGCGCATGGATGCCGTGAACTGGCGGGGTTGCGATGTGGCGGGCCGAGTGGGATCGTGATGTGTGCGCCGGAACTCGACGGCTGTCGCGCTGTTATGTCGGTCGAGTGAACAGGCGTTAGCAACTGTCTTGAAAGTCAAGCGACTACGAGTATCGCTGTCGCGGCTTTCGCGCTCCACGTGGTTTTGGTTCGCATCATCGTATTGAGGATGGTGAGCAGTTTCCGCATACACGCGACGAGCGCGAGCTTCTTGGGCTTTCCGGCGGCGACCAATCGCAGGTAGAACTCGCGAATGACCGTGTTGCGACGGCTAGCGACGAGGGCCGCCATGTACAGCACACCACGCACCGTCGCGCGACCGCCTTGCACGAATCGACGACCCCGCATGGTGCCGGAGTCTCGACTCAGTGGTGCAACGCCGACGAGCTTCGCAATGGCGCGACGGGACAAGCGACCGAGTTCTGGTAGGTCCGCGAGGAGCGTCCGTGACAGCACGGGGCCGACACCGGGCACACTGCGCAGGAGCTCATCGCGCTCACGCCAGACGGGACTCTGCCGCACCATCTCGCCAAGATCCGTGTCCGTCGAGCGCAACTCGCGCTCAAGGAATGTGATGTGCGACTTGAGACTTTTGCGCACCTGCTTTTTGCCCGTGCCGAACACTTGGCCCACGCGATTGCGCTCCGCCTGCAGCATCTCCAACAGCTGCCGCCGTCGCGTAAGCAGCGCATCCAGCTCGTGCGCGGCGGCGTCCGGAATGAGGCGCACTTCCGGTCGGACGACGTCGGCGAAGCGCGCGAGGATGTCGGCGTCAATGCGATCTGTTTTCGCCAGCTGCCCCGTCGCCTTCGCAAAGTCCCGCACCTGGCGTGGATTCACCACCACCACGGGCAGTGACGCCGCGGCGAGCGCGGCAACGGCGAGCAGCTCGTATCCGCCGGTCGCCTCCAGCACGATCAACTGCGGTCTGTTCGAGGCGACGCGCTGCACTAACGTACGCACGCCCCGTTCATCGTTCTCCACGGTGAATCGCTCTGCACTCGGCAGCACGCTGATCACCAACTCGGCTTTCGCCACATCGATGCCGACAAACATCTGCCCCTCCGACCGCTCAGGAAGCGTCGTCCGCGCCCGTCCTTGTAAGAATTCGGGCTCGACGCGGTGGCCGGCCCCCGCAACTGTTCGGGCTCTCACGACGAATGATCAGGTACGCCGCTCTGGCTAACGCACGGTGTTTGCCACCCAGACGGCATCGAGCTGGCGCCCTGATCAGAACTACGCCAGAATCAACTGATCGCTAGATACAAGACCGCTTCAGAGACTTTGCCAGCATCAGCATCTCACCGCGCAGAGGATTGTAAATGGGCCTCGTCGTCGGCCTCGTCGCCATAGTCCTCCTCATTTTCGCGCTCCCGGTCCTTGATCGGCTGACGGACGCACCCATCATGCGCCGGGACGTGAACGTCGGAACGCGGTGGTGGCAGCTCCGCGAGCGTCAACGGCAGCGGGAAGATCCCGCCTGGCCGACGGGCTTGGATGAGGAGAACGCGGCGGACCTCGGCCGCATTGCTGCGCCGCGTTCCCGGCGGCGCTCTTGGCACCGTCCTTGGCGGAACTAATGCGGGCACGGGCGGGCATGACGCAAGCGGCGTAGAGGCGCCGCAACGCTCGCAGTTGAGCTTTGGCGTTAGATCGGCGTGGACCCTCAGTCGCGACCGCAAGAATTCATGTGGGCGAAACAATTGTCGAAGTCAGAGAGGACCTTTGAGATGTCAATTATGAGAAGCAGCGCTGTGCCTATGCGCGTCATCGCTGCAGTCGGCGCGTGGATGGTCCTTTTCGCCGGCTGCACGAGCCCGGACGCCGCGTCGACGCCGACACAGTCGGTGCAGGTGCGCATCGATTCGATGGACGTACATGGCGTGAACCCGAGCGCCCTTAGCATACTGATCTACGCGGATGGCCCGGCATCGGTAAAGTTTGGCACAGAGCCACCCCATCTGTTGGTGGACACCGTCCGATTGCGGAGCGCGCCGAGCTTCACGCTCGACGTCTCGAAAGGTGCCGTACACGTGGAGTTTGTCGACGGACAATTAGATGGCGGCGGCGTGCTGATGCTGGCCGGACACGTCATCGGCCAAGACTCGATTCGCCTTCGTGCCGTCGGTCGGCACCTGCTTGCTGAGCAGGGGGGAACGGGCATCCGAGTGATCGACCGTGGCAATCCGCGCCTGATGAAATAGCGGTCTAACGAAACGTTGCTGCTGGCAGCGCGAGGCGGTATGCGGCAGGCGGGCGCCGTGCTGGCGCACGGCGCCCGTCCGGCCGCATTTTGTATGATGCGCTGCAGCGGAACGCTGAGGCGTTATACCATCGCCACCGGCCTTGCGTAGCTGTATATACACCTGTATACTGTTACGGTGACTTTCGAGTGGGACGCCGCCAAGAGCACCCGCAATCTGTCGCAGCGCGGATTCGATTTTGAATTCGCGACGTTGGTCTTTCGGGGACCGCATGTCGAAGTCGATGACACGCGCCGTGATTACGGCGAGCGCCGCGTCATCGCCCTTGGTGTGGCGGACGGTATCCCGCTGACGATCGTTTATACCGATCGCGTGGATTAGACCGGCGGCATCATTCGCCGACTGATCAGTGCCCGCGTGAGCCATCGCAAGGAGCGACGTCGTTATGTCCAAGCCCTCGAAGCCATCCACCCGCAAGACGACGCCGACGCGGGGGCGGGCTGATCTGAGCCGGCTTCGCCGGGTCACCGACGCGGAGATCGCGCGGACGTCGCCGCCCGCCCTGCGCAATTTGCCTGAGAGCGTCTGGCAGGATGTCCGGGTGGTGTCTCCGGTGACCAAGCAGGCGATCTCGATCCGTCTCGATCAGGACGTGCTCGATTTCTTTCGGGCTTCCGGCCCGCGGTATCAATCGCAGATCAACGCGGTTCTTCGCCAGTACGTCGAGCATGTCGCCGCGGCGACCCCGCCACGTCGCAAGCGCGTGGTATAACGGAACGTGGCTGCTGGCAGCGCCAAGCGGTGTGCGGCAGGCGGGCGCTGTGCTGGCGCACGTCGCCCGTCAGGCCGCATTTTGTTGGATGCGCTGCAGCAGAAACTATAGCGTTCTGCCGCTACCCTGATGTACTGCACGCGTCCACTGTCGAGGTAATCCGGACCAGGCCGACGTCCCGCGTCACCCCCGCCCCTCTAGCGCTGCAGCCACATACGTGCCGTGGTAGCAGATGCTGAGTGTGGGCCTCCGACGAGCTCCGCCGATATTGCCGATTCTCTGCATATCAATTGATATCAAAATGCCACGAATCTTTGCGGATCAGCAGCTCACTCGCGTTTCTGGCTTCGCAACTCAGAAATTCGGGCTGCTAATGGCCACTGCCTTTGTCATTCTCTTCGGTGCTTCCTGCGCACCGACAACACCTGACACTCGCTGGCCCGACTGGCAGAACGCTGCAAGTTCAGACCAGATTTTTGAGATTCGAGAAAGCAGGTCCACCTGTCGCACATGCATTGGACTTCGCCAAGTGCTGCTCATCGCCGACACGAGTCGGTTTGGAGCGGTCGATGAGAGCCCGTTTGTCACGATCGACAGCGCACACCGCATTTGGGTGGCGACCTACAACGGCTACAAGGTTTACGATGCCAGAGGCCAGTATGTCCGTACTGTGGGGCGGTTCGGCGGCGGTCCCCTGGAGTTTACAGCCGCCGGCCCGATTTATACGGATGCTGATGGTCGACTCCACGCGTTTGACCCCGCCGTGTATCGCGAGCTGATAATCAGCAACAGCTTCGAGCTGCTGGACACGCGTCAATTACCACTGGGCGCCGTCGAGGACGTCGTCGGACTCTCCAACGACGGGCAACGTGCGCTGGTGAATGCCGAATTCATAGACCCGCAGCTCTTTGCAAGCGCAGTTCATCAGCTTGATTCCGGAAAGGTCACGCGATCATTTGCTACCTCGACTGACAGCGTTTCTCCGCATAGAGGGAGCGCGCTCGCGCGAAAAATTGCCGTGGCGCGGACCGGGCATTTCATCATTGCCAAGAAGTACGTATATGAGTTCGACGTGGTCAGCCAAGAAGGCACGTCACTCTTGCGCGCTCGTCGGACGAAGGTGTGGCCGTCACCACCGGGAGGAGTACCGAAGCCGCTTGAGCCAAGCGATGAACTCTGGGGTTCTATCCACGACATCACCGTCGACAGCGACGGGCGTCTTTGGGTTCTCTCGTGGGACCCCAAGCCCAATTGGCGCGACCTCGTTAGCATCCGCACTGGCCCCGATGGCGCGGCAGACGTCCGGCAAAAGGATGATAGTGAGTCGCTGTATGTTACGAGGCTCGAGGTCTTTGACCTGAGGAATGGGGAAATTCTCGGGACGCAGACATTTCAGAACATGATTTGGGGATTTCTCGGACCAGACCGTGCCTTTGGTTTCAACTACGCAGCATCGGGCGAGCCGCAACTTGCCGTCTTCCAGCTTTCACTGGACGACGCTCCCAACAAATGACGACTACCGAGGCGGCAGATAAAGCGGGAATTTGCTCTGGTAGAGCTCCGCCGACTCCCGTCGTTAACACGGATTACGGAGATCTCGACAGTTAGCGCCCATCTCACGGCATAACGTGCGTTGCAGCGGACGAGCGAGCTGCGGAACCTCGCGGCGCTCGCATTTTATTGAGTTCGCTCGTAGCATAGCTGAGGCGTTCGGGCCACGTAGTCGGGGCACATGGCAACTGCAAGTTTGGTGATATGTGCTCTGCGAATATCTTTGAGGGGGCAGTCGATGCGAAATGCGCTGGGTATTGTAGTGCTGCTTGTTTCCGTGCTGAGCACGGCCTGTGACATCGGGCCGACAAATCCTCTTGAGTCGTTGCCAGGCGACGTTCGTTCGTTTCTCCAAGCCGATCCGACGCTCGGCGTACGGAAGAGCACGCCCATCGAGCTCACGGGCACGGACGTCTCGATGTACCGCATTTCGTATGGCGAGCCGCTCGACTGTCCGAGCGGGTGCTTCTATGCAGAGGCACTGGTGGTGCGCGCTGGTGGCCGGGTGGGCTGGGCGACCTATCTCAATCCGGCGCCGAATAGTCGTGTCTTTCGCGTGCAGCCTCAGGATACGTCCAGCTTTACCCCGGCGCTTCTCACCGCACTCCGACGCAAAGACGTCAGTGCACATTCTGCGATCGCCTTCATGCTCGCCTGCTCGCCGAACATGGCTGACGCTTTTCGTGAGCGAATTCGGCTTGAGACGCCCACGCTTGCGCCGCCGAGCTATTGTCCCAAAGCCTGACCTGCGCGCGAAGCGCCCTAACGCAAGGCGGTTAGACATGCAAAGCTACACTTCACGACGGCGCTGATGAAATGATGCACTGCGTGGTCGTGTACGAAGGAATCCCAATCGGCCACGTGGAATTGCCCGAAGGGCGCGATTGGTCCGGAGGCCTGCTCGATCCATTGGCCGGCTACGATCGTGTGCGTTCCATTGTTGAAGCGGCGGGCGGCACGGCTGATCTCGCCCTGCGCATTTTGCGACTGCCCCGTGACGACATGCCGCGCGTTGACGATCTGGAGTTCCACGTTGCTTCGGCCCTCCAGCGTCTCGCACTGTTGCACTTCGAATTGCGCGATGAGGCGGGCCTGACCGTACCGGCTGTGGTGGTACGCGTGGCGGATCCACGAGACGTTCCTGCCTTATCGGGTGATCGTAGCGTGCGGGTGCACGCGCACTTTCGCTATTCGCTTGGGACGCGAGGTGCCGAGGCGATCGCAAGAAGTGTGGGGGGTAGTGATGGCGCGCGCTTCGATGTCTAACGAAACGTTGCTGAATCATCTTCTTTACAAGGCTGTCCTGTTGCTGTTGGCGCCGAGCGAAGCATCGGCATTTCGCAGCGCGCCGCCCTGCAGTCTCGCGGCCGTTGACAGAAGCCAATGGATACAAGTGATCACCGGAACGATCGGCTTCTCGCTTCCTAAAAGTTTTCGGGAGATTCCCGGCCTCGCCATTGATTCCGACATGCAACGATGGAGCTCGCCAGGACAGGGCCGCATCGAATACGACTACGGTAGTCATTCGAGTGCATACGCTGGTGGACCAACTGATTCGTCAGTCACAGGGTGCACTATTACCCGGGATCGCCTCTTGGCGGTGCTGCCGACTATCCGTCGGGTTCGCTAGCCGAGCCAAGGGGGTGCCTACCGAAGCATTGATGTCGACAGCACGCTGAGGCGTGAGGTGGCAATCGCTCAGAATCGTGGGGAAGAGAATGCAGGCGACGACCGGGCACATTGCAGCCAAGGATGGTCCGATGGTCCGTGCGCCATCATCGTCCACACGGCCGTGGGCGCTGCGTATACGTCGTGTCCGTGGCTCTCCGGCTTCACGGATCACCGATCGGATGTGTTCCGTGTCGTGACGCCCCGCCCTGTGCCCACTCGTCGGCGCCCCCGTGGCGCGGGTGCCACTTAGCCTCGTATCGGTACCGAGAGCGATGCAAAGAACGGCGGCCGTTTGCTCCCTGCGCTCGCTGGCCGCATTGTTCAATGAGACACAGTCGATGGCGCAATCAATCGCGCGTGACGTCAATCATGGAGTGCTTCGATGAGTTGGGTCAGAATGCTCTTGCTGGGTAACGTCGGCCAGCAGCTTGACATTGACGATGTCGAGAATGAAGTCGTTCGCTTGCGTGCACGTTTGAGTTCCCAGCACACGACAGACCGAACGCAAGATGAAGCGCTGCTGACCCTGCGACGCGAAATCACGGACTTGAAGCTCGTGGTCGGCGAGCTCACGCGATTGTTGGTCGCGGGCGGCACGCTCCCGGCTGAAGCGATCGAGCAGTTGGTCCGCGGCGTTGACGCGCGTGCTACACCACCAACAAGATAGAGTCGTCTCGCGGAATTCCTGCGAGGGATCCGTCATTCATTACGATAGCAGAGGCGAGCGTTGGACACACGCGGGGGAAACGTGAGATACTTTCGGCTGATCGGTGCCACCGTCGCATTGTTGGTGGGGTGCCGTCGCGGCGTTCCAGAAGAACAGATGACACCGGACGATTGGGATGTGATGTCGATGTCGCTTTCGCCATGTCTCGAAGCCTCCGCTGTGCCACGCACTCAGGAGGGGAAGACGTGGGCGCTACGAGACCCCGCGGGGATCATACAGTGGCCGGTCGACCTGGTCGAGCTGAGGGGTAGCAGCGGTACGCAACGCGTCTGGATCGGTATGGACTCGAGCAAAGTGGAGTACACAGTGGCGAGCATGCCCCCCGGCGGCATGGCATCGGCTATTCCCATGGTGATGGAGAACCGCTGCATGCTCCCGGTGGGAGGACATAGGGCGCTCACCCACCGGTTGCGGAGCGACTCGACCGTGACCAAGCGAGCCCTCTACCTCGCGGATGCAACGGTGGTGGTTCGTGACAACGTCGCCATTCACGTGTGGATCGAAGCCCCGAGTGCAGGCCGCCGCGACCTGTTGCTGCGCGCGGTAAGCGAACTGACGTTGCGATAGCGCTTAATCGATGTCACCTCAGCACCTCTATCACGTGACCAAACGCTTTCGAAAGCACCTCGCCGCCAATTTCCTGTACGCGTTGCCGCTGAGCCTCGCGATGAACACCGCGCTCGCGGCACAGACGCCCGATACACGCGCCGTGCTGAAGACGGTGTTCCCCGAGAATATCGAGCGAGACTTGGCGGTGTCGGCAGCGCCGGAGCATCTGCGTGCCGGCGCGACGGTCTATGTCTACGGCGCGAAGGGCTTCAGCAGAGTGCAATCCGGCACCAACGGCTTCACCTGCCTCCTCAATCGTGACGCGTTCTTCTACGGCCGGACCGCGTTCAAGCCAACCTGCTGGGATGCCGAAGGCGCCACCAGCTACGTCCCCGTGATGATGCGCGTCGCCGAACTGCTCGCCGTCGGTAAGTCGGTCGAGGAGATTCGCGCCGACGTGGACGCCGGCTTCAAGGATGGTCGATTCCATCGCCCACGGCGCACCGGTGTGGCCTTCATGCTCGCCGGTGACATCGAGCTGGAGCCAGCCACCGGGAAGATCGTGAAGCAGGCGTTCCCGGGACACTACATGATCTACGCCCCGGGCGTGTCGAGCGAGGACCTCGGCTATTCACGCGAGGCCGCCACCGCCAATCCCAGCCTGCCGGTCATCTTTCGTTCCGGCGCGGGAGGCACGGAGCTCGGCTATCTGATCATCGTACCGCAGCACCAGTAAATACGGCAGATTGCGAAGGAGGCCGTCTAGCGGCTTGCGCTCGCCGGTGTCGTGCGCTGGTGGAAGGCGCGTACAGGTCTAGAGGAGATTGGCGATGTCGATGTAGGATACGGATCGGCGCGCGGCCTGCGCCCCAGGCTCGTCACCGAGATCGCCGCGAAGCCCACCGAGTTGTCGGACGCGGCGCTCAGTGCTCGTTTCGACGGGCCCGCGACGCGCGCGAAGGAGATCTCTCCGGATATCGGGGAGCGTGATTCGGAGGAAGACGATGCGCGTGCCTACCTTCCTGAGAACCTGGTAGGCCTTCGTACGGCGGTGTCGGCGGCCGCGAGTCGTCAGCTCGGACTGGTCGTCCTGCTGCGTCAGCGTGCGGCAGTAACCCGCGTTCACTGCAGCTCCACGCCCACCACAATGGTGCGTCGGTTGAAGAACGGTCGCACGGCCTCGCGACGCTGCCAGCGCGCGTCGTAGCTCCAGCCGCTCACGTTGCCACGGTCGAGCAGGTTGATCGCCTCCACGAACGTGGCCGCCAGCCGGCTGCCGCGCACCGAAAGGTGCGTGAGGCGCACATCGGTGCGCGCGTACGACGGATACCGTGCGCCCTGTAGCGTACCAAAACGCGGCTGCCACAGGTCACCGGACAGCGAATCGGCTCCGATCACCGCGGTGAACGGTCGACCGGTGGCCACGCGTTGCGTGACGCCCAGGCGCCATGCGGACGTGGGGCGCCACGTGATCACAGCAGTACCCGCATGCGACACGTCGAAGGGGAGCGGCGCGCGCGCTCCCGATGTCAGCGTCCCAACGGCGCGCGTGGCCGCGTACGTGATCCATCCGTCGACGCGTCGATCGGCCATCGACGCGCGGCGCACCAGCAGCTCCATGCCGTCCACGGTGCCGCGAGCGAGCGAGGGGCCACCGCGTGCTCGGTAGTCGCGATAGCGTTTACGAAACGCCTCGGCGCGGATGTCGAGTGCTCCCTTCCGCTCGGCGCCTGCCACGAGATGATCGGCACGCGTGGGGATGTCGGCCAGCTGCACTGGCGTGGAAAGGTCGAGCGTTGGGCGAAAGGCGCCCTGTCTGAACACCCCCGCCGCGAGATGCCACTGAATGCGGCCGGTGGGTAACGAGAGGTTGACGCGCGGATCGAGCGTGACGCCGGCAAGCAGGGGCAGCCGGTCGGCACGAAGGCCGGTGGTGAGTTGGGCACGCCCCACGTCCCACACGGACTCGGTCCACACGCCCACGTGCGCGGCGTCGCGCCTCACCGCCAGTGCGCGTGAGGGCGCGTCCTGCGCCAGCGCCGGGGTTATGGGCACGCGGCCGTCTTCGTCCAGCGCGAAGTGCGCCACGTCGACGCCGCTCCGCAGCCGCCACGACGATACCGCCTGCCACGTGACATCGGCCGATGTCGTCAGCGTGCGATCGGTGCGCGCGCGATCAAGCACGCCGAACGCCTGCCGTGATCGACGGAGCGATGCCGCCGCGGCGCCACGCCAGATGAGCGGCGCATGCAACGCGGCCCGCCGCGCGGACACGACGAACGCACCGCCTTGTCCGTTGGAACGGTAGGCACCGGTGTAGTCACCGCGCGCCACGTCGCGCGCTACGTCGTCGCCACTCAGCATGAGCGTCGCGCGCAGTTCCGTACGACGATCGGGCTCGACGCCGAGGCCCAACGCGAGGTCCCCAGAGCGTGGCGCACTGGTGTACTCGCCGAGGCGATCGTTCATCCACAGCATGGGCGTGGTGTGCGAGAGCCGGGTGCTGCCCCACCACCCGGCACGCCGACCGAGAGGCCGGCGTTCGGTGGTGGATGCGGTCACACTGGAGAGGCCGAATCGCCGCTGCGCCTGACGCGGCCGACCCTCCGTCTCCACCTCGATCACTCCGGAGAGCGCATTGCCAACGCGCGCCGAGAAGCCACCGGGGGAGAATTGCGTCGACTGCAGCACCTGCGGGTCGAGCGCCGCGAAGAGCGCGCCATCGAGCGACTCGAAGCGCGACGCACCCACGAGCCGCGCCCCGTTCAGCAGCAGCGGCGACTCCGCCGGATCACCCCCGCGTGCATGCAGCTCGGCGCCGTCACCGACCAGCGTGGCGCCCCCCTGCAGCTGCATGGCCTGGAAGACGTCGGCGGCGGCGCCGGGGGCAAGCATCACGTCCATGCGCTGCATCTGACGTGTCATCCCCACGGCGGGCGGTGCCATAGGGCGGGCAGCGCGCACGACAACGGCCGAGATGCTGGTCGCGGGCGGTGGGCTGGACGAAGCGGCGAAGGGCTCGTAGGCCGCGCGCAGCAGCGAGTCCTGCGGAAAGAGGCGCAGCCCTCGCTGCAGCACCGCGCGGGCGCTGTCCAGCTGCCCCTGACGCTTCCAGAGCTGGCTACGCAGCTGGTAAGGACGCGCAAATTCGCTGAGGTCGGTGCGCGCCCCTTGTAGCGCAAAGAGCCGGTCGAGTTCGCGAGCGGCCGCCCCCTCGCGTTTCATGAAAGGCGGGGCCTGCAGGTAGTGCTGCGCGCGCATGTACCGCGCGAGCCAATGCGTGGAATCGCGCTCCACGACGCGGTCGAGGTATTCGAGCGCCTGTGCGCTCAGCTCGCCCCGACGGACCATCTCGGCCGCGGGAATACGACACTGGCTGATGACCCGGGCGGCCACGACAAGCGCGGGAATATCGTCGGGGGTCGCGGCCAATCGTCCGCTGAGCTGCTGCAAGGCGGCCTCGCCCAGCGCGTCGGCGCGTGCCAGGTCGCGTGCGGTGGCGGCCGCGAGACACGGGCCGAGCGGGTCAGGGGTCGGGGACTGGGTCGAAGCCCGCATCAGAGGAAATAGAACCAGCAGTGCCGCAGCGACCGCGGCACGGACGGCATTTCGGGAATGGCGCATTGTCGCCTCCTGTTGAAAGGTGCCAGGACGGATTATCTTGGCAGTGTCAAGTTATCCCTTCTATCTTTGCACTGTCAAGATGCCCAGAAAACCCGCTGCGTCCGCGTATCATCACGGCGACCTCCGCCGAAGCCTGCTGGCGGTGGCGTTCGATATCCTGAAGACCAAGGGGCCGGAGGCCCTCTCACTGCGCGAGGTGGCGCGGGCGGCGAGCGTCAGCCATCAGGCGCCGTATCATCACTTTCCCAGTCGCCAGCACCTGCTGGCCGCCCTCGCCACCGAGGGGTTCGACGACCTGGCGTCACGCCTCGACGAGGCGCAGCGGCAAACTCAGAACCTGGAGACGATCGGCCAGGCGACGGGCGTCGCCTATGTCCTCTTCGCTGCCCAGAACCCCGAGCGGTTCCGCCTCATGTTCGGCGGCGAAATCGGCTCGCGCGCGCCATACCCCGAGCTCGTTGATGCATCGCAACGGGTGTTCGCCCTGCTACGACGTCCGTTCGGGACGCCTCCGGGTTCGCGGCCAGGGCGCGATGACGACGGGCAAGTCGATCAGCACCCGCCGGCGTCAGTCGTCGCGAACGTGACGGCGGGGCAGAATCCGGTGGTGCTGACCCTCTGGTCTACCGTGCATGGACTCGCCTCGCTGGTGGTAGACGGGCAGGTCGTGCTCTCCGGCGATGCGCTCGAGCGCGCGGCGCTCGCGACGACGCAGATGGTGTGGCTGGGGGTGAAGCAAACGCTCGCGTCGGCACCGACGTCGGTCCCCACGCAGCAGAGTCGCCGGCCACCCTCGTGAAACGAGACCTGTTTGGTGACGGGCCGCTCAGCAGGGGGCTCTCGAGCGCAAATGGTCGGTCAGCAATCATCACCGCGCATCACCTCGGGGATCACCTTCAGAGGAGGTGATACGTGGGTGAGTTCGTTTTCGAAGTTCTCTCCATCGCCGGGCAGCACAAGGCGGCACGAACGCCACCTCCCGCCCGGTCCGATCGCAGGACTTTCGAACCTACCCACTGCTGACTTGAGGATACGACGATGAACCGCGCCTTCCGCTTTGCGACTCCCGCCCTGGCCGCCCTGGCCGCCCTGACACTCGCCGCCTGCGGCGAGGCGCCGTCCACGGCGCCGGAGCAGACCGTGGAGATGGATGCCACCAACGCCGCGTTCGTGCCCCGCATCGTGGCCACGGTGAACCTGGTCGTTCGGGAGACGCCGAGCGGCAATATGATCGGCAACACCACGGTGGCCTTCACGTCCGGATCCAGGGGCACGCCAGTCAACATCGTCGATAATTCAACGGCGGACGCGGACAAGCGCTCGGGCTACTTCCAAGTCACGTTGACCAAGAGCACGATCTACGAGGCGACGGTGATCGCCGGCCCCTCGAAGTACGACCGCACGGAGGCCACGAAGCAGATCGGCTCGTCAGCCTCGACCGTGAACATGGGCACGCAATACCTACCCGTGAACCCGCTCTTCACGATCAACGTGAAGCGGGCGACCACCGGCGCGCTCCTCGGCGGTGCGACCTACACGGTCGGCTGGGCGGACGGAACCGCCCCGTGGATGCAGCGCACGGACAACGTGGACGACATGAGCGGCATCGTCGGCGTCATCACTTTCTACGGCCGGAGCGCCCGCAACCACCAGATCTGTGAGATCACGGCGCCGACGGGCTACCTGATCCCGTCGCCGAGCTGCAAGCTGGCGTATGCCACCTGGGGCAAGACCGCGTCGGTCGACTTCGTCCACTAGTCCGATTTCGCGACCGAGACATCCCCCGACGACGCGTTGCTTCGACGCGCTTCATCCTTCTCTCCTGTGGCGATGACCTGGCTCCTTTCTCTTGTGCATGCGCTGCTTGGCGCCGTCGCCGGCTTCATGGGCATGGCGGGTATCGCGTCGTTGTGGGTACGCTGGTTTCGGATCCCTACCGGCCAGAGTAACGCGGGGTACTACGTCTACTTTGTGGCGATCGCCGGCGGAATCATCGGCGCAATCGTCGGCTTCGTCGCCTCGCGCGCTGCGGTCGATGGCAGCGATTCCCATTTCGTCCGTGGGCTTGGGTACACGGCGTCGGCGGGGGCGATTGCACTCGCGCTTGTGCTCGCGGCGTCGTGGCTGCTCGCGGACCATCCGCCAACCATCGACGGGCGTCGCCTGCTGATCGAAGTGGAGCTACGGACACCGCCGGTCACGGCGCTCGTTGAACGCGCAGGCTTCGATCCGGGGATCACTCTATGGAACAAGCATCGCAAGGCGTACGGATTCAACACGGACTATGGCAGCACCGTTCGTCCGGATGGCGACCGGCGCGTTGTGACGACGCGCGTGGAGCTGGGGAGCAGTGCGGCAACCAGAGGCCTGTATGTCGGCTGGAGCGAAGGCTGCCAGCTTTTCGTCGAGTTGAGGCTCCCGGGCAAGCCGACGAAAGCCCAATTCGAGTGGAGCGAGTGGCAGGATGAGACCGTGTTCTCGCCGTCGAGTGGTTGGGAGCAACCTGGCGTCGATCTGCATTTCGCCGTGCGGTATCGCGTGATCTTCGCTCCCGAGCGTCCGAAGCCGCCGACGGCGGCGGAGCGCGCGACGCAGGAATCCGCCGAGGCGGCGCGGGCTGAAGCGTCACAACGCGAAGCGCTCGCCGCGATTCCCGTGGGCGCGCCGATCACGCAGTATCTGGAGTTCACGCAGTACCAGTTCCCGGACGCCATCAAGGCCGACGCCTTTCGGCGGATGCGCGAGTCGGCGCACTTCGCGGAGGAGTATTCCGCAGTCGTGCTTCACGTGAATAGCGATACGGCCGCGCATTGGATGCGATTTGCCGCAGAGTTTCCGGGTGATCGCGCGCCGGTAATCGAGGCCGTCCGGCTGGCTGGCGCTGACCTCGCGGCGCGAATCGATTCCCTCTCGCGAAAAAGAAAGCAGACCGAGGGTGGCGGCGACGCCAACTACGACGCCCTCGCGCGATTTGGCGGGTTCTTCAGCGCGGCGTTCGCGTTGCGCGAGTCCGGTGTCGGCGACTTTACGCCGGAGCTGCGCGCGATCCTCGTCGCGGCGAGAACGAAGCAGAATATTCCGGGCGTCCGGTCTGATATCGTGCGCATGGCGAGCTACTATCTGCAGCAATGGGCGGGCGACAAGCCAGCGCCGGACGATCCGCCTCCGAAGTAATCGGTCCCGCTCCACGAACGGCACGTGGGCTAGACGTGAATCTTCGCGCCCTCTCCCACTGGCAACCACCGCACGCGCTCGCGCACGCTGGCGGGCGCGCCCGCGAACGCGCGCTCCACGTCGAGGCGTCCCTGCGTGAAGTGATACCAGCTTTCGTAGTGCACGGGGATAAAGGTGTGAGGCGCCATCAGCGCGCATAGCTTCACCGCGTCACTCGCTGTCATGGTGTAGTGCAACGGCCCCGTCACGGGAAAGCGCACGCCGCCGAGATGCACGAGTGCCGTACCCACGGTGACGCGATCAGCTACCTCGCGCACGCCATCGAACAACACCGTGTCGCCGGAAATCCATAGCGTCCCGTGCGCTTGATTGTCCCACGCCAGCGAAAAGCCGATCACATCGCCCACCAGCGCGTGTGATCCCGGGGGGCCGTGTCGACACGGCGTTGCCGTGATATGAATGGTTGGGCGCCCTTCGTGCTGCAGGGCGTGCGTCGCCCACGGCGTGAGACCGACGGCGTTGCCGCCCAGTCGGTTCGCGCCGGACGCGGTGGTGATCACGCGGTTTGCCAGCGGCAACAGCGCGCGCCCAGCGGTATCGAGATTGTCGGCGTGATGATCGTGTGTGAGCAGCACCGCATCGATCGGCAGCACCGCCTGCGCCGCAACGCGTGGTCCAGCCAGCTTCACCGATCCTGTGCCAAAGCCGAAACGATATCTCTGTCCCGGCGCATCGAACGTGGGATCGGTGAGAAGCCGCCAGCCGCCAACCTCGATCAACACCGTCGGCCCCCCAATGTGGGTGATCCGCACTTCGGGGGGTGTCGTCACGGGTGCACCATCGACGCTAGGCACGGAGAAAGTCGAGCAGGTCGTGAGACAGCTGGTCTTTGTGTGTATCGGTAATGCCGTGCGGTGCGCCGGGATACACGATGAGCTTCGCATTCCTGACGCGCGCCGCCGACGCTTTGCCGCCAACCTCGAACGGCACCACCTGGTCGTCGTCGCCGTGTATAACCAAGGTCGGCACGTCGATCGCGTCGAGATCGGAACGAAAGTCCGTCGCCGAAAAGGCCGCAATGCACTCGAGCGCGTTGCGATGGCCCGACTGCATCCCTTGCAGCCAGAACGCGTCGCGCATGCCCTGCGATGGGTGCTGCCCATCGCGATTGCCACCGAAGAAGGGCCCGTCGGCGAGTTGCCGATACAGCTGCGATCGGTCGGCGAGGGACGCCGCGCGAATCCCATCGAACACCTCGATGGGCACGCCGCCCGGATTGTCCGCCGTCTTGAGCATGAACGGCGGAACGGCCGACACGAGCACCACCTTGGCGACGCGCGACGTCCCGTGACGACCCACGTACCGCGCTACTTCACCCCCGCCGGTGGAGAAGCCAACCAGCACCGCGTCGCGCAGATCGAGTGCCTCGATGAGCGCGGCCAGGTCGTCGGCGTACTGATCCATGTCATTGCCCTGCCACGTCTGCGTAGACCGGCCGTGCCCGCGCCGATCATGCGCGACGCACCGGAACCCATGACCGGCCAGGAAGAGCATCTGCGCTTCCCAGCTGTCCGCGTTGAGCGGCCATCCGTGGCTGAATACCACGGGCTGTCCGGCGCCCCAGTCCTTGAAGTAGATCTGCGCCCCATCGGCAACGGTGATGGTGGACGCGGCGCGCTGCGCGTCAATCATGCTTTTCGACATGGGACCTCCAGAAGATGGCGCGGAAGCTGCCTACCGCGAATGGCTGACCGTGTGAACGGCTTGAAGCTCCATCGCCGTCGCGGTCCGCGAATCGACCGAGCGGCGTGTTCTTCCCTACGTCGACCGACGTAGGCGGTCCGCGGCGCGCGAACGTATTATTTCGCATGGCCACGTCCGATGTGATCTCGCTGCTGGTGATCGACGACCATCCGCTGATTCGCGCGGGGTTGGCGGCCGTCATTGCGGGGCAGCCGGATCTCCGACTCCTCGACGAGGCCGGCGATGGCGCCGCCGCGATTGAGCTGTATCGAACGCATCGGCCGGACATTGTGTTGATGGACTTGCGCATGCCGGGCATGGACGGACTCACCGCCATCAAGCGCATCCGCGCGGAATTCCCGAACGCGCGCATTATCGCGCTCTCGAGCTACGATGGCGACGAAGACATCCATCGGGCGCTGGCGGCGGGCGCCAGTGGGTATCTCCTGAAAGACATGCTCCGTCGGGATTTGCTGCAAATCATTCGGCAAGTGCACAACGGCTATCGTGGTATTCCGCCGGCGGTGGCGCGCAAGTTGGCCGAGCACATCCCGCGACAGGAGCTCACACCGCGTGAACTCGAAGTGCTGGCGATGCTGGCTCGCGGACGGAGCAATCCGCAGATCGCGACGGCGCTGGGCCGCGCGGAGAGCACCATGAAGGTGCATGTCCGCAGCATTCTGCGAAAACTCGGCACCGACGATCGCACCGAGGCGGTGATGATTGCCGTTCGTCGCGGCATTCTACATCTCGAGTGATGCCGAGGACGGCGTTAGCGGTTGAAGACATCGCGAATGAGTGTGGGCAAATGGGTGCGCAGCTGATCCTTGAGGAGAAACGCTCTCGCCCCCGCGGTGAGTGCGCGTTCGATATCGGCGTCGCCCTCGAATGTGGTCAGCATGATGATGCGCGCCGTGTCGTCAAGTGCGAGGAGGGCGCGCGTGGCGGCCAAGCCGTCCATCACCGGCATGCGCAAGTCCATCAACACGATGTCGGGGTGATGTGCATCGTACCGCGCCAGTGCCTGTTCGCCGTTCTCGGCTTCGGCCACGACGGTCATGTCAGCGTGACCGGTAAGCAGCGCGGTCAGACCGTCTCGAATCATCGGATGGTCATCGACGATCAGCACACGAATGGGGTGAGAGTCTTGCATTCCGGATACTGGAGTGCGCGTCCACGTGTGCGCATCCTCACATGGACGTAGTCGCGCGTTGGCGTTTGTTGCTGGCGACGAGCACAGCGCTGCTCGCGGGCGCGACATCGTTGTCGGCGCAGCCGTCGGCGCAGTCGTCGGCGCAGTCGTCGGCGCAGTCGTCGGCGCAGTCGTCGGCGCAGTCGTCGATGCGCCGGCTGGTCGACTTGCATCACACGTCGTGGACGGCGCGCGAAGGGCTACCGGAGTCCGGTGTGGTGGCGCCGATGCGTAGCCCGGACGGCTATCTCTGGCTCGGGACCAGCGATGCGCTGATACGGTTTGATGGCGTGCGCTTCGTGCGGGTGGACTCGTCGACGGCGTCGGTGCTGCAGAGTGCGGCCGTGGGATACCTCTCGCCAAAATTGGTGGACCGGGCCGGGCGCTTGTGGATTTCCCGCCCGGACGGTGCGCTCGTGGTGTACGAACGGGGCGCGTTCCGCGAGGTGCTGAGCGCCGACTCGTCGCGTGGGCCCGTGGCTGAACTCATTGAAGATGGCAACGGTCGACTGTGGGCACGAGCGCGACGCGTGTTCGTGCTTCGTGGCGGCCGGCCGGAGGCGCCCCCACTTCCGGCGGCGATCGATGCGCGCGAAGTGTCCGGTATCGCTGCCGACTCCGGCGGCGGCCTTCTGATTGGCACCACGACTGGACAGCTGTGGCATTTGAGCCCGACGGGTGCGATTCGGCTCCCTTCCACGGGGACGCCAAACCTTCGTCCGTTACTTCAGGATCACGGCGGACGCATCTGGTTCATGCAGAATGGTTTCCAAAGCCAGTTGAACGGCGTCACGACGACCATCAAGCCGCCAACGGGCACCGCGAGCGTCGGCGGTACTGTTGCCGCCGAATTGAACGACGGTTCGGTGGTACTGGCGACCCGCGGATACGGGCTGTTGCGCTGGCGTGACGGCCGTGTGGATCAGTTTTCGGAAGCGGCGGGCCTGACCGATGCCGTCGTGCGTGGGTTGCATCAGGATGACGACGGGAGCTTATGGGTCACGACCGACGCGGGACTCGATCGACTACGCATTGCGCCCTTCATCACGCTGGGAAAAGGACATGCGCTGCCGTTCCAGTCGCCGACCTCGATTGTGGCGGATGCTGACGGTTCGCTGTGGATGGCCGCATTCAACGCACGGGCGCTGTATCGGTTGCACGGCGGCGCGGTTCGTGGCGCCGATTCCGCGTTGCGCGTGGACAGTGTTCTGCCCCCTGGAGACCTGCCGATTCTGCTCGCGACCGCGTCGCCGGCTGGCGGGCCGTGGGTGTACGATCTGCGCCATCAGTTCTATCGCGTGGTCGATGGACGGGTACGCCCCGTGCCAGGATTGCTGGTGGCATCCAACACCGGCATCCACGCGCTTGAAGATGCGCGCGGTAGCTTGTGGCTCGGCAATTCTCCGACCGGTTTGCGCATCTGGCGGAACGGGACGCTGACACGACTGGTAATTCCTGATGAGTCGGCGCGTACGCTGATTGTGGGGATCACACAGGATGCGCGCGGCGCCGTCTGGGTGTCGATGCGCAACCCGAGCCAGCTGATACAGTACGCGAGTGACACCGTCGTGTCGCGCATCACGTCGCCGGGCGGTGCGCGGCTGCCGATGACCAATGTGCTGTCGGAGGGGGGCGATACACTCTGGGCGAACGCTGATGGGACGTTGTTGCGCCTCATCGGCACTCGCGCCGCGACGGTGAAGATTCCATCCATCGAGCTGCTGCTGCGTACGCCGTATCCATCGCTCCTCGTCGCGGCGGGATATCTGTGGTTCGGCGGTGAATCGGCATTGGGCCGCATTCCGCTCGCCGCCTTGCATCACGCCGCCGATAGCGCTGGTCGTCCTCCTCCCGTGCCCGAGTTTTTTGGCTCAGCGGACGGACTACGCAGCGCGAAGCTGACCAACTTGATCCGGAAGTCGGCGGCCACGGCGGCCGATGGACGCTTGTGGTTTGTCACGCCCGCGGGGCTGGCCGTGGTGTCTCCGGCTGAGCTGCGGCGAACGTCTCGAGTGGCGCGCGCCGTCGTTGAAGAGGTGCGCGTGAATGGGGTCGTCAGCCCGTCGCCAATCATTCCGCCCAATCCCGAGCGCGTGGAGATTCATTTCACGGCCACTGAGCTGTTCGCGCCCGAGCGGGTCCACATTCAGTATCGTCTGGACGGTGCCGACGGCGACTGGGTGACCGCCACCGGAACGCGCAGTGCGATGTACACGCAATTGCGCCATGGCCGCTATCGCTTTCGTGTGCGCGCGTGGAATGATGATGACGCGACAGGCGCGGAGGCGACGCTCGAGCTGCGAGTGGTGCCAGCCTGGTATCAAACGTGGTGGTTCGCCGTGGTGCTGGTGGTGACGGTGTTGGCGATCACGACGGCCCTCGTTCGCGCGCGGCTGAAAGAGAAAGAACGGCGGGCGGCGGAACGACTGCAGGCACGCTTCGACGCGGAACTGTCCGAGCGCACGCGGCTGGCGCGCGACCTGCACGACACGCTCTTACAGGGGCTCACCGGTATCACCCTGCAAATTCAAGCGGTGCAGGACTCACTGATCCGCGAGCCAGAGGCGGCGCACACGGCGCTGGGACGAATTCTCGATATGACCGATACGACGTTACGAGAATCACGGAGCATGGTGTGGGAGATGCGGGCGCCGGAGCTGAACGCGCAACCGCTGCCGGTGGCGCTGGAGTCGGCGGCGCTGTCGTTGGTAGGGACATCGGGTATCGCCCTGACATTCGATGTCACCGGAGCGCCTCATCGTCTCGCGCTCGATACCGAAACCACGATTCTGCGCGTCGGGCGTGAGGCCATCGCGAACGCGGTACGCCATTCCGGGGCGTCAACGCTGCGCGTGACGTTGTCGTACGAAGCGGCGCGCGTATGCCTGATCGTGCAAGACAACGGCCGTGGCATGAGTCCGGATCAAGAGTCGGTGGGTATTGCCAACGGGCACTGGGGATTGCGCGGCATGCGCGAGCGCGCGACGCACGCGGGCGGAATGCTCTCGATTGACGGCGCGAACGGCGATGGGACGACGTTGCTGTTGTGTCTGCCATCGGCGATGTCATAGCTCGACGAGCCGAATACGCCCGTCGACGTAGGGAATGACTCTTCGACGGAACGATTCGACGGAAGTGCGTTCGCGCTACTGTCTGCGGTGAGTCCATACACCTCACCCAGGAGACTACAATGACGGCAGCAGCATCGATCGAAACACGCGAAGAGAAGATCGAGAGCATCGGCGGTACGATGATTCACGTCCGGTCGTGGCGACCGGAAACGGCACCGCGCGGCGTAGTGGTGATCTGTCACGGCGTCCTCTCGCACAGCGGATACTACGGCTGGGCGGCCGAGCAACTCGTCGCGGCAGGATACGCCGTGTATGCGCTCGACCTGCGCGGACGAGGACTCTCAGACGGCGAGCGCTTCTTCATTCACGCCATCGACGAATACCTCGGCGATGTCGGCGCCACCATCACGCTCGCAAAATCTCGCGAGCCCAGACTACCCGTCTTTCTGCTTGGTCACAGCGCCGGCGGCGTGATTTCGACGGTGTACGCGCTGGATCATCAGCACGACCTCGCTGGTCTCGTCTGCGAAAGCTTTGCCTTCCAGGTGTACGCGCCCGACCTCGCGGTGGCCGCGCTCAAGGGACTGGAACACATCATACCGCACGCGCGCGTGCTCAAGCTGCCGATTGATGGGTTCTCGCGCGACAAGGACGCCGTCGCCGCGATGAAAGGTGACCCGCTGCTGGCCAACGAAGCGCAGCCGATCGGTACCGTGGCCGAACTCGCCCGCGCGGGTGATCGGCTACGGAAGGAATTCCCGCACTTCACGATGCCCGTGATGATCCTGCACGGCACGGCCGATATTGTGACCAAGCCGGGCGGGAGTCAGCAGTTCTTCGATTCGGCGGGATCGACGGACAAGACGTTGAAGCTGTACGAGGGACATTTCCACGACTTGCTCAATGACGTGGACAAAGAGCTGGTGATGGCGGACATCACCGGCTGGATTGTGGCGCGGACGAAGGACGCGGTCGCGCACTAATCGACGGCGGTGGCGCGCCATCGACGGCAGATGGCGCGCCAGGTCCGGGGCGGAACAATGCCGCGGCGTCGGGCTCGCCATGGCGCGTCGCGTACCGCGCTCCTGAAACTGGCGGTTAGGATGTTCGTAGGGCCGATGAGCACCCGTCCCGATCGCTCCCACCGCTACGCGTCGAGCACGCCCTCATGCCTCAGCAAACCACCAACATCCCTGGAATGCCCGCGTCGGTCAGTTATACCGCAAATGAGGTGCTGTTGAGGTCGCTGCAGCAACGGCGTGAGGTGCTCGCGGATCAGTACGAAACCGCCATGCGCAGTCGCGGCCAGATCGGACAGGAGCGACTGAACGCCCAGGCCCGCGGTGATGCGTCGATGGTCCGGGAGTATGACGTCACCATTGAACGACTCGGCACGCGAATGCGGGAGATCGAGCGCTCCATCGAAGGGGTCGACCGACAAATCGACGTCGCGATGAAACAGACCGGCCTGTCGGAGTCGCCGCTGACCGTGACATCGACCGAACCCGCGGCGTCAACACCCCTCTCGATCTCGGTGCTCACGACCGCGTCCGAGCAGCTACTGGTGACGCAACGCCTCCAGTTCCAGAAGATGATGATGGCGGAAGCGGCGGTACTGCTGGCGCTCGGTGCATTGCTCTGGCGCTTCGGCTTTCTGCGTGGCCGACGACAGGCCCCGCGCGTCGACGCGCCGCGAGACGAGAGCAGACTGCAGGAGTCGATCGACGCGATCGCCATTGAAGTGGAGCGACTGTCCGAAGGTCAACGCTTCGTCAACAACGTCATGTCGGCGCGTCGTGTCGATCGGGACGTCGCGCCGGCACAGCCACCACTGCCCGCGCCGAACGAAACGTCCTGGATTACGCCGCACTGAACGTGTAGTGCTCGACGCCACTCACGCATCGGCTCCCGCCGTTCAGTCCTTGCGCAGGCTGAACGTATCGATCTGTCGTGAGTCGAGCACCTCGGCGGCGATCTCGGGTTGCTTCCAGAGCTGCACCCAGTACGCCTCCGTGGCGGACTTCACCTTCTCCAACGCTTCCTTGTTGGCGACACCGTCGGGCTGTGTGACGAGATACTCGGCCAGCGGGCTATAGATCGCGCGCACAGAGTCGGCGAAGACGGAATCACGTTGCCGCAACCCGTCTACTATCATCCTAGTTGACAAATTGATCTACGATCCACATAGTACTATGCAGATCGTAGAACACCCGCGCGCACCCACCTCCCTCCCGTCCCCTCGTGAACGACTCCACGCTCGGCGATCGCGAACTCGACGTCATGTCCTCACTGTGGGAGCTCGGCTCCGGCACCGTGAGCGAAGTGCGGGAGCATCTGGGTGACCCCCTCGCGTACACGACGGTGCTCACCGTGCTCCGAAACCTCGAGGCCAAGCACTTCGTGCGGCACGAAGAGGAGGGTCGCGCCCACCGCTACTTCCCACTCGTGGAGCGACGGACGGCCCAGCGCAACGCCCTGTCGCGGCTGATGGCCAGCCTCTTCGCGGGCTCGCCGAGTGCGCTGATTGCGCAACTGGTGGACGAGCATGGGGTGTCCGCCGACGAGCTGCAACAGCTCGCGCGTAAACTCAAAGCGCGGCCGGAGGACGACGCATGCTAGGCCTCTGGATGCTGGCGGCAACGGCCTTCGCGCTGCTGGTGGGTGCGGCGGCGCTCGGGGTGGAGCGCGTGCTCCGCGCCAGGCATTGGCCCACGCGAGCCGTCTGGCTTGGCGCGCTTGGGGTGGCGTTCGCGTGGCCGCCGATCGCGTGGACTTTCCTCGCTCGACCCGCGTACAGCGCTGGCAGCGCACGCATGGGTGAGGTGACGGCGATGACCGCACCGCTCACCGACAGGCCGTCCACACTCGTCGATCTGCTGTTCCAGCATCTCGACGTCACGCTCCTCGTGCTCTGGGGCGTGGTTAGCGTGGTCATGTTGCTGCAGACGGCACGCGCTGTCGTGGTACTGCACCGCATCCGTCATCGCGCCGTTCCCCACGCGATCGATGGCGATGCGGTGCTCGTGTCCGACTCGCTCGGTCCGGCGGTGATCGGACTTCGCGACATGCACATCGTGATTCCCGCGTGGCTGCTCGATCTCGATGCCCCGCTGCGCGCGCTCGTGCTGCGACATGAGCGCGAACACCGGTTGGCGCGCGACCCGTGGTTGGTGTGGCTCTCGGTCGCCGCCACGACGATCGCGCCGTGGAACGCCGGCCTCTGGTTCATCACCAGTCGACTTCGCCTTGCGATGGAGGTGGACTGCGATGCCCGAACACTCGTCGCTGCCGCCGATCGCCAGCGATACGCCAAGCTGCTGCTCCTCATCGCGCAACGCGGCAGCTCCGCGCGCTTCGCGCCCATGCTCGCCCATTCCCGTTCACAACTCGCCCGGAGAATCACCGTCATGACTGCTGCCCCTTCTCGACGTCCGATCGCTCAGGCACTCGTTGCCGGCACCGTGGCGGCGCTCGCGCTCGTTGCCGCGTGCTCCAATCGCGTGAGCGACAACCTCATGGGACCCGCACCCGCCGCTGCGCGACAGTCGACCGCGCCGATCGTGGCTGACAAACCGGTGAGCATTCCAGAGGGAAAGCCGTACTTCGAATTTCAGGTGGACAAGCCGGCCGTGATGGCGCCGGGCAGCAAGGGGCCGATGTATCCCGCGTCGCTGCGCGCGGCGCGTGTCGAAGGTGCGGTCCTCGCGCAGTTCGTGGTGAACCCCGATGGCAAGGCGGACATGTCCACGTTCAAGGTGCTCAGGACCGCCGATCCACTGTTCGCGGAGGCGGTGCGCGCCTCGTTGGTTGAGATGCAGTTCATGCCAGCGATGGTGGGTGGACGCGCCGTGAAACAGCTCGCGCAGCAGCCGTTTCAGTTCTCGCTCGGCGAAGACGCTGCCGCAGCACCGGTGCAGCCGCGCGTTGAATCGGGAGCTACGCTCGACCAGCAAGCGGCGATCGCACCCGGTGCGGTGGGGCCGGCGTATCCGCCCACGCTTCGCGCCGCCGGCGTCCAGGGGTCGGTGGTGGCGCAGGTGATCATCAACGCCGACGGCACGGCCGATATGAGCTCGCTGAAGGTGCTTCGTTCGCCAGATCCGTTGTTCACCGAATCGGTCAAGACGGCGCTGGCGCAGATGAAGTTCTCACCGGCCACCGTGAAGGGACGGGCGGTGCGGCAATTGATGCAACTGCCGTTCGAGTTCTCGCTGCAGAAGTAGTCGGTGCATCGCTCGGGTGGTGCCTGCCGGTGGAGCGCGCGACTCGCATCCAGCCGGTAGGCATGCGCGGTGCAGGACCCACGCTGTGATGAAGACCGTCGCGGTGGCGCGGCGAACCGGGTCCACTTCGCGTTAGTGCGCGTCGTCGACGCTCGAGCTGCGGTACCGGCGGCCTCGCGACGCAAAGCGGATCAATGCGTCGCGGGTGACGGAAGGCGCGCGAGTGGAATGGACGTCGGTTCGACCGCGAGCTGGTGACGCAGGTGACGCGAGCGTAGCGGTCACGACACGTGCGTTCTGCGTCATGGCCCATACTGTCGGTGATGCGGCGTTGCGCATTCGCTCGGTCGAGCGAATATCCGAGGAGGAATACACACGGTGACCAAACGCGTGGATGCTGTGAAATGGCGGGGTTGCGACGTGGCGGGCCGAATGGGATTGTAAGCGATGCGCCGGAACTCGACCGCCGTCACGGTGGTATGTCGGTCGAGCGAACAGGTGTTCGGCATGCAAGAGCGTGAGTGCGCGCGGACGATGTTCTGACCCAGCAGTAGTGCTCGGCGGAGTTTCGGTGCGCCTGCAGCAAATCGGTCGATGCGCTCACGGCCAAGTCCAGGTAGATTTCAATGTTCCCTCCTTTCGAGGTGTGTATGGCCGTCGAACTCACTGCGGTATATCAAGAAGTGCCCGAGGGGTTCATCGCGTTTGTCGAAGAGCTGCCAGGCGCTAACACGCAGGGCGCGACCCTTGATGAGGCGCGAGCCAACTTGCGCGAGGCCGTGGCGCTCGTGATGGAGGCGAATCGCGCCATGGCCGAAGAAGATCTCGCGGGCGCCGCCGTGATTCGCGAACCCCTCCGCCTCAGCGCGTGAAGCGGGTCGACCTCGTGCGCCATGTCGAGGCGCACGGCTGCGTCCTCCTCCGGGAGGGCGCCAACCACTCGGTTTTCGTTAATCGCCCCGCGCGTCGGACGTCCGTCATCCCACACCATCGTGAAGTGAATGATTATCTCGCGCGAAAGATCTGCCGCGATCTGGAGATTCCGGAGCCCTGATGCCGAACAGAGCGTTGCAACTGACAAGCGCGTTTCGGATTGCTCGCTACGCTCGCGTGTGATTTGATGCGCTAGCAGTTGAACGCTGAGGCGTTAGCAACATTCTTGAAAGTCAATCGACTACGAGTATCGCTGTCGTGGCTTTCGCGCTCCACGTGGTGTTCGTTCGCATCATCATATCGAGGATAGTGAGCCGTTTCCGCATACACGGGACGAGCGCGAGCTTCTTGGGCTTTCCGGCGGCGATCAATCGCAAGTAGAACTCGCGAATCTACGCGCCAAAGACGGTCGGTTGGGGATACTATGGGAACCGTAGGTTCGATGTGCCCACGTACCGTTCAAGTTGCCCGCTGGTCCGACACAAGTGGCGCTACAACCGCTACGGTAGCGGTCCGATACCGTACGTGGGCCTCGTTGTGCCAGTTGGCGTGCGTCCTACTGTCGGCGGCGCACCTGACGGGTTGCGCGCCACAGTCTGAGCGAGGCACAGCGTCGGACTCCTCGGCCTATGACATCAACGAAACCGCGCCACGTCCGTCGTTGCGAGCGGAACTTGCTGGGCGTGTGCTCGATTTTCGCGGTGCGCCGTTGGACTCCGAGCGAGTCACCTTGGAAGGTGGAGTAGGCAACCTCGCATACTGGGCAGGGCCCGTCTATTCCGACTCGACGGGAGAGTTTGTGATCACGGTGAACGGCTATGGCCCAGGGTCGGTGGCGGCGTGGGACACCGCCATCATGCGGCCGCGGTTCGCACGCGTCACCTACATGATTCAGTCCTTCAAGCGCTCGTACGGATTCGCCAAAATCGTGGATACCGTGACTCTGCACTTCACGCATCTCCGCGAACCCGTACAGCGTACGCGCATGCCCGATGTGCGGTTGCGTTGACGCCGCGGATCTTCGCTGGGTTACGTGCTCTGCACCTTGCAGGCACCCCCCGCCATGACCTCCGCGGGTGACCCCGCAGTGCGACATGTGAGTTGCCCAACGGATCGTCGCTGCTGGCAGCGGGCGGTATGCGGCAGGCGGCGAGCCGTGCTGGCGCACGTGGTCCGTCCGGCCGCGTTGTGTTTGATGCGCTGCAGCAGAACGCTGAAGCGTTCAGCAGATTCCAACTTACCGGGAACGACATCGAATGACGGGTCGCGACACAAATGACGAGCGTTGGCTCAGCGAGGCCGAGACGGCGGACTTCCTTCGTCGCGCCAGTGAGCTCGACGCCGGACAGGCCGTGAAGCTTCGCTATGTTCGCGAGGCGGCAGTCGAGGCGGGGCTGAGCGTCGACGCCGTGCATGATGCTGCTGAGGAGTTGTTCGAGCACGGGGCGGATGGCACGCCGCCTGACTGGGTTCGCTTCTGTCTGACCGGCGTCCCAAATCGCGCCGGTGCACAGTTCTGGTACCAACTTTTGTGCACGGCCGGTCTGGTCAGCGGTGCCGGCGCGATCCTTCTTCCCTCGATTGTTTCACCTGCGCACGGCTTCGCGGCCGGCCTGTGGTTCATGGGCTGTGCCGCCATCTCGTCCAAGGCGATGCGATGGATGGACAAGCATTCCGCTTGGGACAGACTGACGCGTGAGTGAGCACTGCTGAACAAGACGCTAGGCACCCACGGCGCACAGATTGCCAAATTCATGACAATCGAAAACGCCAACTGATGTGGATGGCGCTCAGCGGACTGGTCGCTCGTAACGCTTCGCCGACCACCAACCGCCGACCGCGCTACGCGCTGCGCACCGACGCCGTCGGGTGTTGGGCATTCGCCGACGTGCCCGGCAGCGGTCAAGGTATGCAGCTCGCCCAGTCGCCGATCCTCGTAAAGTTGGATACCTCGCCCCTTCGCGTGGATATACCGGGCACACGTGTCGTCGATCGGCTCGACGGCGCCGGCCAACCGCTGCGTCGCGTTGTCGAGGGGCTAGGGCTGTCTGATGTGTGGACGGCGGACGCCCTGTCTGACAGGATTCAGGTCCGGTTCAGCAACGGTCTCTATGCGTCGACGTGGGCGCTCCAACTCCCGTCAGGCGGCGGCCGGGTCGATACGATACGCGGGCAGAGCGAGGAGTTCGGCGGCCTATCACTACGTGCTTGATATACGAGAACCGTGCCGCTCGCTTGCGCTTGGTTCATCGTGTACGCCGTGCCCAATGCCGCGAGTAGCCGTGGCGATTTGATTGTCGTGGGACGCAACCCCTTGGTAACACAGACCGCGCCTTTGTGGGTCGACCGCCTACCGGAGTGTCGGCAATTGCGCGGTACTGCCCGGCCGCTGCGGAAAGGCATCGCTTTGGCTTTGCCGCGTAATGAATGGTCCGGGGGCGAGCGGTTCGCTCGTTCAGCGATTCGAGCCGGGGCTTGATGTGACCGTCGTCGATGCGACTGGGTTCGACGCCCTTTCGTTGATGGACTTCGCTTCGCGATATCACGCGGTCGCCGTTCTGGCGCAGGTCGCTCGTTTGGCCGCATGTTGTTTGATATGCGGCAGCAGCATGCCAGGCGAGACTCAGACACAAACCATCCAGACCGGCTAGCCTCATGGCATGTGTGTTCTGCGAGATCATCGACGGGGGTTCACCCGCGAGTATCATCTATCGGGACGAACTCGTGATCGCGTTCATGACGATCCATCCCTCCTCGCCTGGGGAGTGCACCGTCATTCCGCTGGTCCACGTCGACCATTTTACCGACGTCGAGGACCGCACCGCCGAGCGAATCATGCGCGTAGCGCAGCGCATCGGGCGCCGCATGCGGGAGGTGTTTCAACCACAGCGGGTAGGCATGGTCGTTCACGGGTATGGTGTCGCCCATGCGCACCTGATTCTTGTCCCCCAGCACGGTCCGTATGACATCACCTCAGCTCGGTTTGCCCGGGTCGAGAACGGGCAAGTCGTGTTCACGGTTCAGCATATCGCCACCCCCGAACGCCGCGTCCTGGATGAACACGCACGCCTCCTGTCAGGTGTCGAAGCGCAGACTGCCTAACGAACGCTGCGCGTGACCGTGGCGCCGCGGAACGCGCGATTCGCAGGAGCAATGACCGTGTCTTGGAGTACGTCTGACGGACAAACGTGGTGCGGAAGCGCCTGTCCTGAAGTCGTTACCGCCAGTCATCGGCGTAAGCCGGTTTGAGATTCGCCGATAGCGCGACTGTTCGTATGGTCTCCAATCCCGTTGGTTAGGTAGGCCGCCCGCTGCCGAGCGTTGGCGGTAGCGAGCACCTCAACCATTTGAGCAAATCAGATGCGTTCATTGTGGCGTGGTGATGAGTTCCTCGGGCGGATCCATCCCGAACTGCCGGGCGATGGCGACGATACACTCTTTGGCATGCTGGATCCGTCCGCGGCATTGCTACCAGGAATTGCGATCACCCAACAGACCATGCGTGATTGGCCCGGGACGCCCGTCTTTCAGCACGTCGACAGTCACGCTGCCGTTCGCGCGCATGCGCATCGCGAGGAGATGTCCGATGGGAGCATGCAACAGCGTTGCGAGGACGCCGGCGTCAGCTTCAGCGGGTGGTGCGTTCTTGTGGGCCTCGCCACGCCGTCGCGCGAGGCTCGCTAACGAGCGCTGTGCAGTCAAAACGTAGGCGATGCGCCACATCGACGGTCGCTGGCCCATCGTGAATTACCACTACTCTGACCATGCGGACTATCGATGACCCTGACGCTGTGGCGTGGCAACCAGCAGCTCGGAGAGCTCCGTTCACGCGCCCAGCCGGCGGTTGCGCGTCCGCCGTCGCGCCCAAGACCGCCATCCCTCTCCGCGTTTCTCATCCCTTCGGGAGCGGGCGCGCCACTGGACGGCGTTTGGCAAAGCGTCTGGCCACGGGAGATGGGCGTTGGAGTCCAGCAAAGTCCCGTTGAAGTGGACATCGTAGCCGAGCGGGGAAAACGCTTCGCGACGCGCGTCACCAATCCCGGACCGGTGGCGCTGGAGCCGATGTCGGCGGAAGCGGTTGCCGGTGTGCCTTGGGAGCGACAGCTGACCGTTCGTGCTGCCGATGGCGCGGTCTATCTGCCGAGTCAGATTCTGCTCCAGGAAGTACGTTACGAACCGGCACTGTACGTCGCCGCGTTCCGGGAGGCGCCGAGTGAGGCCCTGGTCGACGGCAGCGTTTGGTGCGTGTTCATCGCGTTCGCCTCAGACACCGAATCGCCAGCGATCTAGCGTTGCGTGGGTACTGACGTCGGCCGTTGAGGTAGCGCCGTCGCCGCCGCCACGGCGGTATCGAAGTAGAACGGCTGGCAGGTGATCACACGGCCGCGCGGCCATGTCCTGAAAGCCGGCCTTCCCGCGCCACGTGCCGCCGAACGGGAGTGACGCGGCCACGTGCACCGGTACGTCATCGTGCAGCCGTGTGAGCACGGCCTCGAAGTCGCCAGCGGCAACGGCGGCGTAGATCTCTCGCACGATGGCGACGGCGGACAAGGATGGTGTCATGTCGGGGATGGATGAGAGTGCGTATCACGCCGCTAAGGCAATCCAGCCCACACCGATCACGACACTCAGCATAGACGAACCACCGAGGAGGATGCGGTGATGCACGACCGCGCGCGTGGTTCCGGCGAGGTGCGCGAACAGCGCCATCGACGCGGCAGATCCCGCGCCGAATGCGCTCAGGAAGAGCAGTTTGCCCGCCAGTGTCGGAATGAAGAGCGACGGCAAGACGCCGACCAGCTGCGCACTGCCGGCAATCCCATGAAACAGACCGACATGCATCGCCGCGCGCGACTCATGTCGATGGTCATGGCGAGTCGGGTGCGTTCGTGCGCGGAGTTGCATCAGACCCCAGATGCCAAGGATGATCAGCAGCACGCCCACCGCTCGCTCGGCCACCATCGAAATCGTCGCGATGGGAAAACGTTGGCCGATCACGATAGCTGCCGCGCCGACGAGCCCCGCTCCGGATGCATGGCCCAGTCCCCAGCTGGCACCCACGACCACCGCGCGCTGCTGCGCGGCGACGGCGAGCGGCAAGATCGCGGCAATATGGTCCGGCCCGGAGATGGCGTGCAGGCAGCCCGCGCCGATGCCGCTGAGCGCGACCAGCAGCACGCCGCTCATCCGGTGCGCGTGTCGTGGCGATCACTCATTGCGCGTCGGCACGGCGACGCCGGGTCCACCGGGCAAGGGTCGTGGCGCCGGTACCCACGGCCAGCTCGCACGGAGGTCGGCGAGGGGGGCGATGGCGGTATCCATTGGCCGGCCGAAGACGGCAGAGTACACCACCGCGCCGAAGTCATCGTGCAGCGTGCGGCCGTTCACGCCGGCGAAGTCGAAGCCGCTGGGTAGCGTGGCGTCGAACGGAATCACATCCGGCAACAAGCTGCGCGCGACCCTCGTCGCGTAGCCAGCTGGATCGGGCACGCGACCGACGTTGGCCGCGACGATCGAGACCACGCGCTCGACGTCACCGCTGAAATCGCGGACGTCGTGCTCGGGCATCGACTCGTTCATGGCGCGCGACCGTTCCGGATGATCGACGAACGTGGCCGCGAAGTTCGGCCGGCCGCATCGCGAGACTTGATGCCAGTGCCCGTGGTCATTGGCGGACACCGCGGAATTGAAGTGCAAGCGCTGGCCGAGCAGCGCGATTGGCAAATCGGCGACGATCGCCAGCACGTTCGTAGCGGCCGTCGTGACCTGACCGTTCGAGAAGCTCGACACGGGCGGGCTGCCACCTGCCAGCGCCGCGTCCAGGAACCCCTTCGCGGCGACAGCGTCGAGCCAGAATGGATCACCGGCTTCACCGATCCAGATGCGCGCGCCCGGCATCGACAGGGTGATGGTGTCACCGACGGCGCCGGATCCGATCACCTCACCTATCGCGTGATCGTCGTTCGCCGCGGCGCCCTGTAGCCACCGCACCTCGACGCGTTGCGGGGCGTCATCCCCCGAAAAAATGCAGCGCAATACCCGATCCGGGCGAAGGTCGCCGTCGGTATCGAATCGCATATCGTAGGCGGCGGTCGGACGGAACGTCCGCCACTGGAGCTGGCCGTGATAGGGTGATGGCAACCCTGCCAGTGGGCTGACGCAGGTGATGGCAACGACCTTCGAGCGATCGGCGGGATCGTGGAAGAGGAAGTTGTCGGTGATGTTGATGCGGCTGTCCGCGCGCGCTTCCGGAGAATCGAAGTGATGTGACATGGCGCTACGGTATCACCGCTCGACAAGGCCGTCTTGGACAAAAGTCGCACGCGGCGGTCAGCGCGGCTGAGTGCCCGAATAGACCATGCGGCGGTAGGCTGCCGGCCCCACGCCCGTGATGCGCCGGAACTGACGGGTGAGGTGACTTTGGTCGAAGAAGCCTACGGCCGCGGCGGTGTGCACGGGTGATCGCCCGGCCGCGAGCAGCTCGCGCGCGCGTCGCACACGGACGTGCATCTGGTACTGATGTGGCGTGACGCCCAGTTCGCGTGCGAACGACCGGATAAGGTGCGCGCGTGACAGTCCGGACACGGCGGTCAGGTCGGCCAGCGAAAGCGCGTCGCCGGATCGATCCTCAATGAGGTCGCGCACGCGCCGGATCGCCGGCCGATCGGCGGGCATGGCCGTCCACGAGAGGTTCAGGTCGGACGCCAGCGCACTAAAGCAGCACTCGATCGCGGTCTCCAGCGCCAATGGCGGATCGCCGGCGTCGATGCCCGCGAACAAGGCACGCAGTGCGTGGCGAAGCACCGGCGCGCCACTCGTACTGCTACGCAGATGCGGCGTGGCACGCACGCGAGCCCGCTGCGCGATCGCGTCCGTGAGGACCGCGGGATCGCACGTCAGCGACCGCGTGCGCGCGACGGCGGAGTGTCGACGGGTGACGCGGCGGAACTCTCCCGGGTCGGAGAGGACGACGACGCCGGGATGCACGTGCTGAGCGCTTCCGCGCGCCCGCAGGTCCGCCTCGCCGTCGAGCACGAGGTTCATGACGAATCCCGGCGCCAGCCATCCCGGCGGCAGGGGGCCGGAGTGCGTCAGTTCGCAGACTTCGATGCGACGATCGCCCGTCGGCACGACAAAATGCGATTGATAGATGGGACCGCGCTCCTCTCGAGGTTAGACCGGGAGCCAAGCGGCCGCCGGACGGCGTTGCTCGCTGTGTCTCAGGGGTCGGGCATGAATAGATCAAGTCCCTCGGGCGAGCGAAACCAGTAACCGCCCGCGGCTCGCCGTCTGCCTTCGGCCAGCCGCGCTTCCTCGGCAGCACGCGCCGCGGAGCGGTTGCGCCGGTTCGCATCCGAAATCTCGGCGTTCACCCATCCGGAACCGACGCCATGCGGCAGCGGCACGAGCCCCTGCTCCAGCGCGTCGCCGACTTGCCGCCAATATCGCTCCCAGCTGTTTCGGGCCGACTCGCGCGCGGCCCGGATCGCCGTCGCGTTGCCGCGATAGTTGGTCTGCCACAGCTGATGCACGCGATCATGCGCCAACCGACACCCCTCGGAGACGTCGGTGCGGAAGTAGCCACCGGTGCGCGCGCGTGCCGTCAGCCGCGCGTGTGGATTAATGTTCGGGAGATTGAAGATCCACGACGTAAGAATGCCACTCGCATCGGCGATAAAGAACAGCTTCTTGTTGTTCTCGCTCACATCTTGCGGCACGCGAAAGGTGGCCACCAACACCGCGGCCGCGATGCCCGCCGGGCCAGCCATCTCACCGATCGTGGTGGCCACCACGCCGGCCGACGCCCATCCGCCGATGGCAGGGATAGTGCCCAGCTCCGTCGCGGCTGCCACCAGGAATCCGAACGCGGACGCTGCATCACCGGCTATGCCAATGAGCGTCAAGGCGACGTCGACATAATTGCCTTCCCGCATCTGACGTATCAGGTCGGGAATCGCGAACGGCGTCATCACCGGCGGTAGTCCGATGCCTCCGCCTTCGAAGGCCGCATTCCGCAGCGACACGAACATCTGCAGCACGGTCGACGCGGCGCCTTGATCGGCCGGTGTGGACAGTGGAATTCGCCGCAGCAATTGCTCGACGTCAGCGCGCGTAGTCATACGGGAGAAGCTGCGCCTGGGTCAGCGAACTGGCAAGCATTGACGGCGTGAGCCCGACGCCACGATATCCCGACTGCGTAGCTGCCGGCATGCCGCTCATCCTGAGCCGGCAGGACGTTCTCGCGGGCCTGCCGATGGGCGCGTGCATGCGCGTCATCATCGACTGCATCCATCAATGAACCGCTGGCGAAGTCTCTGAGAGCGAGTTTCCGTCTCACCAGACCCATGCTACCGACCATGCCTTTCGCCGAATCATGGTGGCGCCGTGCGACGCGGCTACTGACGTCTTCACTACTGCTCGGCGCGTGTACGCGGCAGGCTCCTCTCCCACCGCTCCAGAACGCTCCTGACGTCTGGATTCGCGACGTTCACGTCATCGATCCGGTCAGCGCCGGTATTCGGTACCATCACGCCGTGGGTATTGCTGGCGGGCTGATCCAATCGATCATTCCGTCGCGCGACATTCCACCCAACACCAGCGCGCGCGTGATCGACGGGGGCGGAACCTTCGCCATCCCCGGATTGTGGGACGCCCACGTTCACCTGCTGCAGAGCAATGACACGGTAGCAGAGCGGGACGCCGGCGTGATGCTGTCGTTCGGCATCACGCATGTGCGTGACATGGGATCATCCCTCGACGCGCGGAAGCGATTTCTGGCGCGGATCGGGTCGCCGGGCTTTGCCGCGCCTAGCATGATCGGCGCTGGTCCAACGGTGTGGGCGTTCTCGCTCCTTCGATCGCGTGATCGCCGCGCGCTTTCGCAAATCCGGTGAATCGATTCCGGCCATCTACGCAGCGTTTGCGGCCGCCGTGGACACACCGGATTGCCATGCTCGACTCCGTCGTGCGGCGGAGGCGGGATTGGTGCTTACACCGACACTGGTCGCCACGTATATGTCTCACGCTGAGGCGAAACGCCTGCTTGGTGTTCTTCCCGCGAATCAGCGCAGCGGATGTGACTTGTATCTGCGGCAGTTCGACGGCGTGAGCGATGTCGTCCGCGCACGGATCCTGGAAGCCGGCCGGCGCCTTGTCGGCATGGTCGTCGCGGCTGACGTCCCACTGCTTGCAGGGACCGATGCACCGACGTTCTGTGCCGCGCCCGGCGAATCGCTGGTACTCGAGCTACAGATGCTTGCGGATGGAGGGCTCTCGCCGATCTCGGTGCTGCAGGCCGCGACGAGTCTTCCCGCCAGAGTGTTCGACGCGGAGGAGCGCTTCGGCGTGCTTGCTGTCGGCCGACACGCTGATCTGGTGCTGCTCTCCGAGAATCCGCTCACGACCGCGCGCGCGTATGTGCATCCCGTCGGTGTCTATACACAGGGTTACTGGTATGACGCTGGTGCACTGGCGGCGTTACGGCAGCGGCAGTGAGGCAGGTGCGGCTCTACGGTTCGAGTGACGATGCTTCCGTCGTCGCGCGCCGGTGGCGTACCCCAGACCCACACGTAAATTTAGCGATCCTCACCACTCGGGTCGCCGTATATGTCCAATGGATAGCACGCTTACGCCCGGAACCGTCCTCGGCCCGTACCAGATCGAAGCCCTGATCGGCAGCGGTGGAATGGGCCACGTGTACCGCGCGCTCGACCCGCGCCTTGGTCGGCACGTTGCCATCAAGACGCTTCCCGCGGCGATGGTGAGCGACCCGGTGCTCGCGCGTCGATTCGAATCCGAGGCGCGTACGGTGGGCGCACTCGACCATCCGAATCTGCTTGTGGTGTACGACGTGGGCCGTGCGGGTGACATGCCGTACATCGTTTCGGAACTGCTGGAAGGGGAGACGATACGTGACCGGCTGCGTCGCGACGGGGCGCTGCCCGCGCGTACGGTCGCACAGCTGGCGGCGCAGATCGTGGCAGGACTCGAGGCGGCACATACGCGCGGCATCGTGCATCGCGACCTCAAGCCCGAGAACCTGTTCCTCACGCGCGACCGTCGTCTCAAGATTCTCGACTTCGGCATCGCCAAACGCGTGAGCGGAACCGATACAGCGACTATCGCGGCGGCCGAGTCACTCACGGTGACGGGCATGATCGTCGGCACGGTGGGTTACATGGCCCCGGAGCAATTGCTTGGTGAGAACATCGACGCGCGCGCCGACATCTTCGCGCTCGGCGTCGTGTTGCACGAGATGCTGACCGGAACACCGCCGTTTCGGCGCGCGACATCGGTCGCGACGATGAACGCCACGGTCAGCGACGAGGCGCCGGTGTTGCCGACCTCGGTGCCGTTCACGTTCTCGCGCATCGTGCAGCGCTGTCTGGTGAAGTCGCCTGAGGATCGCTTTCACTCGGCGCACGACCTGGCGATCGCGCTCGATATCACGGAGTCGACTGACCACACCGCCCGTGTATCATCGACACCGGACACAAATCCAGCAGCCGGTGAACGATCGCGCGGCGCGGTGTCCCGTCGCGCGGCCATCGGCTACGGGGCGGCTGGCGTGCTGCTCGCGACGACGGTCGTCGGCGGTGGCATGTACCTGCGCCCATCGGCAGCGACCTCGTCGTTTCGCCGACTCACGTTTCGACGCGGCGTCGTACGTTCCGCGCGCGTCGCGCCTGACGGACAGACAATCCTGTTCGGCGCGCTCTGGGATGGCGATTCGTGCCGCGTACACACGACACGCGTCGATGGACCCGAGTCTCGTGCCCTCGACCTGCCCGACGCAAACGTGCTGGCGGTTTCGCGATCAGGCGAGCTGGCGGTCGCACTTGGCACGCATCGCGACGGAATCATCACGTACGGTACGCTGGCGCGCGTTCCACTCGCGGGCGGGGCGCCGCGCGAATTGATCACCGATGTGAAGTTCGCCGACTGGTCTCCGGATGGATCCGAGCTCGCGGTCATTCGCAATGTCGATGGGCGCGACCGACTCGAATTCCCGATCGGCAGATCCCTTGTCCAGCCGCGCACGGGCGAAGCAACGGGCCTCGGCTTCGTCCGCATTGCGGCGGACGCGCAGCGCATCGCCTTCGTGCAGTATCAGTCACCCGGTTCGCTCGTGGGGCGGGTGTGCGTCACCGACCGCGCGGGCAAGGTGACGTCACTGACGCCCGAATATCTCAACATTCACGGCCTCGCTTGGCGTGGTGACGAGATCTGGTTCACGGCGTCCGACGACCGGCCGTTATTCCGTGCGCTGCGTGCCGTCACTGTCGGTGGCGCACCGCGGGTCGTCGCGCGCTTCCCGGGAAACGTTACGCTGTGGGACGCTTTCCCGGACGGCCGCGTGCTGCTCGCTCAAACGGATGATCGCGCCGTGTTGGTGGCCCGGCGGCCCGGCGATGTTGCGGACCGCGACCTGTCGTGGCTCGATGCCTCGTGGGCCGCGGACATCTCGCGCGACGGGGAGGTGATTCTGTTCTCGGAGACGGGACAGGGTGCCGGGCCAGATGGCGGTGCGTATCTTCGGCGAATCGACGGCTCGCCTGCCGTGCGCCTCGCATTGGGTGAGGGGCTCGCGCTTTCGCCGGACGGGCGCCTCGCGCTCTGTACCCCCGCGTACACCACCGTCGTGGGCGGAACCGCGCCATATATCGAGCTGGTGCCGACCGGTGCGGGCGAGACGCGTCGGATTCCCGGAAATGGGCTGTTGTTCACCGGCGCGCACTGGCTCCCGAATGGAGTTGGTGTCGTCGTGTCGGCGACGACATCGGGCCGAGCACCGCGTCTATACCTCATGGACGTCGGTGGAGGCACGCCGGTGCCCATTACGCCGGAGGGCGTCGCGGAGTGGGCGGTGTCGCCCGACGGGGCGAGCGTCGCGGTGCGCGGCGTTGGGCAGGGGATCACACTGTATTCCGTGGCGAACACATCGAGTGCATCCACGTCGCGGCTGATTCCCGGCACCGCAGGCGGCGCGACGCTGATCGGCTGGGTGAACGACGGTGTGCTCATCTTGCGAACGAACGATGCGACGGCGAAGCCGGGCGATGTGTGGCTGCTCGACCCGGAAACGGGTCGACAGTCGGCCTGGGCCAACATCATGCCGACCGACGGCGCAGGCGTCATGGCGTTGATCAGCTTTCGCGTGACGCCCGACGGTCAGTCGCGCGCGTACACGTGGCATCGCGCACTGAGTGATCTGTATCTTGCGGACGGACTCGCGTAGGCACCAGCGCCGGGTGTGCAATGACGATCGTTCACTCCGTTCTCTCCACCGGATGAGTCCGGGCGCGTTTCTCAGTTCGTCGTGTAGGCCAATGCCATCGGAGGTTAGGTCATGCGTGTGAGTGTCCTGTGCATTGCACTGCTGATTACATCGCTCCTCGTCTCGCCAGTCAAGTTGTTCGCTCAGGACTCCGTCGAGGCGAAGCGCATTGATTGGCTGCTCGGCGCCTCGGTTGGTGTGCCAGCGTACGACGGCGAGATGGCGGCGGAGCTTCTCACACTCGGGGTTCACTTCACGCAGTTCCGCGTGAACCGCGTTGGTGCCGATCTCTCGCTCGGCACGGTACCGCGCTTGCTCGGCAATGGGGTCGTCACGTTTGGTGCTCGCGCCGGTGTCGCACTACCGCTGGCACTCTCTCCACGAGTGCTGCTGCTACCCTCTGGTGGCCTCAGCCTTCTCGGCGCCTTTGGTGCCGGGGGCGGCGGAGGCACCTCGGGCTTGAACGCGGGCGTTGCCGCTCTGCTGCTCCGCGGGAACGCCATCGGATTACGCACCGGCGTCACATGGCATCGCTTTCGAGACGCTAGCGGGGCATTGTTGCTGTGGGAAGTGGGATTCGTTCGCGGCCAACAGCAACGCTGACGTTCAGCGCGACAAGGATGACCGAGTGGCCCGCGCTAGTCCGCTCGGGCAGCGATGTGTCTGGACGGCCTCTGTTCCCGCGGTGTAGGTTGAAGGGGTGGATTGAGGTGCCGATCCGCCCTGAAGTTCTTCTCAATCATCGAGCTGGCCCGGCGAGAGAGGCAGTGACGCGCTTCATGCACCATGACGAATCGCATGACTGATATTTCCGAGCACCTCTCTGCTGCACTCGTCAACCGCTACCGCATCGAGCGTCGACTCGGTGAGGGCGGCATGGCGACGGTGTATCTCGCCGAGGATCTGAAGCACGATCGTAAGGTGGCGTTGAAGGTGCTGCGGCCGGAACTCGGCGTCGTGATCGGCGCCGAGCGGTTCCTGCAAGAGATCAAGACCACCGCGCGACTCCAGCACCCGCACATTCTGCCGCTCTTCGACAGTGGCAGCACGGTCGCGGCATACGGCGGCGGTACGGGACTGTTGTACTACGTCATGCCGTACATCGAAGGCGAAACGCTCAGGCAGAAGCTCGAGCGGGAACAGCAGCTCGGTATCGACGAGGCACTGAACATCGCCACCGAGGTACTGGACGCGCTCCAGTATGCGCACGAGCAAGGGGTCATTCACCGCGATATCAAGCCGGAAAACATTCTGCTGCGCAACGCTCGCGCGTTTGTCGCGGACTTCGGTATTGCGCTGGCGGTAAGCGCTGCCGCCGGCGGCCGGATGACGGAGACGGGTCTGTCGATGGGTACGCCGCACTACATGTCGCCAGAGCAGGCGACGGCGGACACGCACATCAACAACCGATCCGACATCTACTCGCTCGGCTCGGTGCTGTTCGAACTGCTTACCGGCGAACCGCCACACACCGGCCCATCAGCGCAGGCGATCATTGTGAAGATCGTCTCGGACGTGGCGCGACCGGTCAAAGAGTTACGTAAGGCGGTGCCGCCGCACGTGTCGGCCGCGATTGCCAAGGCATTGGAGAAAATTCCGGCTGATCGGTTTGACAGCGCCAAAGCGTTTGCCGACGCGCTGCGCAATCCGGCGTTCACCTGGCCCGTCGCGACTGCGGCGACTCTCGGCTCACCGGCACCCGCTTCACGTCGCGCCCTGGTGCCCGCCTTGATCGCCGTAGCGCTGATGTCCATGGCGTTGGCGGCGTGGAGCTGGGCGCGCCCCAATCGAACAGCGTCGGTTGCGCGTTACACCACGTCGCTCGGCGTTCCCGGCACTCTTGATGGCATCACGTTCGGCGTCGAGGCGGCGCTCTCCCCTGATGGCGCGTCGTTGGTGTTTCGCCGTCCGCTCACGGGACCGGGGCAACTGTACATCAAGCGTCGCGACGAAGTCGTCGCGCGTCCGCTGACCGGTACCGAGGGCGGGACGGGCCCGTTTTTTTCACCCGATGGAGCATCGATCGGATTCGTGGCGAACGGCCAGCTGCGGCGCATTCCAATCGCCGGTGGCGCACCGCTCAAGCTCGAGGACTCCGTCGATTCGACGTACAATCGCGGCGCGTGGCTGGAAGACGGATCGATCGTGTACTATGACTCGCGGATGCGTACGCTGCGCCGCCTCGGTGCGGGCGACGGGGCGTCGAAGGTGATCGTCAGACCCGAGGCGCTCGGCGGGCGCTTTCCGTGGTTACCGAGCCCGCTGCCCGACTCGCGCGGCGTGTTGTTCACGGCCCATCTCACGCTGTGTGTTGGTCCGGTGAGCTGTCGGCCGAGTGGCGTGTACGTGTACGACGCGCGCCGCGATACGGTTCGCGCACTCTTCGAAGACGCCATCGGTGCGTGGTACATACCGACGGGACACGTGCTGTATCTCACCAGCGGCGGCACGCTCATGGCCGTGTCGTGGGACAACTCAGCGCTCAAGCCGACAGGGAAAGCGGTGGCGGTGCTCGATGGGATTCAAGCGCCCGGGTTCGTCATTTCAAACGACGGGACGGCGTATTATCTGCTCGGTCGCTCGGAATTCGCACCAGGTCCGGTACCAAATGCGAGAGTGGTGTGGGTGGATCGCACCGGAAACGTCGAACCGGTGGATTCCACGTGGCAGGTGAACACGGGCGGCAGGTACACCGGGGAGGAGGAAACGGATTGGGGTCTTGCCTTGTCACCCGACGGCCAACGCCTCGCGCTCACCATGCTGACGGATCTTGGCACGGATATCTGGATCAAGCAGCTCCCGAACGGGCCGGTGTCACGACTCACGCAGGATACCGGCGCGGAGCGAATGCCCGCGTGGTCGCCCGATGGACGAACGATCACGTTTCTTTCCGATCGGCCCGTGGCGACTGGTTCGGCGTCGAAGGTGAACCCCTTTACAACATGGGAGCGGGCCGCTGACGGCACCGGCGAGCCCACACGCGCGACGAGACCCGCGTTGGACAGCATCGCGCGCACGTTGGTGGCACAGGGATTCAAGGCGACAGGCGCGGTGCTGTCGCCGGATGGGCGTTGGCTCGCCTATGTGTCGAATGAGCAGGGCCCTAACGAAGTGTTCGTCCGTCCGTATCCGAATGTGAACGGCGGCAAGTCGCAAGTCTCGAGCGGCGACGGCAGTGCTCCACTGTGGTCGCACAGCGGACGCGAGTTGTTCTACACGGCCAACGGTAAGATGCACGTCGTGAGCATCCAGCCGGGGCCCACATTTTCGGCGGCGCCACCGCGCGCCTTGTTCACGATTCCGGTCGACATCCGCTCGGGATCTCCCCTTCGCGGTACGTTTGCCATCTCGCCTGATGATCGACGCTTTCTCATGGTGCGCGACAACAAGTGGGAAGACATGGCAGGAACGCCTACGCTCGTGGTCGTGCAGAACTTTTTCGAAGAATTGCGCGCAAAGCTGAAACGATAGCGGCTACCACGCGCGCGCCCGTCGCCAATCCCACGTTCGCGCCCGTGTGCTCGACCTCGACCGTGCCCTCAGCGAGTACGCCCAGCGCCAGCAATTCGCCTTCGATCTCGCGCATGGACGATGGTCGGTCTGCCCGCTTCTTCGACAGCGCGCGTTGGATCAGCGTAACGAGTGCGTCTGGAAGGTCGGTGCGAAAGTTGGGTAATGGAGTCGGCTCAGCGTGCGTGATCCGTGCGAGGAGCGCGGCGCCGCGCGCGTGAAAGGGACGTGCGCCGGTGAGCATTTCGTACAGCACCACGCCGACGGCCCACACGTCGGTGCCGGCATCGATGCGTTCGCCGCGCACCTGCTCCGGACTCATGTAGGCCGGCGTCCCGAGCAATCCCCCTCCACTCAGCACGATCGCCTGATCCAACAGCTTCGCGATGCCGAAATCTAAAATCTTCACCACGCCATCCTGGGTGATGAACAGATTTGAAGGCTTGATATCGCGATGGACGATCCCCGCGTCGTGCGCTTTCGCAAGTCCGCGAGCGATCTGCACTGCGATCTCGACGGCATCGGGAATGGCCAGAGGTCCGCGCGCGATCCGTTCGTGCAGCGTTTCACCGATATAGAGCGGCATCACGAGAAAGCGCTCGCCACCGTCTGTGGTGCCGATCTCGGATACGGTGCAGATGTTCGGATGATCCAGCGCCGCTGCCGCCCGCGCCTCCGTTTCGAAGCGACGTTGTGCGTGACGATCGTTGGTGAGATGCGGTGAGAGGAACTTGAGCGCAACCGGTCGCTGGAGTCGCGCGTCGAAGGCCTCGTACACCACGCCCATTCCACCGTGACCTAAATGCGAGACAATCCGGTATGGCGTGATGGTGCGACCAACCAGCGTACTGGCTTCCTGATCATGCTCGCCGTCGCCCGGGCTGGTACCGCCGATGCGTAGGCCAGCCGCGAGCGGCGCGATGTCGGCTGCCAGCGCATCAACGGCTCCGGTCCGATCGTGGGCGGCAAGCAGCGACGTCACTTCGCGTCGCAGTGCTTCGTCACCCGTACACGCCTGGTCAACGAATGCACGACGAGCCGACCCGGTGCGCTCGAGCGCGCCGCCGAGCACCGCTTCGACGCGCTGCCATTCACCAGTCGGCAATTTTTCGATCACGGCAAGAGCTCGCGATTCAGAAACGCACGCGCTACTGCCCATTCGCGCTTCACCGTGGCCGTAGACAGCTCGAGCGCCTCCGCCGTTTCGTCGACGCTCATGCCTCCATAAAATCGGCACTCGACCACGCGGGCCGTACGGGCGTTGCGCGCCCCCAGTCGCTCGAGCGCTTCATCCAACGCCAGCAGGTCGTCGCTCCGCGATACCGCGAGGGCAACGGCGTCATCGAGCGGTACGGCGACCACACCGCTGCCGCGTTTTTGCGCCCGACGGGCGACGGCGTAGTCGATCAGAATTCGACGCATGGCCTGTGAGGCTGCCGATAGCACGTAGGCCCGCGAGGGCCATCGAATATGCTCGAGTGCGGCTAATTCGAGATACGCCTCGTGCACCAGTCCGGTGGTGTTCAGCGTGTGCCCGGTGGTCTCCTGCCGCAGATGCCGGTGCGCTACTCGACGTAGCGCCTCGTAGGTGGCGGTGAAGAGATCCGGCAGGGCCTCGTGCGCGCTCGGCGTCGGAATAGGCGAATCCACTCCGCAAGATTGGCCCCGCGCAGAGTTCCGGCAAGATCGATGATCCCGTATGGACAGCTTTTCGGCTTCTCCTGAGTGACCACCTGCATTCGCTGGTGGATGGTATCGACGAACCACTTTTGGAGAACCGTATGCGTTATTCCTTTCTCGCCACCGCTGCCGCCCTCGTGAGCGTCGGCGCGATCACGATGACTGCCTGCCGCGACGACGCGCCGACGGCCGTCCGAGCGGCTGATGCCCCGTCTGTGGCACTCGCACGCGCTTCGTCCCGCATGGGGAGCAGTGCCGCGCCCGTAGTGTTGCCCCCTCGCGACTTCGCGTCAGAGGTGCTCAGTCGCGGCCGTTTCGAGGACGAATTGAACGTGCAATTCCGGATCAAGGACGGCCGTGCTACCGAGGTCGCGCACGTGACGGACCCCTCGGACATGGTGCTCGCCCGCGTTACGATCAAGCCCAACAGTTCCATCCCATGGCACACGCATCCCGGACCGGCGATGGTCACCGTGACCTCCGGAACACTGGTGTTCGTAGACGGCGAGACCTGCGAGGCCAGAACCTACTCCGCCGCTGACCCGAGCCAACCGAAACCCTCGTTCGTTGATCGGGGCCAGGGACACGTGCACGCCGCGTACAATCCCGGGGATGCGCCCACCGTCCTCACGGTGACCTACCTTGGCGTGACCGGGCCTTCTGCCTTGATTCTGGCGACCAATCCGGGCTGCTGACCCGACAGGCATCGACGAGGAGAACGCTACAGCCCGTGGGCCACCACCGGGTGCCGTTGAAAGGCATCGGTGGTGGTCAGCGGTAGCGGCCACGACCGATGTATTCGCGCCGCCAGTGACACCGCCGCCCCTCGCGCGCGACGTCGCGCGCCGAGCGTGACATATGTCAGGACTGACATACGCGCGGTGCTCGTCAGGTCGTTAGGGCGACGTTGGGTGGGCGCTTCATGCGCGCAATCGAGTACAGATACGCGAGCGCCACGACGCCACAGATGGCGGTGATGCGGTACGGCGCCGGTGCAAGCGCGAACGCAGCATAGCACCCGACCGCGCGCGCGAGCGCGTGGCGTAGTCCCACGGCATCGTCCGCGGCCCAGCCGTATGGGATCCAAATCACGCCCGTGAGAATCGCCATCCCAAGGACGACGAGGGCGGGCTCATGCGCCGCGCGGGCACCGAGGATCACCAGCGGAACGGTCACGCCGATGCCCGCAATGGAGGCGAGGAACAGCTGCACCAGGGGATTGCTCGTGCCGCCGGCAAAGAGCGCACGACCGCGGAGCCGCTCCAACAAGAAGGCCAGCGGCAAGATCATCGCCATGATGTACAGCGCGAGAGTACCGCTGATCCGCGCCGACACGGTCAGGGCCACCAGCCCGAGGCCACTCCACGCAATCAGGCCAGCCACTGGCATGGATGGGGTACTCGTGCGCAAGAAGTCGGCGCGCAAATCGCGCAGGGATTGGGAATCGTTGGCCATAATTGTAGGCGCGATGGAATGAAGAACATGACGGGTGGGCACTGACGGGAGGCGCAGCGCGCCACGATGTGTGCCTCATGTGCAGCGTACTGGCGCACGACGACTTTGGTTTCAGTGTGGCAGGAAGCCGAGTTCCTGCACGATCGCCTCTGGCCCTCGGCGCGAACGCCCATCCCCTGTTTCCGATATCTATGCCGGCGTAGCTTGAGACATGACCCTCATCCTCAGCCAGCAGGACGTTCGCGAGTGCCTGCCGATGGACGCGTGCATGCACGTCATGCGCGACACGTTGGAGGCGCTCGCCGTTGGTGACGCCGTGCAGCCGCTCCGATCGGTCATGCGCGGTCCGGAGCAGACAGGCGTCCTCGGCGTCATGCCCGGATGGCTGCCCGGGCTCGGCGTGATGGGACTGAAGGCGGTGAGCGTGTTCTCCGGGAATCATGCGGCCGGGCTGGAGTCGCATATCGGTGCCGTGCTACTTCACGAAACGCAGCATGGGCAACTGATCGCGATTGCGGATGCGTCCGAGATCACCGCCATTCGCACCGCCGCCGTGAGCGGCGTCGCCACGCAGGCTCTCGCCCGTGACGACGCCGGCGATCTCGCCATCCTGGGCGCCGGTACGCAGGCGCGCACGCATCTCGAGGCGATGCTGGTCGCACGCCCCTTACGACGGGTACGCGTGTGGAGCCGCACGCGTGCGCATGTCGACGCCTTCGCCACGTGGGCGGCGCAACGCTTTGGGGTGAAGGTCGAGGCGATGCCGTCGGTGCGCGATGCGGTCCACGAGGCGGACATCATTTGCACCACCACGGCATCCCGTGCGCCGATTCTCGAAGGCGCGTGGATCGCGCCCGGTGCGCACGTCAACGCCGTGGGGTCGAGCGTCGCCTTTGCGCGCGAGCTCGATACGGCAGCGGTCGTCGCGTCTCGACTGTTCGTCGATCGGAAGGAGTCGACCATCAACGAGGCGGGCGACTATCTCTTCCCCCTTCGCGAGGGTGCCATCACCGAGGCGCACATCGTGGGTGAACTCGGCGACGTGCTGCGTGGCGTGCTGCCAGGACGACGCGACGCTGCCGAGATCACGCTGTTCAAGTCCCTCGGATTGGCCATCGAAGACATCGCGGCGGCGCAGCATGTGTACGCGCAGGCGAGAGCGACTGGGCGCGGCGTGACGGTGCATCTGGGCGGCAGGCGGTGAGCGAGCCGATGTTCGCCGATCTCACGCTGGCCCATATCGAGGCGGCGCGCGATCGCGTGCGCGGCGCGGCGGTTCGCACACCACTGGTGCGACTGCATGTGCCGCTCGACTACGACGGCGCGCCGCAAGAGATCTGGCTCAAGTTGGAGAACTTGCAGCCGATCGGCGCATTCAAGATTCGCGGCGCCGCGAACGCGATCGCGATGGCCACGGAGGCCGAGCTCGCGCGCGGCGTGTATACCTGCAGCGCCGGGAACATGGCGCAGGGCGTGGCGTGGATGGCCCGCGAACGTGGTGTACCATGTACCGCCGTGGTGCCGGATCACGCGCCGCAGACCAAGCTCGATGCCATTCGCCGGCTCGGCGGAGACGTCATTCGCGTGCCGTTCGCCGAATGGTGGCAGGTGATGACGTCGCACCGGTACGAAGGCATGGACGGGCTGTTCATCCATCCGGTGAGCGATCCACGCGTGATGGCGGGGAACGGCACGATCGGGCTGGAGATTCTTGAGGATCTCCCCGACGTGGACGCGGTGGTCGTTCCGTATGGCGGAGGCGGGCTGGCCTGCGGTATCGCGACCGCCCTGCGCGCGCTCCGTCCCGGGGCGAAGACGCTGGCGAGCGAGGTGGAGACCTCGGCGGCGCTTGCGGCCGCATTGCAGGCGGGCGAACCGACGACGATCACCTACACGCCGAGCTTTGTCGATGGCATAGGCAGTAGTCGCGTGCTCGACGACATGTGGCCGCGCGCGAAGGCGCTGCTGGATGGATCGTGCGTCGTATCGCTCCACGACGTCGCGGCGGCCGTGCGCTTGCTCGTGGAACGCAATCGCGTGGTGTCGGAGGGCGCCGGCGCGTCCTCGGTGGCGGCGGCGCTCGCTGGGATGGCCGGCACGGGTAAGGTGGTGTGTGTCTTGTCTGGTGGAAACATCGATCGCCACACGTTGAGCGGAATTCTCACGAGCGACGCGACGATGTGATGCGAACGCACAGCGCGAACGCACCATATACTCGTGTCTGGCGGCCCGTCAGCGCGTCGATTGCCCGACCGCTTCCTCGGCGCGGAACCGCCACGCTAGATGCCGCTCGGCGGCATCGCGTTTCCGGAACTCACCCGGCGACACACCGACCAGCTTCTTGAACGCCTTCGAGAAGCTGAATGCATCGCGGTAGCCGACATCGGTAGCGACGCGCTCGAGCGTGGCGTCGCTCTCGGTCAGCAGACGCATCGCGCGCTGCATGCGCACCGTGCGCAAATACGAGAGCGGAGTGTCACGCATGCTGGCGCGGAATCGCAACGCCAGGACGCTGCGCGATACGCCCACTTCACTGGCGAGCATGTCGAGCGTCCAGTCGCGCGCGCTCTCCGCGTGTATCGCTTGTACGGCCTTGCGGACGGCAGTATCGCCAACCGCATGCATCCAGCCGGCGCCCACGGCATCATCTCGGGCCACGATCGTCCGCAGGAGATAGGTGAAGAGCACATCGAGCAGCCCGTGCACCACGGTACCGCGTCCGAGCAACTCGCTGGCGCCCGCCCCGTGCGTGGACTCGTTCGTCAGCATCGCGACGGCGAGACTCAGTGGCTCAAAGCGCGGCGACTCGTCGGTGCGCAACACAAACCACTCCGGCAACTCGCTGAAGAAGGGATGCACCGGCGTGTTCCAGAGCTGATAGGCACCGCTCACCAACGTTGGCGTGCTGCCATCGTTTGCGGCGACTCGTGCCGGAGTGACGTCCACGTCGACGTTATCGACGGGCATTCCGCTCATGTGCGCACTGGTTGAGAGCCAGTGCGTGCAGCCCCGACCCATGACGGCGATGTCCCCCGCCGCGAGTCGTATCGGCGTGGGAAGTGAAGGCGCATGGAGGTAGACGACTCCTTCGAGTACAACGTGGAAGCCGAGGCTGCGATCACAAGGAAAGGCCAGCGTGCGGCCGGGAACCAGCCCACGCCTGTTCACCAAGCGCCGTCGGAGTCCGGAGTCCCGGAAGAGTTCGGAGAGAATGTCCATCGCTTAAATATCCGCTTCGTGGGACTCAAAGACAATAAATACGGACTAATCGCCATGTTTAGTCCCGTTTTGACAAATAGCATTCGCATCACACTCTAACCCAGATGCCCTCCATGTCCACAATCCTCGTCCTTGGCGCTGCCGGCAATGTCGGTAGCGAACTGTCCCGCCTGCTGGCCGCCGCCGGCCACAACGTCCGTCGCGCCACCAGCCGCACCGCCGGCGACGGGCAGGTGCACCTCGATCTCACGACCGGTGCTGGGCTCGACGCAGCGCTCACGGGCGCCGACGCCGCATTCCTGCTCGCTCCGCCAGGCTACACGAATCAAGATGCACTGCTCGGTCCGGTCATCGACGGCGCGAAGAAGCACGGTCTCAAAAAAGTCGTCCTGATGACGGCGATGGGAGCTGACGGCGATCCCAATGGCGCCATGCGCAAGGCCGAGCTGATGCTCGAGCAATCGGGGCTCGCGTGGAACGTGATCCGCCCGAACTGGTTCATGCAGAACTTTCACACCTTCTGGATGGGCGGCATTCAGCAGGCGAATGCGATTTTGCTACCGGTCGCCCAAGCGAAGGGGAGTTTCATAGACGCCCGTGACATTGCTGCTGTGGCCTCGGTGCTGCTACAGGGGCGAGGCTTCGACAATCAGGCGTTCGACCTCACGGGCTCCGAGGCGCTCGACCACGACGAGGTCGCGGCGATTCTTTCACGCGAGACGAACCGTTCGATCCGATACGAGGAAGTCACGACGGACGCGATGCGCGCTGGCCTGCTCGGTGCTGGCGTACCCGCCGACTACGCGGAGTTCCTGTTGGTGATTCTCGAGTACTTCCGTCTGGGCTACTCGGAGCGCACGACTGATAGTGTCCGGACTATTACAGGCCAAGCGCCACGTGGCTTCGCGCAGTACGCTCGGGACTACAAGGCGGAGTTCGCGCTACCGAAGGCGTTGTCGTAAGCACGGATTCGCATACGGGCCGAGCGCTGTTGAAGCACGCCAGTCTCGTTGACGGCATCGCGTTCCAGGTCCGCCGTTCCTGCTCGATCGCCGGCGACCGGCGCGTAACGAGAGCGCCAGCGACGATCTGACGCAAATCCACAGAGCGAACGCGCCATACACGCGTTCGCTCTGTGAATCACACTCGACAAGGTGTCGCTCAATCAATCACAGTGGCTTCTGCCCAATGACCGTCACCGGTGTCGCCGTCGCGTCGGTTCCGGCAGCCGTCGCACCATTGCCCAACTGTCCCGTGTCATTGCGCCCCCAGCACTTTACCGTGAGTCGATCGGCCGTCACGGCACAGGTGTGCGAGCCGAAGCCGGTGGCGATACCCGACGCCGCCACTTCGGCGGCGGTGAGGCCTGCAACGCGCGCCGGGCGAATCACCGCGACTGACGCTGCTTGCCCAACTTGTCCATTGCCATTCATCCCCCAGCACCACACCTCGGAAACCGTCGACAGCGCACAGCTGTGATTCGCACCGATGGCAAGCGACTTGAGCGCCGGCACGCCTGACAGCGGGCTTGGATTCGACGACTCCGCCGTGCCGCCGTTGCCGAGCTTCCCGCCATTGTTGCCCCAGCAGAAGCCCTGGCCAGCGGTCGTGAGTCCGCAGCTGTGAATCTGTCCGGCGCCGACCTGCGCCCAGCTGCGACCGCCGGCCACGAGCGACGGTACCGCGCTGAACGTGTTGCCGTACGAGATCGACTTGGCGTCGCCGAGGTTGCCCCAGCCATTGTAGCCCCAGCAGTAGGCTTGGGCCCCCGTCGTGATGCCGCAGGTGAACGTGGCGCCCACCGTGAGCGACGCGAATTGCATCGTCGGCGCGACGGCCACCGGCGCTTCACTCATGGCTGGTGCGTTCATGGCGAACTGCCGCCAATCGTTGTGCCCCCAGCAGTACATCGCACCGGCGCCGGTGAGCGCGCAGCTGTGTTCGGAGCCCACGGCAATGTCGGTGAACGCCAGACCACCCGCCACCGCTACCGGCGTTGCACTCTGCGCGATCGTGCTCACGCCAAGTGCACCCCAGCCGTTGCCGCCCCAGCACCACGCCTTGCTGTTCACGTCGAGCGCACAGGTGTGCCGACCGAAGCTCGCCAGCTTGCGCACACGAATTCCGTCAGGTCCCGTGTTCGGTACACGCACCGGCGACGAGGAGATCACATCAGCGCCCAGCTGTGCCGCGCCGATGCGCCCTTCGTTGCCATTCTGCCCCCAGCACCACACGATGCCGCCGCTGGCGATATCGCACGAGTGCTGCGTGCCTGCCACCAGCGAGCGATACTTGATCACGATGACGCGTGACGCCGAACCGTTCTTGCCTTCGCTGGTCGCGGTCACCGTCACGGTGCCACGATCGAGACCCGTGAGGACGCCGGTCACACTATCCACCCGCGCCACCGCCGGGTTGGAAACGCTCCACCGTACCACCCGGCCGGTGAGCAGCTGCTGATTCGCATCGCGCAACACCGCCACCAGCGGAAGCGCATCCCAGGCCTCAAGCGTATCAAGCGCGGTGTTCACCGACACAAAGGCCACCGGCACATTCACCACGACGCGCGCGCTGCGGCTCTTCCCCTCACTCGTCGCCGTTACGAGCGCCGAGCCACCCTGCAACCCCTTCGCCACACCCGTCACGGAATCGATGCTCACGATGGCCGGCGCGGTCGAGCTCCACCGTACCACCCGATCAGACAGCGTGGCACCCAGATCATCCTTCACCTGTGCCGTGAGCGTCACCGTGGCACCAAGCAGTACATGCGTGCTGTCGGGTGTGATCACCACGGTGGCGGCCGGCACCGGCTGCACGATCACCGCGGCCTGCGCACTCTTCCCCTCGGCCGACGCCGTGATGACCGCGCGCCCAGGCGCCACGCCGGTCGCGACACCGACCGCATTCACGCCCGCGATCTCCGGAGCTGCCGTGGTCCATGAAATGACACGTCCGTTCAGCACATTGCCCACCGAGTCTCGCGCTACGACCACGAGCTCGCGTGTCCGTCCGGTAAAGACGTTGGCTGAGTCCGGAGTCAGCGAAAGCGACGCGATCGAAGCGACTGGCGGTGGAGGCGGTGGAGGTGGCGGAGGCGTTGGACGCGGTGCGGGCGAGGTCGCGCTATCGCTGCAGGCGGCGAACACGATCATACTGATCGCGTAGGCGACGTGCCGAGGGGTGAATCGCATGGGAGGATGCCTCAGTGAATTGGAATGGTCAGTTCTTCTGCGTGAGTTGCGTCAGGGCAATGCGGTACTCGTTGGCTGCCGCGTCCCACGCGATGCGATACGCCGCGGGGTACATGCCGGCCGGCGACGCCTGCGCGCCCATCGGGAGCGGGATCACGCTGTCACGTTGCGCCGCGGTCGCGGCGGTGCGACGGCCGAGAATGAAATCGCGCGTGATCATCGGCTCGACGAAGGTGAAGCGTCCGTTCCACGAGCCGTAGATGAACGTCGTCGTGAAGGGCTTCGCGAGTTCGGGATGGCCAAGCAACGCCTGGATCTCCGGCGAACGCACGTCGATCCAATGCACACCCATCTTTGGCACCGCCGGCGTGGGCACATTCGGTGGTGTCAGCGTCGAGTAGAACTGCGGCACCATCGCGGCCGGCGGCAGGTTGTCTGCCTTCTGCTGGAACTGCGCGTCGGTCGGCAGAATCAGATCACGCTCGGCCTGCGTGATCGTGTAGAAGTGGAAGTCGAAATGCGGAATCGTATAGATGCCAGGGATCTCGTGCCCCTGCGGATTCCAGTCGAGCTCGAGGAACTTGAACGGTGTGCCGTTCTGCTGCGGCATCGGCAGGATGTATTCGTGCGAGTCCACATGTTCGTGCCCGTCGCCGCCACCTGGCGGCATGTTCATCGGTGCGGGCAGTCCTTCCAGCGCGGCGGGCGAGAGCGCCACGCCGAGTTCGATGGCGCGCCCCTGCTGCCGCTTGTCGAACAAGATGTACGTGCGCGCCGTGCCATTGCCGAGGGTCACGGACACGCCATACTGACGCGACTCGCCGGTCGGCAACGTCACTACGTCGGTCGGTCCGGCCGGCGACGCCGACTGCTCGTCGGAGCATGCGCCGACGGCGGCGCACGTGAGGAGCGCCACAATGGCGGGCGCTGCGGAGAATGAGAATGAACGCATGAGAAACTCCAGTGCAGGTGATGAAGACGAAAGTGATTTCACGCTTCGCTACGGTGTATCGCGTGACGTGGAGACAGCTTCGTCGCATCGCGCACTTCGCACATGGGTCAGGCGCACCGGGTCATTCGACATGGGTCATTCGTCTCGGGTCGTTGTACCCGCGTGCGTACACCGCCACGCGCACATCATGGGCAACCACTGCTGCACATCCGATGATCAATTCCGCGAGGTGTTTGTGTCCCTTCGATTCGCCATTCTCTCCGGTGCCGGCGCCGTAGTCGGCGGTACGCTGCTCACCGTATTCGGCGTCGCCGAAATCCGTGCCCGTACGCACTACGATGTGCCGGAGCATACGCTCACGGTTCCGAACGACCAGGCCACTATTGATCGTGGTGCACGTCTGGCGCAGGTCCGATTCTGCGCCGATTGCCACGGCGACGGACTGACGGGACGCGTGATGGTGGAAGGGTCGGCCATCGGGCGTCTCGCGCCACCCAACCTCACCAATGGCCGGTTACCGCGCGCGCTCACTGATCAGGAGTGGGAGCGCGGCGTTCGCCACGGCGTGCGCGCCGATGGACGACCGCTGCGCATCATGCCGTCGCATGAGTTCACGCAGATCACCGACGCGGATCTCGCTGCCATCGTGGCGTACGCCCGCCATCTGCCATCATCCACGACGCCGGTGCCGACGACGACGCTCGGGCCGCTCATCAAGGCGCTCGACATCGCTGGAGTGGTTGACGCCTACCCCGCGTCGCTCATCGACCACGACAGACCGCATGCGGCGCAGCTTGTCGCGGAACCCACGCCGGCCTACGGCAAGTACCTGGCAAGCACGTGCACCGGCTGTCACGGAACCGGGCTGTCCGGCGGCAAAGTGCCCGGCACGCCTCCCGAGTTTCCGGCGGCGGCGAACATCACGCCCACCGGCATCGGTCACTACACGCTGGTTGACCTGACCAGGCTGCTACGCAGCGGCGTTCGCCCCGACGGAAGTCGGGTCAACGATGGGATGCCGTGGAAGTTCACGCGCTCGCTCGACGACACGGAGATCGCGGCGATCTACGCCTACCTCAAGACGGTTTCGCCGCGCGAGTACGGTCGTCGGTGATGTTCGTATCCAGCAGCATCTGCCCCACCGCCGCGCGATTGGCCACGCCGAGCTTCAGCATCACCTGCTCGGCGTGGTTGCGCGCCGTAAAAAAGCTGAGGCTGAGCCGCGCGGCGAGTTCGGCATTCGTGCAGCCCTCGGCCATCAACCTCGCCACGGCTATTTGCCGGTCCGTCAACCCGTGGCGCTCCTTCAGCTCGCGATCTTCGAGTACGCGGACCACGCCGGCCGGTACCGCTGCGGCCGGTGCCGGCGCAGCGCGACGTGTCCGACGCAGCAAGGCCGAAATGCGCGCCAGAAGTTCCATCGCGCCGAAGGGCTTCGTCACGTAGTCGTCGGCTCCCAGTCGGAAGCCCTCGACCTTGTCGGCCTCCAGCGTGCGCGCCGACAAGATGAGCACCGGGCAGTCGAGGCCACGCGCACGCAACTCTTTGAGCACGTGATAGCCGTCTTTATCGGGTAATCCGAGGTCGAGGAGCACGAGATCCGGCGGCTCGGCGCGCGCGCGGGCGAGCGCTTCGATCGCACGACCCGCCAACAGCACGGTGTGCCCTTCGAGCTCGAGCGTCTGCTGGAGCGCTTCGGCGTAGGCCGACGTGTCCTCCACGACCAGGATGCGCGCTGGTGTCGTCATGTGAGCTCAGTCTTCGGGACGCCGTTCGCGATCCGCGAGCGGCAGCGTGAACGAGAATATCGCACCCGAGCCGGGAATGGAGACTGCCGTGAGATCACCGCCGTGTCCTTCGGCGATAGCGCGGGCGATCCATAGCCCGAGTCCCACGCCGTTGCGATCACGGCGATCTCCACGCCAGAAGGCCGTGAAGAGGTGTGGCATTACGTCGAACGGAATACCGGGCCCGGTATCGGACACCGATCCATGGAGCGTAGTACCGTTGTCGGCCACCGTGAGTTTCACCCGCACCACGCCGTCGCGCGGTGTCACGGCGATCGCGTTCGCGATGAGGTTGCCCAGCAGTTGCGTCAAGCGCGGCCCATCGATCGCTACAACCTCATAGTCGGCATCCAGTTCGAGGCGCACGCCAGCGGCCTCGGCACGGGGCACCAGCATGCGAATGGCGTCGTCGGCCGGCGTGCGTGCGGGCACGGGCGCGCGCATCATGCGAAACGCGCCACCCTTGAGCGTGGACGCCTCGAGTAGATCCTGCACCAGTCGCTGCATCGCCGCCGCGCTGGTGTGAATCGTGCCGAGTGCCGTGCGGGCGTAGGCGCGAACGCGTTGCTCGGACTCGCTTCCGCTCGGATCGATGTCGGGCTGTAGGTTGGAGAGGACTTCGGCGTACATCGCGATCGCGCCGAGCGGGTTGCGCAGATCGTGTGACACCACCGCTAGCAAGCGTTCACGCTCACTGGTCGCGAGCTGAGCCTCGGCCAACGCTTCGAGCGCCTGCGCTTCGGCAGCCTCAGCACGCCGCCGCGCCGATCGCTCCTCGAGATGCAACACGCGCGTATCGAGCAGATTCTCGACGCGCAACACGACCTCGGTGACATCGAAGGGCTTCGTGACGAAATCGCGTGCGCCCAATGACAATGCGCGATCGCGTGCGCTCACGGTGGCGTCGGCCGTCAGCACCAGCACGGGGCGGTACTCGCCCGCCACGGTATGCGCGGCCAGGTCGCCAAGCACCTCGAGGCCGTTCCGATGCGGCATGTGCAAGTCGAGCAGAATCAGATCCGGCTCATGCGTTGCCGCCAACGACAGCACGTCGCGAGGATCCGTGGTGCGCACGAGTTTGGTGTACCCTTCTGCCTCGAGCACCCCCTCGAGCAAGTCGAGATTGCTCGGTTCGTCATCGACCAGGAGCAGCGTACACTCGCGCAGTCGCGCGCGGCGCGCATCGATCGGGGCAGGGGGAAGTGTGGTACTCATGAGGCCCCACGGCGCACGGGTACGAATCGATCCACCACCCGCAGGAACTCGTCGACATCGAGCGGCTTGGTGACGTAGGCGTTGGCGCCGAGTACACGCAAGCGTTCCACCGACGACGGTGTGGCATCGGCGCTGACCACTACGATCGGCACATCGGATGTGCGTGCATCGTTGCGAAGACGGCGCAGCACCTCGTCACCCGACATATCGGGCAAGTGCAAGTCGAGCAGGATGACATCGGGACGATGTTCGCGCGCCAGCTCGACGCCGAGCAGTCCTTGCAGCGCCGGCAACACACGCCACCCCGGACGCGCCATGAGAATCGTTTCGACGAGGCTCAGGTTGGCCAGATTGTCTTCGATGTAGAGCAGCGTGGCCTCGCGGTATGCCGCCGCCACGGCCGGAATGCTCGCGCCGCTCTCGTACACGCGCAGTGGACTGTCGACCGCGTCAAGGACGACGCGGAACACGCTACCCTGTTCGGACGTGCTTTCCAGCGAAAGTTCACCACCCATCGCCTCGCACAGGCGCCGTGACAACGCGAGACCTAGTCCAGTGCCTTCCACATCGCTCTGTTCGGCACCGAGACGCGCGAATGGTGTGAAGAGCTCCTCGAGCCGATTCGTCGGTACGCCGCGCCCCGTGTCAACGACGCGAATGGCGCAGGTTCCATCTGCGCTGAGCGCAGCGTGCAGGTGCACGGTGCCGCCAGGCTGATTGTACTTGATGGCGTTGCTCAGCAGGTTGAGCAACACCTGCACCAGCCGTTGGCGGTCGGCGTACACGAATCCGTCTCCGGGCCAGGGGCCACCATGCAAGGTGACGCCATGCTGCTGCGCGAGGGGGCGTACCAGTCCGAGCGTTTCCTCGAGCGCGGACGACAGCGCCACCGGCTCCAGCGAAAACTGCTCGCGACCGGCTTCGATACGCGCAATCTCAAGCACCTCGTTGATCAGGTGCAGCAGATGACGTCCGGCCTTGAGGATGTGCTGCACCGACTTGCCCTGCTGCGCAGTCACTTCGCCGCGCGCGAGCAGCTGCGCGAAGCCGAGAATGCTGTTCATCGGCGTGCGCAGCTCATGGCTCATGCGACTCAGAAACTCGCTCTTGGCTCGGTTGGCGCGCTCGGCCTCCTCCTTGGCACGTGCCAGCGCTTCCTCGGCGGCGCGACGTCCGGTGATATCGCGACCAAAGGCGATCACGCCCTCGGTAACCGAGTGCGGTGACAGCGTGCGCCCCACGTTTTCCATGACGACGTAGGCACCGTCCTTGCGCCGGATACGGAACGTCGTCGTGATGACCGTGCCCGGATGTTCAGCCAGCCACTGAAGATCGGCCATGGTGTGCTCGACATCGTCCGGATGCAACAGATCGGCCGGGCGCGCGCCCAACATTTCGTCGGGTGTGAATCCCAGCACCTGCATCGACGACGGGGCAGCGTACGTGATGGCGCCCGTCGCGTCGCAGATGAATACCAGATCGGCAGCCCCCTCGATGATCTGACGGAATCGCTCGTCGCGTTCGCGCAGCGCCTGCTCGGCTTCCACGAAATCGGTGATGTCGCGGCAGTTTGCCACAACGCCCTCCGCCGCACTAACGGGGGAGATCGTGCGGCCCACGCTCTCCAGCAGTCGCCATCCGCCATTCTTGTGACGACTCCGGTAGCGCAACTTCACCGTCGTTCCGGGGGACTGCATGAGGGTGTTGAACACGTCAATCACGTGCGGAATATCGTCAGGATGCAGCAGGTCGACGGGGCGCCAGCCATGCATCTCGGCGGGTGTATAGCCAAGCATGCGCTCGACCGATGAACTCACCGACGTGATCGCCGCATTCGTGTCGACGAGCATGATATAGTCCTGCGAGTTCTCGATCAGCCGTCGGAAGTGTTCCTCGCTCTCGGCCAGTGCCTCGCGCGCCGCCGCCTGCTCGGCCACCGCTTGCTCGAGCTGCGCCGTGCGCTCCGTCACCCGCTGCTCGAGCGCTTCATTCGCTTGGCGCAGTGCGATCTCGGCCGCCACGCGATCGTTGATGTCGCGCGCTGTGGCAAGGATGCGATCGACGCCACTCAGTGTGACACGGCGGAGCCGGACTTCGCCCCAGATGAGGCGGCCGTCCTTGTGCTTGCCCAACCACTCGAATCGCTGTGGGACGCCGGCCGCGGCACCTTGGATGTACTTCACGGCGTCTTCTACGCGATACGGCGCGATGCCGGCGCTCATGCCGGACACGCCGCGCTGCATCTGTTCCTCGGCCGAGAAGCCGTACATGTCGACGGCGGCCTGATTGACGGCCAAAAAGTCCCCCGTCTCGAGATCGTGCACCCACATCGCGTCTGATGCGTGCTGAAAGATCGTGCGATAGCTCTCTTCACTGCCGCGGAGCGCCTCGACGGTTTGCCGGCGTTCGGTGATGTCGAGCGAGGTGCCGAGCACTCGCGTGAGGCGGCCATCGGTATTGGGCACGAGGAGTCCGCGGGCGTGAAACAGCCGTGCTTCGCCATCGGTGCGGAGTCCGCGAAACTCCACCGTGACCGGATGGTCGGCGGTCAGCGCGGCCATACCCTCGTTCACGATGCCCACGTCGTCCGGGTGCAGCACCGAGGTCATGAAGGTCGAGTGACGCGTGGGCGCGCTGGCATCGTCGAAGCCGTGCATGCGCTTGAGCTCACGTGACCACCGGATCGCGTCGCGGTCGAGGTCGATCTCCCAGCTGCCGATGCCGGCGAGCTGCTCGATCAGGTCGAGGTGGCGCTGCCGCTCGGCGAGCAGGCGATGCGCGTCGCGGAGCGCGTCACGCAGCTGATCCGGGGCGAGGGTGTCCGGATCGGGCAGGATCGGGTTTGGCGACTGGGGCACGGCAGCGGACGACATGAGAGCCGGGTAAGGACCGGGTAAGGACCGGGACTGGGACGAGCCGGAGAATGGGAATCGGCAGACTGTGCAGAATGTGCACGTCGGGGCGCCCGGCGGCCCGGGTCGAATGACCCAGCGGCCCTTCGCGGCCTCTGGGCGCGGAGGAATCGCCGACTCCGTAGGTGCCGCTGCTGGTCTTAGTTGCGCTTGGTGACGGCGCGATTCGTGCACGGAACCCGCTTCGTACTGTTGGACGCCGCGGCAGAGAGTCGGATCGTTGGACTTGTCCGACCGACAGGCCACCGCTTTCATGCCAGTTTCCGAGATGGGCGCGCGGTTGCTCAGGGTGCGCTTGACTGCGGTATCGACTTTTGACTCAGGCTCACGGAGCGCTTCATGGACATTGTTACGTGGATCGTCGTTGGACTCGTTGCCGGCTTGTTGGCCAGCGCGGTGGTAGGCGGCATCGGGTACGGATTGATCGGTGACATCATCGTTGGTATCGTCGGTGCCGTGTTAGGTGGCTGGCTCTTTGCCACACTCGGGGTCTCGCTGCCGTTCAGTGGCATCATCGCGACCATCACCGTCGCGTTTGTTGGAGCCGTGGTGTTGTTGCTCATCATCAGAGCGCTCAGGCCGGGTCCACGAGGCCGCTCGTAGCGTTGTAAAGAGCGCCCGTCGTCTTGTGCAGACGATGGGCGCTTCAGGGTTGTGTAGAAATGAATTTCACGCGATCCACGATCCACGCGACAATGGCGTCGAATCGCTCCTGATCGAGCGCGTGTCCGCGATCGACACGGAGCTCGCTTGTGAAGTGATGGCGTCGGGTGCCAACACGGCCAGCCCCGAGGCGACGCTGCCGCTCGGCGTAAGGACCCGCGCGCCGTACCGCAAGTTCGGAAGGCGCTGTGCTCGAACGATACAACATGATGTAAATGAACGCGCTACGCAGAAGTCCTTTCAGTGACTTTCGGAAGATTGGCCGGTATATGCTCTCTCTGTGTCGTCAAGCGAGGCGAACGGCGATTCACTACCGACAACATCCAGCTGGCGTCGACCACTGTGCCGGAACCGGCGTCGGTCGTTCTCGTTGGGCTAGGGATCGACGGCATGTTCATGTCGCGACGGTTACGTCGGCAGGAGTAAGGCTTCCTGACCGCCGCGCGTGGAGCACGTGATCCCACGATTCGATCGACTGTCCGCACTCCGTTCAATACCGATGACGCCATCGTCCAGTCAGCAGTTCCTCGGCAACCTCTGCGTTGCCATCGCGGCAATTATCTACGCCATTCCAGTGCAGGCGCTGCTGCGGGAGCTGCAGAGCTGACTGTACTCGGAGCCGTGGCCATGGGCGTGGTATCGTTTGGCCTACGATTCGAGATGCCACGGGAAAGCACGGCCGTAGATCGTTTGGTTGGGCAGGTGCCAATCCATTTCTTCTCGCTGCTGACTATCGGACTCCTCATCGTCGGGCTCAACCCACGCGTGGCCTCCGTCGTCCCTCTCGGCGTGATCAGTCAGGGGTGGGGTGCCGTCGCCGGGCTCACGCTCACGCTCTGCGCTGGCCTGCTCGGCTACCAGCTGCTCTTCGCCGGCGGGCAGCGTGCGGTCGGTCTCGGCTCCATGCTCCAGGCGGGATCCGTCGCGAGCACGAGCGATCTTGCGCGCATTCCGACGCTCGATCCCACGCGTGATTTCGATGAACTCGCGCGACTCACCGGTGAGTTCAACCGCGCCGGCGTTCGTTCTGCGGCGATGGTGCGGCTCCGACAGGCGCCAGACTTCATCGCCACTCTGGCGGCGCACCTGACGAACGGTACGGCGTCTAGCGGCGCCGCCGATCACGCGCTCGCTGTCGTGGCCATGGACGCATTTACCGCGGAGGAGCAGCAGCGCATTGCGGAACCGGCACGGTCCGCCATGCAGCGGATCGCGGCATACGTCGAATCGGAGTACCGCTACATCACGAAGGACCGTCGCAAGGGCATGCGAAAGTCGTGGGGCGCGATGTTCCGGACCATCGCCGCCAAGCTTGCCTCGACCGGCGTCGACTTTCCGTCGACCATCGCGGCCTTTGATCGCGCGCTCGATGGCCCGAAGGACTAGGGCGAATAGATCGTGCGCGCGTCAGGTCTCGCGCTCGTCCGGTGAGACGCCGAGCTGCCGTCGCAATTCCCGCCGTGCCTCAAGGCGCTCGGTCTGCCGCTCGGTGTTGAATCGCAGGAAGAGTGGGCGCATGGACCAGTCGAAGCGCGAGTCGATCTTGCCGTAGATCACCGCCAGTGTCGCTGCACAGTGATAGGCAACGGCACCGTCGCGCTCGATCAGCCCCGCGAAGAGTGCGTCGACGACGACCGGTGGATGGAACTCCTCGATCTGGTCCAGCGCTTCCGACAGCCCGCTCATAATCTCTGCGGACGTGAGTGCGTCACGCAGCATCTCCGTGTGAAGTGCATCATCAACCAGTTCCGGCGCTCGATCGGCAATGGCGAGTCGCACCGCGATGGCCCCGTGCTCTGCCGCTCGCTGCAACGCGTCGATGGCGCGCGCGCTCCCGACGGCGACGAGTGCTTCGACATCCCGCCAGTCGGACGGTGGGATGAGCGACTCGATCGTCGTGGCCTGTTCCGCCGCCGACATCTGGGCCAGCGCCTCGAGATCGTAGCCAATACCTTCACGCCACCGCTCGTAGTCGAGCTGGCGACTGCGCGCGAATCGCTGCCAGGCATCGCTGCCGCCTGACGACCGCTCTCTCTCGGGCGGCGACGACGGGTTGGCGGCCTCGCGAATGGCGTCCATGTCGGGCGGCTCCGGTCGCGGACCGGGCGCCTCGAGCACAAAGAAAAATCGCGACGGATCGGCGAACTCACCACGATACGACGAGTTGTTTCGATCGTAGAATCGAATGTCCGCGGTGCTGTGGCGCGGTTGCGTGGAGACGGGCTGCTCCAGCATGACGAACGCCCCGACCGGTGGCGCTGGATGCGTGTGTCCGACGTCGATGATACGGTTCCCGGCGGCGAGTTCAACATCGAGCAGACTGCGCAACGCCGCCGGTAGTGAAGCCACGGCCAGCCGGAACGCGACATCGATGTGATTGAGCGACGTGTCCGTCATGGCTCGGCGTCCGCGCCGATGAACCCGAGTCGTCGGTAGCGTGCAACGCGCTGGGTCATGTCTGACACCGACGCGCGAATCTGCGCGGCGAGCTGCGCGCCGGCGACATCACGCGTGTCGAGTGAAATGCAGTGGGCGAGATACACATACGTGTGATCGCGCTCCTTGAACTCCGGCGCAAGGAGCGCTTCGACGGCGGCTGGCAGTACTTCGCTACCGAGTACGCTGGCGGACTGACGCCAGCGATTGTCCGTAAAGCGGAAGGCGGTCACGGGCTCCGTCAGCGTAATGGTGCCGTCGGGAAGCACCAGCGCAGCCACTTGATGGATGAGCAGCAGTCGCGTGGATGATGAACTGTCGACCACCACGCGCCATCCGCCGTCGCTCGTCATCGCCCGCGCGCGCGCGGGCGGCAGCTGCAACTCGCGCAGCGTCTCGTTGACGGTGCGAAGCCGCTCGTCATCCGCCGCCGGCTTGCACGAGGCCATCAGGAGCATGGCCATGCCGACGCCGCACACGATCAGCGGGTCGCGTAGCACCGCTACTCCTGCACCGTGGGCCACGCGAACGTGACGGACTTGGGCGTATCCGGCGTGCCATCGATCGTGCGAAGTCGCACAAATATTTCGATCGCTGACGGCGCACCGTTCACCACATGGACGCGAAATTCGATCTGCCGGGCGTCGTCGGCGGTGGGTTCAAAGGTGTAGCCCCAGACGAAGTACGGCTTCCCTTGGGCACCGGCGGCTCGGGCCTGCACGCGCATGGCATCGGGCTCGAACACGGCGCCCGCCGTCTGCGACGAGCGGATGCGCACGCGCCATCCGTACGAGTCGACTTCCCGGTACGCCACGAAGGCATAGTCGCCATTTAGGACGGCATCGTAGGCGTCGAGGTAGCCCAGCGTTTCGTATCGGATCGACTCGGTGGAGGTCGGAGCGTCAATCAACATAGGCGTGCTCATCGGAGGGTTGGTGAGAGGAAGATCGGACTGCGGAACACGGCATACGCACACGGCACACGCACACGGCACACGGCGTCAGTCCCCTTGCTGACGCCACTGATAACGCCCGGCGCGGAACTCGATACGCCCGCTGGCGGATTCGGCCTTGGCTACCAGCAGCGCAGCGCCCGCACCGATATCGCGTGGAACCACCTGCCAGCTGTCCATCCAATCGAAGTTGCGGCCGCCGTTTCCGAACGGCACACCGGCGCCGCACAGCTGCGCCGGACGACCGCTGGCGTGCACAATGAGGATGCCACGTTCGTGCGTGAGTCGATGCCGGACCTGCCAGGCCACATCGGGCCGACCGTCTCCATCGAAATCGGCCGACAGCATTGCGGGCGATACCGTGCTGTCGCGCACCAGCTGCCGCGCCGAAGCCTGCGTACGCCAGGCCACGTCGGCCCACGGTGGTGTGGGCGTCGTCGCGAGCGCCTGCACCACGCCTTCCGCCGTCTTCCCGGCGGCGAGGGCGCCCGGCGAGCGATCCAAGGTCCAGATCACGTTGTCGACCGCCACCATCAGATGCGTGGCGTCTACGACGTGCACCTCGAAGATCCCCGAAGCACAGCGGATGCTGATGCCGCGCACGAGCCCGCTGGCAAAGCCGAGTGCTCGTGCGGTCGTCGCTGCCGGCGCCGGCAGGTTCCCCTGAAAAAGTGCTTCCGGTGGCATGAGGGTCGGCTCGTAGCGCGGGGCGGCACACGCGAACGGCCCCGGGCCGACGAGAGCCGTCGGGCGAAGCTCAACCAAGTGTGCGAGATACGCCGCACGATTCCACGACGGGCTGTCGGTCGTGACCCAGGGTGCGACGATCCCGCTGCGAATACGCCACGTGCCAAACAGCGACGGTGAGAGCGTCGAGGCGCTCGGGCGGGCCAACGACTGCGCCGGCGCGTCGACGGCCGCGATCACCGGCGACGCCAGCAGGAGGAGTGCGAGTCTGATGAAGCGGAGGCGGTCGGTCACGGTTGAATGCTGCGAGGGGTCTGCTGGCGAGCGGGTGGCGACCGGCGATGTCGACAACCTTAGCAACGGCACTCACCCAGCGATCACCGCTGGCGGTGTCCGCGCGGGGGAGTCGGTGGTGATCGTCCCCTTGTGCCCCGCGTGCACCGACGCTGTGACCGTGCCGACAGCAACCGCGCGCAAATGACAGCAGGTCAATGACTTACGCAGAAGACTTTTTGACGAGAATGCGATGCGCTCGCCGAATACCGTAGTCTCGTGACGTGCGCCGCGAAAATCGGCGCCCCTGAGACCTGCAACCGGAGCGAACACATGCACCGATGGATTACACGCGGCCTTGCCTCGGCCGTTCTCGTACTGGCCACGCAAACGACCGCGTCTGCGCAAACGCTGTTCTTTAACGGGCAATGGAATGGCGACGGCCAGACGTCCGCGTCGAACACCATCAACGGGTCAGGCTCGAATCAGATCATCTTCGAAAACTTTGTCGTGGGTGGTGCGGGTTGGAACGTGACCGGCGTCTTTGGTGAGTTCAACACGAAGGGCTCAGTTTCGTCGTGGCTGACAGCGAATTGGGAGATTCGGAGCGGCATGTCGACGGGTAACGCCGGAAAGCTCGAGTGGTCCGGCCTCGGTCCGACGACCAATAGCCTGACCGGCACCAACTACGGAGACTACAAGGGGATCCGATCGACGGTCTCCGGTCTGAATGTGATGCTCGCGGCCGGCACGTATTGGGTCGGCCTCGCCCCCGTCGGCTTGGACGCCAGCCAGGTCGACATTTATCTCAACAGTACCGGAGGCGTGAACGGCGTCAACGCGCTGATCGACGGTGATTTCTTCGTGAAGTCGACGTCCAGCGACCTGTACAATTATGTGGAACCCGCTCAAGGCCTGTATAGTTGGGCCAGTCGCGACTACGCGCTGGGTGTTCTCGGTACACAGATCACCTCTAGCCCGCCGCCCAGCACGACGGTCCCCGAGCCGTCCACCTATGCCCTGATGGCGGCCGGTCTCGCCACGCTCGGCCTCGTCGCGCGCCGTCGCCGCATCCGCGCGTAGGTCAAGCCAACAGCGTCACCATCGTCATCCGGTCCGCGCCGTGCTGCGTGGCTTCGCCCACCTCGTCGCCACCGTCGTGGCACTCCCCTACGCGCTGATCGCGGCCGCCTTCCTGATCGTCGGGCAGGCGGCCCGCGCGAAGGGGATGTTGGCGGTATTGAATGTCCTATTCACTCACGCCGACCGATTGGTGCGGTGGGGTATCTATGTGCTCCCAGTGCTCTGCCTGGCCCTTTCGTTGGCTGGGTTCGCACCGGGGCTGCGCCGGGCCAGTGCTGTCTGCCTGCTCGTGCTGTCGGCCACCAGTCTCGTCATCCTCGTCGTGATGCCAACCAGCAAGCCGACGGCCGGGCAGTGGCTGTTTCTAGCGCCCTGCGCGGCCCTGATCGGGGTGAGCGTCTGGTTGTATCGGGCGGCGGAGGTCACGCTGGAGCGCTAGTTTGGCGGAATGATTCGAATCCGCTTGTTCGGTGGACTTTCCGTCGCCCGCGACGACCAACGCCTCCCGGCGCCGTCGGCGACGCAGCCTCGTCGACTGGCGATTCTGGCGACGATTGCGCAGTCCGGCGAGCGCGGCGTGTCCCGCGATCGGTTGGTCGAACTGTTCTGGCCCGACGGAAGCGAGGAGGTGGCGCGTCGCGGACTCACGCAGGCACTCTACGCGCTGCGAACGGGGCTCGACGACGAACAGCTATTACTCGGCGTGCAGGAGCTTCGCCTCAATCGTGACGTCGCCACCTGCGATGTCCTCGAGTATGCCGACGCGATCGACGGTGGCGAACTCGAGCGCGCGGCCAGATTGTACAGTGGTCCCTTTCTCGACGGCTTTCGTGTCCCCGGGTTGGCGGACTTCGACCGGCGCATTGAAGAGCAGCGCGCGGAGCTGGCGCGGCGACACGAGACGCTTCTCGAGCGGCTCGCGGTCAACGCTACGAAGCGCGGCGAGACCGATCAGGCGGTGGACTGGTGGCGCCAACGCGCGTCCATGGATCCGTTCAGTGGTCGGATTGCCGAAGCGTATATGCGGGCGAGGGCAGCGGCGGGCGATCGGATCGGCGCCATTCGCCATGCGCGCGTGCACGAGCAGCTCGTGGCGCAGGAGTTCGGAACCGAAGCCGCAGCCTCGGTAACGGCGCTGGCGGAGCAGCTGCGTGCTGAGCTGGAGACACCCGGTCCGCCGCCAGCGGCGCCGGCGACAATCGCCGAGACCCCTCGGGCGTCGTCCGAGCCGTTGCCGGTGCCCGTGATGCCAGTGCCGATGCCGCTGCCAGTGCCGGAGGCCCGGCCGGCGGAGTCGCCGACGATGCATGCGGCCGCGCCCATCGCGCCCATCGCGCAGCCGGCACGCCCGGGGCCGCGCCGGAGCCGCGCGGCGATCGTGGCGTTGCTGAGCATCACGGTCGCCGCGCTTGGGCTCTTCGCGTGGAAAGCCCAGCCGGAGGCGAGTACGCGATTCGACGATGTCGACTTGCGTAGTCTCCGCGTGTCGGCGGCTCGGCGAATTGCCGCCGATGAGTCGTTCGAACTCGATCCGGCCATCTCTCCGGACGGGCTGAACATTGCCTACGTGGCCGGCGACGAGGGCGCGATGCGCCTTTACCTTCGTCAGCGCGACGGGAGCCAGGCAGTGCCGATCGCGGCCTCCGTGGCGGGTGATCAGCGTCTACCGCGCTGGTCGCCGGATGGTACGTCGATCGCCTTTCAGGCGGACGGCGGTGTCTGGGTCGTGCCCGCTCTTGGCGGCACCGCGCGGCTGGTGCTGGCGCCCCGGCCCAACGACAAGTGGTTCGCGTCGTCGCCCGTCTGGTCGCCCGACGGACAAGAGCTGGCCTGGGTGACCGGCGATACGATTTTTCGTATGCCGGTCAGCGGGGGTACGCGCCGCGTGATCGCGACCGGCGCCACCCAGATCCACGGACTCGCGTGGTCTCCCGATGGACGGTGGCTCGCCGCTGTGTCGGGGAATGCGGAGTTTACGATCGGCAATCGTGCGTATCAGTCGACGCTCGGCGTGGCCATCGGGAATCTGGGGCCGAGCGCCATTGTCCTGATCGCCACGGCCAACCCGCCGTCGGGGCGTGACGCCGCGCGCCCGGTGCGTGTCCTAGTGCCACCCACGACGTTGAATGCCAGTCCCGTGTGGCTCGATCAGCGCACGTTGATCTTCGTCTCGAATCGCGGTGGCACCCGCGATCTCTTT